>JBATMZ010000081.1:0-11960 GCA_049290115.1 Saprospiraceae bacterium | reverse complement strand
GTGTGGGTATTGTAGAATATGAAAAAGAAAATTCTGTTATAACTTCTATACCTGATGTTGACTTTCTGACAGGTATCACTTCAAAAAACCATCGATCCTGACCTTGGACCGCAATCGAATTGGCACCAAAAATAAAATCATTCGGCGCATCAATATTCTGTAGGTTAGGCACGAATATGCTCGAAACAACGGTCAATTTAACATCTGACACGTCGTTGTTTCTTAGGTCAGTCAAGTCAATTTTTTTAATGGGTAGTCCTTTTATGGAACTACTGTACAAAGCGCCTTCAAACGATAAATCTCCTTTATCTAATAAGATCGAATCATACGATATGGTGATGTTTTGACCATTCAAATCTAAAGCCAATAAAACGATTAAAGCCGTAGAAAAAATGGTTAAAATTTGTTTTTTGCTCATGATTTGAAAAGTATCATTAAAAAATATCGTATTTCTGCTCCTTCACCACAAATTTATGATAAAACATAATTTATTCTAGAAACGCACAATTTATAGTCATATTGTTTCATTTAAAGATATTCCTATTTTTACTGACTTAATTGTTGATCCAACGACAAAAATGCACAAAATTTCACAGTCTTGGAGAAAATCATACGCTAGTCTAAATAAACAATCTATATTTGTCTTGGTTTTAACAACAGTATTTAATGAACCACCCTGGATGAACTTTTTTATTAAAATCCTACACCATCGTCTTCTATTGTTATGCTTTGTCTTGAGTATACAGATTCCTTTTGTATATGGACAAGATCCCGTTTATAGTCAATTTTATCATAACCCACTAGGAATAAATCCTGCATTTGCTGGCAATACTTCAGGGCCATTATTTCATTTAAATTACAGAAATCAATGGCCGGGGATAGACAATGCATATAGCACATATTCTTTTTCGTATAGTCAATATTTTAGTCCTATTAATAGTGGGCTTGGTATACAGGTTTTACATGATCAAGCTGGTGATGGTGCGCTTCAAACCACAAATATTAAACTGGCTTATAGTTATAGACTTAAAATAAGAAATGGTTATTATATTAAAGGAGGGATAGAGGCTGGGTATGGTTCTTTATTTTTAGATTGGAATAGATTTACGTTTGGTGATGCCATTGATCCTCGGATTGGACCCATCTCGCCGGGAGGAATACCTTTCCCTACGGCAGAAGTGGCGCCAGATCAAAATAATCGGCAATATTTTGATATTGGCTCGGGTTTTTTAATATATAATAAGGATTATTATGCGGGTGTAAGTTTGCAGCATATGAATACCGCTGATATTACTTTTTTAAGTTCGAGTAGGGATTTTGGAACCACGGCATTTGTACCTATGCGTTTAAATGTTTCAGCTGGATATCAATTTCTTTGGAAAAAAGGCAATAAACAACAAGAAGATTCGTTTATAACTCCAAATGTTTTGTACACAAAACAGGCAGGATTTTCTCAATTAATTGGAGGGATGAATGTCAATTTTGATAAAGTTATCGCTGGAGCATGGTATAGGCATGCCGGCAAAAATTCAGATGCAATAATTGGTTTAATAGGGGTTAAAGTAGATTATTTTAAATTCTGTTATTCCTTTGACTATACTATATCTGGGCTGACAATTGGTTCGGGCGGAAGCCATGAAGTTGGAATTGTTGTCAATTTGGAAAGTTTTTATCCTGAGAAACAAAATTATAACGATTGTTTATCGATTTTTCGTTAATCGTTGGTATGGTTTTGGATAAAGATTAAAAGATTTTTATCGAAAAGTTTGTCACTATCATTTTTTTTGTACTTTTGTTCGCTAAAATTTTATTTAGAATATCAATCAATGAGAAATTTAATTAAAATCCCAAGTGTTATAACACTTATCCTGTTGGTTTTCAGTGCCTGTGGTAAGAAAACAGAGAAGTCATCCGCTACAGGATGGCATTATAACGACCCTGAATGGGGTGGTTTTGAGAAACTCGATTACGAGGGACAAATCAATGGTTCAAACCTAGTTTTGGTTGAAGGTGGTACTTTTACCATGGGAACTACATTGCAAGATGTGACCTATGAGTTTAATAATGTACCTAGAAGGGTCACTGTTTCATCTTTTTATATGGATGAAACTGAAGTTTCAAACATTAACTACAAAGAATATCTTCACTGGTTGAGGACTTTTTATGCTAGTTATCCAGAAGTTTATAGGCAAGCTTTACCTGACACATTAGTGTGGAGGGAAGAATTGGCTTATAATGAGCCATTGGTAGAAACTTACCTTAGACACCCTTCCTATGATGATTATCCGGTTGTTGGAGTCAATTGGTTACAGGCCAATGAGTATTGTAAGTGGAGATCTAATCGAGTCAATCAAGCTCTTTTAATTGAAAGAGGTATCTTAAATCCAAATCCGGATGAAAGAGATTCTGACACCTATGACTCTAAAGCATATTTAGCGGGTCAATACCAGGGAAATGTCAAGAAAAATTTACCAGATCTTTCGACTGGTGGTGAAAGGCCTGTAAAGTTTGAAGATGGTATTTTATTACCAGACTACAGACTTCCTACTGAAGCTGAGTGGGAATATGCTGCCTTATCTTTACAAGGTAATCAACCTACTTCTGAAGATGAATTAATCACAGACAGAAGGTTTTTTCCATGGAATGGCAACACTATAAGGTATAAAACAAGAAATAGCCAACAAGGATTGGTTTTGGCAAACTTCAAAAGAGGAAGAGGAGATTATATGGGTATGGCTGGTAGGTTAAATGATAGAGCGTCATTCCCAGCACCTGTTAGAACTTTTTTCCCGAACGATTTTGGGTTGTACAACATGGCTGGAAATGTTAATGAATGGACATTTGACACGTATAGACCAACGACAAGTCAAACATTAAGTGACCCTGAAAATCATGATTTGAATCCTTTTAGAGGTAACCAATTCAAAGAGCTTGTATTAGATGAAGATGGTAAACCAGTAGAAAAAGATTCTCTTGGCGCTTTAAAATCAAGATATATTGATGACGAAGAAGCGGCAACAAGAGAAAATTATAAAAAAGGAGATTTGAGAGATTATGTCGACGGTGATGAAGATTTTATCAAATATCTTTATGGTGAAACCACTTTAATCAATGATAAATCTAAAGTGTACAAAGGAGGATCTTGGTCAGACAGGTTATTCTGGTTATCTCCAGGTGCAAGAAGATATAAAGACGAAGATAAATCTAGTAGAGATATTGGATTTAGATGTGCCATGACCAGAGTTGGTGGTAGTGCTGGCAACGAAGACATGGGCGGTAACACTTTTAAAGAAAGTGGGAAAAATGTAAAAAGAAGATATAAATAATATCCTATAAAATATTTGGAAGGCGCTCATAATAAATGAGCGCCTTTTTTATTGGTGTCCTATTGATTATGAATGTTTCTTTAGATGTAATATATGACTTATTCGTTCGCTCCGAAAATGTAGTGATTGATAGCAGAGCTGTGTCTCATGGTTCTCTGTTTTTTGCTTTAAAAGGAGAAAATGTAGACGGAAACCAGTTCGCTTTATTAGCCATTAAAAACGGGGCTATTGGTGCTATTGTCGATGATTTTACCTTAGAAGGACAATCAGGATGTTTTGTTGTAGAAGATAGTCTTAAAACTCTTCAAGACTTAGCGAAACTCCATAGATCCAAGTTCCAATTTCCTGTCATCGGCCTTACGGGTTCAAATGGTAAAACAACTACAAAGGAATTGGTGCATTCCGTTTTAAAAAGAAAGTTTAATGTAGTAGGTACCAAAGGAAATCTCAATAACCACATAGGTGTTCCACTGACCATTCTCAATGTGAAAAATAATCTTGATTTTCTAATTGTCGAAATGGGAGCAAATCATCAGGGAGAAATTGAAGCATTATGTCAAATCTCGAATCCCAATTATGGTTTCATAACAAATATAGGCAAAGCCCACCTCGAAGGATTTGGTTGTATAGATGGGGTCAAAAAAGGAAAAAGTGAGCTTTATCGTTTTATAGAAAAAAATAAAGGCGAACTATTTGTAAATGGAGAAGATCCCATTTTATGTTCGCTACTTCCTCAAATACCTAAAAATAAAGTCCATTATTACTATCCGTCTGCATATCAGGTTTCTAATATTCAAGATGATTTTCTACATTTTACAATGGATGATCAAGTTTATACCACACATCTTGTTGGTGAATATAATCTTTCCAATGCGGTTTGCGCTATTTGTATAGCTAAGTTTTTTGGCGTGGAGAGTAATGAAATAGCTTCCGCCATCGAACAATATATGCCCAATAATAATAGGTCTCAAATGATCAAACACAAGGATCTAACCATTATTATGGATGCGTATAATGCAAATCCTTCCAGTATGAAGGTCAGTATAGAAAATTTTGCCAAAGAAAACCCTAACCAAAAAGTACTTGTTTTAGGCGACATGTTTGAATTGGGGGATTTTGCCGAACAGGAACACCGAGGTTTAATCCATTTAGTTCAAGGATATCCTTGGGCCATGGTCATTTTTATTGGGCAACAATTTTGGAAACACAGAAAAACAGGAAGTAATCATCTTTTTTTTAACACGTTGGAGGATGCAAGACACGCATTTAAATCTTTAGAAAACAGACCGCTTCAAGTATTGTTAAAAGGGTCGCGCGGCATTGCTTTAGAAAAATTATTGTTGCCATAGGGCTGTCATTCACTTATTTATTCAATGATAAAAAAATGAATATTTTAATACTACTTTCTATTTCAAAAAACGCTTAACTTAAAAATAAAAAGGATACAAATTATTTATTGAAAGCTGCAATGAAGGTATTTTTCATTAAACTAACAACGGTCATTGGTCCTACGCCACCTGGCACTGGTGTAATAAAACTACACTTTGGCGCTACATTTTCAAAGTCTACATCACCTACTAATTTATAACCTTTGATGGCAGTATCGTCTTCTACCCGATTGATACCTACATCAATGACTACAGCTCCATCTTTTACCATATCTTCTCTGATAAAATGAGGAATACCAATTGCTGCTATGACGATATCTGCTTGTCTTATGATGGCATTTAAATCCTTGGTTTTACTATGAGTTAGCGTTACTGTGGCGTCAGCCCCTTTTCTAGATAAAAGAATACTCATAGGGGTTCCAACAATGTGACTTCTACCGACAACAACTACATTTTGTCCACTAGTTTCGATATTATAATATTGAAGAAGCAAGGTAATGCCAAAAGGAGTAGCTGGCAAAAAACATGGAAGCCCTTGAGCCATTTTACCAAAGTTTACAGGATGAAATCCGTCCACATCTTTTGCCGGATCTATGGCCATCGTAACAGTCAGTTCGTCGATGTGTTTTGGCAGTGGAAGCTGCACGATAAATCCATCAATATCTTCATCCTTATTTAAAGACTCTACCAATTGAATTAATTCAGATTCAGTAATATCCCCATTTCTTTTGATCAAAGAAGATTTAAAACCAGCATCAGCACATGATTTTACTTTATTATTGACATAAGCTATACTAGCTGGGTTTTCCCCAACTAAAATTGCTGCTAAATGTGGTGTTTTTCCACCTTGTGATGTAAACAAGGCAACATCACTTTTTAATTGAAGCTTTATTTCTTCAGCTACTTTTTTCCCATCAATTATTATCATTTTATTTTATTTTAAATTTCTTAAAGTAATCTAAGGAGTTCGGATTTCTAATGGCATCTTTATTAGAAACACGATCTACAGCCATACCTAACAATATTTTTTTTACGGGCGTTTCCAATTTTTTTCCCGAAATAGTATATGGTAAATCATCAACTTCAAATATTTCGTCTGGAACATGTCTTGGGGAATAATCGGCCTTTAATTGCATCGCTATTTCCTTTTTTAATGCTTCGTCTAGTACGTGACCCTCTTCCAAAACGACAAAAAGTGGCATATAATGTTTTCCACCTTCCAGCTCTAGATTTACGACCAAAGCATCTGTTATTTTCTCTATTTTATTTAAAGAGGCGTATATCTCTGCTGTTCCAATTCTAACACCATGCCTGTTGAGCGTAGCATCCGACCTCCCCAAAATGATTATCCCTTCTTCATCGGTGATTTTTATCCAATCTCCATGCCTCCACAAACCATCAAAAACTGTAAAATAACTCTCAATATATTTTATCGATTCATCATCATTCCAAAAATAAATAGGCATACAAGGCATTGGTTTAACAATAACCATCTCTCCAACTTCACCTTGTTTTACCTTCCGCCCATCATCGCTCAATGCAAATAAGGCACATCCTAATGTCCTAGATTGAATTTGTCCTTCGTATACGGGCAGTGAAATATTCCCGCCAACAAAAGCAGTACACACATCTGTCCCACCTGACATAGAAGTAAGCCAAATTTTATCGTGAATTTTTTCATACACGTAGTCAAACCCTTCTGGTGGAAGAGGTGATCCTGTACTTCCTATGGATCGAAGAGATGAAAGGTCGTACGTTGCTCGGACATCGAGACCTTTTTTCATACAAGCCACTATAAAAGGTGCCGATGTTCCAAAATGGTGAATATTGAGATCACTCGCCATTTTCCAAAGAAAAGATATATCGGGATAGGCAGGGCTACCTTCATATAATACGATCGTGGCCCCAACCAATAAACTGGCATGAACAAAATTCCACATCATCCAGCCTGTGGTAGAATACCAAAAAAATCTCTCACCAATTTTAACATCATTGTGAAAAGTCAAATATTTTAAATGTTCCAATAACATTCCTCCATGAGAATGAGTAATGGCTTTTGGTTTACCCGTAGTACCCGAAGAATACAGTATCCATATAGGGTCATTAAAATCAACTGTTTGAAAAAATAAATGGCTGCCCGTACTTGATTGTAAAATTTCGTCCCAAGAATCTGATCCGGCAACATTTTCCACATCGCCAATAAATGAGATATATACACTGCTTTTCAATGTCTCCAATTGGTTAACAATATCTGATAACTCCTGACCACGTTCAAATCGCTTACCCCCGTATAAATACCCATCGGTAGCAAACAAAACTTTTGGAGAAATCTGACGAAATCTATCAATGACACTTGATACACCAAAATCAGGAGAACAACATGACCAAATAGCACCAAGTGAAACTGTGGCTAACATAGCTATGGTTGCATGTGGCGTATTGGTCAAATAACCAACCACCCTATCTCCTTTTTCAACACCTTTAGAAATTAGATATTGTTGGATAGTGGCCACATCTCTTTCAAGTTGATTCCATGATATATTTTCTGGGGTAAGATTTTTTTCAGATAAATGCAGAATTGCTGGCCGGTCAAAGCTTTTTTGTCGAAAAATATGTTCGGCATAATTTATTTTACTTCCTTCAAACCACCTTGTGAAAGGCATATCTTTGCCATTAGTTACGTTTGAAAAAGTCCCATGTTCAATCATCTTAAAATAGTCGATCAATGATTGCCAAAACAATTCGTGTTGTTCTGTTGACCACAACCATAATTCCTGGTATGTGGAAAAAGTGAGTCCCAGATTTTTTTCCAACCACCAACGATACTGTGTTAACTGACTTTGTTGAATGATTGATGGTGTGGGTGTCCACAATGGTAACATATAAATGATTTGATTGCACAAGATATCAATTTATACAGGATTGGAAAATGATAAAGATCAACAATTTGAATCCTTTTATTGAATTCTTACAATAGACAAGCACGAAATCTGTGGAAGATGACATTGCGAACTATTTCGAAATAACTAAAACTTTCCTATTTTTACCAAAAATTAATTTATGTTAAAAATTTTGGTTGCCAATCGTGGAGAGATTGCTATTAGAGTGCTTAAGACCTTACGCAAAATGGGTATTCAATCCATCGCCGTATATTCTGAAGCAGATCAAAATGCCCTACATTTAAAATATGCCGACGAAGCAGTATGTATAGGTCCAGCACCATCTTCACAGTCATATTTAAACCAAGAAAAAATTTTGGAGGTGGCCAAAAAATACAAAGTACAGGCCATCCATCCAGGATATGGATTTTTAAGTGAAAATGCAAGTTTTGCCAGATTGCTCAAATCAAATGGAATTAAACTCATTGGACCAACCGCTGAAGCGATGGAAATCATGGGCAGTAAATTAGGCGCTAAAGAAGCTGTTAAAAATTTTAATATTCCAATGGTTCCTGGAACCGAAACGGCCATTGAGGATTTTGAAGAGGCATCCAAAATTGCAAGCTCTATAGGATTTCCAATTTTAATCAAAGCTTCAGCTGGTGGTGGAGGTAAAGGAATGAGAATAGTTCATAAAACGTCTGAAATGTCTGAGCAAATTCAATTGGCTATGAATGAAGCAAAGGCAGCATTTGGCGACGGGTCGGTTTTTATTGAAAAATATATTGAATCGCCTAAACACATTGAAGTGCAGATTCTTGCCGATCAGTTTGGAAAAACACTCTACCTATTTGAAAGAGAATGTAGTATTCAAAGGAGACATCAAAAAGTGATTGAAGAAGCCCCAGGACCGGTAATTACACCAGATTTGAGGAAAAGAATGGGTGAAGCTGCCGTAAAAGTAGCTCAATCATGTAGTTATGAAGGTGCTGGTACCGTGGAATTTTTATTAGATGAACAAAAAAACTTTTACTTCCTCGAAATGAATACTAGGTTGCAAGTCGAACATCCCGTAACCGAAATGATCACTGGTTTGGATATTGTAGAGTGGCAAATAAGAATTGCATTTGGGGAAAGTTTGCCCTATGAACAAGATAAACTACAATTGAACGGTCATTCCATTGAGTTAAGAATTTATGCTGAGGATCCAGAGGATAATTTTATGCCAAGCATTAATATATTGTCAAAATATACACTTCCGAAAGGAGATGGCATTAGGGTAGACAATGGAATTAGCGAAGGCATGATGGTGCCTATTTACTACGACCCCATGTTAGCCAAATTGATAGTTCATGCACCAAATCGTGCTGCCGCTATAAAAAAAATGAAAACGGCTATCCAAAATTATACAATCGAAGGAATAGCTAATACCTTAAACTTTGGTGCATTCGTGATGAATCACCCTTCCTTTATTTCAGGTGAATTTGACACACATTTTGTTCAAAAATACTGGAATAAAGAAGAAATTTCAAAAACACTGCATAAGAGCGCTGTAGTAGCTTCTTTGGTTTCGAAATATATATTGGAATCTTCAAAAGAGCAAATCACACTTCCTAAAGGTTAAAGTAACTAATCTAAATTGTTGTATGAAACCGCCAAAACGAAAATTAATATTGTATATCGCCATGAGCCTAGATGGTTATATCACCCAAAAAGATGGAAGTTTAGATTTTTTGTCCCTAGTAGAGTCAAATGGTGAAGATTATGGTTATCATGAATTTAATCAAGATATTGATACCATTATAATTGGAAGAAAAACGTATGAATCGGTTTTGGCTATGGGATATGAATATCCACATAAGGATAAAAATGTGTACATTATCACTCGACAAAAAAAGCCTAATATGGGTACTTTTCAATTTTATAATGGGGATATTGTTGATTTGATATCCTCTTTAAAAAAAGAAACAGGAAAAAATATATACTGCGATGGTGGTGCTGAAATTGTATCTCTTTGTGTCCAAAACAATCTATTTGATGAATACATCATTTCGGTTATCCCAGTTTTATTAGGCGGAGGAATAAAGTTGTTTAAAGAAGGGTTTGATCAACTTGAATTGTCCTTAATCTCTACCAAAACTTTTGAAAAAGGGTTGGTACAGCTACATTATAAAAAATGTAAAAACCAGTAGCTAGAAAAAACTCAATATTTTTTCCTTAATGGCGTCGAAATTTATTTTATCAATAATTCGAGTTTTTTTTGAAAATAACCATAAACAGATATTTTGGGAAATGGATTTAAAACTAAGAAATCGTTAGAAACCAATTATTCGATATATAATACATTGGTATAAAATGTGGAGTCGTCCCAAATCAATTCTCTAAACCCTATTTTTTGGAAAACAGATGGCGTAAATTCTTCAATGTCAGGGTCAATGTTCACATAGGACGAAGGTGTAATATACACCATCATATTATTTTTTTGAATTGTGCGTTCCATATGACAATGACCACTAAAAATATGAAACGTCACTTCAGGAAAATGATCACAAAATTCAGCAAATTTTTCTATCTGTTGGAAAGCATATTTACCATCCATGTGTTTTGATCCGACCAATAATGGAGGGTGATGCATGTTTATCCAACATGTTTTGTTTTTATTTTTTGAGATTTTATTGTGTAGCCAATTGTATTGTTCATCTTCAAAATATCCTTTGGAAGAATCTAAAAAAAGCATAGGGAGACCGCCGAACATATGTTGATAATACAATTCCCCATTTTTATCTAAATTTCCTTGGTTAAAAACGGCATACATCATAATTGAGTCATCATGATTTCCTGAAATGATGTAATAGGGCAAACCCAGTTTTTGCAATGTTTCCATAAACCATTGGTATGTTTGAAGTTCGCCGTCCATATAACAAAGATCACCTCCTAAAATTAGGGCATCATATTTTTTACTTTTTATGACTTCTAGTATTGCCAAAAATCTACCCACAGTATCAATCCTCAAAAGATTTTTCGATTCTACCGAAATATGTTGATCTGTGACAAAAGCAACCCTTATCATGTTTTAAACTTTTTCAATTTCTCTGGCACGACTTTTAGCCATAGATTGTTTGATGACACCCCATTTTTTTCCCAATATTTTATTTAACCCTTTATCGATAACAAAATGTGAGGCAATATTGATGACTCCTTTTACTTTTCTTGGAATGGATTCGTTTGCCCTTTGATTCATCGAAAACCCAGAATCTAAATACGTTATATAATGCCAATAACCGCTAGGTATAAAAATAGTTTCTCCTCGAGTAATGATTGTTTCATATCCTGTCACTTTACTTAGTGCTGGATAGTTTGTATAATCAGGGTTGTCCACATCGACATAACTAGCTACCGTAAACGGTTGTTGATACAAATATTTTGAATATTCAGGACCAAATAAAACGACTCTTTTCCTTCCGTCAAATTGGGTTAAAAAAACATGGGAGAGATCGATATCATAATGCATGGCTACTTTTGAACCTTCACCTCCAAAAAAAGTAAAAGGAAATTCATTATAAAATCCATCCATAATGGTGTGTAATTTGTAATCTTTTTTTAATTCGGGAACAACTTTAAAAATATTAAATAAAAACAAGCGTAAATCTGTTGGTCCTTTTTGAATAGTAGAAATATAATCACGTAGCGCCATTTTTTTATCAGGACTCATGTAGTTTTTACCCGATTGAGATGACTTGGCCGAAAACACGGGAACGTCCAAATGTCCATGATTTTCTTTAAAATAATCCAGCGACCATTTTTCTTTAGCTGGCCAATTATCTATCAAATCGGTTACAATAACAGGGGTTGCTGTATCTAAATATTTTTTCTTAAAAGTTTCCTTATCTAACCCGGAAACTCTTTCAATTTTCCTAAGTTCTAACATGAATACAAGAATTTTACAACGAAGGTAAAAAATCTTTTATTAAGTTCAAATGTATCCATAAGGATAAATTTACATTAACTAAGTCGCCAATTTATTTTACGATTTAGCACATTAAAGGCATATTGTTCTTCGTAAGAAATATTTCTTATAAGAACAATATGCCTCAATATACTGACCATAATTACTACTTTATAAAAACAAAACATTATTCAACCACCGTCAAATCGCCTGCTAATTTTTGTACGCCATTTCTAGTGACATATTCAATATAGTAAACGTAAACACCTTGTTCCACATTTTTGCCTTTAAAAGTTCCATCCCATCCTTCATCTGGATTGTTTGGTTGGAAGTTATCACTAGAATAGACTAATTCGCCCCAACGATCATAAACTTTAAGCGTCTGAATACTCAATACTTGATCATTTGCACTAATATAAAA
>JBATMZ010000080.1:0-70406 GCA_049290115.1 Saprospiraceae bacterium | reverse complement strand
CCAGCGGGTGGTACCGTCATGGGGTTAGGAAGAATTTTTGGACGAATTTGTATGATTGTAGCCAATGATCCAACCGTCAAAGCGGGTGCTTGGTTTCCAATCACAGGTAAAAAAAATCTAAGGGCACAAGAAATAGCCATGGAAAACCGAATTCCGATTATATATCTTGTCGATAGTGCTGGTGTTTTTCTACCCATGCAAGATGAAATTTTTCCCGACAAAGAACATTTTGGAAGGATTTTTAGGAATAATGCCAAAATGTCATCCATGGGGATTCCTCAAATTGCAGCCATCATGGGAAGTTGTGTAGCCGGTGGTGCTTATTTACCTATCATGAGTGACGAAGCTTTAATTGTAGAGGGAACTGGTTCTATTTTTTTAGCTGGCCCATATTTAGTTAAAGCTGCCATTGGTGAAGATGTTGATCAAGATACATTAGGAGGTGCCAGTACACATTGCGAAATTTCTGGTGTTACTGACTATAAAATGCCAGATGATGTCACTTGCCTCCAAACCATTCGGGATTTGGTTAGTAAAATGGGAAAACCAGAAAAAGAAAATTTTGACAGGATTGAAGCTAAAGAACCGGAATATTCGTGTGATCAAGTTGCTCGATTATTTCCAGAAAATCCGGTAAAACCATACGATACTATTGAAATATTAAAAACAATGGTAGATCATAAATCTTTAATCCAATACAAGGAAGATTATGGAAAAACGATTATTTGTGCATATGCTAGAATAGATGGTTGGGCCGTAGGCATTGTAGCCAATCAAAGAATGGTTGTTAAAAATGCACAAGGCGAGATGCAGTTTGGTGGTGTAATTTATTCTGATTCAGCCGATAAAGCAAGCCGATTTATCATGAATTGTAATCAGAAAAAAATACCTTTGGTTTTTTTACACGACGTCACAGGGTTTATGGTTGGTACTAGATCGGAACATGGAGGCATCATCAAAGATGGAGCAAAAATGGTTAACGCTGTGGCCAACAGTACCGTACCAAAATTGACTGTAGTCATGGGCAATTCCTACGGAGCTGGGAATTATGCCATGTGTGGTAAAGCCTATGATCCAAGATTGATTGTCGCCTGGCCTACTGCAAAAATTGCCGTCATGGGAGGAACTCAAGCAGCCAAAGTGTTAACACAAATTCAAGTTTCATCCCTTAAATCCAAAGGCAAAGCACCTAATCCTGCAGCAGAAATTGAATTATTTGAAAAAATAAAATCAAAATATGACAAACAGACTTCGGCCTATTATGCTGCTGCCAGATTGTGGGTCGATGGCATCATTGACCCTAGAAAAACGCGCTCTTTTATTTCCCTTGGAATAGAAATGGCCAATCACACTCCTGTGGAAAAATTTAATCCTGGAGTCATACAAACCTAGTTTTCACCAACCCATATTTGAATGAAAATCATCATCATCGGTCCTGCTTTCCCCTTGAGAGGAGGAATCGCTACGTTTGATGAAATGTTGTGCAAGACATTCACACAATTAGGTCATGAATGCCAGATAGTTTCTTATTCATTACAATATCCTTCCTTCTTATTTCCAGGAAAAACCCAATATGATGAAAAAAGTGAGCCACCCGTAGACATCACCATACACACAAAATTAAATTCTATAAACCCAATATCCTGGTTTCAAACAGCTCGATTTATTCGACTACAAAAACCAGAGTTAATCATCTTTCGATATTGGATACCATTTATGGGCCCTGCCTTAGGGACAATAAGACGTTTATTAAGAGATAAAAATATTTACTCAATAGCTTTGGTGGACAATTTGATTCCTCATGAAAAAAGATTCGGTGACCGTTTCTTAAATCAATATTTCATGAAGGGGATTCAGAAGTATCTTGTGATGAGTGAAGAAGTTAAAAAAGACGTATTATCACTAAAAAATGATGCAGAAGTACTTCTACTAAGACATCCAATTTATAATAATTATGGACATTCTGTACCAAAAGAGGAAGCAAGAACACACCTTAACCTTAGCCAAACTCAAAATATTATTCTCTTTTTTGGTCTAATTCGTCGTTATAAAGGATTGGATTTACTTTTAGAGGCCATGGCAAATTTTTCCAATTCTGATCAAATTATTTTAGTGGTAGCGGGTGAGTTTTATGAAGATAAAAATCACTACTTCGAACTGGTAAAAAAACTGAACATTGAAGATAAGGTTCGTTGGTTTGACCAATATATTCCTAATGAAGAGGTTAAATTCTTTTTTTCCGCTGCGAATATTTTAGCATTGCCCTATCGCACAGCAACTCAGAGTGGCGTGACCCAAGTGGCCTTTCATTTTAATACGCCAGTTTTGGTCACAGACGTTGGCGGCCTTGGAGAAATCATCCACCACGATGAGATTGGATATGTCGCCAAACCAAACCCAACCTCTATTTTTCATTTCTTAAAGCACTATTTTAAAAATGAAAAAGAATCGGAGTTTAGATTAAAAATGGAAATAGAAAAAAAGAAATATGATTGGGATAAGTTTGCGGCAAAACTGATAAATTTTGCTGTATCACAAAAATCCAAGTAAATTTTTATTGTCATTTGAAGACAATATATACTTAAAATTAAAAATTTTACTTTTTGCTCTTTCATTTCATTATCTTTGAACTTTCTATTATAAAATATTAACTTTTTATTCGATATGTATAAATTTTTATTTGTGATTCCAGTAGTTTTATTGTTGTCCACTGGATTGTATGGTCAAAAAAAATCCTTTAATACAAAAGTATTGTCAGAGGTTGGTTTCGGTTCTGAAAATTCAAATGATATTTGGGGTTATGTTGATGACACAGGTGTACAATATGCAGTTATTGGGAATGCAAGGAATACTCGTGTCTTTTCTTTAGAAAATCCAAAAAGTCCAATATTAAGGCATACAGCTCCCGGAGCACAATCCGTTTGGAGAGACATCAAGAGTTACAATAAACATTTGTATGTGACTACAGACCAGGGTACCGATGGACTAGTTATTATAGATATGACCAAGGCACCTGATACTATTTCACATATTTTCTTTCAGCCATTACTAACAGTAGGAACTGCTACGAAAAACTTGGAGAGATGTCACAACATTTACATTGATGAAAAAGGATTTGCATATTTATCTGGCTGTAATATCAGTAATCGAGGTGTATTAATATTTGATTTAAAACAAGATCCAAATGCGCCTGTGTATGTCGGATCTGCCGATGTAAATTATTCTCATGATAACTTCGCTAGAGGAGACACTTTATACAGTTCGGAAATTAATGTTGGTAAGCTAGGGATTTATGATATCACAGATAGATCTAATCCCGTGTTAATGGCTTCGAGAACCACTTCAAGAACGTTTACACATAATGCATGGGTTTCAGACGACAACCGTTATGTTTTTACTACTGATGAAAGACCTAATGCCTATGTGGATGCATACGATGTTTCGGATCTTAATAATATAAGGCTTATAGATCAATTTAGACCACTTGATACTGAAGGTGATGGTGTAATTCCCCACAACACACATTATTTTGAAGGATATATTGTTACTAGTTGGTATACAGATGGATTAAGAATTGTAGATGCACACAAGCCTGACAATTTAATTGAAGTGGCTTATTACGATACTTGGGAGGATAATTCTACTTGCCATAGCGGTTTTAGCGGATGTTGGGGCGCCTTTCCTTTTACAGACAATAATTTGGTTTATGCAAGTGACATTAATAATGGTCTTTACATTTTAGAAGTTGATTATAAACGAGCTGCATACTTAGAAGGTAAAGTGACAAACTTAAATGGAAATACTTTAGAAGGTGTAAAAATATACATTCACTCGGATCAGACAAACCGAGAATTTACAAATGCAGCTGGTTTGTACAAAACGGGACATGCACTATATGGAAATTTTGTGGTAGAAGCAACACATCCAGATTATGCCCCAGCTTCTGCCAATTTAGAATTCATAGCAGGTGAAGTTACTGAGTGGAACATAGTTATGGAGAAACCAAGAACATTTGACACGGAATTCATCATCAAAAATGAAGACAACAATCCAATTCCTGCATTTATTGAGCTAAGGAACAAAATCACAACGATACCTATTACTATAGACGAATCAGGGCACTCAACAGCTCAAATTTTATCCACAGAATACGATATTTTAATTACTTCATGGGGTTATGTCCCTAAAGTCTTGGAAGGATATAAAATTGAAAATGCTGGTTCGCTTGAAATAACATTAGAAAGAGGTATAGTTGATTTTTTTGAAACCGACTTAGGTTGGGAAATATTGTCTTCGTCAAATAATATGTCTGGAGTTTGGGAAAGAGCAGTTCCTAGAGCAACCTTTACAGCAGATAATATAGCATCCAACCCGGGAATTGATGATGAAACAGATTACGGATCATTTGCATTTGTTACACAAAACGGGCTTCCAGGTGCTGCTTGTGCTGATGTCGACAATGGCACTACAACCCTTATTTCACCGACCTTTGATCTATTGGGATATACAAACCCTGAATTGAGTTTTTCTTATTGGTTTTTTACAGCCGGGGGTGCTTCCCCTTTTGATGATTCACTCAAAGTTTACATAACTAATGGGGAAACTGAAGCTCTATTGATGGTCAATGGCACGAATACTAACGGTTGGGATAGGTTAGAAAAAATCAAACTTAATGATTTCCTAGTACTTACCGATGACATGCGGCTGATCATTGAAGTAAGTGACCTTTCACCGACTGGACATATTGTAGAAGCAGCTTTTGACAATGTATCTATTATTAATGGGACCTCATCCACTAATAATCAGGAATTAGCTCAAATCTTGTCCATAAGACCAAATCCAGCTTCTGACATCATACATATTGAAAATTATATTGCCAATAGCCCATCGCTAATTTGTTTGAATGCTATGGGTCAATGGGTCAATTTACCATCATTAGGTAGTGGATATTACGATGTTTCGAGATTATCAAAAGGATTCTATATGGTGAAAATTGGCAATTTTTCGGGCAAATTTATTAAAGGCAATTAATTCACACAACTTTCTAAATTCTAACTTTTATAATCCAAAAAAGTGGACTTTCATCAGGAAACAATCAAAATTCGTCTATTAAAGTGAATAACATGATTTCATTTTACTTATTTTTGTATTAAAATAACGTACAATGGATAATTCAAATACGAGTGCTGATATCATCATCAGAAATCATATGTTATGGTCAATGGGTGCAGGCTTTATACCAGTGCCTATAGCTGACTTTTTTGCCGTTAGTGCGGTACAACTGGATATGATTCGGCAACTCTGCAAATTGTATGGGATAGACTTTAAACAGACACAAGGAAAAGCTGTTATCACAGCACTCACTGGATCGAGTTTAGCTAGATTAGGTGCAAGGGCCATAAAATTTATTCCAGGCGTTGGTTCCATTCTTGGAGGTGTATCTATGGCTGTTTTGTCAGGAGCCTCTACCTATGCTTTGGGAGAAGTATTTAAAAAACACTTTGAAACTGGCGGCACTTTTTTAGATTTTGATGTAGAACGGTTGAAAAAGTTTTACAATGAAAAATTTGAAAAAGGCAAAGAAGTGGCAGAAGAGCTGAGAAATAAAAAAGCCCAAACAACTAAAGATGATCAAACTAATTCGGATGTGATTCAACAATTAAACCAATTGTCTAAACTAAAAGAAGATGGTACACTGACGGAAGGAGAATTTAATGATTTAAAAAAGAAAATCTTAGGTTAAACAAACCTATTTCTTTAGATCGTAGAGGTCTCTAAGTATTATTTTTTCACGGTACACTTCATCATCCCGCTTGACGGTAAGGTTTACTTCTTTATTTTCTTTTGATAATTTTCGATTAATAGAATTCAACGAGTATAAACCCGCAGGCCAAATTCCAATTTTATTCAAAATATCACCTCTTCGAAAACCAGCTTCATTTCCAGGAGAATTCTGTACAACATGATGTATGTAGTACTGTTTAAAGTTAGGGCCAAAGGCATAAACCACCAATCCACTTTTATCTATCAATAAACTACTCTTCTTTATTTTTCTTTTTTTAATTAAAAGTAAAGACCTTGGAAAATCAAAAACTACGTGGTAGTTTTCTAAAATATAATTTCCAATAATTCCATCCCTGAATAATTTATCTTCGTTTAAAATTAATGTGTCGATCGATTGAAAACTAGTAACTAAATTTTCATAAGAATTGCTTCCAAATGTTAAGGAATGGATTTTGCCGGAATATCCGATGACATCACCTCCTATGCCTTTTCCTATGACGCCTACAATAATGTTTGATGGTAAATTTTTAAGAGAATCAAGATCATTGTGTAACATTAATGATATGGCAGCTCCTGTATCGAGCAATAGAAGGTTTGTCTCTGCAGCTTGACCCGATAAATTGATTTCTGCCTTCAAATATGGTTTATTGTTGTTCAATTCGATAGGAAGATTTTCAAATTTATTCCATTTATCTCGTGAATGGCTTCCTTTATATAATCGAATAACAGATTCTTTGTAATTGATGTCAACAATAAAATTTTTCAAAAACTCTACGCCTAAAATTCCATCAATCTTCATCCCAGTTAAAGCACCTAAATTCATAATGTCTTCATTAAGGACGATAATATCTTGAATGGTATTCTGTCCTTCATAAAGCTGTAATGAGACATTCCTAACAACCCAGGCTTTCATATCTGAAGTAATATCAGCACCTACGATTTTTATTTCTTTTTCATACCGTAATTGCAAAATATCTACGTATTCTCTATCTAATAAAATGGTATGCTCAGCACCCGTATCCACAATAAATTTCATGGGAAAAAGATAACTAAAAACCACTTCTACAATAATGAAACCTTGGCTATATATAAATGGAATAGTCAGAAAATCTTCATTGCCAAGTACGGATATCGACGACTTTTGGGCATCTAAAGAACGCAACGGTGCCCCTAAAAAGCATAAAATCAAAAAAAATGATACAAAACGAGTGTGTTTCATGAAGAATATTTTCCCGTACAAAGTAACTTATCAACGAAATAATGATATTTAAAGTTTTCGAATCAAGTAAAATAGCTATTATTGGCACTTCAAAAATACCTATATGCCGCAAAAACAAAAACTTTCGTTGACCGGTCTAACAATGATCGCAATTGGAGCATGTATTGGAAGTGGTATATTTGTTACGCCTGCACAAAGTATGGCTGCCCTTCCCCACCATGGTTTAGTATTATTAACTTGGTTTATAGGTGGTATCGTGTCATGTATGGGTGCCTTAAGTTTTGCTGAATTAGGGATGCGGTTTCCAAAGGCAGGTGGTGTTTATGTCTACCTCAAAGAAGCATTTGGCAACTTGATAGGCTTTTTGTATGGATGGATTATATTACTGATTGTAAACACGGGAGCTTTAGCTGCACTCAGCATTACGCTTGCTGATTATGCGATGCCCATCTTTGGTTTAGACGAATGGAATAAAAGCATTGTTGCCATCTCCATTATCTGGGTCTTAACGGTGGTGAATATTTTTGGCATTAATATCAGCGAATGGTTTAGTAAAGTGTTTACAGGTTTAAAACTACTCGCCATTGGTATTATCATCCTAGTTGGTATCATTTTTTATTTTACTCAAGCTCCCGATCATTCAATCCTTTTGACGGAATCTATTCCAGCTAATCCCATACAGGGGATTTTTATCACTTTTATTGGTGTTTTTTGGTCGATGGGTGGATGGCACCATGCAACCTATTTAGCTGGTGAATCTGATCAACCACAAAAAAATATTCCAAGGGCTATGTTGATTGGCACCATGGTCGTCACAATAGTGTATCTATTGGTCATTATTAGTTATATGCTTTTACTTGAATCTGAAGCGATGCAATATTCGACCAAAGTTGCTGCAGACGCACTTTCACAAGCGTGGGTATGGGGAAGTACTTTTGTTTCCATCGCTATCATCATTTCTATTACGGGAACCATTGGTATTTACACCATGACGGCACCTAGGATTTATCATGCTATGGCAGAAGACAAAATATTTTTCAAGTTTCTTGCCGATAGTAGTCTGCGATTTGGTACACCACACAAAGCTATGATCTTTCAATCCGCTTGGGCTTCTATTTTGATACTTACTTGGGGTTCTTTTATCAAAGTAATAACCTTTGTGACATTTATGGACATTGTGTTTATGGCCTTGACATGTTTTACTGTATTTTACTTTAGAGCTAGAGACAAGACCTCTTTACAATATCGTATTCCAGGTTATCCTTTTGTTCCTGCGACCTACCTTTTGGTTACGCTTTGTTTCGTTTTTTATACTGGTTCGCAATTAGAAATGGAATCAATAGCTGGAATATTCATCTTGTTGTCCGGAATTCCAGTTTATTACATTTTTCGGGCAAAAAATAAAAAGTAATTTGTCCCTGTAGCTAGTTATATTTTTTGACTCCTTATATTTGCCTTGTATAAAAAAGATATCCAATGAGTCTAGACCCAGACAAAATGCTTTCTCCCCGACTAAAAGTCATGGAAGAGTCAGCCACTATTAAAATGGCTCAAAAAGCCAGAGATTTAGCAACACGTGGAATTGATGTAATTAGTCTGACGTTGGGCGAACCAGATTTTGACACGCCTGAGTTTATTAAAAATGCTGCCTTTGATGCATTAAAAAAGGGAGACACCAAGTATACACCAGTTCCAGGTACCTTAGCATTGAGAAAAACCATTTCAGAAAAATTCAAAAACGAAAACCAACTTGATTATTCACCAAGTCAAATAGTGGTTTCGAATGGTGCTAAACAATCCATTGCAAATATTTGTATGTCGGTATTATCTCCTGGGGATGAAGCCATTGTACTAGGTCCTTATTGGGTTTCATATGTCGAAATAGTTCGATTTTCTGGGGGCGAACCAATCGTCGTTTCTGCAGGAATTGATGATGATTTTAAACCCGATGCTTCTGCCATACAAAAGGCTTTAAGCCCTAAAACTAAATTATTGATTTTTTCAAGTCCTTGTAATCCTTCTGGCTCAGTTTGGACAAAGGACGAACTTCAAAAAATAGCGAATGTTGTGGCAAGTCACCCTAATTGTTTGGTGGTTTCTGATGAAATATACGAATACATCAATTTTGAATCACACCATTGTAGTATAGGTATGTTTGAAAATATGAAAGGCCGTGTCGCTACTGTCAATGGATTTTCAAAAGGATTTGCCATGACAGGTTGGAGACTCGGGTATATGGGTGCACCTCAATGGCTAGCTGATGCCTGTAATAAGGTTCAAGGACAGATTACTTCAGGAGCGGCATCATTTAGCCAAGCTGCTGCTGTCGTAGCACTACAGTCTTCACGTCAAGAAACATTGGCCATGAAAGATGCCTTTTTAAAAAGACGAGATTTAATGTTAGAATCTCTAAAAGGTATACCAGGTATTGTGTTAAACCTGCCCAAAGGTGCTTTTTACATATTTATGGATATTTCATTTTATTTTGGAAAATCTAATGGGCAAATAACCATTTCCGATGCCGATGAATTTGCAGAAATTATGTTGTCCGAAGCTCATGTAGGTTTGGTCTCTGGCGTGGCCTTTGGCAATGAAAAATGTGTTCGATTGTCTTATGCTACCAGCGACGAAGCCTTAAAAGAAGCTGCTAGAAGGATAAAAAAGACCTTGGCCTCATTCCAATAATGGTCTCACGAGAACTTTTATTACACCTCTTTTGTTAATTTTTTGTAAATAGATTATATTTAATAAATAAAAATACATTATTTTTGAATGTATTTTATTGCTAACCTTCAAATTTGTTACAGATGAATATTACATTTGATGAACTTCGTAAAGTCAAACACCAACTTCCAACAGGGAGTGTGAAAAGAATAGCTGAAGAATTAGACATAGACGAACAAACCGTTAGAAACTATTTTGGTGCAAAAAAATTTGAAAATGGTGCCGTAGTTGGATCACACATAGAACCTGGCCCACACGGTGGAATTGTACAATTGGATGATGATAGAATATTAAATATTGCTAAAAGAATTATTTCAGATAGTCAGGCATTAAAAAATTAATAAAACCTAATAGAAAAGGGAGAATCTTGTTCTCCCTTTTTTTTTGTACTTATGGCAAATGCATCTAGTCAAAAAATAACCGACCCTGTGATTTTGCCATAAAACAAAATCAAATTACAATCTATTCTACCTTTTTAATGCCTGCTGTTAAACATACCCCAAGGTTTGGCAAGCATCTTTCTTAACGTAAACAATGGAATTTGCAGTTTATTCTACTCTTTAAGAAGCCCATGAATTTGTAATTCTTTTATTGCTTTTATTATTACCTTTGCAAAGTATATTTGGAACACTTTAAACTTACACTCATGGTTTCATGTTACGTTTTTTTTGATATTGGAAAAGGAATTATTACGATTCATGAATTTAAAAATATTTAACCATTTTGGGAATTTTATTTTGTGGCAACCACAAATCTTCAAAAAACCTGAAAACTGGTCAATGTACTACAAAGAAACAATCCGCCAAATGTACGATATCGGTATTGGTTCTTTTCCTATCGTATTTTTGATTGCCATTTTTATTGGTGCCGTTACCGCTATTCAATTTGCCTACCAATTGGGAGGTACGATGATACCACGTTTTTACATTGGATATATCGTTAGAGATATGACCATCATCGAACTTGCACCGACAATCACTTGCTTGGTTCTTGCCGGAAAAGTAGGTAGTAATATAGCAGCTGAATTGGGTGGAATGCGACAAAAAGAACACATTGATGCCATGGAAATCATGGGTGTCAATACATCTACATACCTTATTCTACCTAAGGTAATTGCTGCATTGGTCATGATTCCTATTCTAGTTTGTGCAGCTGCCATCATAGGGATTATTGGTGCCTATCTAGCCAGTGTGCCCACTGGCTTTTTTCTTAGTGAAGAGTTTATTCTAGGTTTAAGATCTTTTTTTGTTCCTTACAATGTATTCATGATGTTTGTCAAAGCCATTGTGTTTGCCTATATTCTCACTAATGTTTCTTGTTATCAAGGTTACTTTGTACAAGGTGGTAGTATCGAATTGGGCGCTGCTAGTACACGAGCCGTTGTGTACAGTAATATTTTAATCCTTTTGGGAGATTATGTCATTGCGTTATTGCTAACAGTTTAACTATGATTAGAATAGAAAATATCGTAAAATCATTTGGTAAACAAGAAGTTCTCCGAGACATTAGTTTTACGTTTGACGCAGGCAAAACAAATCTTATCATTGGAAAAAGTGGCTCTGGAAAAACAGTTCTTCTGAAGATTTTAATTGGATTACTGAAACCTGGATCTGGCAATGTTTGGTATAATAATACAAATCTAACTGCATCAAATAAAAACCAATTGAGAGCCATAAGACTAGAATGTGGTATGTTATTTCAAGGAAACGCACTGTTTGATTCTATGACTATTGAAGAAAACATTCGATTCCCTATGGACATGTTTAGTTCTAAGACACCCAAAGAAAAACTAGATCGAGTCAACGATTGCCTTGAAAGGGTAAATTTGGAAGGGGTAAATAAAAAATTTCCATCAGAAATTTCAGGTGGAATGCAAAAACGGGTTGGGATTGCAAGGGCCATCGTGCTCAATCCCAAATATTTGTTTTGCGATGAACCCAACTCAGGTTTGGATCCTAAGACCGCCATTACCATAGATAATCTTATATCATCCATTACAAAAGACAATAATATCACAACAATAGTCAACACACATGATATGAATTCTGTAATGGAAATTGGTGAAAAAATATGTCTTCTCGAAAATGGCAGACTTGCTTGGACAGGCCATAAAGATGAAGTATTACAAGACACTAATGAAGTACTTCACGACTTTATTTTTGCTTCACCTTTCCTTCAAAAACTGATTGAAAACGTAAAATAAAATGTTTTATCTTTGAATGATTATCGTGGATTTTGACCATCCCCCACTCTTTGTATTTAGTAAAACTATATAGGCTCCTGATGGCAATTCACTACAATTAACAACGAAGTAGGTCGCTTTATTTATTTCATTTTTAAGTACAACTTTCCCAAAGACATCAACTACATATATCTGGACGTATTTTTCTGAATTTGTTATATTTAATTTATCTACAACGGGGTTTGGATAGATTTGAACAGCAGCAGATACATCTTTAATCGAGGTGGACATGTCAATGAAAAAATTAACGATATCTACACATTGATTTGCATCCGTAACGGTTACCGAATAATTACCTGGTTTCAACTTATTCCAATCAAGATTTGGTATAGACCAAAGGATCATGTAGGGTGCGGTTCCTCCATTTATCAATAAAACAGCAGTTCCATCCTCACCTGTCGATGGTGTAGTCTGTACATTTACGATTAATTCGTCAGGTTGTGTGAGTATAAAAGGATTGCTTGTACGTGATTCACCTGTGATGTTACTAGTGATGGTCAATACGTATTCCCCAGCTATTATGTTTTCAATATTCTTTGTTGATGCACCATTACTCCATAGATAGGTCCATTCATTTTCATTTCCGCCTATGGTTTCTAAAGAAATTTTACCATTTGCTTCACCATGACATTTTGGAGCAGTTAGATTTGCCATAATACTACTCGGCAAACTCGATTCTATGTTTATGGTCGCACATTGAGTCACCTCTGGGCATACTTTATTTTCAGCAGTTAAACAAACATGATAGGTTCCACTACTTTTATACGTATGAACTGGTGACGCTTCGTTGGACAAAATGCCGTCACCAAAACTCCAACTAAACTCATCCGCATTTTTTGATAAGTTTTGAAAAGTAACGGTTTCATAATTCATCATTTCATCAAACTTCGACTCGGGGATATTCGATTTTTCTAAAGTTAAATTCACTTTTTCACCAATACCAGAGTTGTAATACGAACCACTGCCTGTTTTTTCTAAAACCACTGGTTTTACCATAAAAGTTAATGGTTTTCCTGCCATTTGACAATGCCCTATCCATTGTACATCATTCAAAACCTCCTCTAAAAATGTTATTTCTCCGTTATCTTCAACCCTGTAAATCGCAAATTTTTCTTGATTTTGATCTCCTTTTTCCCACTGTATTAATACGCTACCATTATCTTCTACAGCATTTATATTAATAACAGATTTCACCGAATGTAATCTTAACGTGGGATCTCCCATCAAAGCTACGTGTGTGAATCGACCACCATTCCCCGTAAAGAAAAACGAATTATTTGCATTCTGCGTTAATTTTGCACAGTAGCCTAAATGACTACCTGATGCCATAGAAGTCAAAAACCAATTAGGTCTTCCTGCCCACATATTGGCTAAAATATCTCCTGAACCAAGGGCTGACCTCAAAAAATTGTTTTGCGAGTCCCAGTCTCCAAAATAACTACCAAAATTCATAGTAAATATGCTCAGAATTGATTTAGCTGCCCATAAGTTTTGTGTAGTGCCTATACCTCCACAACTGGTATAAGAACCGCCACCACAAGCGTAGGAAAACAAATGTTTATCATTAACAAGTTGAACGTCATAATTTCCAACGGCTACACTGTCTTCACCAAACATTGGCACAAAATTTCGCCATCCATTTTGTCCAAAACCTTCGTCAAATGAAGCAAAATTATTTTCTATTATTGCATTCCTTGGATAGTCCACCATGCCTCTTCGCCACATATGGTTTTTGTCAAGATATTGCTTTAATAGTTCTTCTTCCGACTTTGAAAATGCGGGTAATTTTGAAAAGTCAATCCTACCAATCTCCAATTCTACATCACTAGGCAAAACAGTAGCATCAAATTTGCCATCACCTGGAATGTTTCGATTTTCTTGTCGGTTGGCTACTTCATTATTAACCATGTTGTCAGTCCAAATGCCATTCATCTCTGCATAATATGTATCCGCAGGCCACGCTCCAGCATGGTCAGGGTGGCCATCTATGGCCGTATTTCCCGAATATGGCACAGGTATATTGCCAAATAAAATAACCGATTGTGAACCTTGGTATCCTACAGTGTACCAATTTAATATTTTACTTTTTACCAATGGAGGTGTCCAAGTAGGATTGATATGCAAAGTATCAACAATCCAACCGTCTCCACTAATGTCCTTCACCCACCGAGCTATTTCGTTGTCTAGAGTTTGTTCAAATCTTTGGTCAAGTAAAATGAGACACTTTCCCCGTTGATGAATCAAAGGCTGTTCAATTCCAAAATCAATAAATCCAGCCCCTGTAGACTTTGTCAATCGATAATTGTATCGTTTTCCAAATTGAAAATCTGGAATGACAAAAGAATCAACATTGGCCGCAACATTAGTTAAAAACGAAAAGGTGGGTGTAGTCAAATATTTTACTTCTCCTAAGGTATAATTTGTAGCACCTGGATCATTTTTCCAAAATAAAACACCTTCATTACGGCTATTGTCATACGAAAACCACACTGGAATAGACTTTTTAAGATCATTGACATTTTGACTAAATAACATCGCTTTTCCAAGTAAAAAATACAGGCAAATAACCTTCCAATTGGTGAAACCTCGCTTCATAAGACACTTTTATTATTCAAACAAAAATACTAAAGTTTCCGAATAATTCAAAAAATATATTTTTTCACTAAAATGCAAAAAGGTTACAATTTGAACCATCAAAAAAAAGTTATACCATTTGAAGTGTTGCCCATATATAAAATTTTCACTACCTTTCGACCTTAAATGTGTTAACTATCGAATGATGAAAAGTATACAATCCTATTTCATTTTATTATTTCTTCTTTCGACTTACAACTTGATAAGTCAAGATACCCATTTTTCAAATTATCATTTTACGCCACTAACGGTAAACCCTGCTTTGACCGGTGCATTTAATGGTACATATAGAATTGGGGGGATATACAAAGACAATTATACAGTCGCTCAAAATGCAAATGGATATCATACCATAAATGTATTTGCTGACAGTCCTATCATGCGGGGATTTAGAAGTGTAGATTGGATAGGTATAGGGCTCGAAACCAACCAACTATCATTTTCTGGTTCGACGAGAAGTGACGAAGGTTTTGCCGAAAAATATTCATTAAACTGGACAAATATTAAATTGAGTGGTTCCTATCATTTTTCATTAAATAAAAAACAGTCACGAATTTTGACGCTTGGTTTACAGATGAATATGTCTTCATTAAATTTTAATGAAGCAGCTTTGCGCAATATCAATAATACGAGATACGGAATAGCTACTGGGATGGTAGACCCAGACATGACAGCATATCTAAAATCGATTACGACAACAACAAGTAGTGGAACAAAGGCAAATACTGGCTTTAGAGATTTTATTACTGGTTTATTATTTGTCGATAAAACTAAAACAACAGAATTAAGACTTGGATTTGCTGTAGAGGGCATTACAAGACCAAGATATGGGGTACAAAATGGTGGTTCTTACCGTAAGCCTTTTGGATTTCATGCGCATGGAGAATATGAAATGACGATTTCAAAGAATATGAAAATCATACCTGGCGCTTATTTCTATTCCCTTGGAGCAGCCAATGCACTTAACATTAATGGGCGAGTAAAATATTTGGTAAATGCTGAAAAGGATTTTGTTTTAGTTGGTGGCGCTGGTGTTCGGAATCTACGTCAAGCACTTCTTTTAGTTGGTGCTGAATTTGGTAACTATCAGGTGGGCGGAAGTTTTGATTTTGATTTGGCGGAGAGTGCTATTGCAAGTCAAGGATTTCATGGTTTTGAAGTCTCCTTAATATATACTGGTATCGTCTATAAAAAACCAAAAACAACACCAATTATCCTTTGCCCTAGATTGTAACTATTTCATTCGATAAAAGACATAAAAATAATTAAAATGAGATTTTTTGTTCTCTTTTTTATATTCTACCTAATTTTTTCAATGCCCGTATTAGAAGCTCAGCCCTTTTCGGAGCCTTCATACGAAATGTTGTTAAAAACGGCAGAAAACAGTGCTAAAAACCACGACTATTATAGTGCTATCGATTTATTCGACAAAGCATTTGATAAAAGTAAAGATCCAAACCTAATGGTGGCCATTGGAGACTTGTATTTTTTAGTGCGTGATTATAACAAATCTCAAAAAGCTTACGAACGCGTTTTAAAACGAGATAAAAAAAATCAATTTGACGATATTCGTCTCTCTTATTCCAAAGTATTAAAAGCCAATGGATTGTATAAAGAAGCTCTGGTACAGTTAAACTACATTATCACCTCTACTCAAGACGAAAAAGAAAAGGAAGAAGCCACTTTATTGTGGAAAGGGATTAAATTGATGGATACATTTAATCAAAATGTAGAGGCTGAAATAAGTTTACTTGGCGAAAATGTAAACTCTGCTTCAGCAGAATCTTCGCCTAAATTTTATTCCGATGGAACGCTGTATTTTTCTTCATTTAATCGAAAAAAATCCATCACTTTTGATGGTGAAGAAGGAGATTTTCATGCTAAAATATACCAATCAAAAAGAGCTGGAGCGGGTGATTTTGAAAAAGCAGTTGCCCTACCAACGGCTATCAATAGAGACAAATTTAACTGCGGTGGTGTCGCTTTTTCTGAAGATGGTAAAACTATGTATTTTACTAGAGCCAAATTGCAGAATAATGCGGTAGAAAGTTCTGTTTTATATTCGTCGAATTACAATGGAGGAGAATGGACACCTCCAAATGAAGTTAAAGAATTGGCGGGTAAATATAAGATTCAACATCCTTCATTGGGTGAGTTATTTGGTGAACGAGTGTTGTTTTTTACATCTGATATGGAGGGCGGTTTTGGTGGAACTGACATCTATTACGCTTCGTTAAGAGGGGGAAATTTTGCTACTCCCGTAAATCTTGGTAAAGAAATCAACACGGCTTTCGATGAAATAACCCCATTCTTTTATGAAGGGAAATTATACTTTTCATCAAACGGTTTGCCAGGCATGGGAGGGTTTGATATTTTTGTTGCCACATGGACCGGTTCGTTTTGGAAAGAAGTCATCAATATTGGTTTTAATTACAATACTTCATATGACGATTTTGGCTTGACATTTAATCAAGGTGGTTCAAGCGCTTTATTGGTTTCCAACAGACCGTTTAAGGACAAACAAAAAATGAACAATAACGAGACCTGTTGTGATGACATTTATTTAATTAGTATCAGGGAGAAAGTCATCGAACTACAAATATTGGTAGAAGATGAAAAAGGACCATTAGATGATGCTACCGTTGATCTTATAAATATCACAGGAAAAAACCCGATAGTTTTAGGCAGTAAAACAAATAATGCAGGAAATAAATTTAGTTTCTCCCTTGACGGAGAAAATTCATACAAAGTTTATGTACAAAGAGAAGGGTATCACCCAGATTCACTAGAATTAAACACAAGGGGAATTTATGATGATCAAGTCATTCTTAAAAAAGTGATATTAAAAGAAAGACCTCGATCTGAAGATTATGATACTTATAGCATTAATGAACCTATACGGTTAAACAATATTTACTATGATTTGGATAAAGCGAACATCAAACCAGAAGCCGAAAAAGATCTTGGCTACTTGGCGGAACTCATGGATCAATATCCTGAAATGATCATCGAATTATCATCCCATACAGATAGTCGTTCCGACGACGCTTACAATCAAAAACTATCCCAAAGAAGGGCTGACTCAGCCAAAAAATGGCTGGTTGACGAAGGTATTGAGGCCAATAGGATTACAACACAAGGTTACGGAGAAAAAGTCTTGTTGAACCGATGTAAAAATGGCGTCAGATGCTCTGAAGAAGAACATAGTATAAATCGTCGAACTGAGTTTAAAATTATCGCAGGACCTCAAACTATTGAAGTTAAAAAATCAAAACTAAAAAATACAAATCCCGTTAAAAAATAGCTTTAGATTATTTCTTTGTTTTGAGTAACCGTAATCAACATTTTTAAATTTGGTGCTTTCCTGATTTGCGTCCGTAGTAAAAAGTATTGGTTATTTACTTAGCAGGAATCCGAATAGTGATGGTTGAACCGGCTACAGGGCTAACCTTATCTGTAATAAGCCAAGGATTGTAATACTTAAGCATTCGGTACGTTATTCCATGTTCGTGCGCAAAATCAGCTAAACTTGTGATTGGTTTTTCAACGGTTATATACTCGTATTTTTGTCCTAGTGAATAATGATGGTCTTCTTCCACATAATACCCAAAATCCTCAGGGTGAAGCATAATTTCCTTGATAGCTATGATTCTAAAAACGTACCTTGACGTTTCGTCGTTGATGGATAAATCAAAATAGGATTCTTCTTTTTGTTTGGCCAAAGCATTTGCAAAAGCTGTTGGCCCCATATTGTAAGCTCCTGCAACATTTGACCAAGTTTTAAATCTATTCTTTAATTGAAGAATATATTTGCAAGCTGCCCTTGTTGATTTTTCCAGGTGCATCCTTTCGTCAATTTCATCATTGATGATAAGCCCCATTTCATTGGCAGAAAGTTTCATAAATTGCCAATAACCTTTGGCATTGGATGAAGAAGTGGCGTTTCTCAAACTACTTTCGGCCACAGCCAGATAGGCAAAGTCACTTGGAATATTATATTCTTTTAATATTGGATTGATTTCAGGGAATAATTTATTAGCTAGTTTTAAATGCAGCAATGTAGTTGACTGCCAATAAGCATTGACCAATAACTCCCTATCCATTCTCTCTTTGGTATCGTCATTAAGAGGTATTTTTTCTCCTGCAAAAGTAAAATCTCTGGCTATTTTTACCGATTTAATTTGTTGTGGTAAATGAAAATATGGTGCTAATTGAGCTTGCTCCTTAGTCGACCAGGCAAACAAGCCGCAAAGTCCAATAACAAGTACAGACGCTATAAATAATTTCATCTTATTTTCAGAATATACAAACATAGGAAAGGATTTATATAAAAAGTAACGTAGTTGCTACTTAAAAAATTATACTAGGGGTTTTTTAAAAACAGGCACAGTACTACATGGCTCGCCAAACATAATACTCTTCACAAAAGGTCGAAGTAATTGTGTGATTCTGGCGTAAGCATCGGCGGGAACTGGTTTATTGCCGCATCCCTTAACGACGATTCTTTGATCAGAATATTGAGTCCAATCTATACCATGCAAAGCATTTACCATAAAAGATTTAATATACTCTTCTTGACTGCCTACAAAAACATCCTTTGCTGTTCCCGTCAAATAATTTGAAATCAACATATACGCCCATAAAGGAATAATTGCGTCTGTGGAACATTGAATTAAAATAATTTTGTCACTATAAGTTGTCCAATCTTCTTCTTTTAATGCGAGTCTAAATTCTTTTTCTTTCAGAATTAATCCATGAAATAAAAACTGAGAAATATCAAATACTAAAAAGTCATGTTTCGGGAAATAATCCTCTAAATTTAAAGTGACAATTCCACTTGAAGCGACCCTATTTACAAGTTGTGATTCCATGATCTCTGTTTCGACATACAACAATGTTATTGATGATTAAGTTCGTGTATCATCATAATCTGGTTCTGGTTCTGCCTCTCCAATTTGATTTAACTCAGGCTCCAGTTCCCTCAATTTTGGCAATTCATCCATTGTTTTTAAGCCAAAATAATCCATAAACTTGCTAGTAGTCGAATAGATAAGTGGCCTACCTGGTCCATCACCTCTACCAGAAATTTCAACAAGTTCTTTATCCAATAATTTTTGAACACTAAAGTCGGAATTAACCCCGCGAATCACTTCAATATCCGTTTTTGTCACAGGTTGTTTGTACGCAATGATGGATAAAGTTTCGAGTGCGGCTTTGCTTAGTTTTTTGTGTGTATTTTGACGAAGATAGGTACTTATCGTTTGGTGAAATGCACCTTTACTCATAAACCTAAACCCACCACCTATTTCGACAACCTCAATAGCAAATTGTTCATTTTGATATCGCATCATGAGTTCATCAATAGCCAAAATTATTTCACTGTCTTCAAATTCAATTTGAAAACACTCATTTAGCGTCAGTCTGATTTCATCAAAACTAACCGAAGGGTTAGCCATAAAGATCAAACTTTCAACATGTGGAACAATTTTATTCAAGATGTAATTATTTGCCACAAAAATAGTGGATTTAGACAAACTTCTTATGAAATCAATAAATTCTTGTTCTAAAACCTCCTTTTAATATCAAAGCTTGGATAAAGGAACTTTTTATGATTTAGAAAATGAAAAAATCCAAATTAATAAAATGATAAAAGAAATTAACACAGCAATAGTTATTAAAATCCACAGATTTTTTGTTTTATCTATTGGATAAACAAAAGTTGGGCTAATATTTTCATCAGAAAGAAAGTAATCAAAAGCATGATCTGGTTTTTTTTCAATACTTATTTTCAACAATAAATTTTCAATAAAAAAACTGTAGCTTTTACTTTCCTTTACTCCAAAATCTATAACCATTATCTCCCCTTCACAATAAATAACTAGATTCCCATCTTTGTCCCCATGAAATAAACCTATTTCGTATTTTTTACCGTTTTTAAACGTATAAAACCAAGAGGACTGAGCCAAGTATTTAAGTTTTATGGTGGCAAATATTCATTCTCGCCAGATAGTTTTAGGTTTTAACCAATTTGACATTGACTATTTTATACATTAATCGATTGATATCTTTATCATTCAACTGCAAAATACCTTTAATGGTGACTGCATCTGCAGAATATTTAACAGGCTCCAAAGAAATCACTTCCATAACCGTTTCTGGACCAGCTCCACCACAAAAAAAGCACATACTATAAGGAAAAGCAGAGAAAATAAATTCTTTGTGAGAAACGTAACCTTCTACAGGAATGATGTAGCCATTTAACGTAACTTCTTTTCCATCTAATGCTTTGACTTGTTCGCTAAAAACAGGTTTATCGATTTTAAACCCCATTAATTCATCGTATTCCTTCTTGTATGAAATTTTACCTAACGTTTTCCAGACACTTTCATTTGTTTGAGCAATAATAGAAGAAGTGACCAAACATAACACCACACAGGAAAGGAAAAATTTGAAAGACATGTACTTCATTATACTTAAATTCTAAATACTTCACCAAATAATATGGCAACGTAACGTTTTGTTTCGAAAAAAGGTTTCAAGGTGAAAGATGAGCCATCTATTTTCATGCAAATCTCTCAACTTTTATCGTCTTTATCCTTATAAAATGACTTCAATAGATTACAAAATTATCTTATCTTTGCCACACATGTAACAAAAAACAGTATTACAAAACAAATATATCTAGATTCATGGAATTTTTATTGACTGAAGAGCAACTAGCTGTGCAAGAAGCTGCTCGTGAATTTACAAAAAATGAATTAATGCCCGGTGTCATCGAAAGGGACAGGGATATGAAATATCCAAAAGACCAAGTGGCAAAAATGGGTGAAATGGGCTTTTTAGGCATGATGGTAAATCCCGAACTAGGTGGTGGTGGAATGGACACACTTTCCTATATTCTTGCCTTGGAAGAAATTTCAAAAGTGGATAGTAGTTGTTCTGTTATCATGTCTGTCAATAACTCTTTGGTGTGCTGGGGTTTAGAAGAATACGGTAGTTCAAGTCAAAAAGAAGCTTATTTACCTAAGTTGGCTAGTGGACAATGGATTGGTTCTTTTTGTTTGTCCGAACCCGAAGCAGGATCTGATGCCACTAGTCAGCGAACTACAGCTATTGATATGGGTGATCACTACTTACTAAATGGAACGAAAAATTGGATAACCAATGGAGGTACTTCATCCATACATTTGGTGATTGCACAAACCCACGCCGAATTAGGGCATAAAGGAATTAATGCTTTTATCGTCGAAACATCATGGCCAGGTGTTCAAATTGGAGCAAAAGAAGATAAATTAGGCATCAGAGCCTCTGACACCCATACCATAATGTATTCGGATGTAAAAGTTCCTAAAGAAAATCGCCTTGGAGAGAACGGATTTGGATTTAAATTCGCCATGAAAGTATTATCCGGTGGAAGAATAGGTATAGCTGCTCAAGCTTTAGGTATTGCCGCTGGTGCGTATGAATTATCCGTAAAATATGCCAAAGAAAGAGAAGCTTTTGGTAAACCTATCGCACAGCATCAAGCTATAGCATTTAAATTAGCCGATATGGCAACTGAAATCGAAGCTGCGAGGTTATTGGTGTATAGAGCAGGATGGTTAAAAGACAATAACATGGATTATACCGGAGCAGCAGCTATGGCAAAATTGTTTGCTTCTGAGGTAGCCATGAAACATACGGTAGAGGCCATTCAGATACATGGCGGTTATGGATATGTCAAAGAATATCACGTAGAAAGATTGATGAGAGATGCTAAAATCACGCAAATCTACGAAGGTACATCTGAAATGCAGAGAATTGTCATCAGTCGAAATATATTAAACGGTCAGTTGTACGAACCAATGTGGAAATTAGGTGAAAATTAAGAATATCCGACTTCAAAATTTTCCGAATTCTCTTAAAATAGGGACTTTTTGGCAGATTCCAGTTAAAATTCATTGGACTTTCGGCTTCTTATTGGCACTATTGATTTTTTCTGCTTACAAGAATGGTTTTAACATGAACCAAACCATAGGGTTTGTATTATTTTTCCTATGTATTTTTGCTTGTGTTGTTTTTCATGAATTTGGCCATGCCTTAATGGCTAAAAAATTTAATGTTGTAACACGAGATATCATTTTATCTCCTATTGGAGGTGTAGCTAGGTTGGAAAGTTTACCTAAAAATCCTTTTCAAGAGCTTATGATAGCGTTTGCAGGACCGGCTGTCAACCTAGTTATTGCCGCTATTTTAATCCCTATTTTATACTTTGGTTTTGACACAGGGTGGCCGAGATTAGACGATTTTAAATACGATAAACCCGTAGAGTTTTTTAAATATTTGGCCTTTGTAAACGTAGGACTTTTTATGTTTAATTTAGTCCCTGCCTTCCCTATGGATGGTGGACGGATATTGCGTTCAATTTTAGCTATGCAAATGGACAAAGTGAAAGCAACCAAGATAGCTTCTTCGATAGGAAAAGTAATCGCTATTCTTTTTATTATAGTAGGAATCTTTTTTCAACACCTTACCTTATCCTTTATAGGTATTTTTATATTTTTAATGGCTGGTTTGGAGTATAAAAGTCTTAGAATTAGTGAATTGTTAAAAAATACAACGGCGTCCAAGCTCATGCGCTCGCAATTTACGATGGTGCATCAAGAAGATTCTTATGAAAAACTAATTCACCTATACAAAACCGCAAGGGAAAAAAACTTTTTAGTATTTGCACGAGGAAATGATGTCGTAGGCTGTGTACCAGAATTATACATCAAAGACATCTTAAACAAAGGAAATTCGAATATTTTGGTTAAGGATTTAATGAATCCCAATTTTGGCATTTACCCATCCCACACGTCATTAGAATACCTGATGAATGCAATGAAGGATAAGGGCTTAGCCATAGTCGGTATCGAAGAAGACCAGCTTGTTATTGGTGTGATTGATCGAAATATGATCCAAGATTTTATCATAGCAAAAAGCAGTTGACATCAATGGCTTTTCGCAAACATAAAAAATACCGAACCGTCAAAGATTGGATAAAAATAGTTTACCATAAATTTAAACTAATCATCTTGTTTTTGTTTATTGGATTTTTGGTCGCAGCTTTAAGAAATAGGGTAATACTATATGATTACATTAAAACATTTTTTTATTAATTGTGTCCTAAAACCCTTGCACTAAAAGACTGCTGTTTACATACTTATAAAACTTAAATTTAACCAAATAAAATACTTAAACTAACAAAGTTTAGTCCACACGTTGGCTAATCGTCTATAAAATTAAACTAAAAACGAAGGGAATAAATCGAGGGTTTATGTCGTAATCGTTAAAATATGCCTAAATATAAAAAAACAAAACCCGTATCTCTAAGAGTACGGGTTTTGTTTTTTATGTAAAAATTAGGGTCTCTACCCTATTAATTAGGCTTTTTTAAGTTTTGTTCTGCTATAAAAGTCGTGTAAAATAGGTGCTGCAATAAACACCGAAGAATATGTACCAACCAAGATACCTATAAAAATGGCGAATGCAAAACCTTTGATACTCGCTCCACCGAAAAGAAGCAACATGACTACAACTACCATTGTCGTCAAAGAGGTAATCAACGTTCTCGACAAGGTTGTATTAATAGCTTTGTTAATAACCACGTCTTGATCCTCTGATAAGTGAAGTCCAAAAAATTCACGAATTCTATCAAAGATAATGACTGTATCGTTGATGGAATAACCAAGTACGGTCAACAAGGCTGCGATAAATGCCTGATCCATTTCTATTGAGAAAGGTAAAAAGCCATGTAGCAATGAAAAGACACTCAATAAAATCAAACTGTCGTGAAGCAAAGCTACAATCGCCCCAAGACTATATTGCCATTTGGAGAACCTCATCAAAATATATAAAAATATAATCAGTAAAGCGAAAATTCCTGCATACCATGAAGATTTTTTCAAGTCTTCTGCAATAGTAGGCCCTACTTGAGTAGCACTAGTTATGTGAATCACATTATCAGGAGAATCTTGATTTGAAAAATCTTCAAGTGAGACACTAGAGCCAGAAATTTTTGCCACTCCCTCGTGCAATTTAACGGTAACTTTTTCAAAAACATCTTCGCTTTTATCGTTAATTAGATAAGCTGTTGTAATATTAAACGTATTATCTGTATCAACTTGTTTAACAACTGGAGACGAACCAAATACATCTTTTAATCCTTCTTTTAGAACGTCAGCCGTCATATTTTCCTCACCAGTGAAGGTAACGTTATATGAAAACCCACCTTTGAAATCAACGCCCATATCAAATCCTCTGGTAAATATTGAAATCAAACCCACAATAATTAGTGTAGTAGAAATCATATATCCAATTCTTCTTTTACCAATAAAATCAATATTGAGGTTGGTCATAATATTTGATGACCACTTGTTGGAAAATGATAGATTGTTTCCTTTTTCAACCCACCAGTCCATCAATAGACGTGCTACAAAAATAGCGGTAAAAACAGAACATAAAACACCAATGATCAAAACAACAGCGAAACCTTTTACAGGCCCAAGCCCAAAATAAGCAAGGACAATAGCGGTAAGTAATGTGGTGACATTAGCATCAATAATAGCTGAATATGAATTGGAAAAACCATCTGTAATCGCTTGCCGTAAATTTTTACCAGATCGTAATTCTTCTCGAATTCTTTCAAATATGATGACGTTGGCATCCACTGCCATTCCTATGGTCAATACAATACCCGCAATACCCGACAATGTCAAGACTGTATTAAAGCTAGACAGAGATCCAAAAATGAAAAATACATTTAGCAACAAGGCCAAAATAGAGATGATACCACCTCCAGCATAATAAGCAACCATGAAGAATACAACGATGACAAATCCTAGTAATAAAGATCTGATAGATTTTTCGATATTGCTTTTACCAAGAGAAGGTCCAACATTGGATTCTTGCAAAATTTTTGTTTTAGCCGGAAGTTTCCCAATTTCCAATATATTTGAAAAGTCAACAGCCTCTTCAACAGTATAACTTCCAGAAATAGAAGAAGATCCTCCAGTAATGGCTTCATTTACCCTAGGTGCTGAGACCACTTCTTTATCTAATACAATGGCAATTTCTCTATTTCCATCTGCGGCGGCTTTGGCGGTCATTTCAGCCCATTTTTTGGCTCCTTTTGCATTCATACGCAAATTAACCTCTACTTGCCCGTTGACAGGGTTTATAGTTTGTTGTGCCGAAGTAACCACTTCACCATCCAACGGTGCCAATTCATCAGCAGAACCTTTGATAAGATATAGTTCGTACATGTTTGTAAAATCCCCGTTTTCATCCTGTTGTGGTTTATAAGACCACATAAATTGGGAATTTCGAGGAAACAAAGTTTTCACTTCTTCTTTCTCCAAAAGCTCTCTAACCAAAGTCTTTCTGCTTTTATCAACAAGGGCTATTGTAGTTGGGTATAAAGTGCCATTATTTAACGTGATTGCATTCAATAAAGGTCCACGAGTAGAATCTGAAACACTACGAGGTACTAACGTTAAGACAGAATCAACCACGTTTCCTAATTCGTCAAATTTTTCTTTATATATAGAATCCATGACTACATTCGCCGTATCTTTAGCCACAGTTCCTTTTAAACGTGCATCAGCGTCCATGAATGACTGAATAATTCCAGCATCACTAGAACGATACACATCCCAAAACTCCAACTGAGCACTAGCTTGTAAATATTGACGGGCTCTTTGAGGATTATCAATACCCGGCATTTCTACCAAAATCAAGTCTCTAGCTTCATCTAAAGATATATTAGGTTGCGTAACACCTAAACGGTCGATACGCTCTTTTAACATTCTGAAAGTCAGCCCTACCGTTTCATTTGCCTTATTTCTAAGCGCACGTGCGATAACTCCATCATCCGTATCATTATTGATATCACCTAAAATTTCAGATCTAGCAAAGATTTTGTTTAACTGATTAGGACCGGCTATGTTTCTATATGCTTCAGTAAACAAAGTAACCATGTCGGATTGAGAGGTTTTCCTTGCTTCCTTAGCATCTTCCAGAGCCTTGATAAAGTTTGGATTTTTCGAATTTCGACCCGCAACAGATTTGAGAAAATCTTCGAGGTCAACTTCCAAAACAGATGACATACCACCTTTCAAATCCAAACCTAATGCCAGTTGTTGCTTTTTCAACTCTGCATATGTGAATTTTTTAATAAGTGGAATAGTGAAAATGGTTTCACTTGAAACTGAATCTAAAAATCTTGATCTAGCACTTTTATATCCCGCTCCAACGTCTGTACCAGCGACAGAGACTGCATATTCATGCGCCTCATTTTCTGTTCTATTTGTAGGGATGAAAAACCAAAATTGCATGATGCACACTAATGCTATCAATACCAAAAAAACTTTTATTAAACCTTTACCTTGCATTTTATTCTAATCATTAATTTTTCAAAAAACGACGCAAATATACGCTTTTTGCAAAACTATCTATTAAAACAATAGAACTACATCATTTTTTTTTCTGATTCAGATATAATTTGTTGTTTTTCAAGCGTATTTAATTAAAATAATTCGTGGATGTATGATAAAAAGTAGAAAACAACTAGTCTATTCCAACACTAAAAAATAATTTTTTATTGTCATTCCTTCCTATTTGAATAATTTTAGAATATATAAGTTTTCATTAGTTAAATTTAAACTTCATGAGTAACATTTCCCACCAACAAAGTTGCAACAGCAACCTAAAATATGAAAATACAAAAATAATTTAACCAAATTTTTTTAGATTATATGTTGTTTATTAAAAACCTTTGCGTCTAATATAATATTATATATATACTCAATAGTGAGTCTTTAATTAACCTAAAATATTAATAAATATGGGATTATTTTCTTTTTTAAAAAATGCTGGAGCTAAAATGTTCGGAAGCAAAGAAGAGGCAAAGCCTGCCGAAACTACATCTGGAAATGTTGCAGAAATGGAAGCTGCTATTAAAAAAAGTAGAGAAGCTGCACTTGAGGCTATGGTAAGAAGTCACGGTCTTGAAGTTGAAAATCTGTCGATTGATGTCGACGGAGACAAAGTAACCGTGTATGGACAAACCGAAAATATTTCAACTAAAGAAAAAATAGTACTTACCCTTGGCAATGTCAATGGAATTGCTTCTGTTGATGACAGAATTAGCGTCGTTCAAACAGAAGTTGAATCTGTTTTTTACGAAGTCAAATCAGGCGACACTTTATCTAAAATTGCTAAAGCACATTATGGAGACATGATGAAATACCCAATTATATTTGAAGCCAACAAACCTATGTTAACTTCACCCGATTTAATCTATCCTGGTCAAGTTTTGAGAATTCCAAATATAGGATAAAAAAAGGGGCAAATGCCCCTTTTTTTTTTTATATACGATTTCTCAAATTTTGCAGAAAGTTATTCAACTCATCAACAGAATACATGAGAACTTCACGAGGTTTACTACCGTTTGCTTCTCCGACTATACCCAAATTTTCCATTTGATCCATAATCCGTCCAGCTCTGTTGTAACCCAATTGCATTTTACGCTGAATCATAGAAGTACTCCCATGTTGTGCTGCAACAATCAACCGGGCTGCATCGTCAAATAAGTCGTCCAAATCGGACACTTTAAAATCACTATTATTCATATTCCCATCCTCATCATTTTTGTACTCTGGAAGGTAAAATGGTTCAGGATATCCCTGTTGTTTGCTAATAAACTCTATGACCTCTTCTATTTCAGGTGTATCCACAAAAGCACATTGCAGTCTTACATTTGTGCTACCAATGCTCAATAACATGTCACCGCTACCAATAAGCTGGTCTGCACCACCTCCATCTAATATAGTCCTTGAGTCAATTTTTGAAGTTACTTTAAAAGCAAGTCTCGCAGGGAAATTGGCTTTGATTGTTCCAGTGATAATATTGACTGAAGGGCGCTGTGTAGCAATGATTAAGTGAATACCAATGGCTCTAGCCAATTGTGCTAGTCTAGCTATCGGTAGTTCAACTTCTTTTCCAGCTGTCATAATAAGATCAGCAAATTCGTCAATCACTAACACTATATATGGTAGAAATTTATGCCCTTCTTTTGGACTCAATTTCCGCTCCATAAATTTTTCATTGTATTCCTTTATATTTCTTACTCTCGCTATTTTAAGTAAATCATATCGATTGTCCATTTCAATGCAAAGTGAATTCAATGTATTGATGACTTTGCTCGTTTCAGTAATAATCGGCTCGTCTTGGTCTGGTAAAAAAGCTAAAAAGTGCTGATCTAAGTGTCCATAAGGAAACAATTCCACCTTTTTAGGGTCAATTAAGACGAGTTTGACTTGAGATGGATGTTTTTTATAGAGAAGTGACATCAAAATAGTATTAATACCAACTGATTTACCTTGACCAGTTGCTCCAGCTACTAAGAGGTGAGGCATTTTTGCCAAATCTGCGACAAACACTTCATTAGATATAGTTTTACCTAAAGCAATAGGCAAGGCCATTTTAGATTGTGTAAACTTCTCTGACATTAAGACCTCTTTTAACGAGACTATTTGTTTATTTTTATTTGGAACTTCAATTCCGATTGTCCCTTTCCCTGGAATAGGAGCAATGATACGAATGCCTAAAGCAGCTAAACTCAATGCAATATCGTCTTCCAGATTTTTAATCTTGGAAATTTTTACTCCCGGAGCCGGAATGATTTCATACAAAGTCACAGTAGGTCCGATGGTTGCTCTGATTTTTGTTATTTCTATTTTGTAATTAAGTAAGGTAGAAATGATTTGATCTTTGTTGGCTTCGAGTTCAGCTCTATCTATTTCTACTTTTTGGTCAGAATATTCCAACAATAACTCCGTATGTGGAAAAGTATATCTGGACAAATCTGCGGTAGGATCATACGGCTCTAACTCATGAAGATCGTTCATTTTTACTGCCTCAATTTCAGACTCTGGAGATACCGGTATCTGCCCAATCCCATTAGATGAAGATTGACTTTCATCATGCAATCTACTATCATTTTGATTGGGAAAATCTATTAACAAATCTAAATTCGAGGGAACAGTGGAGTTTGGTTTGATCACTCTGTCCGTTAGATTGAATTCCAACTCTTGAAAATTATTTTTTTTATCTGACGCATCTGCCATACTACTTAAGTCGTCATTAGCAAAAAAATCGTCCTTGGCAACTTCTCCACCAAAAATTATTTTTTCAATATTTGATTCTTTTTTGGTTGTAAAATTAGACTTTACGTCATCGTCATCATCATAGGGTTTGAAAAAATCCCATGTAGGCATGTCGATGTTTTTAAAAGGATTGTCAACAGACAACATGGACAAATTTGGATTAAATCTCCAAAAAAACCAAGTACCCATGGTAAATATTAAGAAAAAGAACAAACCTATTTGCCCCATGAAATTACTCAACCAAATACAAGTACTTTCTCCAAATGCCCCTCCCCAAGTAAATTCAGATTTTCTAAATATAAATTCTAACAACAGTGAAAAGAATGACATAATGATTAAAGAATTTCTAGCCAAAAGCCAAAAAGGTGCCAATGGTTTTTGTCTTACTAAATCAAAACCTAATCTTGTCAATAAAACCACAAAGATCATGGAAGGCAAGCCAAAACCCCAATAAAAAAAAGCATTTGCTACTATAGCGCCTAATCTTCCAAGCCAGTTATTGGCGACCAGATCAGATTGGGTCAACATATTCCAAGAAAATTGCAAAACTTTATCTTGGTCGGCTTTCCAAGTATATAAGTAAGATACAAATGCAATCGCCAAGTAGACGGCGGTCAATATACTGATAACACCCACTATTTTGGGTATCCTTTCATCTTTCCAGTTAAATCTTGGTTTTGAACTAGCTTTGGCTTTGGGCTTTCTAGACATAAAATCGGTTTTGAGTTTGAAAATCCTAATTGGGATGTGATTGAAAAAATCCACATGATTTTCTTAAAATTTCCTTGGGAGAAAATTTTTCAGAAATACTCATGAGATGACATTTATCATTCCAGAAGGCAAAATTAATAAAATTTTGAAATATTATAACTTTTTTTAAATTATTTTTAACTCATTATTAATTTAATACACATTATATATAATTTTAATATATAAAATAGCGTTGTCAGAGGTTTATAAATATATCCTTCTAATATAATACTTTACGTTCCATTCGTGCCTTACCAAAAGTTATAGTACCTTTGCGGCTTATTTTTAATTTCTAGTTTTTTTACCATGAAAGCCAATATTTTTATTGCCGGTTCCGGGGGAATTGGCCAAGCCGCAGGACTTATCCTTGCCGAATCCAATGACTTAGATGTTGAATTATATTTTGGAGACATTTCTGAAAATGCCCTTACGTCTGCATCCTTATTTATCAAAGAAGGATCGACAAAATCAATTTCTGTTCACACCATACTTATGCCAAAGGAAGGTGATAGTCAAGAATTAAGCAATTCCTTAGACATATGTGATATTATTTTGGATTGTTTGCCGGGAAGCCAAGCGCCTAAGTTGGCCAAATTAGCCAAGCACCATAAATGTCATTATGCCAATCTTACGGAATATGTACAAGAGACCAAAGACGTCATGGAAATTGCCAAAGATGCGGATACAGCGTTTGTTCTTCAAACAGGATTGGCTCCTGGCTTTATAAATGTATTGACATGTCGTTTGTATCAGGAGTTTTGTCAGGATTTTGGTAACGACATTGTAGACAGTATGACCATGAAAGTTGGTGCCATCAGTAAAAATGCCCCTTCTCCTCATTTTTATGCTTTTACCTGGAGTCCAATCGGCGTAGCCACGGAATACCTTAAAGATGCCGAAATTGTCAGAAATTTTAAAAAAATGATGGTTCCTGCCTTATCAGGTCGAGAGTCCATAATCATTGACGGAGATGCTTATGAAGACAATTTTACTTCTGGTGGTGCCGCCAATTTACCAGATGCATTTTCTGGGAAGGTAAAAAATCTCGATTACAAAACTATTCGTTATCCTGGACATTACCAATGGGTTCAAAATACTTTGTCTACTATTCAAAATGTAGAAAGTAAAATAAAATCCTTAGAAAATATCATGTTAGAAAACATCCCATCCGTTGAGGATGATATCGTTGTGGTCTATGCATCAGTGCAAGGAAAAGATAGTCAAGGAAGATTGCGTCGTAAAGAAAAATCCTATAAAATTTTCCCTAGTGTCGTTGGCCACAAAAAGTTAAGAGCAATCCAAACCACAACGGCTGCCCCTCTTTGTGAAATAGCCCACATGTTACTAACCCACAAATGGAAAGGCATTATACTTCAAAGCGACGTCCCTACCCTTGATTTTCTCAATGGCCCATTCGTTAGTCGTGTTTACGGAATGTACTTACCCGAATTGTAGCCAAATAGGAACACAAATCATTCTTTTGGCGACATAACGTTCACTTCCGAAAAAGTGATTTATGTAGTCCAAAAAAAAATGGTTAACTTTGGAGTATGTTGCAAGGAATTAACGCTTTTCTACTTCGATTGTCTGTTTTGATGGTACTTATTGTGGGTATCAACGAATTTTTAGTTGCCCAATGCCAAACGCCTTTCGGTGTATCCTTTGAGCAAAAGACAAGAACTTCTGTTGATTTTCGATGGACTGACCCTAATCAACAACCTTTAGGTTGGGACGTTGAAATTGTTGTCAAAGGTACTCCTCCAGTAGGCATACCTACTAACACCCAATTAATTACATTAAGTAAGTACAAAGCCGAAGGACTGGAATCTTCTACCTTTTATGAAATTTATGTTCGCACCCAATGTAGCAATCAACAATTTAGTCCTTGGAATGGGCCTTTTGTCGTCAGTACAGCGCTTGCTAATCCAACGAGATGTAGTATAGACCTCGATTTGAAAGATAATGGAACAGAAACTTTTCTAATAGATGTTTCACAAGAAGGAATTTTAGGGCAATCTGTATTTATTTCTTCGGTGGAAATGATTGCTCAGCATGATTGGCCTGCAGATTTAAGGATTACTTTAACCAATCCGTCCGGAAAAAGCACTATGTTAAGTAATTACCATGGAACAGGTGGAAAACACTTTGGCATTCCAGATGATGTCCTTTGTTTTCAAAGCACCAAATTCAGCGACCAAGCTTGTATACCATTAATACAAGCCAAACCGCCTTTTAACGGTAATTTTATACCAGTTGAACCTTTACATATATTGCACGATAATAGTCCTAGTAAGGGAATGTGGCGTTTGAGTTTTCACGACAGAGCCGTGTTCCAAAGAGGCGAATTAAACTTTTTCAAAATTCAGTTTACGGAGGAGAACTGTCAGCCTCCAACCCAATTTTATATTAGCGATGTCAACAGTAATGAAAGTACTGTCATTTGGAAATCGAATCCACCGTGTCAATCGGTCAAAATAACCTTAAATGAGGTTGGAAAACCTGCTGACCAAGAAAAAGTTTTTTTTCTTAATTGTCAGGATGAACATTTTGTAATTCCAAACTTATTGCCAGAAACAGAATACGAGGTGACCATCCAAAGTATTTGTGGAATTTCCGTTTCCTTATTGAGTTGCCCTATTATTTTTCGAACAAAATGTAAACCTATCTCGTTGGCGGAATCTTTCAATTCTTTACCGACCTGTGTTGAAAGTTGTCTCTTTAAATGTAATGTGGGTTTGAATTGGCACAATGCATCTGAAAATGAAATAGATTGGATCGTTTGGCAAGGAAAAACAGCCACAGAAAATACTGGGCCAGATGATGATATTTCAGGTGGCCAAAAATATATATATTCTGAAAGTCAGCCTGACCTTTGTGGTTTTGGTCTTCAAACCTCTTTAATTTCTGGCTGCATGGATATAAAAAGTAATGCCGATGGATGTGATTTTTCATTTTACTATCACATGAAGGGCTCTGGTATCGGAACTTTGTTATTGGACATTTCACTGGATAATGGATTAACTTGGAACAACCTCTGGCAAAAATCAGGTCATCAAGGAAATGAATGGTTGAGAGCGCTCATTTCATTACTACCTTACCACAATCAATCTGCTATTTTTAAATTTACAAGTGTAGGTTTGGATGATATTCTGGGAGACATTGCCCTTGACCAGCTAGAGTTTTATGGTTCCACTTTGCAAACTAATGGTTACACCTATTACCAAGATAATGATGGAGATACCTATGGAAATGTTTTGCAATCTATTCAGGTATGTATGGTCAACCCTCCTTCTGGATATGTAACAAATAATATCGATTGTGATGACACGAATGCTTTGATTCATCCAGGAGGTATTGAAATACTTTGTAATTTGGTGGATGAAAACTGTAATGGAGGTGCTGACGACATAGATACAAATTCTGATCTAGCCTATACATCTACTATAACTCATGAAGCGTGTAAGGGAGAAAATAATGGTAAAATTGATATTGAAATCATGGGTGGAATCCCTCCCTATTTTGTTACTTGGAATCGTGGTGAAACTGGAGAAGATTTGACTCAGATTGGACAAGGAATATATTTTTGTACAATTACAGATTCAGGAGGATGTTCGATTAGAACTAACTTTATTGAAGTACTTTCACTAGAGTCCATACAATTTGTGGTCACTGGAACCGTAAAACCTTCTTGTCTTGGTAAGATGGATGGTAAAATTTCTATTAATCACTCCGGAGGACAACCACCTTTTAATTATAGTTGGTCAAATGGTTCGACATTTAAAGACATAGAATTTATTAGTGAAGGGATTTATTCCGTCACTATAGAAGACAAGAATGGCTGCCGGTTTGAAAGCCAACCCATTACCTTGACATCCAATCAAGGAATAGTTGGCGGCCCTACTTTTGTAAAAAACCCAAGTTGTTTTAACAAAAATGATGGACAAATAATCATGGGAGCGATAAACGGTTCTCCCCCGTATCAATTTCATTGGGCGTCAGGACATGCTGGACCTCAATTGCAAGGAATTGGAGGTGGTTTGTACCAATGTACTGTCACTGACAGTGTGGGTTGTCAGGCATATTTTCAGACAACTCTAGTGGCTCCGGACACACTTAAATCTTTATTATTAACGGTGGAGCCAGTCCGTTGTTTTGGCGAAAAAAATGGAATCATTAAAACAGTGACTACTGGAGGTAGCCCACCATATTTATATTTTTGGAGTCACTCTGCTTTTGATGACGACGTTTTTGATTTACAAGCTGGAGGTTATTCCATGACGGTTACGGACAAAAATTCTTGTAGTTCAACATTATCCAATATTTTAGTTAAACAACCATCTCAGCTCACTAGTTTCGTTGATACAATGAGTCCTGCACGATGTATTCTTGGTGAAAACGGGAAAATTTCTCTTATGACCAATGGAGGAACTGCACCCTACCATTATTCATGGAATTCCTTTACTTTTCCCGATACGTCAAAAATTGATAATATAAAAACGGGTGTATATAGTGTGATTGTTTTTGATGAACTTGGATGTAAATTTAACCTTGGAAGTATACACGTACCTTTCGAAAATATTGCCCTTGATGTTCAGGCTTCCTTAGTCGACAAAAATCTTTGTTTTGGACAAATGAATGGCATAATAAGCGCAGAAGTTAAAAACGGAAATGGACCTTTTGATTACAATTGGTCAAACGGTGTTCAAAGAATTTTACCCCTCTCAAATGATACCATACGTAATCTTGCATCTGGTGTTTACAAAGTGACAGTAACTGACCGTGAAGGATGTCTAGGCGGTTCCAATTTTGTACTCATTCCTTTTATACCAGAATTAACGTACAAAGTTGAATCCAAATCAGAAAATATTTGTTTAGACGACAGCTCTGGGGCTCTCGTTATTTCTGTAGATAAAAACCAAGGAAAAGTCAATGTTGTATGGAATAATGGTTTACATGGTTTGGCTATTTCGGACTTGTCAAATGGGCTGTATACGGCAACCGTTACTGACTCAGTTGGTTGTATTCTCCAAGTTAATGAAATCAATATTACGTCCCAGTCAAATCTGCAGGTTTTACCCCACATATTCCATGCTACGACTGAAAATAATAACGGTAGTTTCTGCTTATCAATCACAGGAGAAGTAGGCGCTTATGCCATCATTTGGGATGAAAAAATACAATCTTTCACCCATAATTGTGCGTCTAATTTATCACCTGGAACCTATACTGTGACCGTCACAGATAGCTTGGGTTGCTCGGAAGAAATCACAATTATGATTATGGAAAATGTAGCGACTCAACCCACTTTAGATGTTATAAATGTTTTTTATCCTAATCCAACAACAGACTTTTTATTTGTTTTAGAAGATGGGGTTTTATCTAATGTTGAAATATACCACACTTCTGGAGTCAAAGCCTCTATAGAAGAAAATAAATTCCATCATTCTGCACTAAATATTTCCTTTTTGCCCTCAGGTATGTATATTATAAAAGGAAGGTTAGATGGTAAATATTTTATCCAAAAGATTATAAAACTATAAAGTTTTAATGGCTTATCTCACTTTATTTTTTTGGTCATTTTTAGCAGCTACCATTGTTCCCGTCGGCGTAGAGCCCTATTTTATATACCACGTATTGGAAACAAAAGAAATGTTTTTACCTTGTTTAGTGGCAAGTACTGGAAATGTAATGGGAAGCCTTACGATTCTTTTTATGGGTATTTTAGGTCATACCTATGTTGTCAACAGGGTTAATAAAATCCGTCCAGATATGGCTCAAAAGGGAAAAAACCTCATAGACAAATACGGCTACCCTTTATTATTACTGTCTTGGGTGCCCTTTATTGGTGATATTTTAGTACTGTTTGTGGGGCTGGCCAAACCTAAAATGATACCTTGTTTTGTGTACCTTACGATGGGTAAAACAGTGAGATTTGTGTTTTTAGCATGGACTGTATTAGGTTGATCTCCTTTTTATAAAAGAGGATAATAAAAAAAAATGTCACTAGTATGTGAACATGATATTAACCAATAATCGTGGGCTTGTCATTCTATTTGCGTGTTTTTAAAATGGAATGATCCAAGATAAAAACAAAAGCCTTGTTCGTTTCCAAACAAGGCTTTTATATTAATACTTTGAAAATAAACTAAGCGGGTTTATCCAACAAAGCTTTTCTAGAAAGTCTTAATTTACCTGTTTTCGGATCTGTTCCAATGATTTTAATCGTGATTTTTTCACCGACCTTTAAAACGGTGTTCACGTCTTCGATTCTTTTATGATCCAACTCTGAAACGTGCAATAATCCACTTTGTCCTAGGAACTTCACAAAAGCACCATAAGCCATGATAGATTCAACCTCAGCTTCATATACATCACCAACTGAAGGTGTGAAGGTAATTTTGGCGATGGCTTCTTTGGCAGCATTCAACCCTACGGCGTCCGTACTAGCAATGGTCACAACACCTTTGTCTCCTACTTCTTCAATATTGATAATAGTATTGGTTCTAGCCTGCATTTCCTGAATGATTTTTCCTCCAGGTCCGATGACAGCACCGATATAACTTTTATCGATGATAATCTCTACCATTCTAGGTGCATGAGGTTTTAGATCCTCGTTTGGTTGGGCGATCACTTTAGCCATTTCACCAAGGATATGCAGTCTACCAGCTTTGGCTTGTTGAAGTGCCTTTTCAAGCGTTTCGTAAGGCAAACCATCCACCTTTATATCCATTTGGCACGCAGTGATACCATTTGATGTTCCTGTCACTTTGAAGTCCATGTCTCCCAAAGCATCTTCGTCTCCGAGTATATCTGAAAGAATGGCAGAACGACCATTTTCGGCAATCATACCCATGGCGATTCCCGAAACAGGTGCTTTGATTTTGATTCCTGCATCCATTAATGCAAGAGAACCTGCACAAACCGTTGCCATTGAAGAACTACCATTAGATTCAAGGATGTCTGACACGATTCTTACAGTATAAGGTAATTCTGGCATAACTTTTTTGAGCGAACGCCCAGCCAAATTGGCGTGACCTACTTCTCTACGACCAGGGCCTCTATTTGGTTTTACCTCACCTACGGACAAACCAGGAAAGTTATAGTGTAGAATGAATTTTTCGTAATAATTTGCCAAAGCATTGTCGATCAACATTTGGTCCATTTTCGTACCCAAAGTCATTGAAGTTAAAGACTGAGTTTCACCTCTAGTAAACACAGCGCTACCATGGGCAGAAGGCAAATAATCCACTTCACACCAAATAGGTCTAATTTCATCGAGTGCTCTTCCATCCAATCTAACACTGGTGTCTAACACCATCTGACGGATTACATTCTTTTTCAGTTTGTCGTAGTACTCAGAAATCTTTGACGCTTTTTCTGCCAAATACTCCTCACCTTTTTGCTCTAGGATTGTCGCTTTGATATAATCATCAATTTCTTTTAGATTTTTTTTCCTAGTGGTTTTATCAAGACCACCTTTGGCTACTTCTAATATTTTATTTTGTGCTAAAGAAACAATCATTTTTTCTAGCTCTTCATCTTTTTCAGGAATGATCACTTCTCTTTTGATGAGGGCTTTATCACCAACCAATTTAGCTAGATCTAACTGAGCATTGCATTGAACTTTAATCGCATCGTGCGCGACTTTTATAGCTTCTACGATTTCATGTTCTTGGCATTCATTGGCTTCACCTTCTACCATCATCACATCCTTTAAAGTCGCGGCGACAATCAGATCAATATCGGCTGTGGCTATTTGCTCTCTTTCTGGATTGACCACGTATTTTCCATTAATTTTACAAACCCTTACTTCGGAAATAGGTCCATCCCAAGGAATGTCAGATACACATATAGCAGCCGATGCCGCCAAGGCTGCATAACAATCCGGCATGTTTTTTTTGTCACCTGAAATCAAATTCAAGATAACTTGCGTATCATTTAAAAAGGTATTAGGGAATAATGGACGTATAGCTCTGTCCACCAATCTTGAGATCAAAACTTCGTAGTCAGATAACTTAGATTCTCTTCTGAAAAAGTTGCCAGGAATTTTTCCTGCGGCGGCAAATTTTTCTTGATAGTCCACAGAAAGTGGAAAAAATGATTGGTCAGGTTTTGCTTCTGCACTGGCCACAACTGTAGCTAGAAGCATTGTATCTTCAACTTTCACCATAACTGAACCATGTGCCAATGTGGCTAATTTCCCGGTTTCTATGGTTACTTTTTTGCCATCTGGCAATGAAAAAGAAACAGATTTTGGAATTTGTCCCATAAATCTAATAATTTAATAATATGAATAAAAATACCATGAATAAGCCGGGAGGAAGGTTGCTAAACGATGGTGTGTCTTAATGTGTACGTTTTCGGTTAATAGGAAAACAAAAAAAGAGTACCCGAATCGGGTACTCTTTAAGGATGTTATTTCCTGATTCCTAACTTCTCAATTAGGCTACGATATTTTTGTATATCCCTATCGTGAAGATATTTTAATACTCTTTTCCTTTTACCTACCAAAGACAATAAAGTTCTTTTGCAAGAATTATCGTGTTTGTTGGTTTTTAAATGCTCTGAAAGAGATTTAATTCTAAATGTGAATAAAGCAATTTGGCCTTCGATTGATCCGGTATTTGTGGCAGAACCACCATACTCTGCGAAGATTTCATTCTTTTTTTCTTCTGTTAAATAAACTGGCATGTTGTTTTAAATTAAAATAACCAAATGGGCAAATTACGGAAATCTGCCAATAGCGGTGCAAAGATAGGCCAAAATTCGAAAATCAAGTAATTTTATGTATGAAAAACTAAACTTTTAAATTGTATTAACATTCATATAATACATATCTTATATTTATGACACAAATGGGAATAAAATGGAAGAACAATACACCTCATTTGGTGTATTTACGAACAGTCATTTTACTATTTTTTGGTATACTAATATTCTCTTCCTGCTTTAAGATTCCAAAGCCATCAACGACAACGGTCGACAATCTTTTTATGTTACCTGGACAATGGACATGTATTTCTTATGCAGATTCAGGTATATGTTGGTCTGGCAAAGATAGCCTACAATACCACTTGAGAAGTCCGGGTGACGGAAATGGATATAGTCCAGCACAAGAATTCTATCTTGCCTTTCAAACAACTACTTACGAAAAATTTTTTGATTTTATATTTTTCGATCAAAAATTAAGAAGATTGTATCGTGATTCTGTAGTGATTCGTCAAATACTACCTTATGATGAAAACAAAAAAAGGTTATTCCCATGTGGAGATTGTAATGGAATTGCAGACATCAATTTTCTTAATAACCATTATATGGTGCCCTTCAAAGCAGCTTCTTATTTGATGAATCACTTAAATATGTACGATTTTATCGAAAAGAGAGACCATCAATATTACACGTCTATTTTTTTACCTAAAACCAACGGTTTACAACTTGGTTGTGAAATTCGAAGTACCAGCCAAAACCTCGAACTAATCGTATTGTTTAAGCCAAATGATATAGCTAAATTTGAGCTTTATATGGTCCATCACCTTACACCTTTATTCAAAAACGGAAAATGACTTCAAAGCTTAATTTTTTGCTATTTTAATAAAAAAGGATATTTTTTTTAACAGCATATATAATATTTATATTACCTTTGCGTCGCCTTTCAAAAAAGGTCTTCTAAAGAAGATCTGGTAGCTCAGCTGGTAGAGCAATACACTTTTAATGTATGGGCCCTGGGTTCGAATCCCAGCCAGATCACAGCATTTAAGCATAAGCCCTTGTAATCAACGATTTGCAAGGGCTTATTTTTTGCAGGGTAAACATCAATAATATTTCACCATAATAAAGTCAATAGCCAATTTATTAAGATTATGCTTGTAGTCTGGCACCACCAGACAATAAAATATAAGTATTGTAATTCCTCTTTTATCAGTAATGTTAAAAGTTTCCAAAATAAATTTTGCTTCAAAACCAAGATTAGAAATGATGCTATGGAATGTGTATTCAAACACTACCTTATATATCTTTAGATTAGAAAAGTGTTATACTCTACATCTGATTTTATATTAAATAAATTTAACGTATGTATTGATCTTAATCCGATTCCGACCTCAATAATCCTTTAATACATTGATTACCTAGGTTTTACTTTTTTACAATTATGAAGGTGCGATGCTAATTTAATCCTTTGTACTCAAAAAAGAGAAATTTTCTAAATCTGACACGAATGCCGGGGGTATTTAAAAATTTGATCCAATTTTTTATATGTCGGGATGTGTAGTCTGTGTGTTTGTTCGTAAGAGTAATTCTGCTGGACTATTTGTGGCAAATTTCAGTTCTAGATCAATAGCCCATATTGGTATATTCCTTCCAAACTTATACAGAGAATACACTACGTGGGGACAATTGCCAATAGCGTGACAATCGTCTTCATCAGGACTTGTATTTTCAAAGGCAAATTCGCCCAAATCAAGTTCATTAAATACGTTTGTGATTTCTTGTTCGAAATGAGTAAGAAAAAATTTAAAATGGTTATACTCCAGGCTTTAGAATGGTAAAAAGTTTAAAAATAGATTGATTTTTAAAAATAAATATCGAAGGATTTTTTATAGTTTGTACCTGGCAGACGAATTAAAAAGCATAGACATTTCATAGCATTTTTTTGAAATGTAATGCCTAAATAAAAAATTCACACTAAAGTATGATAAGCCAAAATTGTTTCCCACTTAGTTTTGTGGAATAACAAAGTTCTTTTCTAATTTTTATCAAATTTTGTTTTGATTCTTGCGATGTTTACACAAAAAATATTATTTTTGGGAAAAGAAACTTCGACTTTATTAGATAAATCTTAATACAAATAAAACAATGTATATGAAAACTAGAGCTTTACACTTTATGATTTTTTTCGTAATGAGTCATTGCGTTCTTTCTCAATCTTGTTTGCCCAATGGGCTTCACATGAGTGCTCAAAGTCAAGTAGATCAATTTGCTATCCTTAACCCGGGTTGTAAAATAATTGAAGGTGGCGTAACTGTAACAGGAAATAACATCAAAAATTTAGATGGTTTAAGTGATTTGATTGAAATTAAAGGAGATTTAATCATAGGTGGTTGTGACAGTTTATTGACGATTGATGGTTTGGAAAACGTCACTTCAATCGGTGGTGCTGTCAGAGTACAGGATAACCAACAATTATCTTCCATAGGTTTAAAAAACCTGGCTAAATTGCCTGGTGATTATTGTTATATTTCTAATAACCCATTTGTTACTACTTTAGAAGGTCTTGGACAGTTAGATAGCGTTTGGGGAATATTTCAGATTTGGAATATGGATTCCATCACTAATTTGAATGGCCTAGGAAACATGAGGTACGCAGGAAATGATTTTGCCATTTTCAGAAATAGAAACCTACAAAATTTGGATGGGATTGGCAAACTAGAACATATTGTCGAGGGATTGAGGGTGTATGAAAATGAGAATTTAACGTCCATTTTAAGTCTATCCTCACAGCTTAAGATAGATGGTGCTCTTGTAGTAAACAATAACCCAAAATTATCTTCATGTCATGCATCAGCTGTCTGTAGATATTTAGGTAATCCGCCTAGTTTTATATTTATATCCAACAATGCTAATGGCTGCAACAATATTGTCGAAGTGCAGGCTGCCTGTACTACATCAACAGGTGATTCAGATTTGTTAGCTCGTGTGAATGTTTATCCTAATCCAGTTTTTGGTCAGCAAATGCTCCGTATTTCGTCACCCATTGAGATATCTACAGTTCGCATCGTAAATAGCCAAAATCAAGTAGTTTTTAATCCTTCAAATAAACAAGGAAAAGAACTAGACATAACGTTGCATTTATCATCAGGAATCTATTTTATCCAATTACAGATTGAAAAACAAACGATTACTAAAAAGTTGGTTGTTTTATAGTTTTGAATGATAATAACATAATTCCCTCGGCATAAAAACGGTTCTTTCGATAGGACTACCCAGTAATTATTGTAAATAATGATAAACTCCAAAGGCAATCGGACGGTCAATCAATAATCAGTTGTGCTGAACTTCTAAGTAAAAAATGGCAGCCAGGTTCTATAAAAAAATCACCACCAGGACTTATGGTTTTGTTTTGATTGAGATAACAGGTTCCATTATTATATGGCTTGATGACAATAACTGACCCCGAAGGTAAAGGGTCAGGAGGTATTGTATCCGCCTTCCAATTAGAAGCAATCATCCAATCACCATTACCCGTAAATGTATATACAGTTTTTTGATTAGAAGACCCTATTTTATAAATAATATGACTGCTCATATCTACCAAATGTAATTCGCCATCTTCTGTCTCTCCAAAATCTACCGTCCCCGTATAAGTTGAAGGCATAAGTTGATTGTATACAGTCCAAGTGGTGCCGTTATTAAAAATTTTACGAAGATTTTGTGAAAAATAATCAGTGGCAAAGTACCATCCTTTCAAATCGGGGTACGTATAACCACGATAAACATTTCCACCTATAACCGACTTGTTGGTTGAAGTAATTGGATATTCGTAAATGGGCGCTACATAATTAATATATGCTAGACACGGAGCTGCTGTAGGATGCAATAGCGAGCCTTCAAAACAATCCCAACCAAAATTACTACCCACTATCTGACTGGCCGCCCTATAACTAATTTCTTCACGTGCCGATTGTCCAACATCCCCAATATACATATCACCAGTAAACCTGTCAAAACTCCATCTAAAAGGATTGCGTAAACCATAACAATACACAGGGGAAGTAGGATTTGGATTATCAGTGGGTATTATAAAATTGTTTTGTCCAGAAGAACCATTTACATCTATTCTCAATATTTTACCTAAAAGAGCCAACGAATCTTGGCCGTTGTCTTGGGGATCATTGCCACTACCTCCATCGCCTGTAGAAAGATATAAGTAGCCATCTTTACCAAAGTGCATCTCACCGCCATTGTGATTAGTGTTGCCAGGATGAAGGATATTGAGAATGGGTAATTTGGAACCAACATTAGCCTTGTCGGGATCTGTAGAGCTGATTGTATACCTGTCTACAATTAAAGAATAAGTAATAGCTTCCGTATGAAAAACATAAAAATGTCCATTGTTTTTAAAATCTGGGTGAAAAACAAATGAAAGTAACCCCTGCTCATTTCCAGTTCCCATGTTCGAAATAGTAATTAGCGTGTCTATCAACATATAGTTTTTATTGAACACCTTTATTCGACCACCTTTTTCAGCCACAAATACGCGATTTGTTCCATCTGCAGCATTGGAAATCTGAATAGGAGAAGATAGATTACTACTGATCACTGGAGTAAATATGACCGTAGTTTCCTGACTAAAAATTTGGAAAATAGAAAAAAGTAAACTAAAATAAGTGAGGCTAAAAAAATATTTCATATTATATGTATTTTAGATTTATAAAGTCATGTTAATCAACATTTTATAATAGTAATAGATATTTATTCTTAATTTTAAATTTACTAATTTTTTTTTAGAAATTCACTATAAAAATATTGAAATCTAGAAGTTGAATCACTAGGCATCAAACTGCCGACCACTATCAGATACCTTACTATTGAATTCACGATATATTATAAATCGCTATTAAATGAGTATATAATTGAATGAAGCAATGTATACAAATATACAACTTTGGTGTAAGATAAAAAAAATGAGTGGTGTAATCAAATGAAATCAACTCATATTAAATTCAAACTTTGTATTTTGAAAAGCCAACTCAATATATTGTGTTTAAAAAAAAGATAGGTATACAAATGTTTATTTTCATTCTTTTCCAGTTTTTTTTAGTAGAATATTTATTGTAGCATTTTTATACTTCAGATTAAAAGGGATTGCTGTTTTCACTTACACTGCTTAAATCATCCTACAAATTGTTGTCTTGTAAGATGTGGAGCAATAAAACTTTACATAAATAAAATTAAGTATGCCAAAACCTTGGAAAAAGCCAATCCTTCAACCAAATCAACATTATCCCTACATAGTATCCAAAAATTATACTGACTAAGCCTACTATAAGCTTGAAATTCGTGAATAAAATCATTTGAAAATCACAAACAGATGGGTAGTTTTTCAAAATATATGTATATTTGATGTTAAGTTCATTTGATTCATGAACGATTATTTGATAAAAAATACAAGGGTTCGTTTTTCGAAATCAGAAAGTCAATTCAAAACTATGACTATGGAAAAAAGAGATGTCTCTGTCAGAGTAACAAGAATTTTTAAATTGATAAGGTTACTATGTGAGTATCCACCCAAGAGTGTTGAAAATTTGGTTAGAATTACAAACATGAGTAATAAATCACTGTATCGTGACTTGGAAATCATCAAGGGTATTGGGTATGAAGTAAAAAAAGATATTCAACATCGTAACTTTATCGAAGGTATAGATGCCACCATTTACAAGCTGAGCGAACCAGAAAAAAAACTCATCATAAGTACCATTAGACATGTGGATCCAATTACCAAGGAAGTAAACAATATAATTGAAAAATTAAAACTGAGACCACCCCACCCTCAACCAGATGGTTTAAGGATGTTAAAAGGTTTTAAAATAATTCAAAATATCCTCATTGCTATCTCTGGTAACCGTCCAATAATTCTTAAAAATTATAGGTCTACTACAATAAACTCCTCCGTAAGAGATAGATTAGTTTTACCGCTGCACCTCGATGAACTAAAAATGACATTAACAGCTTTTGAGTTCTCCAAAAATAAACATCGTTTATATAAAATAGCCAGAATTGAAGATGTTGAATTATTCGAAGGTCAAATAAATAAACAATTAGTGGAAGAAATTCCAAGTGTTGACGCATTTGGATGTGCTGGAAATATACCTTTAACTATTTCTTTATTATTATCCAAAAGAGCAGCATCCATTTTAATGGAAGAATTTACTATTGTCAATGAAGACCTAAAACCTCATTCAGATGGCTTATATCCTTTCAAATATTCAGGTGTTGTTTTTCAATATGAAGGCATAGGAAGATTCGTTTTGGGACTTTTGACAGAGATACTTGTCCTTGAATCAGAACCTTTCAAAGAATATCTGAAAAAAAAGATCATGGAAAAAACAATTGTCACTATTTGAGAATCCAGTAGATTACATTTGTCCTAAATTTAATTAGGAATGAATAGATCTAGCTTTCTTAAAAATATCTTGGGACTTGTATTTGGCTCCAACTTGATTAATAAGACAACCTTATTATCGTTTGAAAAAAAAGTTATTTATACTGGTTTTATTCGAGGTTTTGCTTACTATCAAGGTGAAAAAATAATCCATAAATTGAAGGAAGGTGCAACTTTAATTCTACGATGCGAACACCAAAATCCATTTGATACACATGCCATTTCCATAAACTTTTTGGACCATAAAATTGGGTATTTTCCTGCAGAAGACAATGTTTTCTTCCATCGATTACTCAATTTGAATCCCGATCAATTTCATACTAATATTTCCAAAGTCAACCCATCACTTCCGCCATGGGAAAAAGTTGAATTTACAGTTTTCAGTTTTCAACAATCAAGCAACCAAACCCTTTAATTATGTTACATATTACATTTTATTTTCACAAAAGCGCATAAGCTATTGTTCAAAACTATGTAAAAAAACTACTTTTTTTATTCCTTAATTTCTTTAATCTCATAATTACTTTTTTCAAGTTTTCGAAAATAAGAACGCAACAACCAATGGTGTTTAACGGCTTCAAGACTTTCGTTTAGTTTTATACCAGCCATGTTTAATTGGAGCACCGTGGAATCAAGGTTATTCATGGTCTGGTCTACTTGTTTGACTAAAGTAGCATCGTTTGACAAATAATTGACCAAACCGTCGCCATCCTTTATATTAAGAACCGTTTGATCGAATGTTGATATTGTTTTGTCCAAGTTTGCCATAAGCTTGTTTAAATCAGCTGATGAATTTTGGACATTCGAGATTATTTTTTTTACTTGGATGGCTACTTCCGGATCTCTTATGGCACCTATAACATTGTTGTCTTTATCCAATGATTCGATCAACATATTAAGTTTTTCAACTGTTTTGACAGATTCATTACTCGTTCGCTGAATATTATTCAGTAGGCTCTTAATATCTTTGGTAATGGAAGAATCCCTTAAAATCGCAGCAATTGGTCCCTTTCCATGAATAATTTCTTTGGTTATTTTCAGCAAATCAACGGTCAATAAGGCAGCATTTTCATTGGTTTCACTCAGTGTATTTAACATATCGTCTGTTCGAATCCTGCTATATGATTGAAGCGTATCTCCTGCTTGGATAGCCCTTGATGATTTATGATCTGGCAATATATTGACAACCATATTGCCAACCAAACCATCTGCGGTTATGACTGCTTTTGCACCTGATTTTATGTGTTTCAAAATGTCATTTTCGATTACAAGCTGCAATATGATAACCGTATCAGTTTTCATTTGAATTTCTTTGACGGTTCCAACATTAATTCCAGAAAATCGAACATTGTTGCCAAGTCTCAATCCATTAGTATTATTAAATATTGCATAAATATTGGACGTATTGCCAAACAGGCTTCGCTTAGCACCAATAAAGTAAACGGCTGTTATAAAAACAAGCACACCTGTCAATACAAATATCCCTAATTTAATCTTTTGTGTGGTTGATTTATCCATGAATCATGATTTAAAAAATGCTTGAATTTTAGGATCTGTAGATTCATCTAATTCTTTAAACGTTCCTTCGACATAATTGATTCCATCAATGAGTAGAATCATTCTGTCAGCAATTACCCTGGCGCAATCTACATCATGTGTAATAACAATAGAAGAAGTTTTATATTTCTCTTGGATAGATTTCATGAGAATTACAATCTCCTTAGATGTAATGGGGTCTAACCCAGTAGTTGGTTCGTCGTATAAAATAACCTTAGGTTTTAAAATTAATGTACGAGCTAAAGCAATCCTTCTCTTCATTCCACCTGACAATTCTTCTGGCAAGAAGTCTATTGTATGCTCCAAACCTACGGACTTTAAAACTTCAAAAACCATTGGCGTTGCATCCTTTATAACTCCAAATTTTTTAGTATGCCGCCGAAGGGGGAATTCAAGATTTTCTCTTACCGTCATAGAATCATACAAAGCATTTCCCTGAAATAAAAAACCAACTTCCGTTCTGATCTCATTCAAGTCCTCTTCTTCTGCATCGGTAAGAAACTTATTCATTACACGGATACTCCCTTCTTCAAACGGTTCTAGACCAATAATACATTTAATCATAACAGATTTTCCCGAACCAGATTTTCCCATGACCACTAGGGTTTCTCCTTCATACAGGTCGAGATTAAATCCATCTAGGACTTTATTGGTACCAAATGATTTTACCAAGTTCCTTATTTCAACAACTTTGTTCGGATTATTAATATGATACAGTTCTTTTGTCATGCGTAAAAAATATCCGTCACAAAAACAGCTAGAAAATCGATCACAAACACCATTATAGACGCTTCTACTACAGCAGTATTTGCAGCCATTCCAACGCCAACAGTTCCATGTTTGCAATAATAACCTTTATAACATCCAACAAGTCCAATGGCAAATCCGAAAAAAAATGTTTTGATGGTGGAAGGAAATATATCTTTAAAATGTAGGGTCAAAAATACTTCGTCAAAAAAGTAGGTGAATGAAACATCGCCCTTAATATTTTCAACTAAAAAAGATCCAAATAAAGCAATGGCATCTCCCAAAACAACCAGTAATGGTATCGTCAATGTCGTAGCTAAAATCCGAGTCACCACTAAATATTTAAAAGGGTTTGTTCCCGAAACTTCCATAGCATCAATTTGTTCTGTGACCCTCATCGAGCCAAGTTCTGCACCAATGCCAGACCCTATTCGTCCAGCACATATCAACGCTGTGATGATTGGCCCAATTTCGCGAACAATAGACAAACTAACCATGGACGGGATCCATGCAGCTGCGCCCAATTCCAACATCTTAGGGCGAGATTGTAGGGTAAATACCAATCCTATAATGAATGCAGTCAAGACTACCAAAAAAATAGATCGATTTCCCAAATGATAACATTGTTTCAAAAATTCTTTCCGCTCAAAAGGTCTTCTGAAACATTCTTTGAAGAATCGAGAAGCAAATAAGGTTAATTCTCCAATTTCCAAAAGAATCAAATGAATCGAATTTATTATTCCACTACTTTGTTGTATGCGACCCATTTTCTTATAAAATTAAAATATCAAAATAAAGGTAGTGAAAAATTTCAAATTTATTAGTGATAAAAATCATTTGTCTTGCATTTACATTTTATCAAAACTCTGACTTGCTAAAATAAGGAAATGTTCAGATTTTTTGAGAAGAAACTTGTACCTTTAATTTTTAACAGAAAAAATACATTTAGCCAATGTTTTACAGAATTTCCCCCTACAAACATATTACCTTTCCTGTCACGATCATATTTTTATTTTATAACCTAGTGTTTTTATCTTCTTGTTTGGATAATCCTGACACAAATCCGACCTCAACCAAAGTGTTTTATCCCGACACACAATTTGTCATGGGTGTAGATCTTTCCTATGTCAATGCCATTTTAGAACAGGGCACTAAATACCGTGATTCAAATGGCATTGAAAAAAATCCTTATGACTTGTTTCAAAAACTTGGTTCCAATGTAGTTAGGGTCAGAAAATGGCACACCCCATCATGGCAAACCAATCTATACGGCAGTATAAAATATCACGAAAAAAATGATGTATTAAAAACGATTTTGGAAGCAAAAAAACACAATATGAAGGTATTGCTCGATCTTCATTACAGCGACAACTGGGCGGATCCACTAAAGCAGGAAACGCCTAAGGCATGGCAAGGATTACCACTTCAATCTTTAAGGGATTCCGTGTATCAATATACGCTTCAATATCTTCACTTTCTTCAATCAAACAATGCAACACCGGAATATATTCAGATTGGAAATGAAAATAATGGAGGTATGTGTTATCCTGTTGGTCGTATAGACAATAACAATTTCAGCAATTTTGTCACCCTCTTGGCAGCCGGAAGTAAAGCCGTTAGGGATTTTTCAAATCAATCTTCTATTAAACCTAACATCATTATTCATGTGGCACAGTTCCAATCTGCCAAATGGTGGATTGAAGGTATACTTAAAGCAGGCATTCCATTTGAATACGATATTTTAGGTGTATCCCATTATTATAAATGGTCCGAAGTTAACGATTGGAGTCATTTGACAGCTTCCATCAATGACCTCATTTCTTACACAAAAAAAGACCTTATGGTTTTGGAAACAGCCTTTCCTTGGACTTCTTTAAACAAAGACAATTATTCAAATATATTAAATTCAGACGGGATTCCTGAAGGATATAGTATAGATAAAACTAGTCAAAACAAATACCTTAAAGACCTAACTCAGGCAATCATTGATGGTGGTGGAAAAGGTGTTTTTTACTGGGAGCCTGCTTGGATATCATCTCCATTAAAAGACCAATGGGGCACTGGATCTAGTTGGGAAAATAATGCCTTTTTTGATTTTGAAAATAGGCTTTTAAACTCAGTAGATTATATGACTTTCAAATATACTTTTGAGTAAAAGGACTGTTTTCGTATAGCATTTTGATGACTATACCTCTTTAGAAATCACCATCAAACAATCCACTACTCAGGTATCGGTCTCCACGATCACAGCAGATAAAAACGATCGTCCCTTCATTCAATTGCGAAGCCAATTGTAGGGCAACATGGGCTGCTCCACCCGAACTCATACCACAAAATACTGCTTCATCTCTTGCCAATTTTCGGGTCATTTTTATGGCTTGCTCGGTAGAAACATCTATAATTTTATCCACCCTGCTAGGATTATAAATGGCAGGTACATATTCTTGACTCCACCTTCGAATTCCAGGGATGGAAGAGCCTTCAGTTGGTTGACACCCTATTATGGTGACCTGACTATTTTTTTCTTTTAAAAATAATGAAGTACCCATTATGGTCCCAGTAGTGCCCATGGAAGAAACAAAATGGGTTATTTCACCTAGGGTATCTCTCCAAATCTCTGGCCCTGTGTGTTTATAATGAGCCATAAAATTATCAGGATTCGAAAACTGATCTAACATATAATACTTTTCATTTCTGACTTTATAGGTGGCAAAATCCCGGCATTCCTCGATGGTATCTTTTAATATGACCTTAGCTCCAAAAGCGGACATAGATTGTTTTCTTTCTTCGGTTGAATTGGAGGGAAGTACGAGTTCTATAGTAAGTCCATATACGTTAGCCATCATCGCTAAAGCTATACCTGTGTTCCCACTGGTAGCTTCAATCAACTTTGATTTTTCGTTTATTTCTCCACGCTGCAAAGCCATGTTGATCATATTTAAGGCTGCCCGGTCCTTGACACTTCCACCAGGATTATTTCCTTCCAACTTGGCCAAAACACGAACATTTGGATTACCATTTAATCTTTTTAGTTCGACCAATGGCGTATTCCCAACTAAGTCAATCAGCTTATTCATGTTGTTTATTTAATTCTTTTAATGCAAAAGTATTATCTGCCTTGTGAATAACTTTGGTGCCGTCTGGTACTGAATTCGTCAACCAGACATTTCCGCCTATTGTACAGTTGTGCCCAATTATCGTACCTCCACCCAAAATAGTTGCGCCAGAATAAATGACCGTATGATCCCCAACTGTTGGGTGCCGTTTAATTCCAGCCAAGGATTTTTCAACGCTCAAAGCGCCAAGAGTAACACCTTGATAAATTTTAACATGGTCGCCAATTATAGTTGACTCACCAATTACAACGCCAGTGCCGTGGTCGATGAAAAAATATTTTCCAATCAAAGCGCCAGGATGTATATCAATACCTGTTTTATAATGGGCGTATTCGCTAAATATCCTTGGTATTAGCGGAACGTCAAACAAATTTATTAAATGTGCAATTCTGTGCATATAAATGGCAAAAAAACCAGGGTAAGTACGCACGATCTCATACTTCGACTTAGCCGCAGGATCACCGATAAAAAATGCATCCAGGTCTTGCTGTAAAGTTGCATATATTTGCGGTAATGTTTCCATAAAGTTGTTGACTACATCATCGCATTTGGATGGTGAACAATGAGCACAGTGGCTCAAAATGTCCTTCAACTCTAATTTTAAAACATTAAGTTTGGCAACAATTTCATCTTCTGTTTGGTATCGTTTTTCACAAATCTCTGGAAACAAAATCTCTCTCAATTCCAAAACCCATTTGTACATCACTTTTGAATGCGGAATAACATCTGTAGTTTTATGTTTTTGTAATAAAATTGTAGAAAAACTTTGATGTTTCATTGAATGAAGAAAAATAGTGAATACTTAACACAACTAAATGAACTAATAGTTCACGTAAGTAAACATCAAATGTTTTTGATACCAAATATTATTACCTTTTGAATCAACGAAAAGTTTAAAACGGCCTATATACTCGAAAAATATTTATTGAACGGCCACTTCAAATTCTATTTCAATATCTGTTTCACCCCCTGCATTGGTAATTAGACCATCCTTTACCCCTTCAGCGTTTTTATTGGGCAAATGGCGTAAAACCAGTTTTAATTTTCCAAACATTCCTTGACTTCCCGAGCCAACAGACACATTGGTCAATAATCCTACAGGGTTGGCATTGTTGTCAATATCAGCATACATTATGTCTATTTTGTTGGAAATGGTGGATGTTAATAAGAAAAAAAACTGGTGGTCATCCGCTTCTTCTTTGATTTCTGTTGTAATATCCCTTGGTGGCATCGAAGCATCATTACTTAAAGTAATAGTCCCCAAGTAGGTCTTATTTGATTGAAGTTTGCCAGTAGTTGTGATTACAGGTGCAATTCCTCCATCGCCATCCATGTCAACAAATGAAAACACAACTTCATCTCCTCCTCCATCTGGTACCAGTTTATACAAAACTGTTGTTATTAATTCTTGTTCGTTTTCTGGCCCATTATCTTCAACACACGAAGTAGGCAAAATGAGAAATAACAATAAAAAAACACCTAAAAATTGAATGGTTTTCATATTAAAATATTAAAGTTATTAAAGATTCATATTAAAAGAAAATGTAATATTTCTACCAGCTTCATCGGCAAAATAACGCAGACGGTTTAAGTAATTTCGATAAACATTGTCAAAGAGATTATCAATCCTAATGATAAAAGTGAATTCATTTTGACTTTTGGAGACTTTTGTAAATTTTCCATATACATTTGACAAAGCATAACCATTTGGAGGAGGAAGATAATCAAACGAAGATGTTGAGGCAAACTGTTTGGCATACCACTGAATAGAAGTACCGCAAAATATTTTTTGAAACCATCTTATGTTTTGGATTTCGTATTCAAGTTTAGTTTCTCCTTGTAAGGGTGGGATATTTATCAATCCATTTTTAATTTGAAGGTTATAAAAATAATCCATCTGTATGCGGTGGGACAGTGTCCAAAAATTGCCGAAACCCCATGTAGAATTCAAATCAAATCCTGCCATAAAAACTTCTGTGGCATCATATCGGAAAACTGGATAGGCACCCCGAATAGTGAGGCGAATTTCATTAGAAGGCAATAAGTAAATGTAATCTTCTCCATATCCAGTATAAGTAAAAATATTTAAAACATGACTTTTCCCAGTTTTAATGTTACTGTCAAAACTCAATTTAAATATTTTTTCGGAAGCTAAATTTGGATTGCCTTCTTCAATTCCAGCCACACCTTGGTGAAGCCCGTTGCTAAACAACTCATTAATTTCTGGAGCACGGGACACAAAAGAAACATTGGCTTTAAAATCTATTTTCTCCTTTCTTTTCCATAAAATACCTAGTTGACTAGCAAAATTTACAAAATAATTACTTCTAGGTAATGTTTCTAATCGGTTAGTATTGGTATCATAATACCGGTTTTCCATTCTAACGCCCCACTCGACCAAGCTATTTTTTACCTTCATGTTTTTATAAAAATAGGCCGAAAAATTATAGTGTTGGTAATTTGGTATCAACGGCAAAATCCCAGTTCCAGGCACATTTATATTACTAACGTGACGAAATTGACTACCATAGGACATTGAATCCCTCGTAAAACTAACTTCATAATATTGAGACCACTGCAATAAATCAAGAGATGCATTATCTGACCTACCTCCTCTCCTATTGTCAAATTCTTTTCTCCTATTGTATTGCCATCCTGCCAATATATTTAATATGGTATTTGAAGGTAAGGTTTTAGAAAACTTGTATTTTAATAATTGATGCTGCACGTTTTGTTTTGGTGCTTCAATATGGTTGTTGAAACTATCCTCTGCATACAAAGGGAATTCCCTCGATAATGCTTCCTCTAAATCAGTCAAATTTCCCACATGGGCTCCTTTGAATATACCTATAGTTTGATTATAAAAACTATATACAATTTTTTGAAAGGTATTTTCAGACAACCAGTGGGTTATGGACAAAAGAGCTGAACCGCGTTTACTCCCTGTATTGGTCAAATAATAATTGGGAGTTTTGATATCGCCCGAACCCAAAAACCCTCCCTTAAAATTAATGTGGAAATTATTAAAAGCTTTTCTTACGGATGTTTGTAATGAAGATTGTCGCCCATTACTTTGAAAACCATACTTCAAATTTCCGTGTAAGACATGGTTTTCATGTTGCCATTTGTCGTCAACCAAAACTACCCCTCCCAAAGCCTGTACACCATATCGAATAGCCGCGACGCCCTTTATGACAGAAATAATTTCGGCATGTTCAGGATCTATTTCAGGTGAATGGTCTAAACCCCAACTTTGCCCCGACTGAGGAATTCCTTGATTTAATACCATAATTCTGTTACCATACATTCCCTGAATGATTGGGATGGATATGCCCGGGCCAGTTTGGAGAGAAGAAACACCCGATAAAGAAGAAATCAAATTTGCCAGATTTTTGCCTTCATTTGAGGTCAGATGGTTGGCATGCAACTTGTCAGTGGTCAACCCAATCAATGAGTTTTGGTTTAGTTCTGTGATGGAAATTTCACCCAACACACAACTTTCTCTTTTCAAAAAGATATTCAAAGTTGTTTTCTGAGGAACATTAATCCAAATAGTTTTCGGTTGATATCCCAATATACTTATCGTCAATTGGTGGTTGCCAGGACACAAGCCCTTACATGTAAAAAAACCATTTTCATCACTATAATCTATAATATTTGTTTGTTCGACAAATACTTGCACATATTCCAAAGGAAACTGCTCCTCTTCTCCTTTGATAAAACCCATTATAGTCCCCTCACAAACTTGTGCTGAAGTGAGACCACTTAAACTAAAGCTGAAGAATATAATATAAAAAATAATATCAAAACTCAATTTCATAAAACAAAATTAGTCAATTAAATGCAACAATGTTGCATTTAATTGACTAATTAACAATTTCTTAAAGAATAGGTTTTGCCTTTTCTGTAGTTTGTAATTTGATTTTCCTGAAAGATGCTACTACGGCAATTAATATAATAATACCACCGATAATTACTTCTTTGCCAGGTATTTCACCTAGTAGTAAAAAACCAATAATCATAGCAGATATTGGTTGTCCACTAATTAAAAGCCCAACCTCACTAGCACTAAAATACTTAAAACTTCTCATCATGAGTAAATGCCCCAAAGTAGTGGTTATAATTCCCAAAGCAAGCATGGGTATCCTATTCTCCCACAATAAATTCCATGTTTCTCGTCCTGCAAAAGGCAACAATATAATACACGTTATCAAAACCTGGCTTAGGTAAGTTGTGTTTGGCGAATATTTCCGCAACAAAAATTTAGAATAAATATTTCGAAGTGCCAACATAGTTCCCGATAATAATCCAAAGATTATACCCAAAGTATGGTCGTGTTTTAAACTCAAAGTGGGATTAAGTAAAACTACCCCAATTACAACTATGAAGCTCAATAGCAAGTAGTCTTTGTCTATTCTTTTCCTTTGAATAAAAGCTTCTATGATAATTGTTTGCATTGGATAGGTAAAAACAGAAACCGCAGCAATGGCTACCGTTGAGAATTGAAGTGAATAAAAAAACAAAACCCAATGTATACACATAATTGTCCCTGTCCACAAAACTGTTTTATCTTTTAGAGGAAAAGTTAATTTTTCGTCTTTAGAGAGAAGTTGTATGAAGCTCAAAGCAAAAAAACCAATCACACATCGGATTAAAATAACAAATGGAGGATCCAAGCTCATATACCGTCCTAGTGGTCCACTGGTACTGATAAAGACCGTAGCCAATAATACAATTATATAGGGCGTAAATGATCGTTGGATATATGGCTATTTAAAAAATCGTGGTATCGTATTTGACGATACCACGACTATTATTTATTTTAAACCGGTTCTTTCTAATAAAGGCTCAATACTTGGTTCTGCGCCCCTAAATCTTTTGTACAATTCCATGGCATCGGCTGTCCCGCCTTTTTCCAATATGTTTTTTCGAAAAGATTGGGCTGTTTCCTGATTAAAAATACCCTTCTCTTTAAAAACAGAAAAAGCATCACTATCCAAAACTTCGGACCAAATGTAACTGTAATAACCTGAAGAATAACCGCCGGCAAAAATATGCCCAAAATAGGTACTACTATGCCTAGGAATTATTCCATCAATTAAGCCTGCTTTGGACATTTTATCTTTTTCAAACTGACTTGGATTTCCTTCCCAATTTTGGGTCATCATATGATAATCTAAATCCAAAATGGACGAAGCTAAATATTCACCTTTTGCGAAACCTTGACCGTATTTAGCTGCTTTTTTCATTTTATCTACCAAGGAAGAAGGAATCACTTCATTTGTTTTATAATGTTTGGCAAACATGGTCAAAACTTCCGATTGTGCAGGCCAATTTTCCATAACCATCGATGGTAATTCTACAAAATCAGTAGGAACATTAGTGCCTGCTTGAGACACATAATTGGTATTGGACAATAAGCCATGCAAGGCGTGACCAAATTCGTGATAGTACGTTGATACTTCATCAAAAGTCAACAAAGCCGGCATATCACCAGTTGGTTTTGTAAAATTGCAAACAATAGAAATAACAGGAGGAATTCGTTTGCCTTCGACCATTTTTTGATCACTAAATGAAGTCATCCATGCTCCTCCCCGCTTAGATTCTCTTGGGTGAAAATCCATGTAAAGTATTCCAACAAAACTACCATCTTTTTCAGATACTTCATAAGGGACCGCTTCAGGGTGATACGTTGGTAAATCTTTTCTTTCTTTAAATGTAAGCCCATACAATTTTTCCACTGTACTAAAAACACCATGGTGTACATTTTCCAATTTAAAGTATTGTTTCACTTCGTTTTCATCCAAATCATATTTTTCCTTCCTGATTTTTTCTGCATAATACCTCCAGTCGTGGGGAGCAACGGTAAAAGATCCACCTTCTTTTTTAATATAAGCATTGATTTCTTCGGCTTCAAGTTTGGCCTTTGCCATTGTAGGCCCCCAAAGTTGATTCAACAGTTTATTAACATTTTCTGGTGTCTTGGCCATTTTTTCTTCCAAGACATAATGTGCGTGAGACTCATAACCCAATAATTGTGCTCTTTGCAACCGTAAATTGACAATTCGTTTAATATTTTCACTATTGTCATTTTCACCACCATTTCCGCCTTTTTTTCGGAATGCATCCCATAACTTAAACCTCAAATCTCTATTTTCGGCATATTGAAGAAAAGGCATAACGCTTGGATTCTGTAGGGTAAACATCCATTTCCCTTCATTACCAGCCTCTTTAGCTGCATCACTTGCTGCAGAAATTAAAGATTCTGGTAAACCTTTTAATTGATTGACATCATCTACAACAAGTTGAAAAGAATTTACATCGTTAAGTACATTTTGTCCAAACTTAACCGTCAGACTTGACAGTTCTTCATTGATTTTTGAAATTGTCTCTTTTTCCTTCTCACCCAATTTAGCGCCATTTCTTACGAAAGATTTGTAGGTATCTGTGAGTAATTTTGTTTGTTCCTCATTGAGGTTTAACCTATTTTGATTTTCGTACAAATTTTTGACCTTATCAAACAATTTGGCGTTTAATGAAATATAATCGTAATGTTTTGCCAGTTCTGGTGCCATTTCTTCCTCAATTTGTTTAATGGTGTCATTGGTGTGGGCACCAGACAAATTATAAAACACATTGGAAACCTTTGCTAATAGTGAACCAGCACCATCCAAAGCTACTATTGTATTTTCAAAAGTAGGACTTTCTGTACTATTAGCAATAGCGTCCACTTCGTTTTTATGTTGTGCCATAGCTGCTTCCAAGGCAGGTTTGAAATGGCTGTTTTTAATTTTGTCAAAAGGTGGAACACCATGCGGTGTATCATAAGTTGTAAGTAAAGGATTGTTGGTATCCGAAAGTGGAGATTGCATTTCATTATTTTTACAAGAGGCAAAAATACTACTCAAAACTACAAATACAACAAAAAATCGATTGATCATTATAAAAGTTTTAATGTGTAAAAGAATAATTTTAACTATTTTATATAACTACATAATATAACAGACTAAGAAACGATTCATATATGTAAAACGTATTTTATTATAAAATGACATATATATTGTCGCAATTTTGTTCCGTGACATGTATTGTAACGCACTGTATCACAATGTGTTTGCTTAAACAATTCAATGGTAAAAAAAGCAGTTAAATATAATCATATTAAATTATATAAAAATGTTTTGGCACGATATTTGAAATATATATAATATATGAGTTTTGGTTATTAAATTGAGTAATGCCCGTGTTTCGTCTACACGGGCTTTTTTTTGTCAAAAAACTAAAATGGGTAGTTGACAGCTACTTGAATATTACCAATCCCCTGGTTTACTATTTCCCTCCAAGTATACCAATTTCTCTGCAAATATTTATCCTCATAAGGACTTCTTAATTTGTAACCAGTATCAAATCTAATATTAAAAAATACAAAATTTAATCTCAAACCATAACCACCTGCAATCGCAAATTGATCAAATATTTTGTTAGAAATGTGGGCTTTAGGTAATTCTTCTTTTTCCCGTAAGTTCCATACATTACCAATATCTAGAAATAAAGCCCCGTCAAGAAACAAAAATATATTAAACCTATATTCGAAGTTGGTTTCTATCTTCATGTCCCCCTGCTGAATAAAAATATTCAAATCTGAAGGTGCTTCAACCTTATAAGACGGATTTACATAACCACCGGGTCCAAGTTGACGTATGTTCCATGCCCTCATACTATTGGGTCCGCCTAATCCAAATTGTTTGATAAAAGGAACCACTCTATCTCTATTAAATGGTAAGGCAATTCCAGAATTAAAACGAAATGCAAAAGCATGTTTTTTGGAAAATTCTCGATTATACCGAAAATCAAATTCATATTTGATATATTTAGCGTAATCAATCTTTTTTTCATTAGGTAGAGAAATTTGCCAATCTCCAGATTTATTAAACAAGACATTGTACAATCTATTAGCCAAGTCAATTTCAAGGCCAGAAAACTCTAATTTATTAATCAAGATGAATGACCGGCCTTTAGTATTTCTTACACCATTATAAATGTGGGTAAAATCTCGGAATAAAAATCCAGTACCCAAGACATCTCTAAACTGTAAAAAAAAGATCGGGAGGTCAGAAAACTGGCTTGTATCCAAAATATTGTATTGGTCAAAATTAACGCCCATAGGTCTAAATATGTATCTATGGCCTTTGGGAGAAGTATATTCATAGCCAAAAGCTGCATTGAAAGAATTAAACCCATAAAATTCAAAAAAATTAAGCGCCGTAAAACCTAAGGAAATATTGGTTTTAGCTTCAGCATCAAAATTTTTATAAAATCGATCGGGTACGAGACCTATTCGGTTAACCAGCCGACTCAGCCCTAAAAAATCGACATGCGTTGGTACCAATAGATTAGAATTTAAAGATAGATTGCTCGATTGTAATTTAATAATCCTGTCCCCACTTTCTCCTCTTCCTATATTTAAACCAAAACCAGCTTGTCCTCTCAATGAAAATCTTTCTGCACCTTTCAAAAAATTTCGATCAATGATATTTCCAGAAATGGCCATACCTAGTAAGTTGAATAAATCAAACGAACTGTAATATCCTTCTAAATCACTTTCGAGAATGTATTTTTTGTCCTGTGGGGTGAGTAAAATATTGATATCCATCAGGGTATCAACTTCAGGGTTTGGACTTGCAGTAATATTAACAAATCTGTAAGGTGGTAGAGAATTTAATTTCCTGAAAGTTTTTTGCCTATTTTCAAAAGTATATTTTTCATGGATATTAAAAAAAACAGATTTTCTCAAAACAGAGGACTTAATTAATTGCTTAAGACCATAATATTTGATGTTAAGTCCTAAAGTATCCAGTTGTGTCCCAGGGGTTAATAATTCAAATTCTTTGAAATAATCGGGATAAACGTTGACACTTCCAATAGTATATGAGGTATGATTAGTTTTATTGGCCGGAGGTGCAATCTCAAACCAAAAATCTATTTCTTTGGTTGTCTTATTACTATCCGCAACTATATCAATAAAATTCGTATTAAAGTCATAATACCCCATGTTTTGTAAATCAAGGGTCAATCTGCTTTTTTCTAAATTAAAATTATTTAAATTAAAATAATCACCTTTTTTTATGGCAGAATTAGAAAGGTTTTGTTGAATTATATTTAAAATCGCACTATCCGCACAAATGTAGTGTACAGATTTAATTCGGTATCGTTCTTTTGTATCTACAATGTATTGTAATGTTACTTTGTTGGCGGTAGAAATATAACTTCCAAACGAATTGGTATGTGACCTAACTGTATTTTTTTCGTCCGTCGTAAAATCTACTTTGGCATCAAAATACCCCCTTTCATTAATCAAAAATTTTTCCATCTCTGCTACAGTGGCAATAGCTGCTAATTCATCGTACAACACTGGAACTTGGCCTATGTTCCTCATACCTTTATCTAGTAATGTCGTGTCATCCACTTGAGTATGCCTCAAATAAATCCATTCCCGAGGTATCATAAAAAGTAAATTCTCGTTAGGTTTCTGGATTATAATTGTGCCTAGCTCTTTTTCGAGAGTATTGGTAGCTTCTCGACTCAATTTGGTTTTGAATAAAATGGAACTTCCTTCTACCAATTTATCCGTGGGTTGGAGATATCGTGAAGTTTGACACGACATTAAAAAAAGTAAGGGTAAACATAAAAAAACCAATCGTCGACATTGTCCACTTTGGTTTATATGTACTTTTACCCATGCCTTCATGCCTTCGTTAATATTTTTAAAACAAAACCTTGATTAACTTTAAAAAAGGGAGTAGTTTTGAGCTCAGCTTTTTCTGAAGAATCAATTTTTCTACATTTTGAATCCAAACAAATGACCGATTCAAATACAACGTATTATTTATAAAGTTATTGAAAAGTGGTAAGTAAATCACAAATTAAGTTTGTAAAATCTCTCGGCCAACAAAAATTTAGGCAAAAATATGATAAATTTACGGCAGAAGGTGAAAAAACAGGTATTGAATTCCTAAAACATCCAATTTTCTCTCCCATCTCTGTTTACTACACATCAATTTCTTTGGAATCAACATTATTAAGTTTAGACTTAAACATAGAACCTGAATTGATTAGTTCTGTAGAGATGGCCCAAATGTCCACATTTAAAACGCCTTCATCACTTTTGGTTGTTTTAGAAAAAAAAGAAAATATCTGTGATCTATCTCAATTGAATCAAGAAAAAAGTCTATATCTCGACGACATCCAAGACCCAGGGAATTTGGGTACAATCATTCGAATAGCCGATTGGTTTGGCATCAAAAATATTATACGATCTCCAGGTTCTGTAGATTTTTTTAACCCAAAAGCAGTTCAATCATCTATGGGTAGCTTGTGCAACGTGCGAACAGCCTCGGCGAGTTTATCAAAACTCATCGAAAAAAACCCTCAAATTTCTGTTTTTGGTGCCTTTATGGACGGTATTCTTATTCACGAATTACCAACACCGATGAATCCGTGTGGTATCTTAATCATTGGAAATGAAGGACAAGGTATTCGTAAGGAAAATATTCCTTTGGTAACACAAAAAATAGCCATTGCCGGCCAATCTCAAAAGATCGCTGAGTCCCTAAATGCTGCCATGGCTTGTGGAATCATTTGCCATAACTGGGTTTATGGATAAATAAATTAGCTTTTTTGTCCTATGACGGTCCCATTTGGAATGATGGCATTTTTATTTAATACAACGATACCTTTTTTAATGACATAGTGTTCGTGTTCTTCGTCCTGTAAATGGTCCTGCCCACAAATGGTCACATTATTACCAATACGAGCATGTTTGTCAATAATGGCATTTTCAATGTAGCAATCCTGTCCTATACCCATTGGAATATCTGATTTACTCGCTAAAAATTCAAGCGTTTCCCAAAAATCGTTTCCCATGATATAACTAGTCTTAATAACCGTTCCATGTCCAATTCGAGATCTGATTCCTAAAATTGAATTCTCGATTGTCTTTGCATGTACAATACTTCCTTCAGCGACGATAGAATTAACAAAAGTCACACCTGAAAATTTTGCTGGCGGCAATAAACGCGGACGAGTATAAATTTTAGTATTATTGTCAAATAAATTAAATTCAGGAATATCTTTTGTCAATGCCAGATTGGCTTCAAAAAACGACTTAATATCTCCAATATCCGTCCAATATCCATCATAGGCATAGCTCACCACTTTCATGCCTCTATCTATCGATTGTGGAATTAGTTCTTTTCCAAAATCCACTGCATTTGGGTTATCATTCAACAAATCCCGCAAAGCGGGCCTATTAAAAATATAAATACCCATCGATGCTAAATATTTTTTGCCTTTATTTTTTAACTCATCTCCTACTTCAGATTCCCAATCTGGTAAAATATCATACGATGGTTTTTCAATAAATTTTTCGATAGAATCTTCAGAATTAACCTTCATAATTCCAAAAGAGGTGGCATCATCAGCTACAACAGGAATGGTGGCTATCGTTACATCTGCTTTCCTTTCTAAATGAATTTCAAACATTTTTCTGAAATCCATTTGGTACAATTGGTCCCCGGATAATAAAAGGATATAGTCAAAGTTGTGGTAGGCAAAATTCCTAACTGATTGGCGAACGGCATCTGCAGTTCCTTGAAACCATTCCATATTCATCGCCGTTTGCTCAGCAGCTAAAATATCGACAAAACCATTGGTAAAGTTATCAAAATGAAAAGTGTTTTTGATATGTTTATTTAACGATGCAGAGTTGTACTGCGTCAAAACAAAAATTCGATACAACCCTGAATTGAGGCAATTTGAAATGGGAATATCTATAAGTCTGTATTTTCCGCCTATTGGAACGGCTGGCTTTGATCTGTCTTTGGTCAAAGGGTAAAGCCTAGAACCAGCTCCTCCACCCAATATCAAACAAATGGAACGATTCATTACATCCATTGGATTCAGTTTATCGATTTCTGCCATGATTACAATTTTCAAGTATTAATGGACAATATTAATAAAATTTCGGCACTTTAGAATTATAAACAGTTTAAATTATATAAATATAAGGGCAAGGTCATATTTGATGTTTACGAGGTTCTATCATTTCTTCAGAAAGCATTAAATTACAACCCCTTATATCCGCATCATCCATTCTTCCAGTGATGTTCAGATACCCATTTTCACCCAGCATCCCAGTATCCTCGGTCAATATAAATGCACATGAATCAATGTTGGCCAAATCAATGCACCCTATAATACCTTGTTTACCTTTCACTTCCTCGGACAAAGGATCTTGCAATTGTTTTATTCGAATATTAAGATACTTATGTTTTAAAAAATCAATTCCACCTGTCGTATATACTTGAGAAAATAATTCTGTCATTCCATATTCTGAAAAAACATTTTGGGAATTAAAACCAACTTTTAAAGTGTTTATTAATTCAGATTTTGTCATTTCAGTTCGCAACCCTTTCATTCCACCTGTTTCAACAAACATCATTTCAGGATGTTTTAATCTTGCCGTTTCAAGTAGATTGAGTAAGGCAAAACTAACCCCAAACAATACTATTTTATGCCCCTGATTTTGAGCCTTATCAACTAGACGATGAATTTGATCTTCTTTTCCCAAAACGAAATCACTTCCATTGTCTTTGGTAACGTTTACAAAGTATTTCACCATAGTGACCAAAGATGAATCACCCCTATCAACATATCCAGGCAAAAGTGCCAAAAAACAGAATTGGTCCAACCTGCCAAATTGTTTTTCCCATAGATATTTTGCGTGGTTTAAATAAAACTGGACATCCCGAACATGATGTAAAGAACGACCGACTTGTTGGGTTCCACTACTTTTAAATATTATTTGATGTTGCCATTGACCCGTTTTTATAACGTGATGTTTAAAGGCTGAAATGGGCAACATAGGAATAGACTCAATTTCTTGAATCTGTGAAACATCAACACCTAATCTTTGGCAGAATTGTCTATAAATAGGATTATATTCGAATTGAAATCGAAACAAATCTATAATGTATGTCTTATCATCAAAGTCAGTCAAAGGTTCATAAGAATGAATGAGCCCATCAATCAATAATTTTCTTGATTGACTGTATTGATTTATGGTGTTATCGGATTGCAAAGGTGATTGATCTTCCAAACGAGGTAAATATTTTCACAAAGATAAAAAACAATTGCCCATACAACATCGTTATCATGTTGGCTTATTTTTAAGAAAATATATGTTGCGCACACGCTACTCTTCGACTCTTTTTTTACCATTAATTATATTGATGGGTGGATGGTTTAGTTGTGCTCCTGCCCCTGATTTGGACATTATTCCCGAGATTTCAAATATTTCATTATCAAAAAACTTCATGAACCAAGGGAGTTTTAATATGGATTCTATCATTTTTAAAATAGAATTTACGGATGGCGACGGAAACTTCGGTTCTAAAAATGTGTCAAATGTTTTCATTAAGGACAGCCGAAAAAGTACATTAATCTACGAATTTAAAGCCCCTGAAGTCCCTGAACAAGGTACCAAAAACGGTATTAGAGGCGTTTTGTATGTTACCATGTACAGTTTATGTTGCTTTACTGATCAAAATCCTTCTTGTTGTTTGGATAATTTTGGATGCCCTCAAAGTAACAATTTCCACTTCGAAGTGTATATTCGAGATAGAGATGGACAAGATTCAAATACCTTCACTACCAGCGACATTGATTTATGGTGTATCTAGTAAAAAATAATTATTTTACTTAGGATTGATAGTTCATTTCAAATTTGAAGTCTAAATATTAGAATAAAATTAAAATATTGTTTTTCTTTGCACCCTTATTTAAAAGAATACACAGAATATGATTACAGGTTTGACCATTTTAACTGCTATCAATTGTGTTTTATTGATGGCAATTGTATTAATTCAGAATCCAAAAGGAGGAGGAGTTGATTCCAATTTTGGTGGTGCTGCTGCCAATCAAATGTTTGGTGCGGCTAAATCTACCGATTTTGTTGAAAAAATAACGTGGGGGCTTGCTGGTCTTTTATTTGTACTTTGTATTATCACTGCCATGATGGTTAGTGGTTCTACAGGTGGTGCAGAAGTAATTCAAGACCTTCAGTAAAAATACTCTACTCAATCTCAAATTATAGCCCGTTTCTTTTTAAGATACGGGCTTTTTTATTTGATAAGATGGAAATCATCCAACGATAATAAAATCAGAATCTACATTTTCTAGCACCATTAAACGTTTTTCGTTTAATGTTTTCATAGACTGGATCAAATAAAATGGCTAGAGAAAAAGAAGTAAATATATACCAGTCATTATCTTTTGGATTTCCTCTGCCTACCGTTGGAATATCTTCAGGTGCATAACCTCCAGGCAATAAATTTCCTTTATACGAGAGGTTTACGGCCATCTGTCCTCTACTCCTTCCTAATTGATCAAAATCAGGATAGTCTGTACTTACATCATCTAAATAATCTGTAAAAGTTATTCTTGGACTGATATCTAATCCAACTCTAATGTATTGATTGATGTCGTAACAAAGTCCAAATCCAAATGGAATCGAAAGCTGTGTCAATTTATAAGGCTCTTTATCACTTCCTTTTAATCCTTGGCCTTCTGTTGCTAATGGTTGCAGGTCATACCATTTACCTTTATATTCTCCTTGGGGATTAAAAGAAAAAACAGCTACCCCAACCCTCAAAAAAGGTTTTAAGTTGTACTTTCTAAAAAATTTACTGTATTCTAAGAAAAAGATATCCGTAACTAAGGACCATTCATGTATATCCGTACGGAAGTTTAAATTTCTCTCCTTTCGCCAAGCATCAACAGAATACTTATCTGCTGCATCAATCGAACCTTTATTGTACGAAACTTTGACTGAATAATATGGGCTAATATGATAACCTAAGTTTAATCCATAGGCAAAACTTGCCCCCTGAACACTAAACCTATACCGCAAAGGTGAAATATCTCCTTGATAGGTTGTTCCTGCCAAATTAAAACCCACTTCAAAAAACTGACCTTTCGCAGGTGTTAAAAGAATGAAAAAGATAAAAAATATTATGCAAGCCGTGTAATTTTTAATTCCTTTATAACCTTTCGAAATTACATGGCTATTCATTATCTTTTTTATACAAAAGTATTCTCTTAGGTTTAACATATCAATCTCGATTAATAGAATAGAACATTACAAAACAATAATGTCCGTACACAAAAATAAAAAATAAAATTGATACGATGTTTACCTAGGTATCAGAATTCCTATGTTTTAGCCAATACTTTACAAAAAAACCGTGGGGATCCAACTTTTTAACTTGTGTTTCTGGATTCAAAAAACGATCATCTTTCAATCGATGTCCTATGCCTGCCATCTGATTCCAGTTGCCATAATTCGAACAAGGATCGTAATCCAACAACAAAGATTCAAAAAACTCAGCACCCAAAAGCCAGTCAGATTGCAAATCATTCACCAAATAACTTGAAACAAGTTGACGTCCCTTAAAACTCAAATATCCAGTTTCTTTTAATTGAATCAAACAAGCATCTACTATGTCAATATTTGTTTTTGCGTCAAACCAACACTTACTATTACCAAAGTCGTGGTCTTTGGAACGCTTGATGTTTTGTAAACCGGATGTTTTAAATATCCTGCTCCCATATTTTTTGCCTATTAGCCTAAAAAAATCCCGTCCCAATAATTCTACAAACAACCCATAAGATGATTTACTTTCTCCGTACGTACGCTCATGTTCTTTCAACCTGCAATACACAAGTTTGGGCGAAAGACAACCTGTTGATAGCCAAGGTGAAAGTTTAGATGAAAAATCCCATCCAAATAATTCCTGCCGTCGTTCATTATATTGTACAATTTTAGTATTATTTTGCAAAAAGTAATCTAGCTGATTTAAAGCTTTACTTTCCCCACCTCTAAAATTGATATTTTCAACATGATTTTCATTAAATGTTTCTGAATTAAAAAAAGAAAAATCAGGAATCGTCCCTACCTCAGGAAACGGACCAAAATGCTGCATCTTTTTGGGTGAAGGTAATGGAAGACGAACAGGCACTAATCTTTCAACTTCCTTTCTAAATATAGTAAAAGTATCGGGTGCTTGGTTGATAGGAAAAGGTAAATCAGAGGTGTAGTAAAGCATTTTACCTCGAGTGTATCTCAATTCTTGCCCTATGGTCCATAATTTTTTTTCTAAAGAATCTTGCACTTCAACTTCCTCGGAGGTTCGCTCTCGATTACAATATACCCAACTTGTTTTTAAAGATTTAGCTAAAGAAAATATTTCTTCTTCGGGCTTTCCTATTCTCACAATTAAGTCAGATCCCAAATTCCGTAAATTATTCCTTAGATCCTCTACAGACTCAAGGATGAATTTTGCCCTAAATTTGCCAGTCTTCAAAAAACCATAAGAGGTCTTTCCAAAAAATATTCGCTCATCAAAAACATAAACAGGAAAGACAAGTGCTTTCTTAACTAATGCTTCCGTTAAAGCTTCGTTGTCATGTATTCTCAGATCATTTCTAAACCAAACAATGGCCTTGTTGTCCATGAAAATATAAACTAAATAATTGCAATAACAAAGATTCTTAAGCCTTGTTCAAATACATGTCCGATAATTGGACTAATAATACAAACCAAGATTTTATTGATGAAAATCATTTTATTTCTATGGTAATTAAGCTAAATTTGCACAAAAAAACATGAAACATCTCATCCATCTTTCAATCCTATGTATGATGATATTTGCATTTTCTTGCAAACACCATCATGGCCCTGTTGCAAATCCATTGTACAATGAAGTGATGGCCATTCATGACGAAGTGATGCCACAAATGGGACCGATGAACAAATTGAAAAAAAAATTAAAAACCTTAAAAGAAGAAAATCCGGAATCAAAGGATGTAATTTTATCAACTATAGTATTGCTAGAAAATGCAGACGAAGGCATGATGGATTGGATGGCCAATTTTAAAGTTCCCGAAGAGGCAAACGAAGCAACCACCTATCTTCAAAATGAAAAAATCAAGATTCAAAAAGTAAGTGACGACATGAAATTTTCTATGGTTGAAGCTCAAAATTTATTAGATAGTTTAAGTATTAAATAATGAAATATATTCATTTTATTGGCTTAATAGTAAGCATGTTTTTGTTTAGTTGTGAGACTAAACCATTACCCTACTTAGGGAATACCATCATTGAAGACGGGAAACCCATTTATCACAACGTAGGGCATTTCACCTATTTAAATCAAGATAGTGTTTTAATCTCAGACACCACCTTGTCCAATTATGTATATGTAGCAGATTTCTTTTTTACATCTTGTCCTTCCATTTGTCCAAAAGTAATGAAGGAGATGCTCAGGATTCACGAATCTTTTAAAGGAGATGATCGGGTCAAACTAGTTTCTTTTACCATTGACCCCAAAAGAGATAATGTCGCTCGACTCAAAATGTACGCTACCAATATGGAGGCAGATACAAGGTATTGGCATTTTCTTACAGGCGATAAAGACAAAACGTTGGATTTAGCGGGCAACTTTTTTGTAGCCGCCATTGAAGACCCTACTGCCCCAGGAGGATTTGATCATAGTGGAAAAATAGTGCTCGTAGATAAATCTGGTCATGTAAGATCGTTTACTGAAGGTACAGAACCAGATGATACACCAAAATTTATCGCAGACATCTATACTTTACTCAAAGAATATGAATAGAGTTTTATTGTTTTTATTGCTCGTGTTTTTTACATCTTGCCAAGACACACCTTTTGTACAGGGAAAAAGGTTGTACAAGGCTTATTGTTCTAATTGTCACATGAATGATGGTTCTGGTTTATCCTTGTTAATTCCAGCAATTTCATCGTCAAAAATCACCTACGGCGCTTCTTTTATTTGTTTGATGTATCACGGAAAGTCCGATACTATATTTGAAAAATCTACTTACTTAGTTAAAGAGATGCCCTCTTTTAAACATCTTAGTTCAACAGAAATAACCAACATTATTAATTATATTAATCATACTTGGCATCACCCATTTAAGGAGAAAACGATTAAAAACACGACAGAGGAACTGTCAGACTGCTTGGATTAGTTATGCTAAATCATCAAATTTTAAAGAATTCCTTTTTCTCGAAAGTAAATATAGTCTTCATATTCATCGAGATCTCTTAAGGTGGTAAGTAAATGCACTGACAAGTTTTGTTCGGTGGCTCTCCGTATAGTTTCTGCTAAAACGGTGGAAGTACTCCAATTCATATTTAAAAAAAGGGCATGATTTTCTGCCTTTAAACCTATCAAATAATAGCCTCCATCCAAAGCTGGCCCTAGTACAACATCGTGATCATCCAAGGCAAAAAACCCTTCTTCAATAATATTTTGACTTAATTCAGGGCAATCACTGCCGACAATCATCACTTTTCGAGCCCCCGATTTTACAGTAGTTATAGCATTTGACATTTTATCTCCCAAATCACCAGGTATTTGGAGTTTTTTTATTGGATTTAAACTATTCCATTCGTCATCGACATCAAAAAATGCACTGTAATAAACGTAAATACGAGACTTGAATCCAATCAAACTGTTCTTTAATTTTTCTAATAAAGAACAATAAACTTCAAGTGCTTTTTCGTCACCCACCGTTTTGGCCAATCTAGTTTTTACTTTGCCTACTTCTCTATTTTTAACAAAAATGATCAGCGCTGTTTCGGTAACCTCCATGTATATTATTAATCCTTCTCTTCTTCTTTTTCTTCTTTTTTGATATGGATTTTATCTCCGGATTTTAAGTTTTTACTCAACTCAGAATAAGGACCAGAAACCACTTTTACGCCAGTTTCAAGGCCTGAGAGGACATGAATAAATTCATTATCTTGTATGCCAGTTTCGACTTTCACCATTTTAGCCGTATCAGAATCCATTAAAAAAACAACTTGGTCATATTGGTTCGATTGACTGAGTTTGTCCAAATCTTTGTCAATTTTAGCATCCTTTTTTTCACGAATAGCGACCGCTTGGATGGGAACAGCAATAACATCTTTTTCCTCTTTGGTAAAAATATCCACAGAAGCAGACATCCCCGGTCTAAAAACGTGTTTATTCACTTTTGTCATCAAATCCTGGTAAGATTCTTCCAAAATGATAATTTTAACCAAAAAATTGGTCACTTGATCGGTAGCCAACGAAGTACCTCCAATAGCACTTTTGATATTGGATGCAGAATTGGAAATATGGGTCACTTCTCCTTTAAACTTTTTGCCAATGTAAGCATC
>JBATMZ010000079.1:0-20633 GCA_049290115.1 Saprospiraceae bacterium | reverse complement strand
TTCCCCAATAGAGGGGGAGGGTTTTTTTATTTTTCCAAATTCAATCATTTTTAAATTTGTAAATGGCAATGGTTGTATTTTTGACGAATAAAAAGTAATGATGAATTTTTCTCCTCAAAATTTGTTTATTTCTGTTGTAGAATTATTTGCAATTTTTATTCCTGGAGCAATTGTCAGTATTGTTCTATCGTATTATTGTCAAAATTATATAATCGAAACCATCAGAGAACCTGAATTATTAGGTTATTATTTTTGGGTTTCTTTTATCATTTGCTCCTATGTTTTTGGACATATTGTCAATAGAATAGGTTCTGTTTTTGACATTATTTTATATGATAGTTGGTATTACCCTAAAAAGTCTACTTACGAAGTTTCAGAAGCCATAAAATATTTAAAGATTCCTCACAAAGTTGGCAATCCCTATGCTTGGGCAAAATATTATGTAACAAGTTCTGGTTCTCCCATAATTCATCGCATCGAAAAAAATACAGCTGACGCTAAGTTTTTTCGAAGTCTACTTGTTATTTCACTTGGTTTAGGTATTCTGTTTTTAATTCAATTTGATTTTGTCGCAAGCATGATAGTATTTTTTTTGGCTGCATTTTCAACATTTCAATATTTAAAATTAAGATACAAGGCTGCACTTATTGCCTATGAATTTGTCATTTATACTGAGTCAAAGCGATGACATTTGACATAATTTTTCAAACTAGTTCAAATTTTTACGAAACTTCTTTTTTGGGGAGTTTAGACTATTTTATTTCCTCTGGTACCAAATTCGCCACGCAAGATTCCAATTTTTGCCTCCATCCGAAGAGGATTGCCAATCCCAAGTAAATGAATTGGGTTGAATGTCGTAAAAAATCATACGCGACACCACGATTTTATCTCCTACTACGACAGGGTTGGTTTTAAAAACAGGGGTATCATCTTCTAGGTCACCGATAAAATGAAAGAAGCCACCTTGGTTGTCAGCCCAAGCTTGATGCCATTGGTTTTGTTTCCCATTGTAAACACTAATACTGGTACCATCAAATCCAACAGCACTACTGAAATTTTCTTGGATAACTTTTCCGCCTAAGGTTTTTTCTATTGTATTCATTCCATAAAGCGTATCCCCTTTACTATCGAGATAGGATATATTCCAATCACCTACCCAAAAGTCGAAAGTCGTACTGTCCAATTGTGCATTTGCTTTTTGAATAAAAAAACTCAATATGATAAAAAAGAATATTAATTTCATTAGGCTAATTTTAAGGTTGGTTTTAAATCTTTAAACAATATGTGCTTATAGTATAAAGTTACTTATGGAAAACGATTTATACTAACCCAGCATATTTTTATCTTTGGTCGTTTAAACGATTAAGTTTAGTGTTTTGTGATAAAGTCAACCAAGTAGTAATCAAAAATAAGTGGTACTTTGATATTTTTAATTTCTGTAACAACAGATAAAGTAATGCAGCTATGAAAGTGTATTTATGGGTAGTAATCAGTTTGTGTTTTTTATCATCTTGCGATCCTGGATTTAATGAATGTATGAAAGTGAAAAATATTTCTGGGAAAACCTTAGTATTTTATATTCAAAAGAATGCAAAATATAGACTTGATTCACTGGGTTTTAGAACTTATAATCGAGATTTGGCATTAAGTTTTTCAAGCGAAACGGATTCTGTTTTATGGATAAGAGCCATTGTGCCTTCTGGTAAAGAAATTAGTATTCACGATGATGGAGGAATAGGCTATATTCATTATTCTGATAGCCAAACAGCCACGGCATTTTTTAACGATAGATTTGACACAGTTTTTGTAGAAAACTTTTTTCTTTCTAAAGATTTATTTGATTTTAATCTTTGGACACAAGACGTTGAGACCCAAAAATTGTCTTCGAAAGCCATATTTAGCACAATAATTGCAAGGGGCGATATCCGTTGAACTTCATAAAATTTCTAATAAGTAGTTTTTTAGCATAATGTATGATCTGGTGACTTGCCACCGACCCATGTATTATTTCCTAGGAGGGTCTTTGGAAAAACATAAAATGGTTTATTCATCCATATTTTAGTAACAAATTTATCACTTATTACCAAAGGGATGAATCGTTATATTGATTCCAGGCTGATAATTACCATCTTTTAAAAGGTTGGATACGCCAGTAGGTGCATGACCTCCACAGCCATTCTAAAGGTCCAAACCTAAACCTTTTTAACCACCATGTACTGATCAAGATTTGAAGGGTGAAAACCAAGAGGCATATTAGTATTATGTAGGTATAACCGAGTTTGCCAGCCCATTGAAATCCAACACCATAAAAGATACATATTGATATCAACGTTTGGAATATATAATTTGAAAAAGCCATTTTACCAACAGGGGAGAACCATTTTAGAATCTGCATCTGTGGTCTAATATTGAGGGCAATTAAGGCACTTATACCCACGGCTAAGGGTACCGTACCAATAGCATAACTGATCGTGTGTATAAAAGCCCAAATTTCTGCGCTACCCTTTAAGTAAAATTCGATATAGGTTCTAAAAAGGCTGAAAGGAAGTCCAATACCAATACCCCACCAAACGATTTTTTTTAATAATATTTTGTTGTCAAGTAGGTTATTGTGTAAAATTTGCCTGCCCGACCATAGACCGATTAAAAATATACCCAAAACCTTAAATATCCTTCCTTCCTCGAGGATAAGAAAAATTCTAAAAAGAGCATTACCGGGATTCATTACAAAGAAGTCCCGCCAAGATTCATTGAGAAAAATGTATTGTAAATTGGGATATTTTACTTCTTGCTGCATGATAGTTGGAAACCCAAAATATTCCCAATATTGAACAATTGCACTTCTAAAAACATCTGGGTAATTTAAACCCCAATAATGAATAATAACCCAATTGAATATGGGAATAAATTGTAAAATTATTCCCCATAATAGTAACTTTTTATTTGACCATTCTACAAACCAAATGAGGGTAAAGCCAAGCAAAGCATAAAGTGTTAGTATGTCCCCAGCCCAAAAAACAATCAAATGAATGAGGCCAAAAACTAAAAGCCAAAACATTCGTTTCAAGAAAAAAGAATTAAAACTTATTTTCTTTAATTTTAAACTATTGTATTGTATAATACAACCAATGCCAAATAAGAGTGAAAATACAGTGTAAAATTTACCATCTATGAAAGTGTAGCATAAAAAATCCAACCAACCATCTGTAGGCAATAAGGTGGAAGGAATCCTATCTTCTTTTGAAAAAAACCAATCTCCAGAAAAAAAACCAATATTTGCCACATAGATACATAAAATAGCAATTCCTCTGAGAATGTCCAGATATTCTATTCTTTGGCCATCTAATGTAGGTTTGACGAAAGCGGGTTGTGTCGTGGTCATACTCGTTTAAAGTTTTACAAATGTAATTATTATATCCATTTGAATACTTTCTGATTCGGCATTTCTTTTTTATATCTAAATGATTACTTTTGTCCTAAACAACCAGAAAAGTTAGTTTGGTGTTATTTAAGAAAAAATATGGTACTTAAAAATTATATTGCAGGGGATTGGATTTCCGGACAAGGGCAAGAAAAAAAATTGTATGATGCTAGTACAGGACTTGTTGTGGCTGAGGCTTCTTCAATGGGTATTAATATGGCTCAGTCCTATGATTTTGCTAGATCGGTAGGTAATAAAAACCTACGCAAATTGACTTTTCAAGAGCGAGGTATCATGCTAAAAAAATTAGCTTTATACCTATTGGATCGAAAAGAAAAGTATTATGAGTGGAGTTATAAAACCGGGGCTACAAAAGGTGATTCTTGGATAGATATCGAAGGTGGTATCGGTAATTTATTTGCCAATGCAAGTTTGAGAAGAAAAATGCCCGATTTGCCTTACTACATAGAAGGAGACACCATTGGCTTGAGTAAGGGAGGAACTTTTGTAGGTCACCATATTTTAGTACCCAAAGAGGGCGTTGCCGTGCATATCAATGCCTTCAATTTTCCTATATGGGGAATGCTGGAAAAATGTGCGGTCAATTGGCTAGCTGGAATGCCTGCGATTGTTAAACCTGCAACGTTGACTTCTTATCTAACGGCCATTGTTGTTGAAGATATGATAACATCCAAGATTTTACCTGAAGGAGCATTGCAACTCATTTGCGGCAGCGCAAGGGATATTTTGGAACACGTCAATAGCCAAGATGTGGTGACTTTTACAGGCAGTGCATCTACAGGATTATTGTTAAAGTCCAATCCAAAAATATTATCAAATGCTGTTCCTTTTAATATGGAAGCGGATTCGCTGAATAGTATGGTTTTGGGACAAGACGTTAAAATTTCAGATCCCGAATTTGAGATATTTATCAAAGAAGTGCGCAAAGAAATGACCGTAAAATGTGGTCAAAAATGTACGGCAGTTCGCCGAATATTTGTACCCCAACATCTAATAGAAGATGTTCAAATTGCCTTAGGAAAAGCCTTGGCTCAGACGACCATTGGCGATCCAAGGGTTGATGGTGTTCGTATGGGTGCCTTGGCGGGTAGCGAACAATTGGAAGAAGTGCGTCAAAAAGTAACCGAATTACTCCAAGATAGTGATTTGGTGTATGGCGATTTACACAACGTCCAACTTCAAGGAGAATCCTCATCGAATGGTGCTTTTTTATCTCCAATTTTATTAAGAAATGATCGGCCATTTGAGCGATTAGGGGTTCATGATATTGAAGCATTTGGGCCTGTTTCTACCTTGATGCCATATAAAGAATTGGATGAAGTAGTTGATTTAGTTCGCCTAGGAAAAGGAAGTTTATGTTGTTCATACGTTTCTCATGACGATGTAGCTGCTCGTCAATTTGTAGTTGGTGCAGCCACACATCATGGAAGAATACTAGTATTAAATAGGGATTCGTACAAAGAAAGTACAGGCCATGGGTCGCCATTACCCCTCTTGGTGCACGGAGGACCGGGAAGAGCTGGAGGAGGCGAAGAGATGGGTGGTTTAAGGGGTGTAAAACATTACATGCAACGATGTGCTATTCAAGGAAGTCCTAGTGCATTGACGACAATCACCCAACAATATCAATATGGAGGAAAATTCAAACTAGATGTAGTCCATCCATTTAAAAAACATTTTGAGGCACTTGAAATTGGGGAAACATTGATTACCCACAAGAGGACGATCAATGAATCAGATATTGTCAATTTTGCCAACGTTTCCTGGGATCATTTTTATGCCCACACCGACGTTACTTCGCTGGAAGGAACGACATTTACCGAGCGGGTCGCACACGGTTACTTTATATTGTCAGCCGCAGCGGGTTTATTCGTTGATGCAGCCAAAGGACCAGTATTGCTCAATTATGGTTTAGATGAGTGTAGATTTGTGAAACCCGTTTATCCAGGTATGACGATAGGCGTTCGTCTGACCGTCAAAGAAAAAGTCGTTCAAGAAAAAAGAGAAGAAGAAAATTTCCGCAAAGGAATAGTTAAATGGTTGGTGGATGTGTACGATCAAACAGGTGAAACTGTGGCTATTGCAACTATTTTGACTATGGTAAAATGTAAAGAATTGTAATATAATGAATGAAGAAGGATATATTGATTTGAAAAAGGAGAAGGGTCTAGCGACGATTGAATTTTTTCATCCAGCCCAAAATTCTATGCCTGGTCATCTTTTGGATGAATTGACTAGGACCATAGAAAACCTAGGGAAAGATGATGAAGTTTTGTTGATTTTATTGAAGAGTGCTGGAAATCGAACCTATTGTGCAGGTGCTAGTTTTACCGAACTGGTGTCAATTCAAGATTTTGATGCAGGAAAAAAGTTTTTTTTAGGATTTGCCAATGTTATTAATGCTTTGCGGAAATGCCCCAAAATTGTGATTGGTAGAGTCCAAGGAAAAGCTGTCGGCGGTGGTGTCGGTCTTGCTTCAGCTTGTGACTATACGATGGCAACTCAATACGCATCTGTCCGACTATCAGAATTGGCAGTAGGTATTGGACCTTTTGTCATTGGTCCTGCGGTGGAACGAAAAATCGGGCTTTCTGCTTTCAGCCAAATGGCGTTGAATGCCAATGAATGGCAGACAGCCCAATGGGCAAAACAAAAAGGATTATTTACGGAAGTATTTGATACCGTCGAACAGTTGGATGTTTATATAGATCATTTTATGCAAGATTTGCTAAATAAAAATCCAGCAGCATTATTGGGCCTTAAAAAGATATTTTGGGAAAATACAACGCATTGGGATAAGTTGTTAGAAGAAAGGGCTGAGGCAAGTGGCCAATTGATTCTGTCTGATTTTTCGAAAAATGCTATTCAATCATTTTTATCTAAATCATAAAACATTAAAAAATAACATTATGTATAAAATATTGATTTTCATTGCTATATTCTTGGCAAATACTTCTTGTGAACCAAAGATTTTACCTACCGTTATAGAAATTTCACCTAATGAGGTATTAATAAAATTTTCACATATGAGTAATATGGAAGAGTTTGCAAGGGTTGCCATGGAGTGTGCAGAATACAACATTAATTTTCAATACACGGGCTCAGAGTTTTTTCAAGATAAGAGTCTTCGGAATCTAGCCATACAAGTTACCATGCCTAATGGTAAATCTGGTAGCACAAAAGCAGATTTAACCACGCTCCAATACAAGTATTATGGAATAGTAGCTAAAGCGGATGGGTATTTCAAAATTGGCCACATCGAATAATGGATATTTTTAAATGGCTTTACATTACAATATTAAAAAAATGACGGAACAAAGCCGTTCATTTTTATCTCATGTAGCAGGGATCAACGATATGGAAACACTGCGAGAAGTACTGCGTTTTCACGAACATCGATATTATGTATTACACGACCCTATACTATCGGACAGCGAATATGACCTTTTGTTTCACCAACTAAAAAGACTGGAAACGGATTACCCTGAATTAATTACCGTTGATTCTCCAACCCAAAGAGTAGCAACTGATTTATCGCCGGATTTTCCTCAAGTTCAGCACATCACACCAATGTTGTCTTTGGACAATGTGTATTCAGGGGATGATTTGAAAGATTTTGATACAAGTATAAAAAAATTGTTGTCCATCGACGCTGAAAATAAAATCGATTATTCAGTAGAACCAAAATTTGATGGCGGCAGTATTTCACTTTTGTATGAAAATGATATGCTTGTGAAAGCGGCCACTCGGGGTAACGGTGTGTTAGGTGAAGATATTACGGCAAATATCCGGACACTTCCCAGTATTCCTTTAAAAGTGCCTTTTTCTAGTTTAGGCTGGAAGAGGGTAGAATTAAGAGGAGAAGCTTTAATTAAAAAAGAGAACTTTGAGGCCATCAATCAATCTAGGGAAGAAAGTGGACAAACCCTTTTTGCAAATCCACGAAATGCTGCAACGGGAGGTTTACGTACAAAAGATGCCAATGAAACCAGAAAAAGAGGTATTGAAGCCTTTATTTATCAAGTGGGTTATGTAGAAAATAGTGAGGGAAAAGAAATTTCCAAAACCCTAGAATCTCATATTGCCAGTATAGATTTGTTGGGGAGAATGGGTTTTAAGGTACCCGGTGAAGAAAAAAAACTATGTAAAGGAATTTTTGAAGTCATTGACTTTATTTTGTATTGGGAAAACCAAAGAGATTTTTTTGCTTATGAAATCGACGGAATGGTTGTCAAAGTGGATAAAAAAGAATTTCAGGAAAAATGCGGGAGTACTACACATCATCCAAGGTGGGCAACCGCTTTTAAATTTAAAGCAAAACAAGGTACGAGTATATTACGGGATGTAGAATATCAAATTGGGAAAGTAGGAAGTATCACCCCAGTTGCCAAAATTGATCCAGTGTACCTAGCAGGGGTAACCATTTCTTCTATTTCGCTTCATAATGATGATTTTATCAAGGCGAAAGATTTGCGGTTGGGCGACACAGTTTTGGTCGAAAGGGCAGGGGATGTAATACCTTACATTGTTAAGTCTTTTCCAGAATTGCGGAATGGGGATGAAAAGGTGATTCATTTTCCAGCATTTTGTCCTAAAAATCTAAAAGAGCAAGTTAAATTAATCCGAGAAGAAGGGGAGGCAGCGTGGAGGTGTCCCAACTGTACTTGTGGGGAACAAGACCTCCAAAAAATGATTTTCCATGTATCAAAAGATGCGATGGATTTGGATGGATTTGGCAAGTCGTATGTCGAAAAATTTTTCCAATTAGGTTGGCTCTCCGATATAAGTGACATTTACAATCTTAACTATGACGCTATTGCAGGATTGGAAGGATTTGGTTCTAAGTCAGTGGAAAATTTAAAGGCGGCTGTTGAAAAAGCCAAACAAAATCCTATTCAAAAACTATTACACGGACTAAGCATTCACCATTTAGGTAAAAAAGCATCTAAGCTTTTAGCTCGTGAAATTGAGCATGTCTTGGATTTAAAAAATTGGGATGAAAATAGATTTACATCTATTAAAGACGTTGGTCCAGTGGTCGCTAAAAATGTAATGGACTATTTTTCCAATAGTAAAAATATAGATATGTTGGAAAAAATGGAAAGTTACGGGGTCAATTTAAGGCAAACGGACGAAGACAAACCTAAACAAGTATCTGAAGATGCACCATTATATGCAAAGACTATTTTGTTTACAGGAACATTATCCCTTATGGATCGAAAAATAGCCCAGGAATTAGCAGAAAAAGCGGGTGCAAAAATTTTATCAGGAGTGAGTTCGCAACTGAATATTCTGGTTGCAGGAGAAAAGGCGGGTTCAAAACTTAAAAAAGCACAAGAATTGGGTACAGTTGAAATATGGGATGAAGAAAAATTTCAACAAGTCATCTCTATAGTTTAAATCTTGTTTTTTTTAAGGATTGATCTGTTACAAAATACGTAGACTACCATTTTGTACATATAACCTATGGAGGTGGCTTGAAACATTTTTGGGCATAAAAAAAGGAAGACAAAAAGTCTTCCTTGTGCTAATTTTATTACCTAATCACAATAATGTGGTTTTGGAAAAGTAGCTATAATGTTAATTATTCTTCTTCATTGGTAGCGATTCTACCGCCATCCAATGTATCTTGCCATGCTTTTAATTCGTCCCACTTACCGTCTGCAGCAAAAGTTGCTTGTTGAGGCCAAGTGGTTGGATCGTGTGCTGTAAATCGAGGACCTGCTTCAGAAAGCAAATTTTTAAGTTGCTCAACATCGGCAGCTGCAAGATGTGCAAAAGTTAAAATACCTGCATTGTTGAATATTTCTGCAATCTTAGGTCCAATGCCTTCAATTTTAGTTAAATTATCTTTAGACGTTTTAGTTTCAGCTTTTGGCGCTGATTCTTTAGCTACGGCAGCTTTAGGAGCTGGTTTTGCTTTTGCCATTGGGGCTATGGTTTCTTGAACTTCTAATAATTCAGGTATAATGCTGATATAATTTTTATTGTCCTTAGATCTCTTAAAAGAAATTACACCATCTACTTTAGCGTGCAAGGTAAAGTCTTTGCCTAAGTATGTGTTTTCACCTGCATGAAATTTTGTTCCTCTTTGTCTTACGATGATATTTCCGGCCTGGGCATACTGGCCTCCAAATAATTTGACACCTAATCTTTTACTTTTACTGTCTCGTCCGTTATCCGAACTACCGACACCTTTTTTATGAGCCATTATTCTTTGTTTTTTTGTGAAAAAGTATCCCGCAATTAAGCGGTGATAGAATCAATTTTAATTTTAGAAAAAGATTGTCTGTGACCATTTTTTTTCTCGTATCCCTTTCTTCTTTTTTTCTTGAAAACGATGACTTTGTCACCTTTTACTTTGTCAAGTACAGTGGCAGAAATGGATGCTCCACTGATTACCGGCGTGCCTACTTTAATACTACCGTTGTTATCTACCAGGAGAACCTGATCGAAAGTCACGGAAGTGCCTGGTTCGGCTTCTAGCTGGTGGACAAAAAGCTCTTGGCCTTGAGTCACTTTGAATTGTTGACCAGCTATAGTTACGATTGCGACCATGATTAAAAATTTTATTTTTAGAAAATGGCTGCAAAGGTAAATTTATTTACCAAAAAAAACAAATTTAATCTAAAAAAAATATACAGAAAAATTCGCCAGAAACGAAATGTAGAGTAAGGTATTAAAGTCTTTAGTTTTGGTGCGCTGGGCGAACTTTCATCAAAGCTAATCTTTGATCTGCGGACAAGATGCCTTCTACGAGTGGTTTGTATTCATTTTCAATCTCAGTTCTTCTTTTGGAAACTTCCATTTTAGTCAAATTAGCATTCCATGATTTATACACTTTAGCGTATTTTTGGCTAAACAGGGCACGTAAATCAGTAGTTTGGGCATTGCTCAAAGTTAAGGAAGGTATATTCAAATGTTTGTCAAGTTTACTCATTTCAATTTGAATGAACTGGCTTTCAGATATGGCTGTATTTTGGGCATGCACAAAACTTCCAACAACCATCAATAAAACTAATAACAAGTATCTCATGAATTTTTGAATTTATTTTTAATAAGACGATGTATTATTCAAGACTCCATTAAGGAGAAAAACGCTGTTTTACTCCAGAAAGTAAAAGACAAAAATACTATATTTTTACGAACAAGCCTTAAAAAAATAAAAAACCTTGTGGTAATTCAAAAAAAAAGCACCGCAAAACGGTGCTTTAAGGGAGACTAATGGGATTCGAACCCACGACCCTCGGTACCACAAACCGATGCTCTAACCAACTGAGCTATAGCCTCCATGTATTGAATTTCAAAAAATTCGCCGCAAAGGTACAAAAAATTTGAACTTCAAAACCATTTTTAACTTTTTTGTAAAAAAAAATATGGTCCTATAGATTACTATTTTGACCCAAGGACTATTAAGGAAATACACCTAAAGTCATATAGTCATCGGCAACTTTTTCTAATGCATTTACAAAAGCCGCTGACCGTAAACTTTTCATTTTAGGTTGGTTTTTCCAATACACTTCCATGATGTTTTCATACGCATTGACCATGGTTTCTTCCAATCCCGAACGAACGAGATCAATTTCGTCTCCACCTCTAGTTAATATGGCTTTTTCTCTATCATCTATGGTATGGCCCGTTAGTTTTTCGACTAAGCCCACTAAATTGCTGTACGTATTTTGATTAAATCTTTTATCAATTCTACCAAAACGCATGTGGGAAAGGTTTTTTAACCATTCAAAATATGAAACCGTAACACCACCTGCATTGATGTACATGTCAGGAATGATAATTATACCTTTTTCGATTAAAACCTCTTCGGCATTGGCAGTAATAGGACCATTAGCGGCTTCACCTATGACTTTCGCTTTCACCAAATGGGCATTTTCAATGGTAATGACGGATTCAAGGGCAGACGGCAATAAAATGTCGCACTCTATAGAAACCCAATCGCCTCTATCGGGCATTGTAGTAGATCCTGGAAAACCTAAGATGGTTCCATGTTCTTTTCTGAATTCCAAGGCAGCAAATATGTCAATTCCATTTGCATTGTAAATGGTACCTTCAATTTCTGACAATCCAATGATTTTTACACCACCTTCTTCTTGTGAAATAGTACCCGCATACGAGCCTACATTACCCATTCCTTGGATAACCATGGTTTTTCCTGCAATACCTAAGGTTGAGCCAATTTTTTCGACCATTTTGGGGTCTTTGAAAAATTCTCGTAGCGCATAATATACACCTCGACCTGTGGCTTCTGTACGACCATTGATACCATTTTGTCTAACAGGTTTTCCGGTCACACATCCTGCGGCATCTATTTCACCACCTTTAAAGGTAGAGTAGGTGTCAAGAATCCAAGCCATCTCTCTTTCACCTGTTCCATAATCTGGTGCAGGCACATCGATGGATGGTCCAATAAAATTTTTACGGATTAATTCAACGGTGTACCTTCGCGTTATCCTTTCTAATTCTTCTTCAGTATATGACCTAGGACTAACTTTAACACCTCCTTTGGCCCCTCCGAATGGTACATCCACAATGGCACACTTGTACGTCATCAAAGCGGCCAATGCCATTACCTCATCTTGATCGACTAGATGTGAAAAACGGATACCTCCTTTCGTGGGAAGTCTGTGGTGACTATGTTGAACTCTGTACGCTTCAATTACTTCGTAACTCTCTCCTATTTTTACAGGAAATCTCATTTGATAAACTGCATTACAAACTTTGATTTGCTCCAGTAAGCCCGGGTGGATGTTTGTGTAACTTGCCGCGATATCGAAATTGCGTTGAACACTTTCGAAAAATTTTGCTTGTTTACTGCTCATTTTTGATATGATTTTCTAATTTGGTAAGTTTATTGTCAATTTTATAAAGAAAAAATATAATCCCCAAAAAAATAACGACGACGACAGCAACTACAGAATAAATCTTACCTGTGCTTCGTAAAAAATCCAATCCTTGCGCTTGGAGATTAACCATACTCAAGGCATATGCGATGAGGGTCAACGTGGATTTTAATAGATTGGGAAAATAATTTTTCATGGGTATACATTTTTTAAATAATAATGGTCCTTGATCCTTTCAAAACGAGTCATCAACTCAGCCATCCATTTACCTATTAAAAACAATGCGACGATAGAAGGATAAAAAAACATCCGCAATGTATGATCGAGATCTTCTCCCCCTAAGGCTGGGTTACCTCCATTGCCAGGATGCAAACTATCCGTCATTCGAGGGATAATAAAAACCAAAGGTATTAAAGTAATGAAGGCAAATATATTATAGATTGCGGACAATCTCGCTCTTTTATCTTGATCGTAATTCATTCCCCTCAAAATCAGGTAGGCAAAATAGATCAAAAGAGCAATTGCCGTCATGTTTAATTTGATATCATTGGTCCAAAATGTATTCCAGGTAAATTTGGCCCATATTGAGCCTGTGATAATGCCTAATATTCCGAATAAGATTGCAACATTTGTATAGGACGAAGCTAGACGGTCCATATCATAGTTGCCTGTTTTTAAATAATAGAAAGAATAATATAACCCGTACAACAGCAATATAAACATTGCAAACCATAGCGCTACATGAAAAAACGTATTTCTAATCGTCTCGTTTAAAATGCTTCTGTAAGGAAATTGAATACCTGCATAATCATGAAAAGAGGACATGCCTTGTGTAAGCCAAAGGGATTCATCAAAGGGAATGGAATCATTTTGAGCATTCACGAATAAAGCATTTGGTTGTACAAATGCCCCATCTTTTTCGTTATCTAAAATCAAATGAAGTGCATAGACAGTTTCACCAGCCGGAAAGGTTTTTGGAATATCAAAATCGACAGATAAAATATTGGCATCGATGACTTTTGTTTGAGTACCACGAATGGCGTGCAAGGAATCCAGTTTTAACCAAATTTGTGTTTTTTCTACTTCATCAAAGTGGGTATTGTATCCTTTTATTTCAAGGGTGATTTTTTCTCCACTTTGAGCATTACTAGGTTGAACTGAATTAATGCCAGGACGTATTGGAATCGTAAGACCTCCAATCAATACGTAAATAAAAATGAGAACCCCTCCCAATTTCCACCAGCTTCCTTTCATGCTTTTCTATATTTAATTTTAAAAATCATGATCTCCATAATGTTGGGAATAAAAGTATCACACTACCGAGCATTATCGCATCGATACCCGCCAGCATCCAAACATCTTGATCGACGGACGTATCACCAATCAAACGTAAACTTACCGCCGTTGTTTTTAAAAGTAGTAACATTATAGGTAAAATCAAAGGAATTGAAAGAACAGACATCAATGTGCTGCCAGATTGTCCTGAATGGGCCATCAAAGAGATAAAAGTAAGTACGGTGGACAAACCAATCAGCCCTAGCAACGATGCCCCAAGAAATAACCCTGGATCTTTGACTGGGTAACCAAGGAATAAAGACATAAAAAGTAAGATAGTGCCAAATAAGGCAATCAAAAACAAACTATTATATATTATTTTTGCAATAATAAGTTCGGTGGGGTCAAGCAAGGAATAGTAGTACAAATAAGTGCCTTTGTTTTCTTGACCAAAACTCTTCACAATGGCATTGAGGCCAGCGAACATTGTAATGATCCACAACATAATCGACCATTCCAATCCCGAAACTGTATTGAAAACCTTGTAAACCAAAAAAACCACAGTAGCGGAAAACAAAAATATTCCCCCCAAAGCGTATTTTTGCCTGAATTCGACAATGAGTTCTTTTAGAAATATTTCAGATATCCGATTCACAAGGCGGCTTTGGTTACCGCGTCAAAGGTAAGTAAAATATTATGCACATAAAGAGTAAAGAGATGAATTAATTTTTGATACAACTTATTGTCATTTTGAACATAAGTTCTAGGGTGTCGTAAATATTATTCAAATACGAATTTTGCGTATTTCATAAGTTTTTTGATAGCTATTATTTACTTAATGATGGTGGCTAAATTCAAGTTGAAGATTTTCGCCAAAAGATAATGTATGTTTACTTTGAATATTTTGAGGTATAAAGCTTACCGCAACAAATAAAATTTAATCTGACCCAATGTATTTACTTCCAAGGCAGGACTTGGTACTTTAAATACGTTAAACATCGTTAATAAAGTATTTGCCAATTTGTTTCTAGAGCGAATCTTTTGAAAATCAACATCAAAACCTAAATAAAACTGGCTGTATCGAGGATAATTAGGTTGATCCAAAACAAAGGTATATCCATTTGTTTCCCATCTGTTTTCAAATCCTCCGAACATGTTTTCAGCACCATAACCAAAGGCTACATTCAACCAATTCGGCCATCGATTTCCATCGGGGAGGAAAGAAGCAACATTAACCGACATCCAATATGTTTGAGCATTATAATCTTTGAGGTACAATTCTAAAAAGTTGTTGCCATACAATTCTGAAGCTCTTTCTTTTTGACTAGAGAATCGCGACCCATCCAATGATTGTATAGGCTGGCTGCTATATTTTTTAGGAATTGACGACACTTTTAAATAGATTCTTTGTTCGTCCCAGTATTGCTGTTGCGCAGCAAAAAACCCCAAACCCAAAAGATTGGCACCAAAATCAGGAACAGAAAAACCCCATTTGTCAGAAAAACCATCCATGATTTCGATCGTTGTTTGGAACAAGCCACCACAAACCAAACCTGTCAACATGCTTTGTTTTTTATTGAGGCCAGTCCATTGTGCTCCTTTAAAACAAAGAACAGATTGAAAATAAGATGTATACACATGGCCGATTTTATCCATATGACGCCATTCATTCCAATCATTAAACAGATGAAAAGTACCCGTGTTATATTTTTTGTACCATGCATTGTATAAACCAATAGAAAAAGTGGTATAGGTCACGGACGATATACCCAATGCTGTATAAAATCTAGTTTTGTGAAAAGTATCTAAAGGCTCAAAAAAGGAATGTGTTTGTGCCTGTCCTATTTGGGACATCAAGATCAAAAGTGGAAGAAGAATCTTTTTTTGCAAATTCGAAGTTTGAGCGTCGAAAGTAGACAATTATTTTTTAACAATCGCATGATGTACTTCATTCAACGTTTGTTGCAGGTGGCTTATTTTCTCTTCTAAAAAATAGTTGAAAGATTTTTTTACATCATTAAAACCAACGTGAGCGTAATATTGCCATATTTCATCAATGTCTTCCAGAGCAATGTCGTAAGGGGTAAAGTCTTCATTATCCGACAAAAGTATAAGTCTTTGTTTATTAGGATCTGGTAAAATTCTTTTATAGACTAAACCTTCGTTTTTACTGATGATGACATATGTTTTATTTTTTTTCAGGTCTTTCAATTTTTCGACATAGGTACATATGACAATACTTCCGGATTCCAGCGGCAACATAGAGTCTCCTTGTATTTCAAATGCCCTGTATGTTCCTTCCGAAAAGTGGGGAAACGTAATTTTTGGCAAATCTCGGATATATTCTGGATCTGAAAAAGATTGTAAATAACCGGCAGCTGCCTTTGTTTCTACCAACTCGACATTGTTTCTGTTGTCCGAATCTACACTAATCGCCAATATGCGTAAATCTTTATCTCTGGCTATTTCGAGTTCGTGGTGAGCAAGATTTGATGTCAATAATGCGTCTATGGACACTTTAAAAATATCGCCCAACTTTATAAGAGACTCTAGCCCAATCTGAGTCTGGCCTCGTTCGTAATCACTTAGCGAGGATCGAGGTACGCCCAACTGTTCTGAAAGTTCTTGCTGTGAAAATTTATGTTTTTCGCGCAAAAATTTGAGGTTGGAAGGAAGCTTCAGGGTTTTCATAAAGTGTGGTTATTAAAGAAGTAATAGAAAGGAAGCGTGGGGTCCTTCCTGACCGTTGATGACAATGGTTATTTGATGGGTGCCAGGATAGTGTTTTCGGGTCGTTAAATCAGCAAAAGTATGTGATTTTTGGATGGTGAATGATTGTCCTGGGTGCAGTGTTTTTTCGGCAATTTTGAATATTTTTTTTGAGGACAAACCGTTGGCTTTGACAAAATATATAAAGTACTCCAGCCTATATTCTGCTTGCGTTTTACCACTATTGGTTAATGTAGTTTGGAAAATATTTTTATCACCAATGTGTATTGATTTTTTATCCCAACTGACAGGTTCTACTACATAAGGAGAATGGTGATGGTGGCCAAAGAGAGAAAGTAATTCTTTGTCCCCCTTTTTGAGCAAAGTTCTTGCGGCTTGTTTGAGTAGTCTAATCATCCTAGGTGATGCATCTTTTTTCCATTTTTGGAGAATGCCTATGACTAGTTTTGGGTGATCTTTCGAAATGTCATTCAGGTTGTTTGCTACACTTTTTAAGACATACTCTGAGGGATCATTTTTTAGTTTTTCTAGGATGGGAATGATGGGTGATGGGTCAATGACAAACTGTTTTAGCTGTAATCCCCAGGGTAGACGGGGACGGCATCCTTCAGAAGCGTATCGTCTGACATTTGGGTTGGGGTGATTGGTCCAAAGCAACATTTGTGCCATCATCGCTTCAGGATGTTGTTGGATAAAGCGCCTTCCAGCAAATTCGAAACTGATAAAACAAGTCAACATTTCTATGGCAGGTATGCAGGTAGCAAGGTCTTCCATTCCGTGTTGGGTGATGATGTCACAGAGGAAGATGTACTCGAGGTTTTGGTCTTTTGCTCCATTACTATTTGCTCGTTGAATGATGTTTTTTAGTGCATTTATTTTCGAGGGCAAATCGTTGGGCAAGACATCGTCTGTCGCCTGTGTCAAAAAAGCCATTCGTTGTTTTAATTCGAGGTCATCCCAAAGTTTTGTATTAAACTGAGTACGAAACTTTTTTTCATTTAATTCAGGTATGACCTTTTTCAGAATGCTTGCGTAGGTATCCAAAAAGGTGTTGTGATAGATATATTTGAGTGGTTCTGCCACCGATTTACTTTTGAACAAAGATAAAAAGTATTTTTTACATGACGGTATATTCGGCAGGAAAATGTCGGAAAAATCAACAAAATATTCACTACAATACACAAATTATATAAAAATGTCGTAAATTGCGTCGAATAATAGACGTAAATACCGACATATAGATAAAAATTAAAACCATAACACCATAGAACCACAACACCACAAAACCATAACACCATAGAACCACAACACCACAAAACCATAAAACCATAGAACCACAACACCACAAAACCATAAAACCACAAAACCATCATGTACGACCGCGCCATTCTCCATCTCGACCTCGACTCATTTTTTGTGTCGGTCGAGTGTTTAAAAAACAGTGACTTCCTAGGCAAACCCCTGCTTATTGGAGGAGTGAGTAATCGCGGCGTCGTGGCTTCCTGTAGTTATGAAGCCCGCCGTTTTGGGGTGCATTCGGCCATGCCGATGAAGATGGCATTGCGCCTCTGCCCCCAGGCCATTGTTTTGAGGGGGGACATGGACAGTTATTCCAAGTATTCCGGATTGGTGACCGATATTGTGGCAGAACATTCCCCATCCTATGAAAAAGCGTCTATTGATGAGTTTTATCTCGACCTCACGGGCATGGACAAACATTTTGGTTGTTTTAAGTGGTCGTCAGAGCTGAGAAGCACCATCATCCGGGAGTCCGGACTGCCTATTTCATTTGGGTTGTCGGTCAACAAAACCGTCTCCAAAGTGGGTACCGGCGAAGCCAAACCCAACGGCATGAAACACGTTCCCAGCGGTATGGAAAAAGGATTTCTGGCGCCCCTTCCCGTCAAAAAAATCCCAGGAGTGGGGGAGCAAACCCACAAAAAACTCAACTTCATGGGCGTACGTACCATCGAAACATTGAGCGCCATTCCCATTCGCCTTTTAGAGCGTGAATTTGGTAAACCAGGTCGTACACTTTGGGAGCGGGCCAATGCCATCGACCCGACACCTATCGTGCCTTATCACGAACAAAAATCCATGTCCAAGGAGCGTACGTTTATGGAAGATACCCTGGATATCACGATGATGAAAAATCTTTTGCTCGATATGGCCGATAAGTTGTCGTTTGAACTCAGGGCTGCCTATAAACTGGCATCGACCATCACCGTAAAAATCAGGTACGCAGACTTCAATACCTATACCAAACAAAAAAACATCTCCTACACGGCCAATGACCGTATTTTGGGCGAACACGTGCTCGATCTTTTCGACCGATTGTACGAACGTCGCCAACTCATCCGCCTCATCGGCGTCAAGTACAGCGGCCTCGTGCAAGGTAGTTACCAAATCAACCTTTTTGACGATACGGTCGAACATATCCACCTCATGCAGCAGATGGACCGGATACGAAGACGTTTTGGAGCGGACGCCATCATGCGCGCCAGTGGTATGGTCAAGGCAAAAATGTTGTACAATCCGCATCTGCCGCCGGATGGAGGTTGAGGGGAGAATAAACTCAGTAAAACCGGAACTTATTTATACCGCACATTGTTTTAAAAAAAAATATATTATGAAAGTTTTGTTAGAAATAAAGGATGAACTTCAGGTAACTGAATTTATGGATTTGATAGACAAAATGGATTATATAGATGTATTGATGAAAGTAAAGGATAAAAAATCCAGTGCATTTATTTCCGGACTTGTCGATTCTTTTAATGATATAAAACAATATGAAGCAGGTGTAAAAAAACTAAAAACTGCCAAAGAATTACTAAATGAACTTTGAGATTTTAGTTACAGAAAATTTTGAAAAAAGACTTAAAAAATTACTAAAAAAATACGAATCACTTCCACAGGATTTATCACAAATGATAGAAGAGCTATCAGTAAAGCCACTAACCGGAACACCAATTGGTAAGAACTGTTACAAAATCAGAGTTGCGATTTCTTCAAAAGGAAAAGGTTAAAGTGCAGGAGCTAGAATAATTACTTATGTACGAATTGTTAAAAAGCGTGTTTTTTTATAAGACATTTATGATAAATCTGAACAAATAAATATCACAGAAAAAGAGTTAAAATTACTTATTAAGTTACTTGGAGAAGATTAGAATATCAAATTAATTTGAGACGTTTTGGAGCGGACGCCATCATGCGCGCCAGCGGTATGGTCAAGGCGAAAGTGTTGACACAGCCACACCTGCCGCTGGACGGAGCGGGAGAGGAGAAAAATTGCTTATTTAAAACTAAGAATAATAACGATTTATACATATTGAAAAAACATACCAATTTCGCTACCTCATCATAGGAGCAGCGCACCGAAATAAATATAGGAAAAACGTACCACCCTTTATTAGATGTGTGGCACAACGGCACCATTATATGACAAATGTATAATCGAAAGATATCATTGATGATCTAAAAATCTACAAAAAATCAAAAAGATATTCATCCTTATATTCTATCTCATTTTTTTGTAACAAACCTAAATATTCATCTTTAAAACTAACCTTTTTATGATGTTCTTCTTGATTCATCACATATTTCATGACCTTATCAAGATTTGAATGGGAATGGGTAAATGCTCCATATCCCTTTTGCCATTCAAATTTAAATGGGCTAAGTTTAGACACCGAAATCCATTTGTTCGAGCTTGTTTTCAGATGCTCCACCAAATCAGGAATTGTTTGGTTGAGGTTATACCCCAAAAAAATATGTACATGATCCGGCATGGCAGTGATGGCAAGGGATTTATGCTTATTATGTGTCAAAATGCCATGGAAGTATTTCTCAAGATCGGTTTTCCATGATTTATGAATTAATGATTCCCGATGTTTTGGACAAAATACTAAATGGAAATAAGCTTGTTTAAATGTATCAGCCATGATGTAATTTTTATGGTAAAAATAATAAAAGGTTTGTATGTAGAATATGTTGCATGTCATTAATTTCTTCATTTTGAAATATGATTATGGTGCATATAATGGTTTCGGTGCGCTGCACCTTGTCAATGGTTATATATTGATTACGGTGTTATAGTGATTGCGGTGCGCTGCACCTTGTCATTGTGACTGATGTGCTGCATTTATAATGATTACGGTACTATAATTATTGCGGTGCGCTGCACCTTGTCAATGGTTATATATTCATTACGGTGTTATAGTGATTGCGGTGCGCTGCACCTTGTCATTGTGTCTGATGTACTGCATTTATGATTATGGTGCATATAATGGTTTCGGTGCGCTGCACCTTGTCAATGGTTATATATTGATCAC
>JBATMZ010000078.1:0-26404 GCA_049290115.1 Saprospiraceae bacterium | reverse complement strand
AACGGTGCTTCGCAATCGCCTTTTTTTGGCCTAGATTTTTTGTCTACTTTTTTATCAATGAAAAAAGTAGAAGCCCTGCCGGCTCGAGGCATAGAATACAAATGGAATCATTTTTTCAGTCTGCTTGTTCTATGAACCGCACGTTGGTATATAATACTGTCGGATAGAGGCCTACAGTTACACTATCGTTGCCAAGAGTCTACGATGATCAAGTGAAAAGTTGCGAATCCTGACCAATATTTACTTCTACGAAGTGAAACGTATAAAATACTGAAGAAATATAAAATCGAAAATGCAGATTTCTACATTCGTAGATTAAGGCCTCACGATCAAATCCCTATTAAATTCACTCTAAATGTGGACAATAGTATGGTAGAAAAGAAACTGCACGGTAACCGACACAAAACGCAAGGTGGAATAATAGTGATTGAATGACAGAGTGAAAAGATTGCAGGAGGGTGAATTACATAACAAATTTAACCTTGCAAAACAAAAGGATTATTAATGCTTTTTGCTCCAAAAAGTCGTAAAAGAGCTATAATATCATTTTCATTAATCCCATTCTTTTTAATAATTGCCTTAATTTTTGGTTGTTTCAAGCTTGGAATTCGAGCTTGAAAGAAAGGCCAAAGTTCAGGAGAAACATATTTTTTGCTTTTTATAGGAAACGAAGGAATTGGCTCAATTTCAGTTTGATTTTGAAACATCTTTGTGTAGTGAAAATTCCAATTGCTACCATCAAAGTTTAACTCTCCTACCGCCATATTATCGTAAAACAATGTAAATGTAGCCGTTTTGAATTTGACGTTCTTTGACATTGAGTCAGCGTCTGTATTAAATACAGAAATATTCTTAAAAAGACTTTTGAATTTACTTAACACTGATAATTTCCTTTATTTTCTTGAAGCGCAAAGTTAAGCACTCTATTATTAAAATAGACCTTTCTTTGATAAATAATGTTGTAAATGGGCCATTATTGATGAACTCTATTGCATTGTACAACGCTACATCATCAAAAAAAGTTATAATTTCTACTTTTTTCAAACCAATTTCATGCTCAAACAACAACCCTACTAGGTCAAAATGGTTTAGATTCTTTTTTCCGTCCCAACCAATTTTAGGCATACTTTTATTTATGTACTTTATTAACTGTTGATCTTTTAGAGCATTATTGTTAGTCCATAATAATATATCTTCATCTGAATGATTCCAAAACATTCCACGAGCAGTGTCGTAAATAGGTGAAAATCGAATATTCTCATTTGTGAGTGATTTTATACATCCCCAATTATAAAAATGTCTGTCATTGTTACCGATTAAGGCATCAAATAATAAAAGTTTAATATATTGCTTTAGGATTTCAGGACTCTCGGGAAATAAATGTTCAATTGCTTTTTTAGCTTCCTGAACAATAATGATATCTCGTTCTTGTTTTTCAATTAATTTAATAATTTCTTCATCATTTAAATAGCCTGCATAAATGTCAGCACCATGAATTAATTGTTCCCTTTTTTGATCTAAAAAATATTTACTGAAAAATCTTATTTGTTTATTATTACTGTAGCTTATGTAGGCCAATTCTGAATCCGCCATTTCCATTCCAAAAAAATTACCTAACTTATTTAATAGGTGTTCAGTTATCGATTCTATAGGATAATGTTTATGGCCAACTTTTGCAATATACACAGGCCATTTTTTAGATCTAATTTCACCTTTCTTATAAAAGTAAGCTTGAACAATCTCTTTAGGGGCATCACCACCTATTGGGATATCCAATAACTTAAAGTGTTTTCGCCTTAGAAAATGACAGTCAGGTATATGTCCACTAATTTTTGATATTTGTTCATACCTCACAATTCAAGTTCTTTAGACATTGTAAAAAAAAATATTTTCCTTCCACTATCTTTATCTCTTTCTGCATTAACTCATATAGTTTATAAACCAATTTGTCTATTTGTTTTTCTAAATCAGTAGTGTTGTAGTCTTGCGTAAAAATAGGACATTTTAAAAATTAACAATTAAATTAACTTTGTGAAAAATAGTAAATTAATTTTTTCTACATTCTAAATCTTATACATAGATCTATTAATAGTTTTCAAATTATTATTTTAAAAGAACGTACCCAAAATTATTTGATTTGATAATTTGTAGGCCATAATCAAATTTTAAATATGGTTTTATTTGACATTCAAAGTTACAAGATTTTTCACATTTCTAAAACACAATTTATAATTCTCTAAAAAAAATATTTATCCCACCGTTTGATCATTCATTAAAATATTTAAAATTTCTAATAACTTTGTCAAGATATATTTTGTCTTTTTTGAAACTCAATTTTTTCTATGAATGTAACACTCCCCAAAATTAAGACCAGAGGTTAAGTTAAAAAAAGTTATTAAATTTGACCATTATGACAAAACAAAGTAGGTGTAAATTAAGTGGCACTTTCAAGGCTAACATAGCATAAGTGGCGATAAAAAAAATGTAAAGATATTTGAGATATATAAGCCATAAAGTGGCGTAAATACAACCGTTCGTGGTCGTTAAAAAGAAAAATAAAACGAAGAATCGATGATAAAATTCTTTCGAAAAATAAGGCAAAAATTACTTGATGAAGGCAATCTGAAAAGGTACCTGATTTATGCAATTGGAGAAATTCTACTTGTAGTAATTGGTATTTTAATTGCGCTTCAACTTAACAATTGGAATGAGGACCGAAAATCCCGAAACAAGGAAATTCAATTTTTAGAAAGATTGGTTACTGATCTTACAGCCGATGAAGTGTACTTAGCTGGACGAATTAAGAAAGCAGAAGAGGAGGTCATGTTTAATAAACGATTTATCGATCACGCATTCAAGATCCAACAGTCTGAAGAAGAGTATCGAGACCTTGTTAAGTCTCTGCAATGGTCAACCAGACACCTGATACTTCAAAATTCAACTTATGCTGAGTTGTCAACTTCTGGCTTGTTGGACTTATTTCAGAACAAGGAATTAAAACTCCAAATAATTTCATATTACCGCAAATATGATGATTATGCAGCGCATGTCAAGGAATACAATGAATTCAGTACTAGTATTTTTAGAGAAGTTAGCCATTTAACCAACAAATATTCCGATTGGGCTGCCGACTACTTTGATCAATCTATCATGTTTTATAAATCCGATTGGACTTTTATTAACGATCCTACTTCATATGAATTTAAACAGCTAATTAATTGCGCTACAATATATGGACTAAAGCATAGGGACTTAAACAAGTATTTCGTAGAACTCAGAGATCAAGCAATTCGTCTGATAAAAATTACATCTGAGGAACTTGTTAATAGAAGATAAAAAAAATTGGTTTTGACGACTGAGCGATAACCCAGCGGTTGCCAATTCAAACATAGTACGGGAATACGTGGAAAATTTGTTTAAACAGGAAATAGAGATGGTTTAAGTTCAAAAGAATCAGTGCAGCAATTAAAAATATAAAACGAACCACCAACACAGCAAATAACGTTCATGACCTGCAAAAGCTGGTCACGCCGTGCATGCAAGGACGTTTATCCACAATCTTGGAATATTAAGCGCGATAAAATTTTACGTCATTTCACTATTTTAGAAGATCGTAAAGTAAAATAAGTGAGAGACAAAAGATTTTACTGCCTCCCTCTCGGAGCTAAAATGAAGAAAAAACTGACCAATAATTTCTTCTCGGAGCTGAGATGGATATAATACTGACAAATATTTTCTTCTCGGAGGTGGAAAGTAGATCATAATCTGCCAGATTTCGAAATAAAGTATCATCCATACGTACTGATTCCAAAATTTCAATTTATATTTGTTTGGAAATCAAGGTAGGAATAAACAAATGGATATTCCGGAAAAAGGAAGAAATATTGGATATATACGCCAGTTGATGTAGCAAAGAGAATCGTTAGTACACAATTAAATAAACCAACACTATTGAGTGATTTAAAAGGAATTAAAGCCAATCCAAAAACAGGAACCGAAAAAATTAAGGACAACGGAATTGAAACGGAATATAATCTACTAGACTTTTGGCGTTGGGGTGGATCCGACCTTTTAAGTAACGCAACTCGTGGCAGATTTGCGGAATTTATTGTCGGAACCACAATCGGAATTAACCCCCTGAATTTAAGGGATGAATGGGATGCGTTTGACTTGACAACAGATGACGGAATTAAAATCGAGGTAAAATCAGCTTCCTACATACAAAGTTGGAATCAAAAACAACTCTCAAAAATATCGTTTTCTATTAAAAAAGCGAGATTTTGGGATGAAGTGAACAATATGCAACGTGGTGAACCTAAACGACATGCGGATTTATACGTTTTGTGTCATTTAAAACATATTAATCAATCGACAATTGACCCGTTGAAAATGGAACAATGGGATTTTTATATTTTGCCTACTTTTCGGTTAGACAATTATGAAAGAAGTCAAAGTTCAATAACTATAAACTCGTTGAGAAAATTAACCGAACCGAAAAAATACTCGGAATTGAAAACTGAAATAGAAAAAGCATATAAAGAACAAATAAAAGTGTTGTAACAAAGAATATATGCTATGGCTTGGTTTGTTGATTTTGGAATCGTACATGACAAACCCACTCCACAGATCATATGCAAGGCTTTTATTCACAAATTAGTATCCATGCTATTATTCCGTATCATAATAGTTTTAGTTTTTTCTACACATTTCCACCACCACTCCCCACCTAAAAATCAAAAAAACAGAATCAATATATACTAATTCGAATATTTCACTTTATATTTGATCGAAAATCTGGGGTAGCTAAAAACAAAGGGGTATTCCGCAAAAAGTGAAGTTTTATAATCTATAACTGGTATACAGTGGCGTAAAGACAATCGTAGTAAGAATTAAAATCAAAATTTAAAATGAATGCAAAACTAATTACTTTAATTTTTCTAATTGGAGTTTCTGTTATCAATATTATTTTGAATGTTAAAGTCAAATCAGCAGCAAAAACTGAATTGACGTTACTTGCAAACATTTTCTCAAAAGATTTTTTATTTGCGTTCTTGATTGGGTTTTGCTCAATCATTTGTATGTTGCAAGTCTATAGGAGTGATCTTCAGACGGCTCAAGGAATTTTATTGATGGGAACAGTATCAATAATAGGTGGAACATTATACTTGGTACTTGTGAAAAAGCAGAATATTAGCAATTTTGAATGGCTAATATTCTTTGTTTTATTACTTTTATTTGCTGTAAGATGGTATTTAAGTTTTCAACCAAAAGAAATTTAAAAAAAAACGAATTATATGAGTAAGTATTACAGTAGTCCTTTATTAGATAGTGTAAAGAAAGTAGAATTGCGTAGAAGAATAACCTTTGCAATAAAATCTGGCAATGAAGACCTCGTTATCAATTCGATGAGAAAGGAAATTGCCATGAGTATAGATCTAATAAATAGAAGTGTTCGGTCTAATTTATCTAAAATAGCTGAACTAAGTGTAAAAACACCTGTAAGAGTGTTTTTAGATTCTAGTGTTCCGCAATTTCCATATTATTATGACGACGTTTCTGAAATTTTCTCGCGCCTTAATTATTTAGATGAATTAAGGATTATTATCAAGCTTGATAATTACGATGATAAACTTATAATTGATGGTATATCCAAAAACAATATATCACATCTTGTAGAAATAAGCATTGTAGATGAGTCTAAGCAAGATGGTAAAGAATTGTCATATTTCAAAAAAATTAAAACGAATGAAATACATAAAATTTTAAATATAATTCGAGATGTTATTGTAGACATATCCATGTTTCATACTTACATATCTCCCTCATGGGACATTAGTCAAAAAGGATTTAAGAGTAATTTTTCCACCTTAAAAACACAATTTGTTAAAGGGCAAAATTTAACAAATGATGTATGGCAGGAAAAGGATTATATTTCCTTAGCAGGGTACTTTAATTCTGACAACGGTTTTGATGCTTTTAATTATGTACAAGCTTGGCAATCAATAGAAAGTTACATTACAAAAACTCCTACAAAAAGTAAGAGAAGTGGACGTACCATATTAGATCAACTAAAAAGACATAATGAATTTGGACAGCTTTCTATAACTCAAATACAGAAGCTTTGCAGTCCATTATCTGAAGGAGAATACATCCTTATAAGAATTAATAGAAGCCCTGAAAAGAAGAAAAAGAAGCGATCCATTCTTACTTACTTTATTGGTGAAAAATGGAGAAAAGGAAAGATAAACATATTGCCAATTAGTTATTATAACGATGTTGTAAGATATTCAGAATGGATTTCAATTTTTAAAATCTCAATTTGATCAATATGGAATACATTTCATTCATTGATATTCTTGGCACCAAGAACAGCTCAGAATCTGAAAATCATCAAAAATACATTGATATAGTAATAAATTTCCAGAGTTCTCTTATCGAATGCTCATCTATCCTGAAAAATGATGGTAGATTACATTTTTTTAGTGATTGTGCTTTTATTGAAACAGAATCCATATTCATTATGATCAAGTTCTTAAAGAAACTTAGAGAAGAGTTATTATTAAATAAGTTATTTATTAGAGGATCTGTTGTAAAGGGACAATTGTATGCAATTAACGGTGAGGAATCAACAGAATTTATTAAAAACAATTATGGGTCTGAAATATTGTCTCGATTTATGACATTGCAGCCAATTATTAAAAAAAATGATACTGTTATAAACGGAACATTTTTCTTCAGCCCACATATTAGCAAAGCTGCAAAAATTGAATCAGAAATAAAAGCAGCATCAATTTACATTGATGATCAAGTTTTTGAAGATCAAGATGTAAAAGATATTTTAAAAAATGAAGTAGTGACTTCAGGGTATTTGAGCAATACATCATTTACAAGAATTACGGCTTTTTATGACATTGCTTATAATCAAAATGATATTACCGAATCTTTTTTAAGAGTACTTTTACAACAATACTTGATAGCAAATACATCCCATTTCTCTTATGGCAGATATTATCTCAGCATATTGATTACTTGTATAAATAGCTCCGATTTTAGCAAAATAAAATATTCTAGCACTTCAAACGATTTTGAAAATACAACACCTCTTTTCGATGTTGTAATTGGTTTAAGGATTAAGAATAAACAGCTATACAATAACATTAAGGGTCTTGAATTTGTTTATTTCAGCTTATTAAACAAAGTATACATTGATCAAGATAGCATTAATGAAACTACAATAAATGTATTAAAACAGGTATTCTTGAATAAAAGATTTATGGGTAAATATATGAACAAAATATCTCTCATCCCAAAAGATGTGTTGAGTTCAACATCTAAATCTCGATTAATAGCTGACTTCTATAAAATTATGAATCAAGAGTAACTCTTGCCAACAATGTATATGAAATTAAAGCCTTGTAACGACATGCTACACTTCAAATACTTACTGCCTTTAGGCAGTATCCCTCCCTCCCTTCAAACAGGTCATCATTTGAAAATCAATGTTAAAGGAGATTCTTCAAAAACACATTTTACAACATATTCCACTTCGAACATCAACCCATCCCTAAAAAACTCAATAAAAAAAGCACCCTGCACAAAACATACTAGCTTCGTTCATGCACAAAAGCTTCATGCAAAAAAACACCCCCAAAAAATACCCTTACAAAACCACCCTGCAAAAAAACATTCTCCCTTCGTGTGTGCACGAAGCCCCTATGTAAAAATACATGAACCTTACTTTCGTGTAAATTTGGTTAAAAAATAAAACAGGAGGCCAATTTACGTGCACGAAGACCTCGTGTAACAAAAACATGGGTCAATATACACGCACGAAGGCCTCGTGTAACTGTGCAGTATGCAACAATATGTGCACGAAGGAGTCTTTCATAACAACATGGACCCAATTTACGCGCACGAAAGGGTCGTGATATAAAACATGGACCTATAAACTCCGCACGAAGCCTTCCCGCGGAACAAAATGAACGAATAATACGTGTAAGTAGGGGTCTTGCAGTTCGACGTGAAAGAATAAAACGCGAAAGAAGGGTTCCTGCAGATAATCAAAAGTCAATAATACGTGTAAGCGCAGTTCAGTAAAAGAACTGGATCCAATATTACTTGTAAAAAGGGGTCGTGTAAAATTAAACGAACGATTCATACTGGAAAGAAGGGCTCGTCCAGAACAAAGTGAGCCAATAAATCTTGTAAGAAGCCCTTCTGTAAAAATATGATTGAAAGGTATTATGGTCCCGATCACTCTCGGGATGGTGGTTAGTTTTTGAATCGTCAACGGATTATTTATGCTTGGAGTTTTACCGGAGTGCTCGGCACATGGAATATTTAGTTCTAAGAATTTCCGGGGTGGATTGAACGTGAATTTTTCTGTTCAGAAAGTTTTCGAAGCCAATTCAACACGGATTAAAAAAGATAATAGATTTCGTTTTTAGATGAAGGAATATTTTACAATTCAAATAGAATATTTCTTGTATTTTTACTACTTTTAGACCCAAGAAAGACGAGGTCAAGCAAATTATTTATATTCTTAATCCATTTTTTATATTATTTTTGACGAATTGAAATGGAAAATACCGGCAAGGAATTTTTCCATTTTTGTATTCCAAATTTCTAGGACTCCGCTTCATGTTTAAATTGAAAGGTGTAGAAAAGACATATAGCTATTCTTTTACGGCTGCTTCAATGAAGTTCTTGGACTTTATGAGGCTGGTACGTTTTATTGAAGATTATGGGAATCATCTTGAGGATATTGATCCTAATGTCATTATGCTTAGGTCGAATAACAGAACAAATCAGAGAGAGTTTCATGAATTGATGAAACGATATAAACTGCTTACAGAAAATCAAAAAGAACTTTTATCCCAGATTGATGTAACCGGTCAAAGACAAATTGCCATGATTGGGATATGTAAAGCCTATCCTTTTATTCAGGATTTTATCATAGAAGTAGTGCGAGAGAAATACTTATCTCTTGATTTTCAGCTGACGGACGGAGATTATCAAACTTTTATCAACCGTAAATTGCACTTGCATACGGAGCTGGAAGGATTTTCGGATAGCACTGAAAAAAAAGCCAGACAGGTGGTATGGAAGATGCTCGAAGAAAGTGGAATTATAAATAATACCAAAGAACGCCATATCTTGCCTCAGTTTGTCGACAGGAAGGTAATTAATGCGATACTGAGTGATGATGTCAATTTATTAAAAATATTTCTCATGACGGACAGAGATATAAAACAATTAAGCGAATAATGGTAAAAGAAGACATAGCACGCAAATTTGAACATTTAATGACCGTCATTCAGATGGAAAAATTCCTCAAGATGGAAGCTCTTGGGGGTGAAATTCCTTTCTTTATTTCCACTTATATGCCGGAGCAGGAAGTCGAAGTGGAGAAAGCAATAAGAGGGATCAAAAATAAACTTGAAACAAGGGGTATTTTAGTCCTTGAGTTGAACTTGTACGATATCGCTATGAAGATACTTAATGAACAACTGGGTGACGGTGAGATTTTCGAACTGGAGAAACAGATGGATAAAGACGAATTTAAAAATGCATTGCAGTCCGTGCTTGATATCAATGAAGTGCTGATGCCTGAAATTAAAAATATCATAGACAACCATCCTGCTCAGGTGTATTTTTTGACGGGCGTAGGACAAGTCTACCCTTTTATTCGGTCTCATAATGTACTCAATAACTTACAAAACGAAGCCAAGGACGCTCCGACGGTGATGTTTTTTCCCGGGAAATATAATGGGCAAACGCTTGAACTTTTCGGTAAATTTAAAGACGACAATTATTATAGGGCTTTTAATCTAGACAATTATAAAATATGAAGATATCGGAATTATTCCTCAAAGACGTAAAAAGACCCATAGAGACGGTCATCAAGGCTGATGATGAGGAAAATGTATTGATAGAAGTAGAAGAATACGTCATCACCAAAGAAATTGCTAAAAAAATAGTCAATTTCTTTGCGGAATATAATGAGTATAAAGGTGTAAATGGGGTTTGGATTTCAGGTTTTTTTGGTTCGGGAAAATCGCATTTGCTGAAAATACTTTCTCATGTCCTGGAAAATAAGGAGTTTGATGGAGCGAGGCTTGGAAATGTATTTGCTGAGAAGTTAATGGATGATGAGTTGTTGAAAGCAGATGTAACAAAGGCAATAAGAATACCCACTGAATCTATCTTATTTAATATCGATCAACAGGCTCAAATCACATCCAAGGCAGATGTAGATGCTATATTAAATGTGTTTTATAAAGTTTTTAACGATCATCTCGGATATTTTGGTGCACAAAGGCATGTTGCAGATTTTGAAAGATGGTTGGATGAAGACGGTGTGTATACATCTTTTATGGAGCTGTATGAGCAGAATGCAGGTGAACATTGGACTGTGGGCAGACGAAAATATTTTGCACCCAATACCAAAACAGCCATAGCGAAAACACTGGGGCAAATACATCAGGATGATGCTGATAAATATAAAGACATCCTGGAATCAATCAGAAAGGACCATAAAATTTCTGTGGATGATTTTTGTGAAAAGGTAGCTCAATATATAAGCAAAAAGGACCATGGTTTCAGACTAAACTTTTTTATTGATGAGGTAGGTCAATTCATAAGTGACAATACTAAGCTCATGCTCAATCTGCAAACTATAGCCGAGACGCTTGCAACCAAATGTAAAGGGCGAGCCTGGATATTTGCCACAGCGCAGGAAGATCTTGAAGCTATTGTAGGAGATCAGTCTGCCGTAAACTCTGATGACTTCTCCAAGATACAGGGCAGATTTAAATGCAGGATTCCATTGACCTCCGCCAATGTTGATGAAGTGATAGAAAAAAGACTGCTCGCAAAGCGGGATGATGCTAAAAAAATACTGGGCCAAAACTGGGTAAACGAACAAGCTAATCTACAAACCATTTTGTCATTTTCTGAAGCCGGCGTGCAATTCAGAAAGTTTCAGGATGAAAAGGATTATGTCAATAAGTATCCGTTTATCCCTTATCAGTTTGATTTATTCCAACAATGTATAAAAGAACTTTCCAAACATAATGCATTCCAGGGGAAACACGCATCTGTAGGTGAACGGTCTATGCTGGGCGTTTTTCAGGAAGTTCTACGAGATCTTGCAGATGACGACAGCAACACGCTGGTCAGTTTTGATCAAATGTTTGAGGGCATTCGATCCACCATACGAGGAGAGATACAAAATGCGATAACTCTTGCCGAAAATAATATAACTAACGAACTTGCCAAAAGGGTACTTAAGGCATTGTTTTTAATAAAATATTATACCAACTTTAGAACTAATGTCAGGAATATTTCTGTATTGATGCTTACTTCTACTAAAGTGGATCTAAAAATGCATGAGACGGGCATTAAAGAAGCTCTTAACCTACTTGAAAATCAAACCTATATTCAGAGAAACGGAGAAGTTTATGAATTTCTTACAGATGATGAAAAGGATGTTGAAAATGAAATCAAAGGTACTCATATTGATGGTCAACAGATCACTCAGTTTTTTAATGAGATTATCTTTGACAATATCATCGGAGATAACAGAATCCGATACGCTGACAATAAACAGGAATACGAATTTACAAAAAAGATTGATGGTGCAATGGTGGGAAATGAAAAGGAACTTATCATCGAGTTTCTGACACCCAACTCTGATCATTATGGCAAGGATGATTACTACAAAGCATACACTATGGGATATAACTCAATGGCCCTGTTTGTCCTGCCACAATCAGACAGACTACTGCAGGACATAAGGTTATATCTGAAAACTGAAAAATATTATAAACAAAATATATCTTCTACCAATAAGCATAGTTTGCAGTTAATCATCATAGATAAACAAAGTCAAAACATTGAAAGGAAACGGCAGTTGACCAACACCATCAAAGGACTTCTTGGGGAATGTACCGTGTACATGAACGGGTCTAAATTGCATACCGGCTCTACATCAGATGCTAAAACTAAAGTGATTCAGGCATTCCAGGATCTGATCAAACTGGCATACCCAAGTCTTAAAATCATAGGACAGACGACCTACACGGAAGAAATGCTTAAAAACACCATGCGGGCGAGGATGGATGATTTGTTTGGGTCTGATGATAGTACCATGAGCGAAGCGGAAGCAGATATTTATAATATGATAGTGCGAAGGAAAAAGCAAAACGATGTAACATCAATATCGGATATAAAAGCTCACTTTTCTAAAAAACCATATGGATGGTATATGCCAGCCATCCTTAATGTGACAGCCAGACTGTATAAAAGAGGTAAAATAGAAGCCCGACATGATAGTAATGTACTTTCTGATGAAGACTTTCTTTCCAATCTGATGAACAACAGGACGTACGGGAACACTATGCTGGAGCCCCTGATAGAAGTCGATCAGGATGCTGTCAAAAAACTGAAAGTACTATATCAGGGACTGTTTGATGAAAATTGCCCCTTCAATGAAGTCCGTGATGTAGCTAAAATATTTAAAGAAAAAGCAAAGGCAGAAACCAGAGAACTCAATAAGCTGATTGGGAACCAAGGTCAGTATCCATTCCTGGTGGCTCTGGAACCTTTGACCGAACTTCTGGAGAAGTTAAGCCTGATGGATAATAGTGCACTTTTCAACAATGTCAAAACACACAGTGATGAATTATTGGATCTGAAGGAAGACGTGTTGGATCCAATACGAAGATTCTGGAATGGCGAACAAAAACAAATATTTGATCGGGTGATACAATTTCTGAACGGTGACCAGTCCAACTTTGAGTATATTGATAAAGATGAAATCGATGTACTCAAAGCGGTTCAAAAAGATCCCAAACCATACGCTGGAAACCAAATCAAAATGGCTAAAGATGCCATAGAAAAACTTGTGGAGAAGGTAACTCAACAAATCAACGCAGAAAAGGAAATTACCTTAGCCAAGGTGTATGGTGCTGTGGATCAGATCAAACTCAGAAAAGGGTTTGATGAACTGGATGAACAGAAACAATTGAAGGTGTTGCAACCTTTTGAAGAACTGGTGACCAAAGTTAAGGAGCAACGATATATATCCACTATCAGGCAGTATGAACATAAAGTAGAACAAATAGCGGCAGATCAACTGACCGAATACGAACGTCTGTTACGACCTGACCAACCGGAAATACAATACATCACCCTTCAAAATGTCAAAATATTATTCGGGAAATCAGAGCTAATCAATAATGCTGACATAGATGAATATCTGGAAAAACTGAAAGAAGAAATGGTAAGGCATATAGAACAAAACCGACGTATAAAATTGTAAATGAATACCAACGCATTAAAAAAATTCGCTCAGGAAGCCAGAACGAAACTGCTTGAACAAGTGGGAGCAAAACTGGAATATGTTTTGAATACAGATACTCCGGAACTACGGGAGAAAGCCGATCAAGTAAAAAAACTTAGAGAAGCTATACAGAACACATCAAAAGAGCAAGTCATAGATAAAGTCACTTATACCTGGTTTAACCGTTTGATGGCGTTGCGCTTTATGGACGCCAATGATTACCAGCCGATAGGTATCAGGGTACTGACTTCTAAAGATGGATATACGCTTCCGGCATTACTGGATGAAGCTAAACAAGGAAATATCCCTGAGGAACTGGTGGTCAAACATCAAAAAATATATGATTTACTGGATGGGAAAATACCCAGTGCCAACGCTCAAAACGAAGCGTACAAATATTTACTGATTGCTGCCTGTAATCATTTGAATAAAGTTTTTCCGTTCTTATTTGAACGCATTAATGATTATACTGAGTTGCTGTTGCCGGATGACCTTACTTCAGAACTTTCTATTATCCAGGATATTCGGGATGGGATGAGCATTGCCGACTGTGCGGAAGTAGAAATCATAGGGTGGCTATATCAATTTTATATTTCCGAGAAAAAGGATGAAGTATTTGCTTCTAAATCTGCTGTCAAAAAAGAAGATATACCAGCTGCCACACAATTGTTTACGCCACGATGGATTGTAGAATACATGGTGCAAAATACCGTCGGCAAATTGTGGTTGCAAAACAAACCTAACTCCAGGTTGCGTGATCACATGCCGTACTTTATTGAGTCTCCTTCGGTGACCAATGAAGATTATCTAAAGGTAAACTCCATAGAAGAGCTCACACTTTTGGACCAGGCCTGTGGTAGTGGCCACATTTTGGTATATGGTTTTGATTTATTGTATAAAATATATGAAGAAGAAGGTTATAGTCCCAATGAAATACCGGCGTTAATCATTAAAAACAATCTATTTGGTTTTGAAATTGACGAGCGTGCGTCGCAATTGGCTGGGATGGCTCTGATGATGAAAGCCAGAAGTTATAACCGCAGATTTTTCAGAAATGAGATAGAACCAAACATTCTTTGCTACAAAGATTTAGAATTAAAATCATATAATACTGATGGATATCAGGAAATAATTAAAGTTAAAAAGGATAGTACTGATTTATTAAAAATCCTGGAATATGGTTATCATATAGCTGAAAGTATTGAACATATATATGATGAAGAATATAGAGATAAAAAAACTGGGGAAAAGAAAACTGTTCAGAAAATTGATGTTCTAAAAAAGAAGAGTCAGAAATTATATCCTGATGATTTAGAAAATTTAAAATCTTATGGAAAGGTCGAAATTGCTTACTTTAAAGATGAAGTAAGAGATGTGTTTCGTTTGGCTTCTCTTCCACTTTCCGATTATATTTATGAAGATTTAATATTAATGATTCAAGCTACTAATCTGGGTTCATTGATATCGCCAATCGCTACATATGAAAATATTCAAAAAACCATAATTAAAATAAATGAAAAGATAGAAACAGGTGATATGTTTCTCTCTTTTAAACTAAATCAGATAAAACTTGCACTGGAACAGTTACTTCCATTAAGCCAAAAATTTCATTGTATAGTAGATAACCCGCCCTATATGGGTGGTGGAAATATGAATAGCACTCTTGGTGATTTTGTTAAGAAGAAATATCCGGATAGCAAAGCAGATCTAATGGCTTGTTTCATGGAGGCAGGTATAAATATGCTGCATCCAAAAGGTTTTCTAGGAATGATAAATCAACATTCGTGGATGTTTTTAAGTAGCTATGAAAAATTAAGAGAAAAATTAGTTAAAAGTATCTTCTTTGACACCACTTTGCATTTGGGGGCACGTACTTTCCCTGAGATTGGAGGTGAAGTAGTGCAAAATGCGTCCTTTACTTTTTGGAAATATAAAATTGAGGACAAAGGTGTTTATTTAAGATTGGTTGATTTTAATTCAGCCGTTTTAAAAAAAGAAAATACTATTAATGCTATACAAAATAATAATTGTGGATGGTATTTCACGGCCAATCAAAAAGACTTTAGAAAAATTCCAGGTAGTCCAGTTGGGTATTGGTTGAGCAAAGACGTAGTAATTTGTTTTGAAAATGCAAAAAAACTTGGTGATTATAGCGATGTTAAACAAGGACTTACAACTTCAAACAATGAAAGATTTATTAGATTTTGGAATGAAGTAGAAGAATACAAATCTGATTTTAATATTGAAGATTCAGAAATGGCAATTGAATCCAAAAAAAAATGGTTTGCGCATAATAAAGGGGGAACTTACAGAAAATGGTATGGTAATCTTGATTTTGTAGTGAATTATTACCAAGATGGCATGGAAATGAAGAATTTTCAATCAAACCTAAATCAAGGATGGACTGCCAGAATTAAAAGTAGAGAATTTTATTTTAAAAAAACTGTCAGCTGGACAATGATAAGCTCTGGACAGTTTGCAGCAAGATATTATGAGACGGGATCTATATCAAACATTGCCGGTCCTTCATTATTCAATGAAAATCATCTTGAATACATTTTAGCATTTTTAAACTCAAGAATTTCAAACATGCTAATGAAGGCATTGAATCCTACTTTGAATAATAATGTTGCAGAAGTTAATCTACTACCATTCATTGTTAAAGATGAAGAAATAATAAAATCATTAACAGAAAAGAATATTTTGTTGGCTAAATCAGAATGGAATTCAAAAGAAACTGCATGGGACTTTCTACATAATGAATTAATCAGAATTAAAACTGAAGAACTAGAAGAATCATTTGAATTATACCAACAATACTGGAAAAATAATTTCTTCTTTTTGCATAAAAACGAAGAAGAGCTTAATAGACATTTTATAAAAATTTATGGTTTGCAAGATGAACTAACACCTGACGTGCCATTAGAAGATATTACTATTCTAAAAGAAGAAACAGTCATTGAAAATGGTCAATTGGTATTTAAAGAAGCAGAGGTCTTTGCTCAGTTTATGAGTTATGCGGTTGGTTGTATGTTTGGTCGTTATTCGTTGGAAAAGGAAGGATTAATTCTTGCCAACGAAGGAGATACACTAATAGAGTATCTGGAAAAGCTAGGCAAAACAAAAGAAGAGTTGACTTTTGTTCCTGATGAGGATAATATCATTCCGGTACTGGATGACGAATGGTTTGAAGATGATATTACATCCCGATTTTATGCGTTCCTAAAAGCAAGTTTCGGTGAAGCAAACTTTAATAAAAACCTGGCTTTTGTAGAAAAGTGTCTGGGTATGGATGTTCGGAAATACTTTGTAAAGGGATTTTATCCGGACCACATCAAACGCTACAAAAAAAGACCACTTTACTGGATGTTTTCATCACCAAAAGGTGCTTTCAATGTATTAATTTATATACATCGCTATACACCCGATACCATCAATAATATACTTAATGGCTATCTTAGAGAGTTCATCCAAAAGCTGAAATCCACCAAACAACATTATCAGCAAGTACAAATATCCGGATCCATAGCAGAACAAAACAAAGCCATAAAACAAATAGACAGATTGGATAAGATGATCTCAGATTGCGAGGCATATGAGCGGGAGATACTTTATCCGCTTGCTACTGAACGAATATCTATCGACCTGGATGATGGCGTACTGGTGAACTATAATAAAATGGGTAAGGCTGTGATGGAAGTGTCCGGCCTGAATGACAAAGCCACCAAAAAGAAGGTGAGGGAATTTGACTGGATCAATGTGGCTGAGATCCGAGAGTAGTTTTTTTTGTATTAGTATTTACAAATTTTTTTAGTTAAGGAAATTATGAGTAATTGTTTTAAGGTGATGTTAAATTAAAAATGATGTTGGACCATTTATATTTTTACGATGAAGGTCAAGTTAAAATTACAGCTGCATCAGTTGGTATTAGTAGAGCAAGATGGATTGCAATAAATGAAACTGATATTGATAGCGGGAAACATATTGATTTAATGAAGTCAAACAGGTTTGACCATTTACCTATTATTGGAACAAATGGTACCATTACTGAATTTTTCAAAACAGATGAGCCCAACAACTTCAATAATATATCAAAACATGTCATCAACTACAATGATGTAATATCACTTGATGCTAATATCAAAGACGTAATTGAAAAATTTGCCAATGAAAAAAGGACTTTTTTTTTCCTAAGCTTTCATCGGAATATATCAGGACTTATAACCATTGGCAATCTAAACTGTAAACAAGTACAGATCTATGTATTCAGTTTGGTTTGTGATTTAGAAAGAAATTTGGCGGATTTTTTAAATGGGTGCAAAAAAAATATTGAAATTGAAGAATGGGTCACAGGAAAAGCAAACATAGAGGATCCAGCGGACAAGTATTTCCAAATACTTAAAAAGTTTAAAGATTTAACTGAACAGGATCTGGAGAATCAATTGACGGAGCACTTCTTTCTGGTTGATTTTTTCACAATTATTTCAGATATGGATTTATTTGAGAAGTTGTCTTATACTAAAAAAGAATGGAAAGAATTAAGTAGTATAAATGAAATCAGAAAGCGAATTGCTCATCCAACCAGATGCTTGCTGGATAAGGAAAATGATATTTTCAAACTTTATAGTAGGCTTAATAAAATTGAAGATTTGAATTTTAGGCTTAAATCTTTTGAAAAGTTTAATAGTCGTAAAAATCACATATGAATAAGATAGAAGAATCATTGTTTAATATATTTCAAGACCATAGGGTGGTGTTCTGGTATGATGACCAGGGCAAAATGTTGGACCAGTTTGATGAAGTATCTATGGATGGTGTAGAAAAAATAGCCGTAGATAATAATGAATTTGCCATAAAATATAAAATACTTCGAGGTCAACCGGCAGAAAAGTTTTTGTTATACTTTGCTAATGGAGAAAAGCCCATGTCGGAAAACTGGTTGCTGGATTTACAACTGGCATATAAGGAGTTTTATACCGATCAGGAAGCCATGTTTCTGCAGGAGATAGGTCTGGATTACCACTTTAAGGAATTGGTGGTAGCGCATAGCGAGTTTTTTCAAAGCAAAGAAAGGAGAAACAAACTCAAAGAACTCATCGGAGAAAGAGACACAGAGAAGGAACTACAGTTTAAGATGATGGCCATTGTATTCAATACCAACTATGCCAATCTGGAAACCTACATCCATGCTTTTGCCAGTCAGTATATAGAAGGCAATGACAAGATAGAGAAAGAACTGCTGCGCTTTCATCTGCAGGAGCCATTCTGGAAGATGGTGCAACGGAAGTTTAACTATCAGTCGGATGAAGTATCGATCTATGATTTTATGATGGATGTATTCTCCCGCAATTTTACCTTGACCAGGAATGGGAGGACCATCAAGGAGACAGGTATCTTACTATCCCTATGGAAGGACACGATGTCGTATCAGGAGTCCTTTAAAAAAGTATCAGATAAAGCAGCTGGAGATCTTAAAGTAACGGCATTGTTGCAAAATGCCCTACTGGACACTATAATTGATGATGATATCTTTCAGGACATAGATAAAAAGATCATTCACGAATTGGCAGGTCGATTAATTAATAAGGAAATACGAGTGCAAGCGCTATCTGAGTTTATTAAAAAGCGAGAGAACAAATACTGGTACAATACCTATATAGACTTCTATGCTTGTCTGGAACATGCAGGCCAGATGTCGGAAAAGATAATGCTCGCCGAAGGACAAAAAATAGAATCCATAGAGCAGGCGGCAAGTCAGTATGCCGAATCGTGGCATCAGATAGACTACCATTACCGTAAGTTTGTCTTTCACTACCGTCAGTCAGGACAGAACAGCGTACTCGGACCGCTCAAAGAAAAAGTACTGAAGGAATACTCCAACAAGTGGCTGCTGCAAGTCAACAATAACCTACAAGACAAAGTGAATCATGTAGATGAATGGATATACCGATCACAAAAGGCGCAAGTACAGTTTTTTAAGAATCATGTAAAAAGTTTTACTGCCAGGAGTCAAAGACTATTTGTGATCATCACGGACGCACTCCGGTACGAAAACGGATGGGAACTGTGTCAACAGCTGCACGCTGAAAAACGATTTGAAGCCGATATAGAGTATATGATCAGTCCGCTGCCTTCGTACACACAGCTGGGTATGGCGGCCCTTCTCCCACATACTCAACTGGAGATCAAGGGTCAGGATGGAAGTGTTATAGCTGATGGCCAATCTACCCTTGGGATACAAGGCAGAACCAAAGTGCTCGAAATGAATTCCGGTGTCAGAGCTGTTGCCGTAAAAGCTGAAGATTTTATGCTTAAAAATGCAGCCACAGAAGGACGGCAGTGGGTGAAAGAATATGATCTGATATATATCTATCATAATCGAATCGACAAAACGGGTGATGATACTGCTACGGAAGAAAAAGTATTTGATGCCGTAGAAGCTGAAATCGTGTTTATCCGGGAATTGTTGCGTAGGATCGCCAATGTAAATGGCAGCCATATATACATCACGTCCGATCATGGATATCTGTATCAACACGAAGTGGTAGGAGACAATGATTTTGCCGTATCGGATGTCAAAGGAGAGGTGTGGAAAGAAAACCGGAGGTTTATATTGGGCAAAAATCTGGAAGCTTCCAATGCTATGAAACATTACACCAGTGCTCAATTGGGGCTGGCAGGAGATACTGAAGTGATGATAACAAAAAGCACCAACCGGCTCAGAGTAAAAGGAGCGGGATTTAGATTTGTACATGGTGGTGCCAGTCTACAGGAGATCGTCGTGCCATTGATCAAGGTAGCCTGGAAAAGAGAAGACACCATCAAACAAACAGATATAGACATTATACAATCCACCGATAAAATTACAACTAATATCCTTGCCATATCCTTCCTGCAAAAAGAACTTGTCAATGAAAAAGTGCAACCGCGGCAACTAAGAACTTATCTGAAATCCAGTGATGAGACAGTATTGTCCGATTATTTCACTTACCTGTTTAATGCCACTGAAGGTAGTGAGCGCCAGAGAGAGGTAAAACATAGGTTTCAGTTGAGTTCGGCAGCCAGCAGCAAATATAGAAATCAACAAGTGACTATGGTTCTGGAAGAACCTGTGGAAGGTACGGCACAGTGGAAGGTATATAAGACCTATATGTATACGCTCAATATTTCGTTTATTAATGATTTTGATGATTTTTAAGATATGAATACACTCGACATAAAACTGAATGAACATTTCGCAGGAAAAGTAGTCAGAAAAGATCTCACAAAGCTGGTCAAGGGAAACGCCATTGTACCGACCTATGTATTGGAATACTTACTAGGTCAGTATTGTGCAACGGATGATGAAGCAACCATCCTGGCCGGCGTAGAAACAGTCCGGGGGATTGTAACGAAACATTTTGTGCATCGGGATGAGGCACAGATCATCAAATCTACCATCAGAGAACACGGCAGTCACCGGATCATAGACAAGGTTTCGGTCAGATTGAATGAAAGTAAAGATTGTTATGAAGCTTCATTTGCTAATCTGGGACTTAAAAAAGTACTCATCGAAGATAATCTTATAAAACAATATCAAAAACTACTTTCTGAAGGCGTATGGTGTATAGCGGTTATAGCTTATTTGGCTGTAGATGATCGGGACGGTTCTCCATGGATAATAGAAAGCCTGAAGCCCATCCAGGTTAGCAAAGTAGATCTGGAAGAATACAAAGAAGCCAGAAAGGCGTTTACAAAAGAGGAATGGGTAGATAGCATCATGCAGACGATAGGTCTGAATCCCGATGAGTTTAGTTTTCGATCAAAACTGCTTCAGTTGGCAAGATTGGTAGCTTTTGCAGAAAATAATTATAATCTGATAGAACTCGGGCCCAAGGGTACGGGTAAATCACATATATTTTCTGAATTATCCCCGCATGGCATATTGTTATCCGGTGGTGAAGTGACCAAGGCTAAACTATTTGTCAATAATACTACCGGTGATATAGGATTGGTGGGATATTGGGATGTGGTTGCTTATGATGAATTTGCTGGTAGAACCAAAAAAGTTGACAAAGGCTTGGTGGATATCATGAAGAACTATATGGCCAATAAATCCTTCTCAAGGGGAACACAAGTGTACGGAGCATCTGCCAGCATGACATTTGTGGGAAATACTGACCACTCGGTTCCTTACATGCTCAAACACAGCCATTTGTTTGAAGCACTTCCGAAGGAATACAGTGATACCGCATTTCTGGACAGGATACATGCCTACATTCCGGGATGGGAAGTACAGAAATTGAGGAATGAAATGTTTACAGATGGATACGGATTTATAGTAGACTACCTGGCTGAAGTACTGAAAGAACTCCGGAAAGAAGATCATATGCATGACTATAAGCAGCTGTTTGAATTGTCAGAGAGTATTACCACCAGAGATAAAGACTCCATTGCCAAAACCTTCTCAGGACTTGTAAAAGTTATATATCCAAACGGTCAATATAGTGAAGATGAAGCGAGAGAGTTACTCGATTTTGCCATAGAAAGCAGAAAGAGAGTCAAGCAACAGTTGATCAAGATGGACGAAACATTTGAAGAAGTTGATTTCAGTTATAAGGTCAAAGGATCCGGCAAAAAATATGACGTCGAAACACTGGAAGTAATGGAATATTTTCAACCTGATGTTGATGCTATCGAAGCAATTGAAGCGTCAGGTGAAGAAGAAAAAAGTACTTCTCAAATGAATCAACAAGTTGCTGCAACTGCAAGAGAGGGCCAAAAAATAATCAGAGATAACCAGACAGGCATTTCTTTTGAACATCTCTTTGGACCATATATTGAAGGAGCAGAAGATATAAAAGTGATAGACCCTTATATCCGTTTGCCTTATCAACTTAGGAATTTTATGGAGTTTGCCCAACTCATCACCAAGAAAAAAAAGGTGGAAGATGAAGTCAGGCTTCACCTAATCACCAACAACAACGAAGACTACGTAGAGAATGCCAAAGAAGGACTGAGGCAAATGGCAGAATCACTTGAGCCGCTTGGCGTATTCTTTACCTTTGAATTTGATGAAAACATCCACGACAGGTCGATATCTCTTGACAATGGATGGAAAATCATACTAGGCAGAGGTCTTGACATCTTCCAGAAAACCGGCGGGTGGTTTGATATTGCTGAGTATGATCAGGAGCTTCGTCAGTGTAAAGCCTGTGAGGTGACTTATGTTTTTGGGTTGTGAGGAGGGTGGGAACCTAGTAATTTTAAAATTTAGATTGTTAAGTTTCTATCGAATGGGGTTATTGGTTGTGTGATTTGGTGATTTGAATTTTAGGAAGATTTGTTGATAAAATAATAAAAATAAAACAATGGAAAATCCATTTCATATATTTCCTTCAATAGGATATAAAAATTCTGAATTTCAATTGCGTGCCAAGGATGGTGACATAGATGTCGAAGTGTATTATAATGATGAGATGATTCATCAATTGCACATAGAAAAAAATGTTATCATTAGTCTTATTTCACTTAATAAAGCAGGGGAATATTTAGCTAAATGTACTTTTCAAGGAGTGGATTACAAACAAAAAATAGAGGTAAAGGATGCTATAAGATTTGGTACAAGTGAATTCAAGGCAGCGTTTGTTTTTGATGAGATTGATTTTTCATTTATAGTCATGAAAGACAGACTTTTACTCTACGATGAAATGAATGATAAATTGTTAACAGAAAATAGTATCATTCCGAGTGACATCAGACAATTGGATTCAGATAATTTTCTTTTTATAAAAACTTATGGTGCAGGTAATTTCAGGTATAATAATTACTACATCTATAATATTAAAACATTTAGCATCATTCATGAACTATTAAATTATAAAGAGTTACAACTATTAGTAGAAAATAATATTTTGTGGGTTCATAGCGGAGGTTCGGGAGATAGTGGTATCCGGTGTTTTGAGATCTTGAATAGTAATGGGCATCATTTTGTTGAAAAAATAAGATATGACGGAGTAATTTCATATCAACTGAGTGAAGAAGCCAATAGGTTACTGGTAGTCCAACCATTATTTGTACATGTTGTACACACTAAAAAAATGACAAGCATAAATTATGATAAAACTGACAACACAGTTATTGATACATATGGAAACTATTTTGAATTAAGCGGCTCTGATTTAAAATGCTACAATTATTCAAGTGAGTCTTCTACGTCCATAATAATAGGCGAGCCCCTGCGCCTAACCGGTCAAAATTATGTACATGTAGGTAAAAAATTTCAGAATCAATATATCCATTTGAGTGAAAGGGCTGATGTCATTCAATCAATTCAAAATATATTAGCTTCCCCTTATACCAATACAATTATACCTTACAATGGCCCTGAGCTTAGCCAAATGAATTATTTTCATCAATTATTTTCCATAAAAGATACCATAATAATAGAAAAAATATTTGAACTCCAAAAACTATTAGGGTACAATGAAATAACTACAAATGGAGTTAGAGGTGTAAAACCAAATATTATAACTGATAAAAGATATAGTATTGGAATAGGAGAAATGAATGCTGAAGCAGGGTCAACTCAAACTAAGATTGTGCATGATCATAATGGTTTGGTGATAAAAAATGAATTGTCGACAATAATTTATTATGGTAACCAAAAAAATGATCTTGGAAAGATTGAGAAAGTGGACATATTGTACTTTGATGAACAATTATATTTTTTAGCAGAAATTGAAAAAAATATTTTTAGTTTGTATTCATACGCCAGTTTGTTGATACCTATATTCTCCAAAGTAAGTGTACTAAATAAACTTTACATACAAAATCATCGTACCATATGGTACCTGGATACCGCATCCGAAAAAAACAATTATCAAACCCAAATAAAAGGGTTTAATCTCGAAAAAAGTATATTTGTAAATGTACAAAGTTATGATGCTAATATAAAATTCCTGGAAGCATCGAAATATGTATTTAATAAGGAATACATATTAGGCGAAAATAAAATACTGATAAATCCTCAATCAGGTATATGCAAAAACGCTGTGCTTGGTAATTTGGTTTCTATAAGTAGAGAAATGAACAAAATAATTACCCTTGTAGGGCAAGAATTTAATTATTTAAAATTTGAATTTACATCAAAGCGATATAACTCCACAGAAATAAAACTAGGGAAATATCATATTAAAGAATCATATCTTTCACCGAATGGTAAAACCTTACTTATTAAAAACGCATCCAATGAATATCAATGGTATGATATTGAAAAAGGGACAACTACAAATTTTGACTCCGGTACATTCATTGCGTTTACCAAAGATAGTCAAGCCATTGTTGAGGAAGATAGGACTAGACGAGTTAAAATTATCGATCCAAAGACTTTTGAAGAAATAACACAACCTAATTATCATTACTATAAGTTTTTGAGTCCTGATGGTAGTTTATATGCCGATTTAGCTGAAATGACAAGATATATCCATATAATTGATAAAGTTATATTGTCAAACGAAGAGGTTGAGGAGCTTAAAATTAAACTGGGCGAGCTTCTTCCTTTACTTCCTACAGAAAAAGTTGAAAAAAATAAAGAGGAGCTTTATCAGAGATATAAAGATTATTTTGATGAAATAAATTTATCTGACAGTTCCGCTATTACTTTTAATAAGTTAGTTCAAAGACAAGAATACATTCATATATGCAATAAAGCATCAGAACAAAAAGTAGAAGTAACATTTCCATTAGAATTACAATATTATAATTACGGTTCATTTAGTCACGATAATAACTTTTTTGGCTATGTTGGTAAACCACCTTTAAAAGGATACATCAATATAATGAAAATCAATGTTGACAAAGCAAGCGGAAAATTATCGATAATTGAGTCAATAGAATCAAGAAAACCAAATAATGCAGCTTGGGTTTGTAGTTTTTCAAAAAAAGGCCTTTTTGCTACTTATGATAGCAAGCCTAGTACTTATGTGATTGACGTTAAACAGTTATTTGATCAGATAGATGAAATTAATAATAAATCTATCTCTGAAAAACAAATCTTCATAGATAGCCATATTAAAGAAATTAGTAGCAGAAGTTTTCTATGTTTTAGTCCAACAGGTAATTTTATTGCATTATCCGATCAGGGGTATTCCCCAATTTCTATGGGTGGTACCGGTCACATAAAATCCAATGCAATTTATCTTATTAATAGTGACACTCATCAGGAAATAGCCTCATTTATTGAACATGGAGATGAAATCAAGTTTGATAAAACTGAAAAAGTTAATTTCGTAGCCTTCTCTGAGGACGAAAGAAAGTTAATGTCCTTAAGTAATGATGGAGTCGTAATAGTCAGGGATGTGAATTTACAAGAAAATTTAGATATTAACTTTACGACTCAAGTTTTAGCATAAAATATTACACCTACACAAGCAGGGTAGGAGTCCGACACTCGACTATTATAACCTTTCAGATACCCGTTTCTGCTTGGCATCATTACATTTACGAGGACAACATAGCAGATGTCATACTTGACAGAATTATCCATCAGGTACATAGAATAGAATTAGCAGGGGAATCCATTGGAAAATTGTAAAAAATCCTATGGTTTAATGAAACTTCTTGGTTACTTTTGTAATGATAATTCCTGAAATAGTTCAGGTATTAAAAATTGAATTAATTAACCTTTTAGATCATCCTCAGAAGTGGCTCGGCTTGGACCGGAATAGGTGGTTCAGTTTAACCGGAATATGTAAGCCTACATTTTAATAAATCTTAAAATAACAAATTATTATATGCTTGAAATTTTAGATATAAATACGAACAAAGACAATCTTTCCGAAGTAGTTAGATTAAAAGACGAATTCAGAAATTATGTAGGCAAAACTGTGAAGGAAGGTGTTGTGATAATAGTATCAAATTTTCCACCAATAGGAAATGTGCAAGGATTAATTGATTATCTAATTTTTATTGTCATTAATGAAAATAATGGTTATTTAAAAGTAAGGAAGAATGGGATAAATCAAAGTATTGATTCACTTGTCATTTGTGTAAAAAAAATTCAAGTTGAGGACATAGTGG
>JBATMZ010000077.1:0-28727 GCA_049290115.1 Saprospiraceae bacterium | reverse complement strand
AACGGTGCTTCGCAATCGCCTTTTTTTGGCCTAGATTTTTTGTCTACTTTTTTATCAATGAAAAAAGTAGAAGCCCTGCCGGCTCGAGGCATTAAATACAAATGGAATCATTTTTTCAGTCTGCTTGTTCTATGAACCGCACGTTGGTATATAATACTTCGGCCAGAGGCAGACAGTTACACCATCGTAGCCAAGAGGCTACGATGATCGGGATGAACGAAGTAAAGTGCGCAGCACCAAAGGTCGACAGACCTTTGACGGAGTGAACCGCGAAAGCGGCTTGGGATTCTCATTATTATATGAAGGCCTTAGTTCAATCCCAAAATGAAATCGTTTTTTCAGTCTGCTTGTTCTATGAACCGCACGTTGGTATATAATACTGTCGGATAGAGGCCTACAGTTACACTATCGTTGCCAAGAGGCTACGATGATCGACATTGTGAACGGCAAAAGTGGCGTGAGACAATCTTGTATGATCGCCAGACGGAACGACCTTCGCCCTCTTTTTCGACTAAACGGCCAAAAAACAAGCGATAGTGAGAGAAGAATCGGAATAGCGAAATAAGCCATATTGAAAACAATGATAAACAAGGGATCGGAAGATAAATGAATCCAAGAACAAAGTAGAATCTGGCAAATAGAGCGTAAATGAAGATTCGAGAGCGAACGGTACTTCGCAATCGCCTTTTTTTGGCCTAGATTTTTTGTCTACTTTTTTATCAATGACATGAACGAAGTAGAGTGCGCAGCACCAAAGGTCGACAGACCTTTGACGGAGTGAACCGCGAAAGCGGCTTGGGATTCTCCTTATTATATGAAGGCCTTAATTCAATCCCAAAATGGAATCATTTTTTCAGTCAGCTTGTTCATGAACCGCACGTTGGTATATAATACTTCGGCCTGAGGCCGACCGTTACTCCATCGTAGCCAAGAGGCTACGATGATCGGGATGAACGAAGTGCAGTGCGCAGCACCAAAGGTCGACAGACCTTTGACGAAGTGAACCGCAAAAGCGGCTTGGGATTCTCCTTATTATATGAAGGCCTTAGTTCAATCCCAAAATGAAATAGTCTTTTCAGTCAACTTGTTCTTTGAGCCATACTTTGGTATAATATACTTCGGCCTGAGGCCTACAGATACACCATCGTAGCCAAGAGGCTACGATGATCGACATTGTGAACGGCGAAAGTGTCGTGAGCCAATCTTGTATGATCGTCAGACGGAACGACCTTCGCCCTCTTTTTCGACTCAGCGGCCAAAAAACCAGCGATAGTGAGAGAAGAATCGGAATAGCGAAATAAGCCACCTGGAAAACAATGATAAACAAGGGATCGGAAGATAAATGAATCCAAGAACAAAGTAGAATCTGGCAAATAGAGCGTAAATGTGACTGAGCGATCCCGAAGGGTCGAGCAAAACAATGCGAGAAGCGAAGATGAACGAAGTGCAGTCTCGTCTTATGGACGAGACCAAAGGTCGACAGACCTTTGACGGAGTGAACCGCATAAGCGGCTTGGGATTCTCCAACAAAGTACTGAAAAAATATAGAATAAAGTCTACTTTTTTATCAATGAAAAAAGTAGAAGCCCTGCCGGCTTGAGGCAAAGAATACCCATGTTATAGTCTTTATGGTATGGCTGTACTTTGAAACCAACAGATGACTACACTACTTCTCCCTTGCAAACCGAACTATTCCTACATATACCTCCAATATACTACAACTTCACCAACCTTACAGATCGTTTAACTCCATTATGTAAAAGCGTTGCAACGTATACTCCCGGAACAAAACCTTTAAAATCTTCCAACTGAATGATGTTATTCCCCACATTCAATATAATATTTTTGCGCTCGATCAACCGCCCTTTTACATCTGATATGTCGAGAATGGCATTCCCATTGTGCTTAGAAACTACATGAAGCTGCGTGTTTAATGTAAATGGATTCGGTGCTGCTGTCATGGTCAACTCATTCCATTGTTCATCCTTCGTTCCGATGACGATACATTTGTATAAAACCCGGAAAACAATCTGTCCACTTGGTTGTCCCATTTGGTAACGAATAGCCAAATAATATTTCTGATTTTTAACGGTTTGAAATACGCCACCATTTGTGGTTATATTATGTAGGACTAAACAATTTTCATCCAAAATCAATACTTCGACACCCATTGGAAAAGTATCGGGAATGGTAAATAAACTGTCGTTTCCTTCAAAAAAATACCAGTGCACTATATCTCGTGGTTCAAAACATGTTTGCAATGGATTGATGGCACCTCTGTCCGTGTCAATGACAAATTCATCACAAGATAAAACCGTTGCCGTGGAGGGGCTGTAATTTGGTTGTCCATCCTCACAATTTGAAGTCAAAATGAGTACCTGCTCCGGATAGAGCCTTGAAATATTTAATTTGAGAAGATACACCTCCCCCGCTGCTGCAATCCATCTTAAAGGCGCTGGATCTATAGAATCAATGACGTGCTTAAACAAACACGTATCCCCACAGGCCGTGAGCATGTCCAATGAACCAGCTGCACCACTTGTTGAAAAGGTAAAATGACGAACTTGTCCATCCCCTTCAATCTTGTACCAGGCCGTATTTTCATCCGGGTTGGCACAGGAAGACCCACTTGGATCTGGCAGCGTAAATCTGGACTGCACAATCGCCGAGACATTACATTCTAAAATAACCGCTTCTAAGCAGGAATGATTGTCAATCAATGGTCCTTTTTGAGACTTAATCAAACCACTGTTACCATATAAAACGAGAAAATATTTTTTACCTAAATCTGTTCGAAAATCTAATGAAAATTCGGGAGAGAAAATACCAGCATCTATACAAATGTTCTCATGACAATCTCCTTCGAGTAAAATGTATGAAACAACAGGTCCTTCCGGATTGCCAGATTCAAAAGAAACATATCCTCCATTGCCTTCAAAATGATACCAAACACCATTTCTTTGGTTGTTGTAACATGGAATACCCTCATCTCCTGTACTGCCGGCTATATCCACCACGGTGGTGTCATTAAAAATCCATTCTAAAGAACCTTCACAAAGATCATTTACTGCCCTCGGCGTACATTGTAGGGTAAATGATGTGGTATCACCAATCGGATGTTGGATACTAAACAAGTAAGTTTGATCTGGATCTGATACAAATCTAAAAACAGCACTTTCTGAATTATTCCTCCATATTCCATTGGTCACACAGGACAAATTATTACATTCTCCTTTGATAAAAACATTAATAAAACCTCCAAAATTTTGTTCGGAGTTAAATTTAAATTCGAGGATATCGCCAGTACCTTCCACTTCATACCATACATCTTTCCAAGGATTTATGGAGCAACCATCTTGAAAGTATTGGGTGTAATTGGCATATAATACGTTGGCTGTGGTCGTATCACCACATTGTAATATTTGTGCTTCATAACACTCGTCATTAGCTACTTTATCTATACATCTAAGTATAAATGAAAAATCGTGATTTGACTGCGCATCTCCATGGATAGCAAGGTAATAATTAAAATCCTCGTCTGTTTCTATCAATAATTTGTCTTGATTGATGTCAAAAACTTGTTGGCAGACGGTGTTTCCACAAATTCCTGCTAAGACAGAAACATAATGTGATTTGTCTTTTCCGTCGATTATTTCCACTTCCATTACTTGAGTTGTCCGAGGAAGCAAATACCAAAAAACCCGAGCATCTTCAGTAAAATGGCATGGGGTTTCTCCTTGGAAAGCAAGCGGTGTGCATAATGAAATATTTACTACATCATCGCATAATAACTCGGTTGCTGTACTACATGATACATTTTCTGGTGTCTCATTACAAGCTACGTCAAATACAAAACTTACTTGACTATTCAAAGGTGAAGACAACCTAAAACTATAAGAGTTTTGAGATTCAACCAGCCATTTAAAAGTAGGATTGAATTGATTTATGGTCGTTTCATACAAACAGATACCACTCGAATCACAAGAGTTTTGGTAAATGTTTACCACCATATTTTCATCCGCAATTTCAGAAAATGATAGAGAAATTTCACCTTGGATATTTTGTATAGTATAATATAATCCTTGCATTACATCCCTACATGCGTTGTTATCATCAAGCTGCAAATTGCCCAACCGTCCACTATACGACGAACCACAAACCACTTCTTCTACTAATGCACAATTATCATTTTCTGCTTGGTTTTGGCAAAGAACCCTAAAGTCAAATATGTCTACTTCATCGCCCAAACTTCCTTCAAATTTAATGATATAGTTTGAACCAGATTGCGTCGCAAAACGAATGGATGGATTAGCTGAGGATAAGGTGGCCGCCACCAAACAAGTAATAGAATCACAAATTCCTTGACCTATGAGAACATTGATATTTCCCGGGTATCCAAACAAATTTGTCAATTGAATTTCATATTCTAAATCATCACCTGAAAGCTGAAACCATGTCCCTGGATGATCTTCTGCACATTCCCCAAAAAAACTTGATGTATGATCTTTCGTAGATGCTGAATACTTTATGCCACATTCCAAAAAAGGTGCCGAATCACAATCGGAGCTAGATTGATTTGGAAAACATTGTAATTCAAATGACCTGCTAACATCGGCTGGAATCACTTCGCCTAAAACCACATAGTATGTTACACCAACCTCTGTCCTCCAATATACTGCTCTGCCGTTAGGTATAAACTGGGCTACTTCTTGTAAATTGTCACATGCCTGAACCGCTTTATATACGATATAACGATAAGAATTTAGATTATTCGGATCCAAAGAAGATAGGGTCATAACGTTTCCATTGCCAGAAAAAGTAAACCAATATTGTGCATTAATACCAAGCAAAGAATTTGAGGTTCTGCCTTCGGAGGAATAGTCAAATATTTGTCCACATTCTAAGAGGTCTGCTTGATTACAAGAAGCACCTTCCGGGCTAGTGATACATTCTACATTAAATAATAAGGAGTCTTGGTTTTCACAAGCCAATAATATTTTGTATTTTTTTCCAAATTCGGTGGCTAAGTTCCATGAATATATACCAGAAGGTATAATTAAAAAATCGCTATATTGATCGCAGTGCTCATCGTAAATATAAAATTTGACTTTGCCAACAGGGTTATACGTTTCTGTTTGAAAAACATAGGAATCTCCAGTTCCTTCCAAACTCAACCAATGTCCGTACACCGCAAAAACATCTACTTCATCAGGTCTTATGGTAACACCATTGGAAAAATTTAGCATTATAGAATCTCCGCAAGTCATATTAATGGGTGTTTCACATGCATTATAGTCAATGTCTGTGCAAGACACTTGGAGCTCTTGAAACGTGTTATACCTACTGTCTACTTTAATATAATAGGTGAAGTCTTCTTTGCCATAAAAATGAAGATTTCCAGCGTTGGTGCTTATACAACTTAGTGAATCGCACCGACCTTCAAAACAAGATAGTTCTACATCACTATGTGTGCTTAATTTTATAAGGCTGTTATTTCCTTCAATGAAATACCAAACTCCAGCCTGCTGCGAGCAGATTTGAGCGTTTTCTACAGACGGACTATTAAATTCCAACGTGACAGTTTCACCACAAACCAAAAAACTTGCATTGTCACACGTAATAATATCTGAAGGTGGATAACATTGGATAGTAAATGTTGGCCTTGGAAATGAATTAACTCCGGCAAACATCTTGATATAATATTTTTTCCCGCTCTCTGTATGAATCCTGAAATCTCGTACACCTGTAAAAAAAGGATTGGCGTATAAACAAGTCAATGTTCCACATATTCCTTCATAAAGTGAATACTGTTGAAACGGATAACTAACGGACAAAGAAACAATGCTGTCATTTCCTTCAAAAGAATACCAATAACCTTCCGTTGGCGAACAATCATCAGATTTTATAGAGAATCCTGGACCGATACTTGGCAGGGAATTCATTTCACCACAAAAGATTGGTAAGGCATTATTACAATAAATATTTTGATGAGAAAATGAGCATTCTAAGCTTAAAACAATTTTTTGGAAATTAAAATTAAAAAAGTGTGTCTTAAGTATATATTGTTGTCCAACGGGTAGGTCAAGAGAAAAACTATGGCCAGGGGAACAAAAATATTCAAATGACTTTAATAATACCAAGGAGTCACAATCCATTTCGTATATGGTAAAAATGACTGGACCTTCGCCTTCGACAATATTAAAAGTATAAGGATCAGCGCTACCTGAGATGTTAAAATAATTTCCTTCTAATCCAGTTTTTGGTGCAGAAAAATCTCCTTTGGCTGTTTCATATACTTCTATTGTGTCTGCGCAAATGATATTTTTTGCTTGGATACAATCAAAATTGGTATCTGGTTGAAAACAATGATGACCTATCGTAAAATTAGTAGGTGCATTAAAATAAGCCACTTTGACCAAAATGTCCTCATCTTGATTAGCGTGTACAATATATTCGTTGTCCGAAAGTGGGTATGGGTTATATATTACATTTTCAACTTGTTGTGTACAATCTCCACTTTTGACTATAAAAAAAGAAATCACCAAATTTTCAATGGCTTGAGACTGCAAAGTAAACAAGTGTTTTTGACTGTTTCCACTGATTCGATACCAAAAACCGGGAAAAGCCCCAACGCCAACATTGACCAAATCTGGTGGTATAGTATCGCTTAATTCGGCCGTTATAAATTGATCACAACCAAGAGTAGTTGCATTAGCACAAGTGTTATTTAAGTTATTTTCAACACATGTCATTTGTATCGTAACTGGAATGGTCAAATCCAAATTTTCATGGGTAACTGCCAGATAATACTTTTTTCCAGGAATGGAAGAAAACCGGAAAGCAGAAGAATTTCCACTATAAAGACAATTCAAACTATCACAATCATTCTCATAAAAAGCATATGAAAATTCTGTAAAAAATCCAGAAGAAAATTGAAGCAATTTATCTAGTCCGTCACCGTCAATTTGTAACCATCCTAAAAATTCCTGTTGAAAACAAGGTGTTTCTATTCTATCTCTGGTCAGTTGTCTGGGATAAATTTGGTAGGAAGAATCACAGTCCATGATTAATGCTCCTTCACAATTATCGTATAAAGCGAGTTCCTTTTCTGATAGAGAAAAAGCAATTTGATATTGTCCATACGAACCTACATTTTTTGCCACAAGGATATAGTAAAGTACGCCGTCATTCGCAAAAAACCGATGATGAGAAGCCTCGACACAGGTCAATTCCTGGCAATTACCTTCAAAAATGTGTATTGTTATATTTTCGTCATGTTCTGGAATAAAAGAAATTTCTACTAACGTATTTTTTCCTTCATAAACGTACCATATACCGTGCACTTTTTCCATATTATCTCCACAGGCATCATCATCCAACGAGGCAAAACCAAGCGATTCTATTACTTGGTTGTCTGATAAAATTGAGATTGCATTGGTACAATAATCATTTAAATATTGTGATTGGGCTTGTAGGCTTCCTACATAAAATACAAGTAGAACCCATAGGTGGGATAAAATCGGCTTGAGCATACAAATAAATTTTTACAAAGTTAGCCAACTTTTCCAAAATTTCATAGAAAAACACAGAAATGAAAGGTATTTGTCATTCCTTCATTTAATTTCATTACCATATATAATAATTATATTAATTACTTATCCGACATTTAATTCTTATAAATATATAAATGCAAACTTTATATTAATTATATAGGAAATAATTTCCCTCAGTTTTATGATACAAATATAAATAAGCAACCTACAATTTATATCAAAAATATACTGATTAAGATCAACATACCACTTAATGAAGGTCATCTTTTTTTATGACCTTCTCAGACTACCTTTACACCATCAATTACAACTAAATAAATTAAGCATGAAAAATTATAAAATGTTTGCCGCCATCAGCCTTTTGCTTTTAAGCCAGGTTTCCATGTCAGGTCAAGTAAAATTTATGACGGCCACAGCAAACTCCATGGTAAGTGGAACATCCACATTACATGATTGGGAAATGAAAAGCAGTAAAGCGGATTGTAGTGCAACGCTGACTTTAGATGGAAACGGAAATTTGACAGGTATTTCTGCGATGAAATTTAAAATTGGTGTAAAAACCTTAAAAAGCGGGAAAGGAAGTATGGACAACAATGCGTACAAAGCATTAAAAACAGATAAAAATCCATATATTATTGCGGACTTGAAAAACGCAAAAGTCACGACCAAAGATAATGTAAACTATACTGTAACCGCTACTATATTATTAAATATAGCTGGAAAAACAAGAGAGACAGATATGACAGCCACCCTTAAAAAAATCAATGTTGATTCTTATTCTGTAGTGGCAAAAAAGAAATTGAGTATGTCGGATTATAATGTTGAGCCTCCTTCCTTTATGATGGGAGCTGTGACCACAGGAAACGACGTCGAACTTAGCTTTAATTTTATATTCAATAAATAAATAATAACTTATTCTTTAACCTTAAATCAAAGTAAAAATGAGAAATTTAATGCAATTTTTATTCGTCTTGGTACTTGCCATGTTTGCGAATCAACTGTTGGCCCAAACTATACAATATTCAAGGGTTAACAATCAAAAAGGAATGCACGTATTTGAGCCATCTAAAATGGATGATGTAGAATATGATGGATTTAAATTAAATATTGGTGGTGCATTTACTCAAGGATTTCAAAGTTTATCACACTCAAATGCCGATACCATCACCGTAGCTTCCAATAAACTTTATGCCATGTCTAGTGGATTTAATTTGGCTGCAGCTAACTTAAATTTTGACGTTCAAGTTGACGATGGTATTCGAGTATTTTTAGAGAATTACATGGCATCAAGACACCACAATGAATTTTGGGTAAAAGGTGGTTACATCCAAATCGACAAATTGCCTATGTTTAACAATCCTGAATGGTTTACCAAATATGTAAGGGTAAAAATCGGTCACATGGAAGTTAATTATGGTGACCAACATTTCAGAAGATCAGACGGAGGTAACGCCATCTTTAATGCCTTTGGTGAAAATAACATCATGGACGCCTTTGCTACAGAAATTGGTGGTGAAGTATACATCTTTCCTGCCAAAGGATTTATGTTAATGGCAGGTATGACAGGTGGATTAATTAAAAATGATATTTTTGATTACAGCACTAACCCATCAACTGCCATTCAAAAAAGAAGCCCTTCTATCCTTTTAAAAGCAGCTTATGACAATACGGCAGGTGATTTGAGATACCGTTTGAGTGCATCCATGTACACCAATGCCGAAACACCAAGATCTACTTTATATGCAGGTGACAGAACAGGTTCTAACTACTTTGGTACTTTAGAAAACACAGCCTTTAACGCAACGAGTAATTTCGTAAGTGGTCGTTTTAATCCTTATGGGTCTTTCCAACAAGGAACCGCCATTATGATTAACCCATTTGTTAAATATGGTGGTGCTGAATTATTTGGTACTTTAGAATTTGTATCTGCCCAAGCTAAATCTGAAGCTGAAGCTAGAAAAACAACTCAAATTGCCGTAGAAGGTATCTACCGATTCTTGGCCAATGAGCAACTCTTTATCGGAGCAAAATACAATACAGTAACCGCAAGATTGGCTGGATATACAGATGATGTTTCTGTCAACAGATTTGCTGTATCTGCAGGTTGGTTCCCAACTAAAAACTTATTATTAAAAGGTGAATATGTAACACAAACTTATAACGATTTTAAAGGAAGTGATATCCGTAACGGTGGTGAATTTAACGGAATCCTTATCCAAGCAGTTGTAGGTTTCTAATCTCAATTTCTTTTTAAGACTCATTTCAAAATGATGTTTAAGGTTGAAACCGGGTCTCCGGTTTCAACCTTTTTTTATCCTTCCATTTTAATAGTATATTTGTTCGTTTTATTATAAAAAATATTGACGATGTTTTTGGTTTGGTTATGGCTATTTCATGTTGTTTCTTTTTGGATTAATCCAGGAAATCAAGAAGTATGGATTGTTAAAAGCAACAGTAGTCTGATAGTACATGGTAGCACCAACATCAATGAATTTACCTGTTCTGTTTTATCTTATGGCAAAACCGATACATTAGTTTATTATCTAGACCATTTTAAACAAAATAAATATAAAGTCAACAGCAAATTACATATTCCTGTTGGTCATTTTGATTGTCAAAACAGGTTTATGACAAAGGACTTGCAGAAAACCCTGAAGTACGATAAGTTTCCGTTTATTGTCATCGATATCAAATTTCTTTCTTCATTACCAAAGGGACAAGGCACCTACATTGAAGGCCAGGTGGACATTACAATTGCGGGCGTAAAGAAACTCTATACTATTCCTTTTTACACAAGTCAAAAACAAAACATGACCCATATGAAAGGAAAAAAACAAGTGCATTTTTCTGATTTTCATTTAATTCCACCTAGCAAACTTGGCGGAAGTATACGCGTAAATGATCTGTTGGATGTCGAGGTAAATCTCGTTATGACAAAAAATTAATTTGGTTTACGTTATTTTTTTCATTCGTAGTAATGCAAAAAAACTTCCAGCAATAGCGCTTTGCACTAAACCATATAAAAACCAGGAAAATACCATCATAAAACTTACTTCCATGGCGGCAAAAGTAATCCACAAAATAGGTAGTAAAGCAACAACAGAATACATAAAACCAAATTCTAGTCCAGTCCTAAGAAAATTTCCCGTAAAATATTTTTGAAATCTATTCCATAGAATGGATAAAGAATGGGTTAATACAAAAGGGTGGGCATAAAATAGAATATCCCTACTACCATCTGAATTAAATACAGGGCTGATATAATTTACAAAAAAATCAGGGAAAAACTCGATGCCTAAAAATAAGAGTGCATGGCTGATGATAAACACACCAATTCCCGCAACTAAAGTATTAATGGCGACTTCTTTAAAATGTCTTTTAAAGCGATCAAACCATCTTTCTATTTCTTCAATATGACTTGACTCTTCTACCATTTTTTGTGCGGTTTATTTTGAAAATAATTTCCCAAATATACACGAACTTTTATACAAAAGAGATGATTTACATTACTTTTTACACTTTACTCAAACGAATTTTTTACAAATGATGGATGGGATGTTTATCTTTACTTTTTAATAGGAACATTTGGTTTATGAAGAGTTTATTAGAAAAAGACGAAAGAGAATTTTTAACAGGACCCCGTTCTAGATGGAAAGAATTTTTGTACACGATTGGGGTAGTTTTTCAGTTTCACAAGGCCTTTAGAGCCTTACATTTTATAGGGCCGAGCATCACTGTTTTTGGTTCGGCTAGATTTAAAGAAGACCACCCATTTTATACATTGACGAGGAATGTTTCGGCAGAACTATCCAAGATGGGTTTTGCCATAGTCACTGGAGGCGGTCCAGGCTTAATGGAAGCGTCAAATCGAGGAGCACGAGATGCAAAAGGCCTTTCTATTGGTTGTAATATAGTTTTGCCTAAAGAACAAAGCCCAAATCCTTACTTAGATGCCTATGTCAACATTGATCATTTTTTTGTACGTAAAGAAATACTACGGAAATACTCCTTTGCCTTTGTAGTGATGCCAGGTGGTTTTGGCACATTAGACGAATTTTTTGAAACCATTACCTTAATTCAAACTAAAAAGATAGAACCTTTTCCTGTTATCATTATGGGAAAAGAATTTCACAAAGACTTATTAGAGCATATAGAATTTATGGCAGAACAAGGTACCATCAGTAAAGATGACTTAGACCTTGTTCTTTTTTCAGACGACGTGGCTGAAGTGGTCAAATTTATCCATGACTATACGCTAACAAAACCCAACCTAAAATTGAAAAAAGGCTATAAACCTATTTGGATATTGGGAGAAAAAAAAATAAAAATGAAAAACGAGAAATAGTAATCGTAAACTTATTAGGAATCGATCAAAAAATTAACATGTTGTTGAAAAAAATCCAATAATTTTTTAATACATCCTTACAATTGTTCTATGAATAAGGCCTTTAAAAAATTATATAATAAAACTTAATCTCCATTTTTGAAGCGAAATAAGCTATTCCAATGACTATATGGTTGTATGGATTATTATTTAGTTATTGGAATTCTGGAACATTAAATATTAAAAATATATTATAATCGTTTGTTGTTCTGAATATTATAGTTTAATTTTGTATACTATTAAATCTCATCATATGAAAATGTTTTTACAGAGTTTGATATCCAAATGGACATATTTTGTCCTTTTTACGGCGCTTTTTAACCTTCAGCAAGTAAAGGCACAAGATGTATATTGCGCCAAGGTTGATTTCAAAATGGAAGAAAAGGAAAACGGAAATGTTGAATTTATCGGATTTTGCGACAAACCAGTGTCTGAATGGTATTGGTATTTTGGAGACAGTAAAACGTCTCGAGAACAAAATCCTAGCCATCAATACGAATTGGCCAGTGACTACGAAGTTTGCCTAAAGGTGTTGGTAAATGATCACTGTACCGGTGCTATTTGCAAAAAAATAAGCGTAGAAAATGCGGCCTTAAGTGTTCCTTGTAACCTAAAAGTTGATTTTAACTTCGAAACAGATCAACTAACCTTAACTGCCAAAGGTTTCTTCAATTCAACTAGTATAACAAACACCTCAAGATTTAATTGGGATTTTGGCGATCAATCTAAAAGTGAAGGACAAGAAGTTCGTCATCAATATGCTAATAAAGGTGAATATAATGTCTGTCTTACTGTAACCCTTCCTAACTCCACAGCAACTGGTAGTATTTGTACTGAAACCGTTTGTAAAAAAATAAAAATTGGAGACAATACTGGTTCAAGTTGTCAAATTCATGCGGACTTTAAGTACGAATTGATTGAATTGAATTTTAATGCCAAAGGCTGGTCGGATTTAGGACCTCATGCTACCTACTATTGGAAAATAAGTAATGGAATTACAGTCAGTGGTCAAGTATTAAACTATACTTTCCCTGGTAAAGGAGATTATGAAGTTTGTTTAGTTGTAGCTAAACCTGCCACTACTGTTAGTCAAAGTTGCACCGAAGTAGTTTGTAAAAAAGTAAAAGTAGGTGAAAATATTTCATCTGGTTGTGGACTTTCCGCCGATTTTAAATTCGAATTAACGGGAAATAATTTGCTAGCCAAAGCTTGGACTAATGTCACAAGTGGTATTAAATATTATTGGAAAATAAGTGATGGCATAAGCCTTGAAGGTCAGGAAATAAAACACACCTTTGCCAATCGGGGAGAATATGAGGTTTGCCTTGTTGCGATTAAAGCTGCCACCAACACTAGTTCCATCTGCACAGAAATCATTTGTAAAAAAATAAAAGTTGGAGAAACTAATAGCTCTGATTGTGTTTTGAATGTTGATTTTAAATTTGAATTAACCGGTTCAAACGTACGAGCCAAAGGATGGTCGGATGCTGGAAACGGAGCCAAATATACTTGGAAAATAAGCGACGGCAAAACGTACGATGGACAGGAATTACAACATGATTTTGTCGCTCGAGGTGAATACTCAGTTTGCCTTACCGTAACAAAACCAGCCATTTCCGTGACTCAAATTTGTACAGAAACCATTTGTAAAAAATTAGTGGTTGGTTCAAATAATATCGCTGATTGTGATCTTGGAGCGGACTTTAAATATATTAAATCTGCCAATGGATTCTATAGTTTTTTTGGAAGAAGTAAAGACCCAAATGCCACTTATCAATGGACTATTAGTGACTTAAACCAAACTTGGGATGCCAAAGATTTTAGAACTCAACTGACCAGACCAGGTGTATACACCGTTTGTTTGACTGTAACGAGTATTGAAAAGGCTTGTAGAGAAAAAATTTGTAAGAGATTAATTGTAGGAAGGTCAATGCGATTATATCCTAATCCATCCGAAGACATGTTGTTTGTCGTAGGGGATCAGTCGATTTCTCAATATTTCATTTTGAATAGGGGAAATCAAATCATCCAAAGTGGTACAGGCCTTCAAAACGAAGTGTCGATTGATATACTCAATCTTCCTACTGGAATGTATTTTCTAACCCTAGTGTATGATGATGGCAGCCGAAGTATGGAAACTTTTTTCAAGCGGTAGTCACATAATATGAAGTAATTCTTGTTACCCTAACAAACCTAGTGCATTAGGGTAATTTTTTTAACAAACATCAACTTTGGATTAATGATGCCATATATGATCAGTGTTATTTTGGTCATAATCCATATTATTACTGTTGCAACGTAGTGGTTTACTTTTCTGGCCATGAAAAAAGTGTTGGCCCTACTGCCTTTGGAGATTGGTCATCAAATCTTCAATTTTATGGAATAAATCCACTTCTGAAAATTGTCTTTAATGCCACCAATTGAGGACAGATTGTTGGCGCTGCCTAATAACCAATGCTTTAGCTAAAAGTAAAAACTTGCCAAAAAACACTAAAAATGGAAACCTTCAAGTAATTTTAATCTAATAAACACCTTCTACAAAAGTTAACTATGAACGAAATATGAGGTTGCAAAAATTGTTTTAAAAAAGTATAATATATTAATATTAAATGTTGCCTTTATTAATATATAGTGTATATTTGTTTTATTATTCAGATTTATTAATCTTTTATACTGTTTATATTATTTTTATCCGAATCATTAGTTTAAGAAGTCCATCCCAGAAATTTTGTGTCCATTAATGCATTTTAACATTCGTTTTTTCTTCTAAATACGCACCTTATGAAAACACATTTTTTTCTTTTTCCCGTTGCACTTTGTTTTTTATTGCTAACCGGTTGTGAGTTGTTTGATGATTCACCTTGCGGTTTGAGAAAATCTTTAGACATCTACTTACTTGGATCTAGCATAGTGGATACAACATTCGGCTATTATTATTCTTATATGGATGGTAATAATCGGGTTTTTCAGTACAGTGAAATTGTTGAAAATGTTTGTGCTTCCGAGCACGTAAAAACGGAGTTCAGAGTAGCTTTGTTGGATGAAACCACCGTGGGAATAAACGCAAGAGGGAATGTAAGTTGGTTATTCTTATTTGAAGAAAGGGTTGCGATGGTTAAAAATGGAACGGATATAGAAGGCAATGTTGAAGCAGGGCTAAAACAAGCCTTTGGTGAAGAACCTGGTTGGTATGTGCCGGCGCTCGAAGTATATTTTCCTACCAAAGGAAACTATCACCTAGATACTGCTTTTTTAAAAGAGATGGTTATTTCGGTTGAAGTCACATCCAAATACAGAGATCATTCGAAGTAGGTCATTTATACTGTCAACATGATAGTGTGAACCTACATCTTTTTAATTTCCATTGATATGAATGAAACATTGGATTGCCAAAAAATCTAAAATCTTCGTAGATAAATATAATGGTTTATCTACTATCCATTTTTCCCATCGGTTCAAAAAAATGAACCACTTCTACGATAAAAAAGAATATTGTCATTTTAATGTCCAAAAGGTATAAAACTATTTTTTGTAAATTATGGAAAATGTGTAACTTTTTAAAATTATTCGTCGTCGAATCGAAATAAATTATTAATTTTATTCTTTCATTACCCCTAAAATAAAAAATATGAACAAAGTCCTTTTTACATTCGTTTTCTTCGTTTTTGCTCAATTAACTTTTGCACAACAAAATTATGTTTGGGAAGAATATGGCATTTCTTTTACACTAGCTGATGACTTTGAAGAAGTTTCTAATAATAGTGATGAATTTTCTGCTGTGGGTGATGGAATGGAAATGGCCATTATTCCGTTTTTTGATGAAACCATTGACAACAACGATATTACTTCCTACACTATGGCTGTTGCTGCATCCTTGGAACTCGATAGAATTGATGATGTAAGTGTTATAAAATTAAATGGTTTTAAAGGTGCTTATGCAGAAGGAGTATTAGCTGGAGAAAAAATATTCTTAATGGGTTTAATAGACCCAAATTCAGACACAAACTTTTTTGTCATCATCACTTTCCTAGACAATGACCAAAATGCCATTGATGAAGCCGTAAATATTTGTAAAAGTTTCAGAAGAATGTAAAGGAAGTTGTAGAATTTATCCTTTATAAAAATAAGCAATTAAAACTTTTTAATTGCTTATTTTTTTTTGAAAATTGTTCTTTGAGTTTGCGGTATTTGTTTTTCTAAAAAAAGTTAATTAACCATTTAATAAACAAATGTTTGCTTCCACAATGGTTGCTACAATCATTTTCCAAATATTTTTTGTAAGAAAATAAATTAAAACTGACGCCAAATCTTTTCCATCAAGGAGGGATTAATCGTATTTACCATTAAATAATATTTCTTTCATGTGTATCACACCAACATAAGCTCCATTTTCTTCAACAGGTGCAACACTCACTTTACAATTCACTAAGAATCTGGGAACATATTTAGCATTTAAAGAAGCGGGTATTGAAATGGCGGGTTTGGACATAATTTCATATACACTAACCTCGTATGGATGTTTACCCGGAATGATAACCCCTTTGACAATATCAGAAATAACCACTATACCATTGGCGTCCTTTTCATCTCTTTTGGCAATGACTAAAACATCCGTATCGTGTTGTTTCATCAAGGCAATGGCTTCTTTTACACTGGCCAATCCGTCAATATACCATATTTGACTGGAGGCTATATCTTTAGCTGTTAAGAATTGTTTCATACAAATTCGTATTTATAATTTAATTAAGTAAGACGCTCTTCCTTGAGTTTGTCTTTTATTTTATCAATCTGTCTATCCAAACCTGTCACTTTATCAATACTCAGCACTATGGCCACTCCTCTTCCTGGGTCAGTTAATTTACATTCTTCACACAAGGTATCTAAAATTTTATTGACACTGTGTTCTTCTACAATAAACAGAATAACATCTGTTCTGTCCTCCAAAGTTATGCCAAAAAAACTGGATTCAGAAACACCTGTGCCTCTGCCAGAAATAATGACATCACCTGTGGCGCCAGCATCTTTTGCAGCTTTGACCACATCTTTTGTTAATTCAGGTCTTACGAGTGTAACGATCAATTTAAACCTCATTTTTTATATTTTTTAATGAAAACAAGTAACGACAAAAATTGCCCATATCCAAGTACTGCCATAATGGGAAATAGACTTGCAAATGCTATCAAACCGAAACCATCAAGGGCAGGATTTCGTCCAGGAATGACTGAAGCCAAACCTAATCCCAAGGCAGTAACAATGGGAACAGTAACTGTTGACGTGGTGACTCCTCCTGAATCGTACGCCAATGCAGTAATATATCTAGGCGCAAAAATAGTCTGTATAATGACAATAATATAACCTACAAGAATATACAAATATAGTGGAGTTCCAGTAACTATTCTAAAAGTTCCAACAGCAAGAGAAATTGCGACACCTACTGCAACAACGGTACGAAGTGACCTTTCTCCTATTTTCCCTCCAGATATTTCATTGGCTTTAAAGGCTACAGCTATGAGAGATGGTTCGGCAATTGTGGTGGCAAAGCCGATAGTGAATGCAAAAATATACACCCAATAATAAGCCTTCCAGTCTGTACTATTGCCATATGAAGCTTCAATAAATTCTTTTGCGGAAAGCTGCTCTGCCATGATTTCGCCAATGGGAAATAAGGCCATTTCTAAGCCCATTAAAAACAAGGTTAGGCCTACGATGACTAATATCAACCCAAATATTACCTTTCTGACATTGGGAACAGGTTTTTTGACTATAAAAAATTGGAAAAAACCAAATAGTAATACCACCGGAGCTACATCTAGCAACGTATCAAACAAAACATGTATAAATCGTATGCCCATAGATTCCGTATTAGAATATGATCATTCCGTAGGCCATTACAAAAACCATAGGCATCAGCGAAGCAAATGCGATAAGTCCAAACCCATCTACCAAGGGACTTCTACCTTGTATGACACTTGCCAATCCAACTCCTAAAGCAGTCACTAAAGGAACAGTTATTGTCGAGGTCGTGACGCCACCAGCATCATAAGCCAAGCCAATGATTTCTTTCGGTGCAAACCAAGTCATTAACATGACAAGTAAATATCCTCCAATGATTAGAATGTAGATAGGCCAACCCTTTAAAATACGAACCACACCTACTACTATGGAAAAACCTACAGATAAGGCCACGGTGATTCTTAAACCAAATGCATACGATGCCATACTTTGAGCATCAGAACCTATTAAAGAAGCTTTAGCAGAAATGTCAGCCGCTTTAGCGGCAACAGCTATTAAAGCGGGCTCGGCTACTGTAGTCGAAAAACCAAGTAAAAAAGCAAATACAATGAGCCACGGCAAACTACCTTTTTTGGCCAGGGCATATGCCATATCTTCTCCTAAAGGGAATAAACCAATCTCTAGTCCTTCGACAAATAATAAAAGTCCTACAACTACCAAAGCACCTCCAATCAATACATTTTCTAGATTTGGAAAGGGTTGTTGTAATACGATTAATTGAAAAAAAGTGACCACGACGATTATGGGCAATACATCCTTAAAAGAGGCTTTCCCTTTAGTCCAAATGATGGACAGTAGTTTAAAAATAACATTGTTTCGTAAAATTTCCAAAGATGATACGGTTTTTGCAAATATACAAATCACAAACCAAAAGCTATTATGCAAAGACTATTTTATATAAATAAAAAGCGCATATGAACCATGACATTTTTTAAAGTCCCAAGAAGTAGTCTTTTTTTAACGCTAGCTTTCCTGAATTTGCCACCACTTCAATAAACGACCTAAGTAAGTCTATGTACATTTTGTCTATGGTTTTTGTTTTTTCCAATTCATATTTTTCGATAGACAATTGATCTGAAATGGACATTCTTCCAGACATAGAAATCCTTCTTTTCATGTCTTTCCAAACTGGATCATCCTCGTGTTTTTTGTACATTTGATACACGTCAAATAAATGATAAAATTTCTGTCGACTATCTATAAAATCCAACTGTAAAGCAGAGATCAATTCTTGTTTTTCGTGCATATTTTTTAATCTATCTATTTCGATATCTCGATATTTCAATTTTGAAGAACCACTCCATGGAATGAGTAGTCCAACACCTACACTGATACGGTTTTCAAATAGTAGGTCTTCTCTTACATTGTATCTAACTTGAGCAAAATCTATAATTTTATTGTCCTTGGCATGAATCGTATTATATTCAGCGTCAAGATACAAATCCATGGTTTCATTTCTGCTTATTTCAGGTCGTGCCAAAATATCAAAATCCAGTTCGTCAATCCACTTCTTCATATTTTCAGGTGTGACAATTCCAATTAGACTAATGGTCGTGTCATTTGTTTTTGCCAATCTATTCATTTCAGAATGAAGTAGAGACTTCTTTTTTATTAGTTCAAGGTTCGTCAATATCCATTCTTCTTTATTTTGAATATAATTTTTTAGGTTAATTGGCTCACCGACTGACAACATCATTTGATACAAACTATCCATTTTAGCTTGATAATTAAATTGTGCTGAAGTCCCATTAATTTCAATCTGTAATTCTAAAATATCTAATATTTCACGATACCTTTTTTCCAATTTATTATAATCCTCTACGGCAATATTTGCCCTTTGTCGTTCTATATATTGTTTATGTTTGCTTAACTGTGCTTTTCTGTGGGAAAGACCATTAAAACTAGATCTAAATAAAAAGTCTTGCCTGAAATCCACAAGTCTTTCTACTTCAGTTCTGAATTCAAGTTTTTCAACGATGGGTATTTTGTAGCTAATGGAAGACAAATCTGACAAATATTGTTGAGATAATGTCGTCTTATCCTTGTCTTCCTCAAAGGACAGTAGCTGTGTTGTATTAATTTGTGCATTTAAAAATAAAGGCAACCCAACCAAGATAAAAAGATTACACCATTTCATATTTTTTCTTTTGGCATTACCCTACATATTTCTTTTTGTAAAAAATTATTTTCACGAGAAATATATATGAGTACTTCAATTCCATAAATTTTTACATCGGGAATCCTTCGGAATTTTTCTGGAATTTCGATGATTCGATTACCTATTGACCCAATGACTCCATAAGTTTGTTTGTCTGGATGATATTTTGACATTACCTCCACTGAATCACCAATGTTTAAGTTGACCGTGTATTTTTCCTGAACATAACCTCTAATGATACCCGGTCGTGGTTCTAGAAAACTTACCAAACTGGAATAGCTCTTAATGTGTTCTCCCTCACGGACATTCACACTACCAACAATACCATCATAAGGAGCCACTACGTCGAGCGCTGTTTTGTATTTTTGTAGAAAGGCTTGTTGGTTTTTAAGTATGTTTCTTTTCAAAACACTTTCTTTGGGCAAATTTAATCTTTGTTGAAAATGACGAAGGGCTATGGCATACTCATCTAATAATTTTTTTTTCTCTTTCTCTAAACTTTCAATCAGCACGACAGTTGGGTGGTTTTTGTCTTTTTCCTTTGATTGTTTACCAGCTAATTGAAGATAAAAATTAAACTCCGATGCAGCAGTTGCTAGTTTAGTCTCAATTTCGCTTATCGCTATTTCTTTTTTTTGGTTTAGCGTGATGATTTCAGTTTTGATTTCTGCATCATCAATTGAATTTTGAATATCCAATCCTTGTAAGGTAATATCCATTTGCTTTATTTCTTGATCCACTTCGCGATTGATAACCTGAAGCAAGACATCTCCTTCTTTAACCATTTGGCCGGTCTCTACAAAAATTTTAGAGACCATCACCTCATTATCGAGGTTTATTTCCGATTCTTTTGTTTCGGCAAATCCAAAGTATTCTTGATGGCTTACCTTCAATTTATTCGAAAAATAAACCATTGAAAGTAACAAAACAGGGACAATTATCCAATAAAATATATTCCACTTTTTCAACATGATCAATAATTATTAGTAGAATAAACCTGATCTTCAAAAACAATTCGATTGATCTTTACGCCTTCTATTCCCGCAAGGGCATTTTTCAAATGAAGCCCATTTTTCATTTCTTTAATTTTAAAGGTATATTCGTATTCATTGGCTTCGACAAGCTCATCGTTGACATTCATACGGTATCTCGAAAGATTAATATGGTGGCAATAACGCTGTAAAACATTTTCCACTTCTTCAAACAAATACTGATTACCCAAAAATTCAAGTCGAACATTTCCTTTCAAATTATGCCTTGGATCGAATGGACTTAAAGTCAAAAGAAACACTAATACACAAAAGGTTAACGTACCAATAATGGCTATTAAAAATGAATGAACACCGCAAGCAATTCCAATAGCCATCGTAGCAAAAATGAAGGCAATATCCCGTAAATCTGAGATATTGGAACGAAACCTGATAATAGCAAGCGCCCCAAATATACCAAAACTCAAAGCCAAACTGTCGCCAATGGATTGCATAATCATGGCTGCCACGGTCGACATCAACAATAGGGATTGAATAAAACTAAAAGACCGACCCGCAGGTGGTGTCGTTTTATCGTATGTAAAAACAAGTAGTAAGGACAAAAAAATGGTCATCACCGCTGTGACAAGAACCATATAAATTGAACCTTCACTCTGAGAAAAAAAAAGTATACTAGTATCCATCGTACAACAAAGTTACTTTGATATTTAGACATATCTACTGTTTAAACCAATTAAAATTTTATGTTTATGTACTGCTTTTTTTATAAAAAAAATAATAATGTTTATGTAAAGGCTTATTTTCATACCATTTATAAGTATTTTACTTTGGTAGATATTTAAATATAGCCTTCTATCCAAAACAAATCCTAGGTTAGATTTAAACTTAATCGTTGGTCATTTGAATATTTTTGTATCTTCACTTTATGATGAATCACTCAAATCCTATTTTACGAATTATCATTATTGGCAACGGTATTGCTGGGTCGACAGCTGCACGTTATATTCGTAAATATAGCCATCATGATATCACCATGATTTCTGGTGAATCGGAATATCCTTATGCACGAACTGCTTTGATGTATGTGTATATGGGGCATATGACGTTTGAACATACTAAAATGTATGAAGATGATTTTTGGGCTAAAAATAGAATAGGCAGAATCAAGGCCGTGGTAAAGGAAATTTTACCTACAAACCATCAAATTATTTTACAAGATAATACAGCTCTAACTTACGATAAACTCGTTATAGCTACAGGTTCGAAGTTCAATACATTTGGTTGGCCTGGACAAGAATTAAATGGAGTCCAAGGATTATATAGTTTAGAAGACTTACATAATATGGAATCAAAAACCTCTAGAGGAATCGACCGTGCCGTCATCGTAGGAGGAGGTTTGATTGGAATAGAAATGGCGGAAATGTTTCATTCTAGAAAGATTCCAGTAACCATGTTGGTGAGAGAAAAAAGTTTTTGGAATACTGTGTTACCATATGAAGAATCCAATATGATCAATCATCACTTATTAGCACATGGAATCGACTTAAAACTTAATGAAGAACTTGTCGAAATAAAAGGCAAAGAAGGCAAAGTGAGTGCTGTACAGTGTAAAAATTCTGCCGAAGAGTTACCTTGTCAATTTGTAGGATTAACGGTAGGTGTACATCCTAACGTCGAACTGCTACAATCAACAGATATTGAAGTTAACAAAGGTGTTTTGGTCAATGAATATTTGGAAACTTCATCGAAAGATATATATGCCATAGGTGATTGCGCCGAACTAATACAACCGGATACCAAAAGAAAATCAATTGAAGCCGTTTGGTATGCGGGAAGACAAATGGGACAAACCGTCGCTAAAACCATCTGTGGCGAAACAACAAAATATCATCAGGGCGTTTGGTACAATTCGGCCAAGTTTTTCGATATCGAATACCAAACTTACGGTGAAATACCCGTTCGTGCATCAGAACAAATTCAATCATTATATTGGCAACACCCAACGGAAAACAAATCCATTAGAATCAATTTCGACAAAAAAACCAAGGCAGTCACAGGATTTAACCTGATGGGAATTCGCTATAGACAAGAAGTTTGTGTTTCTTGGATTGAGCAAAAAACTAATATTGAGGAAGTATTATCAAACCTATCTTTGGCCAATTTTGATCCCGAGTTTTATGACATATACGAAAACCATATGGTAGCATTATACAATCAAATAGAAGGAAGTCCTGTCTCTATAAAACCTAAGAGAAAATGGTATTCTCTTAAACAATTATTCACCCTAAATCTATTTTAGTCATGTTGCATCGATATGTTTTAAACACCTTTTTTGCCACTTTTAATCGACAAAGATGAATTATACATCTGTTTCTGTTTCTGCCCATCAGCATACGATTGGATTCAGTTTAAAGCAAAAGTTTGCTTTGTCGATGGTCGCTATTGGTTTATTGGCTATGATGATTTACTCGCTGAATTTTGGAATAGAAAATGCTAATAAATGGCTTATCTTCTCCTTGACTGCTATTTCGACTGGATCAATTTGGTATACTTTCGAAGTATATAAGACAACTTTACCAGGTATAAAAAACAATGGCGTTTGGTTTTCATCATTGTCATCGAGAGGAATGGTGGCTTGGATTCTAGGTATTTTTCTGACAGGATTTTACGTGGTTTTATATTGGTTTCCAAACTTACTTGGCTTAGGTTATGACGGTTTGTCCAACAAAGGTCTTGTTGGTTTATTTGACCCTTTGAGTAGGTTGTTCAAAGGAAAACCTGCTAGCGAATGGTTTGTATATGGCGCTTTGTACACCTTGACAATATTGCTATTAGGCATTAAATTTATCTATAAATACAGGCATAATAGATACCAAGTTTATCGAACTTGTTCCATCATATTTTTTCAAACAGCCATTGCCTTCATCTTGCCTGAAATTTTGCAAAGCCTTCAACTACCCTACTATGATTTTAAAAATATTTGGCCACTCAATTACTATTTCTTTTTTGATTGGAATATAAAAGCAATGTTAGAAGCTGGCACGTTTGGTTACTTTATGTTGTTTTGGGGAATATTGTCTTTTTTGGTTTTTACACCTATTTTAACCTACTTTTTTGGTAAACGTTGGTATTGTTCCTGGGTGTGTGGATGTGGAGGATTGGCAGAAACAGCTGGAGATTCGTTCAGACAATTGTCGGACAAATCCCTCAAAGCGTGGAAAATTGAACGATGGATGGTTCATTCAGTTTTGGTATTTGTAGTAGTCATGACCCTATTTGTCTTACTAGCGCAGATGGGAGGATTGCCAGAAATATTTAAAGGGATTGGTGGTACCTTGAGTACAATTTATGGATTTTTAATCGGTGCAGCCTTTTCAGGTGTTGTTGGTGTGGGTTTTTATCCAATATTAGGTAGTAGGGTGTGGTGTAGGTTTGGATGTCCAATGGCTGCCTATCTTGGTATTTTACAGAGGAGTAAGATAAAGCTACCTTGGATAAAAAAGGAAAAAAGGCTTTCCAAATTTCGTATTACAACCAATGGAGGTCAATGTATCTCTTGTGGCAATTGTTCTACTTATTGCGAAATGGGAATTGATGTTCGCGCTTACGCCCAAAGGCAAGAAGACATCATTAGAGCATCCTGTGTAGGTTGTGGTATATGTAGTGCTGTTTGTCCAAGAGGAGTACTGAAATTAGAAAATAAATAGTCGAATTGTAATAAAAAAGGAGGCGAAACATTAGGTCTCACCTCCTTTTGGTTTAAGGCAAAATCAAAGTTTTACCCTGGTACAAAGTGGTTTCTTTAAGAGTGTTTTTTTACAGATGTAATATTATTGTCCTCACTTTTTGAAGTTACAGTACTCTTAAACACCTTCATGCGGATCAATTCTTTGGTAGCTCCGAAGTATTTTTTAGGTCTTACTCCACTTCCCATAGGTCCTGATAAATAAATATTTGTGCTCATATTATATAATTTTATAATGTTTTTAAAATTTGGTCTGAACTAATTTTATAATACTATTTTGAAATTTAATTTTGTATATAATATTAATTCGAAACATTTACAACTATATAACGCAAAAGCATTAAAAAAGGTTGCATACAATTATCACTATTCTGACGAAATGTAGCAGAAGAACGACGAAGTGCGTTTTTTCGTCATTCAATGGTAAGAATATAAATATACTGTTTTTATGAAAATAATGTGGGAAATGGCCTTTTGAAGCTTAAATAAGCTAAAAACACACAAAAAGTCAATAATCTTTAGTGTGTATAAACTTTTATAAAACATACACCCAAAATGAGGTTATACTTGGATGCTTTTCATTGTTCTACTCGAAACGAATCATTTGTATATTTTTTTATACGCCTTTGATATTTATTTTAGGAGTATCTTCCTTATCTATCTCAATTTGATACCATAAATTTACCACTTGCGGCCACATTTCTACTTCTGATTACATACAAATACATCGATGATGAAAGTCCAATGTGTTGGTTAACAAACAAAGTTTCATGTTGACCTTCACTTTGATATTCATGGACTAAGGTAGTAATTTTTTGTCCCATAATCGTATAAACACTTACTTCCACATGATCAGGACGGCTCAAAGAATACTCAATTTTGTATGAACCATCTCCATTCAACCTTATACCATGTTTGATTTGTTGGGTTAAAGCTGGTTCTTTGGTACCCACACTAGTGCATGAAAATCCCAGGGCTGGTATTCTATCGTAAACACCTCCAAGTACCGTATCCACAGCTGAAGCATCGATACATAACCATGATTCGAGCAAGGTAGCGTAAATAGAACGGAAATCGATATCATGATGGAGATTCCCAAAATTATCCAAGTTTTGCAAATCAGGATTTTTGCCAAGAATCGCATTTCCCTCCAAGGCTGGGCCAAAAAACATAACAGGAGCTGCTGTGCCATGATCGGTACCGCCTTCATTTTCCCTCACTCTTCGGCCAAATTCTGAAAAAGTCATCGATAAAACATCATCAGCTTTACCTCCAATACCTAAATCTTCGTAAAATTCGCTTATAGCAGAAGAAACATAATCCATCAATCTTGGGTGGCTGATATTTTGATTTTCGTGTGTATCAAAACCGTCCAAAGTGACCATATAGAGTCGTGTTCCTAAATTTCCTTTAATCAGTCTAGCAACAATAGCCAATTGGCGGCTTAATTCATTATTACTAAAAGCGACCGCATTGTTTGTACTTGTATATGCCTGACTTATGGTAGGTGCGTATTTGTAGGTTATGTTAAGAATGGAACGTAAATAACCCACCTGATCACCGTAGTAACAATCATCAGGAAGATTAACTGTATCGTATACAAATCCCCTTTCCGCAATTTGTATCAATCGCTCAGGCGTGTTAAAATTGACAGCTAAATCAATTCGATCTGCATTTTGATAGGTAATACTACTTCCGCTGCTAATTTTAATAGCACCCGGAATGTCGGGTAAATTCTCAAGGTAATTTGGATTTCCGTTCAACAAATACCTTCCCAGCCAACCCGATTTATCACTATCCATTTCTATTTGTTGGTTGCACGAATTCCAAATATCCGAAGAGGTAAAGTGCGACAAATTGTGGTTTGGATAACCTACTGAATTGATAACCTTCATCATTCCATTATCCCACAATGGCCTTAGTTTACTCATACTCTTCGGCATGGCAAACATTTGATTTGTATCAAGTCCAATGAGGTCATTTTGTGGTATAGCAATGGTAGGTCTATTGTTTTTATATCTCCCATAATCAAAAATTGGAACAATGGTATTTAAACCGTCATTACCGCCTTTTAACCTGATGAGTACTAAGATGCGATCATTCACGCTAGAATTCATAGCAGCGTGTAAAGGAGCTGAGGCCAAAGCGGTCATTCCATAGCCACCAAGTGTAAATCCAACACCGCCTGCCAAACCAATAGTTTGAAGAAAAGACCTTCGACTCCACATTTTGTGGTCTCGATCGTGGTCAGAATATGGAGTACCAGCTGAGTGGTTATTTTTATGATGATTGTTTTCCATAATCTTTTATTTTAATTGATATTCCGGCAAATAGGCCAAATGTGTCATCAGGTAAAAGACCTGTACGGGCGCATATTCCCAATCTAGGTTCCATTGTCCTGATTCAAAATAGTTTTCTGGAATTTCGGCTTTAAAAGCGACCAAAGCATTGGTATAATCAGATTCATTTTGCAAGCCATTGGGCAGTAAATAGTCGATAATTTTTCTTGCAACAATCTCTGGATCAGATTCAAGAGAATTGTTTAATTTTTTAGCAAACGTTCGCAATTCTTCGACCTGATTTCCATTTTTTGTATAATAGTAACCCATGATATTCATGATGCCTTCAGAGCGATATGAAAACGAGCCTGTATTGACCCAATTTCTGTTTCCTGGCCACCCGGCAACATCGGTAGGATTTAATATCTGTTGGTTAAACTCCCCTGCACTCAGGCCAACGGCATACAACAATTCGGCTTCATCGCGATAACCCAATTCGTTTAAGAATGTAAGAAAATACTCAATATGTCCTGGAATGATCGTTCCTATGCAAGTGTCATCAAAAAAATGTTCGGTGGACAACATAGCTCTCATAACGGGGGCTAATTCGAAGTTACCATTTCGAAAAATGGTGGCCAATCCTTTGACAGTTTCTTCGTCAACTTCGGGGTTGACAAAATTTTGGTATAATTTTCTGCAAATAAATTCACTGATTTGTATAGGTCTTTCATTAAATAACAGGTCTATGACATCGTCATAATTCCACGGGCCAGTTTTCCCAAAAATTGTTTTATTACCTGGGTCCCACAAGAGGGGAACAAAGGTCACTTCGCCACAAAGATTGGTTTGATCAATCCCATTCCAACCTGTGATAGCTCTAGCAATATTAGTTATATCTTGTTGTGTGTAGCCATTGTCGACGCCTAAGGTAAATAATTCGAGTAATTCTCTAGCGTAGTTTTCATTGATTTGCAGCCTTGTGTTTTGAATATTATTTAAAAAAATCAACATAGCTGGTGTAAGACCCATTTCCTTGACCAAAGTTTTAAAATTTCCTAATGCATGTTTTTGTAATAGTTGGTGGTATCGATACATCCAAGAAGGGCAGTAATAGGTATCTATTTTTGTAACAAAGTGATTGCCCCAAAACCAGGACATTCGATCTCTCAATCCATTTTTTTTCATATCGGTGACCCATTGACTGCTCCACTCAATGATTTGGTTGGATATTTGGGTATTTCTGACGTCTGGATTAGAACTATAATCATTTAATGTCCAGTTGGCCCAAATAGGTGCTGGCGTCAATGGCAAGGTAACCGCTTTTCCGACGAGGGAAAAAACCACATCAATCGGATTTTTATCTAAAGCGTCAGCAACGGTATCTTGGTTTGCCCCAAAGGAAGTGCGTCGAAATAAATGCATGACTCTTCTGGCATCCCAAGGTTTTTCTACCCTAGGTGTATAAGGATTGTTGTTGGTTTCTGCACAATTAATCACCTTCATGATTTCTTTTTACCAAAAATACGAAAATTTTTGAAATACGTATTTAAAATTTACAGTTTTTACTCACCCCCCTGCCCCTCTCTTAAAATAGAAGGGTGATTAAGTTGTCGTATGGTAAAGTTTTAGTTTTTCATTATTCTTTTATAGTCATATTTCTTCCTATAAACTTTTGCTCCCCCCTTCCTTTTGAAGGAATGGGGTTGGGGGTTGGGTAGAAATAGACGAGACAGGAAACACCAGATTTATAGTTTTTACTCACCCCCCTGCCCCTCTCTTAAAATAGAGGGGTGATCAAGTTGTCGTACGTTAAAGATTTAGTATTT
>JBATMZ010000076.1:0-11688 GCA_049290115.1 Saprospiraceae bacterium | reverse complement strand
ATTTTTAACCCATTGCCCCAAATTGATGCCGGCATAGATTATCCTCGTAGAATTGTACAATACATTAAGCGATTCCCAAAGACGGGATGGAAAAAGATGAATGTCGTTGTTGGGGTCCAAAAAATACAGGTCGTGCTCGTCTATTTGAACATATGGGCGCAAAACGTTTGTCCATTTAGCAGGCAATTTTTCAAATTGGTTTTTTAATTTGATGTTGGCTTTAGCCGGTTTTTCTTTTTTTTGTAGAATAGCATAAAATAATCCTTCAGAATCGTGGGTGTGGGGTGAAAATTGATATCCGACCACTCCGTTTTTCTCCACTTCTACCAGATGGAAATCCTTCGTAGGTGGCAAAGTTATATTTTGAAGGGACATATTTTGGTTTGCCCAAGCCACATTGTCCAGATTTTCAGCATCATTATAAGTACAAGTAGAGTAGATTAAATATCCATCCTCCTTCAAGCAAGGTGTTATATCAGAAACTATTCTTTTTTGCCGCGACGAACAAAGTTGAACGTGATCTTCCGACCATTCGTTGATGGCTTGCGAGTCTTTGCGCCACATACCTTCGCCGGAACAAGGCGCATCGACCAAAATCAGGTCAAAGAAACCTTCGAGTTTTTCAAAATCTTTTGGATCGCTTTGGGTGACGATTACGTTTTTATAGCCCGTTTTTTCGATATTTGACTTTAGGATATATGCTCTGTTTTTAATAACTTCATTGGTTACCAGCATTCCATTATTTTGTAAAAAAGAAGCAATCAGGGTGCTTTTTCCACCGGGTGCAGCACACAAATCCAACACGTTGATGTCCCGATTGTGTGGAAATAACTGTTCTAAGATATACCATAAAAACATCGATGCAGCTTCCTGGACATAATAACCTCCAGCATGAAAAACAGGATCTAAGGTAAAAACCGGTCTCTTCTCCAAATACTTCCCCCAAGGACACCAGGGTATAGGTAAACCTTCTGTTTTAAAGTATTTTGATTTTTGGGGATGTAACCGGATGGAAGTAGGGCTTTGTGTTTGCAGTGCCATTTCCAGTTTTTTCCATGCTTCCAATCCCCATGTATCAATCATTTGTTGTTGGAAAGCAATCGGAATCGGGTTTGGTTTATCCGTTTTTGGCGACATGATCACGTATTTTCTTTTATGATTTTGTTCACCAATTCCGGCAAACCTGCTGTGGCTGTTTTGGCAACTACTTCGACGTGGGTCATGTGTTGCAGTTCGTGATTGATGTAGGGTTTGGGGTCTACATAGTACAATTTACAATGGAGTGGGGTATATCGCATCAGTCCTGCCGCCGGATACACTTGTAATGAAGTACCTACAATGATAAATATATCTGCTTTTGAGGCGAGGATGACTGCGTTTTGCAACTCGGGAACGGCTTCGCCAAACCAAACGATGTGGGGTCGTAAGCCAAACCCTAATTCGCAGCGGTCTTGAAGCGTTACGTCGTCTTCCCAATGATAAATGAGGGAGTCATCACCGGTACTACGCACTTTTTTTAATTCGCCGTGAAGATGGATGACGTTTGAACTACCTGCCCGTTCGTGAAGATCATCTACGTTTTGTGTGACAATAGTCGTGTTAAAATGGTTTTCCAGTCGGACGAGGGAAAGGTGTCCATCATTGGGAGAAACTTTTTTTAACAATGCACGGCGTTGATTGTAAAAATCAAGGACGAGGGATGGGTTTTTAAACCAACCTTCCGGGCTTGCCACATCCTCTACTCGGTGCCCTTCCCATAAACCACCGGCGTCTCTAAAAGTACTAATGCCACTTTCTGCACTTATGCCTGCACCTGTTAAAACTACGATATTCATTATGAAGAATGATTAGATGTTAGGATAAAGGCTTGACCAATATGATCTATGATGTCTGAAGCAAATAAACTATATTCTCCTGTTTTTTTAACAGCGATATCTGCGGATAAACCATGAAGATAAACACCCAAAACAGCTGCCTCCTCCAAATTATACCCTTGTGCCAATAATCCAGTAATCATTCCTGTCAGGACATCACCACAACCACCTTTTGCCATACCAGGATTGCCAGTGGTATTATAATATATTTTACCTTCTGGGGTACATACTCGACTAAAAGCCCCTTTAAGGATGACAACAGAATTGTATTTTGCTGCCATTTCTAAGGCTGTTTTTTCCATGGACAACCTATTCTTTTGAATACCGAATAATCTTTCAAATTCTTTTTTATGTGGTGTTAACACAGCTTGAGAAATATAGTCCGATAAATCTTTGGTGCATTCTGCTAGCATGTTGATAGCATCGGCGTCTATAACTTTAGGAATATCTAAAGTATTTTTAAGTAATAATAAAACGGACTTTGAAGAAGCTTCGTGTCTTCCGATGCCTGGTCCTACACCATAAGCTGTAATATAAGATGGCAAGGTGATACTTCCGTCCAAATATTCATCACCTATTGGCTTACTCATCGCTTCGGGTAAATATTGAACTAAACTGTTACTAACCTTTTTTGGAAAATAACAAGTGAGTAAACCTGTCCCAGCTCGTAAACAAGCTTTGGCTGTCAAAAATGCGGCACCAGGTGTATTACTATTTCCTGCTATAAGGGCCGCATGCCCGTAAGCCCATTTTTGATTGAAACGTCCACGTGGTCTAAGCAAAGATTGTGCGTAGTTTTGGTCAATCGAATGATACTTTGTTTGAACCTGTTCGTAATATTTAGGATGTAAACCTATGGGAATCACTTCAACACGACCGATGATGTCCACATTTTCTTCATAATAAAAACATCGTTTGACAACTTCTAAGGTAAGGGTATAGTTTGCCATAATAGCCTCCGTATTAAACATATTTTCATCACTCAATCCACTAGGTAAATCGATGGCTATTTTGGTATGCGGTAGTTGATTGAGTTCGCCGATTTTCTGTGCCCAACCATTTTTCCATTCTCCACTAAAACCATAACCCATCAAAGCATCAATGAACGTGCAATCTTCCGTAACTTCAGGTAAAACGTCAGTGGAAGAATCGATGTGATGTATACTGATTTCATCCGTTTTTTTGACCACATCCAAACAAATCAAATTATCAGTACTTGGACTACTGATATGGAAGTACCACACATTTACCCGATAAAATTTATCCCTTAAATAATTCGCAATACACAGACCGTCGCCACCATTGTTTCCTGTTCCGCAGAGCACGATTATTTTTTGACTGGGTGGTACCAATTCAACGATCCTATTGGTTAATTGCAAAGAAGCCCGTTTCATTAAATCCAATGAAGAAATAGGTTCATGTTGAATGGTGAACTCGTCCCATTCCTTAAGAAATTTTTTACTGAAAATTTTCAATATTCGACAACAATGGACTAGCAACAAAGATACAAAAACAGGAGGATTTATTAAAATATTTTCTTTGTGATAAAAGAATATTGAACTATTTTTTTTAATTTGGTGCTTCTTATTTTAAAATAATTTTAACTGTTTATTCTTTCCAAGAAACATTGTCATTATGAATCAAAAATATATCACTTCTTTCTTTGTTTGGGTTCTGTTTTTATGTACAAATTTGTCGTCAGGTCAAGAAAATTTATTCTTAGAGCAAACGGCAGAATTAAATGCAGTGCATAATGAAGAATTCGTTCGAATAGATTATAAAAACATTTTTGAACTAGCACAATCTTCTAGGAATAGTGCAGAGTTTTTCGAAATTGAACTACCTATTTCTGGTCAATTAATCCAATTTGTTGCATCTGAAAATGATGTCATTGGTGAAGAATATAAAAAGGAAATAACGAATGTCTTGACCTTTAATATATATGCCAAACATAATAAAAAAATGTCGGGAAGTTTGACGTTGTCTCCATATGGTTTAACTGCCTTACTTCTTGATAATGGAAAGATGATTTCTGTAAGACCAGACAAGATAGGTTTTGTAGACCAACATATTGTAGAATATGGCGTGAAACCTGATATGAGTAAGTACAAATTATATTGTGGACACAATCACGATTTGGAAGGGTACCAAAAAAAGGTTTTCAGCCCGTTGCGGAATAATTTTCAAAATGGAGAATCGAGAAAAACCTACAACGTAGCTATCATTACAACAGGTGAATACTTTATGGCTAATGGTAATAACTCAAGTCTTGTCCAGTTTAAGGTAATTGCAGATGTAAATGCCATTTCCGCTATCTTTAACTACGAATTGTCTGTTTCGCTTTCTGTTGGGAATAGGATTACTTTATATTCAGATCCAAATACGGATCCGTTTACTCCAGGAGACGAAAGAACGGCCCAGGCAGCCAATGCCATTGCAGGAGCCTACCCCAATCAAAATATTTATCATATAGGCCACGTTTTTCATATTCATGTTGATAATGATGGATGGCAAAATGGGGGTGTTGCCTTGTTGAGTTCCGTTTGCCGTAATACCACCTACGCCAATGGTTTTGCAAAAGGAGGAGGATGGAGTGGTGCTTACAACAATATGGATAACGGTTGGATAGCATTAGCTGCCCACGAGTTTGGCCATCAATTTGGTGCTCAACATACTTTCAACGGAATAGGAGATTCATGTACGGATGCAATATCTGATAATAATGCCTATGAAATCGGAAGTGGAACCACGATAATGTCTTATCAAGGAATTTGTCAAGATGACAACAATATACCTTCGTCTGGAGTTCTCGATAATTATTTTCACTACGCCAGCCTTTCGGAAATGTTTAATTACATAACCGTAGGAACGGGCAATACGTGTGGCACCAAAATTGTTTCCAATAATGCCATTCCACAATTAGAAGCAAATCCATGTGGCGCACCGCAGATAACCATACCAAGAAATACACCTTTTTATTTAAATGCTTCGGGTTCTGATGCCGACGGAGATCCTATCACCTATTGTTGGGAACAATTAAATGAAGACGGAGCAGGAACAACTACACAAGGATTTATAGGCTCACAAGCTGGCAATAGTTTAGTTGCACCATTGATGAGAAGTTTTCCTCCCTCATTAAATTCTGATAGGTTTTTTCCTAGAATGGATGTATTGAGAACCGTAGGGGGAACAGATGATTTTGAAGTACTTTCAAGTAGACCTAGAACCCTTAAGTTTGTGGTAACTGCTCGGGATAATAATACAAATGGAGGGGCTATAAATACGGATGAAATTAATATCAATGTAAGTTCTTCAGGACCTTTTGTAATTGATTTTCCGAAAGGAGGTGAAGTTGTGGTAGTAGGAACTCCTACGATTATCCGTTGGAATACAAACAATACCCAAAGTTCGTGCGATTTGGTTCGAATTAAGTTGTCTTATGACGACGGTCTTAACTACGATTATATCATTGCAGAAAATGTATCTTATGCTGGGGGACAACATCCATTTGTTTTTCCGACGACCATGCCTTCCTCAACTACGGCAAGGATACTTATAGAATGTATGGACTATGATTGTATAAAATTTTACACCATTTCTCGAAGTGTATTTTTTATTAGTTCTGATTGTCAGGCTAGTGAATCTTTTGTTTGTCCATCGACACCATTAACAGCAGATGCGGGTTCACCACTTTTGAATTTAAATATGGTCGCAATTCGAGGTAAAGTTGTGACATCATTACAAGGTAACATTACGACGGTTTCTCCAACCATGAGAGTAGCCATTAATAATGTCAACTCAACTAGTTGTACGACTATTCCAAATGTCACCATTAATGCAGATAGTAAAAAATTTAGGGTTGAAAAAACAGGCACATATACTTTCAGAAGATCATCTGGTGGATCAGGGTGGATTTCTATTTTTAAAACAGCTTCATTTAATATGGCTAACCCATGTAGTATGAATTCTTTTGTAGGATCATCAGCTACTTGGCAAGGACCAGATGTAGGCAACGGCACAAATGTATTGCCTTTAAGTATTTGGTCTGTTGCACTCGAAGCTTGTACCGAATATACAATGATTTTTTACTCCTACACTCCTTTACCTACTTCAGTTTTGTTTCAAGAAATCACTGGTCCCGGGTTTGTCTATGAATTAAATGCAAGTAATTCGTCCAACTTTACTGTTACCCATGTTGCAGTAGATATTAACACCGGTTTAGTGGTAGCACATCACCTTACGGCTGATTTCACCTCTTTACCTATGGGTAATTATCGAATTTACACCATAACGTACAAAGTTGGAGGAACAAGTCCCCCTGCCAACGTCGATCCAGATGATTGGATTGGTTTGCCTGTTGGAGAAATTCAATTTTCCAATTGTTTGAGGTTTAGTACTAACTATAGACCTATAGAAGTCTTATCGGCCTGTTCAATAAGTAGTGTAACCGCAGGCCAACAAACACCTTGTGTTGTGGCGACAAATGTTTATACTCAGGAAGTGGTGGTAGTGTACGACCAAGCTCCGTTAACGGGTCAATTATCTGTTAATGGACAACTATTCGACATTACTTCTTCACCGCAAACGGTCACGTTGATCAATCTCGACTCAGATGGCCTACCTGTTAATGTTGAAGCCTTTTTTACGGATTTAGTATCTTGTAGCAAAGTGGTAGGTGAATTATTTGTAGCCCCAGTTAATTGCTGTCCGGTCAATATAGACCTTGGCGGTAATAAAGAAGTATGTGTTGGTACTCCAGTAGTATTGGATGCAGGAAATGACGGAGAAACTTATCAATGGTCTAAAGACGGAACCGCATTACCCAACATGACTTCCTTTTTAAATGTAACAGATAGTGGTATATATAGTGTCACGGTTACCCATAGTTCAGGTTGTAAAAAATCGCAGTCAGCTATTATAGCATTTGTAAGTCCCCCTGTGGTGACCATGCCAGCCACAACGGATATTTGTTTAGGTGAAACGTTAACGTTAACACCAAATGTCATAGGTCCATATACCGATGTTCAATGGTTTAAAGACAATGTATTGCTTTCTGGTTCGACAAACCTATCCATTGATATTACAGAAGCAGGTTCGTATAAAATTGAAGTAGTCAACAACTCAGGTTGCAAGGGTATTGCAAACATTATCATTACAGTATTGCCAATTCCTGTTGTCAATTTGGGCAACGCAGTCGTCAATATTTGTGAAGGTATGCCTGTGACATTAAATGCGGGGAATCCAACATTATTTCATTCATGGACCTATAATGGAACCATCATCGTGGGTGCGACATCATCTACATATACAGTTCCTGATGGCCAATCTGGCACATACAGAGCGATTGTAAAAAACACCGCCGATTGTGAAGGTTTTGACGAAGTGATGGTCAATTTTTTCCAGAGTCCTACGGTTGAAATGGAGTCAAATATAGAAGTTTGTGAAGGAGACACAGCGGTTATCATCGCAGTAGCATCTGGTTATGAAACCTTTGTTTGGAAAAAAGATAATGTTGAGTTTACTTCTTCTGACGGGCTTGTGCACAAAACAGTGCTTGCAGGATTATACACATTTGAAGCTAAAAATTTGGGAAATTGTGTGACCTCAAAATCAACTTTAGTTGAAGTGAATGAAAATCCGGTTTTTGATTTAGGAAGTGATATTATTGCTTGTATTGGTAATACCGTTAATCTTATTTCGGTAGCAGGAGGCCAATCCTATATGTGGACTAGAAATGGCAGTCCATTGGCAGCTATTAATTTCCAGATAGCCGTGACTATGGATGGAAATTATGCATTGACCGTAACCAATACAGACAATTGTAGCGCTTCTGACCAGATTAATGTTCAATTTGTACCCGGTCCAACTGTTAACGCTGGCCCAGATATCACTATTTGTGAAGGGGAATCTAGAACCATCACGGCAACAACCGACGGTACCAATATATCTTGGCTTTTTAATGGACTTCCGATACCAAACCAAACCACCAAGTCAATTTTAGCTAGTGAACAAGGAACGTATACGATACTTGTCATTGGGGGACCAAATAATTGTGAGGCCAGAGACGAATTTATAATGACGGTCAATGAAAAACCATTTGTTGAAATTGGTAATGATAGGAGAATTTGTCAAGGAGAACAAATTGATTTAGATGCAGGTCAAGGACAAGGATATACATATGTTTGGACAAGAGATAATACAAATGCGGGCTCTATGCGCCAATTGACGGCATCCACTTCAGGTATATATAGGGTGACAGTAACTACGGACAAAGGTTGTTCTTCCACAGATCAAATGACCTTGACAGTAGTTTCTTTACCGACACTAATAATGTCTGACTCTTTGAATATTTGTGGTAGTTCCCCAAAAACAGTTATGCCTGTGACCAATGGAACTTCATTTTCATGGTCGAGAAACGGTCAAGTGTTAGTAGGTCAGACCCAAAGGGATTTGGTTGTGACGATGGCAGGAGTCTACAAACTCATTGTTGCCAATTCTGATAATTGTATGGTAGAAGATTCAATCATTGTTGTTTCGAGAGTTTCACCTACTGTCAGTTTAGGACAAGATCAATCATTGTGCCCCAACGAGGAAATCATTTTAGATGCTGGACTACAAAACATGTATGCTTGGAGTACTGGAGAAACAACAAAAACGATTAAGGTAAATGCAGGTAGTCCTACGACAACCCAAGTGTCAACATTTACCGTCACCGTGACCAATTCATTTGGATGTACGGCAACAGATCAGATAAATTTGACACTTTTGGCGGTCATAGATGCTAAAATCATAGCTAGTGCTCCTGGTGTTTGTTCTGGTAATCCAGTTACTTTGACCGCTTCTGGTGGGGATACGTATGTGTGGACGGATCCTAGTGGAACTTTATCAGCTACAAATTCAGCTGTAGTTATGGCCAACCCAACGGTGTCTACTGTGTATTCAGTAGAAGTGACCAATGAATCTTGCCCAAATGATAAAGATATTGATTCCATTAGAGTGAATGTATTCCAGCCAGTCAATGTAAGTGCGGGTCAAGATACTTCAGTGATTCTTGGTAGAACGATAAAATTGAATGCTACCGGAGGTACGGCTTATCAATGGAATAATACCAGCCTGATCGTTGGTGCTAACAATATTCGAAACCCAGAAATTAGTATCATTGAAAATACATCCTTTATCGTCACCATTACAGATATCAATGGATGTCGTTATGTCGATACAGTTTTTGTAAGCTTGATAGAGGATCCACTTAATTCTCTGATTCCAGTTTCTGTCATCACGCCAAACAATGATGGTGACAATGACTTTTTGGAATTTATTGGACTGGAAGCATTTCCAGATAATTCCTTGAGAATCTATAATCGATGGGGTAATATCGTTTTTGAAGGATTTAAGTATCAAACACAAGGTGATTTATTTGACGGAACGCGCAATGGCGAACGACTTCCTCCTGATACCTATTATTACGTACTTTCCTTTGAAGGCTTGGTTTATAAAAGTGCTTTAACTATCATTTGGGATTAATCGAAATCAATCGTTTTAATAAAATAACTGAAAAGATAAAACAATGAATATCAATATAATTTTTCGCGTAAGGTTTTTTATTTCTATGGTGCTTGTGCTGCTGTATGCCAATGTAGTCACAGCTCAACAAATTCCAAATAGTAGCCATATTGTAGAAACTAAAGCTTTTTGGAACCCTGCCGCTACGGCCACGGGCACAGATATGATTACGGATGCTTTTTTTAGAATGCAGTGGCTTGGATTTGAAGGTGCACCATTTTCTGGAATGTTGTCTTTTCAATATCCTTTGGTTAATTTGAATATGAGTGCCGGTGTTATATTGCATTATGACAACACAGGCCCTGTAAGTAAGGTAGGTGCTAAAATTAATTACGCTTATAAAATAAAAGAGTTTTTTGGTCGGTATGATCAATTGTCTATTGGCCTTTCGGCGAATTTGCAAATGTATAGTTTTGATCCTACCAACACTAAGTTTAACGATAAAAATGACTTAGTTCTTGCAGCTAATAGAACATCTACCTTTTTCCCTGCGGCAGGTATCGGTATGTATTACCTTTCAAGTACAAGGGCATATAGAGAAAATGCATTTTATTTTGGATTGGCGACCAATCAAATATTTACCACCAATGTGTTGGTCAATGAAGTTGATCAGGAAAGAGCCAACCACTGGCATTTAAATGCTGGAGGTAAAATTTATAGTTTCGACATGATGTTTGAACCTTCTATCATGGCAAATATGGTTAAACCGTCAGTTATAGACGTTTTATATAGTTTGAAAATGGAGATGAGGAATTCATTTTGGGCAGGTTTGGGATATGCCTCTTCGGGCATCTTAGCTGCACAAGGTGGTGTCATTCTCGATAAGTTTGGTTCAAAATTTGCCAATTTGCGTATTGGCGTTCTAGGCAATTTCGGTTTGGTCAGAGGGTTAGGCGAATTGGGCCCAGGAGCAGAATTATATGTAGGATATAACTTTGATGTAAAATGAGATTAAGTAGACTTTTTTTACAATAGTTTATCATGTAATGTGCGTACAATTAATACGTTATGTCTAACTAAAAAGTAAAAACAATGAAAAAACTGACAGTGTTTGCTATGTTTTTTATGCTTATTTATGGAGTTTACGCACAGGAAGAATCATTGAATAGGAAATTTGTATCAGGAGGGGTTGTAAATTTTTTGATTCAGCATAATACTTTTCCTCTATCTAGTACATTTAATTATATTGGGAATGGCGGTATTTATTCGAATAGTACCAATGAAACCAAAAACACTACTTTTACCATCTCTCCATACGCTGGAAAAGAATTAAACCCACATTTGATTTTAGGAATTCAACTTGATTATAGAATAGGTAGGTATAAAGTTGAAGATAACCTAAACATTATTACAAACACAAAAGTAGACACGGAAAGCAACTATAATAATATTGGTTTTGGTGTTTTTACAAGGCACACCCTGTATCCTGAAAAACAGTTTAATTTCTACTTTCAACCATATATTAAGTACAATTTGTATACAGATGAAGTAAAACACAATTCGACAATAATAGAAGAAGAAAAAGCCAATTTCATCAGTTTAGGCGTTGGTTTGGGCATACTTTATAATATAAATAATAGATGGAGAGCAACTTTAAGAGCGGGTGGATTAAATTATGCATTTGGCAATTGGGAAGTAATTGGAACAGATAGGAAAAAAACCTTTAGTGCTTTTGGTACAGACTTAAATCTCTCCTCAATATTTTTAGGATTTGAAGTTAAAATGTAGGAACTAGCTAAGAAATAATGAATAAGGCAATACTTTAAGGATCAACTTAAACTTTACCATTCACATTTTGACCTAACATTCATGTAAATAAAACACCTGCTTGGTAATGCCAATACGTAAAAATCTAACTTACTTTCTTGCCTTTATAGCGGTTATGTATCGGGTCAATTCCTCCTTCACTTTTGGAAATAAAATCAAAAGACCTATCATGTTAGGAAAGACCATTCCTAAAATCATTGCGTCTGAAAATCCCCAAACGGCTGTCATATTAGCTGAAGCGCCAATGATGATAAAAACTAAAAATAAAACCTTGTAAGAAATTTCTACTCTTTTACTTTTTCCAAATAAAAACATCCATGCTTGTTGTCCATAATAAGACCATGAAATCATCGTTGATACGGCAAATAAAAAGATTGCCACAGTCAAAACCATTGGAAACCACGAAATCGTATCGGCAAACGCTAAAGAAGTTAAGGTCGCTCCTTGATATCTTTGTCCGTCTATCAACACCTCTGCGCTACCA
>JBATMZ010000075.1:0-2144 GCA_049290115.1 Saprospiraceae bacterium | reverse complement strand
ATATGGCTGTCGTGATGCGTCAAACCATCACAAATCGAGTGGATGTTAGAGCTCATCGATACTATTTCTTTCATATCGATATATTTGCTATTTGTGATGTTGCCGCCGGTGAACCAATGGCCAATGCATACGTCATCGTACGTTCCGCCGTACATTTTCTTCAAACGATTGATAGCTTGATATGGAAACGATGAATCAGATTTTTTGTTTGAGAATCGTTCCTCTTCATAGCCACCTAGAATTTCGCCATTTAAAACCACAATGGCGCTGGAGTTATGCCCGAGCGTTAAGACCATTGATTTCGACATTTTAAATCCTAAAAAAGGACCCCGAAGGATCCAATAAACCGATGTTACCAGCCCTTCGCTACGTTGTCAATTGCTTCTGATGACAAAGGCGCAGCATCGCTTTCAAAATAATCATCGCTGATCGTTTTCTCTGGTAACGCGCGTCGACCTGCCGAGCCTTCATTGTTCGGCAAAGCTGCTCGCAAGTTAATGTTAACCATCCAGTCACGAGACTCGTTTCGGTCGATTGCTCGGTTTCCAATTTCTTCGTTCAGGAACCCAAGTCGACTAAAGTGAATCATCGGAAATTCCGAATCTTCATCCATATTAACCCGGGTGATAACAGATGCCAACGGAATACCGGCGCCTTGAATTTCACGGCCGTATTCAGACATCGACTTGAGCGATGTTACTGGCACATTCAAACCAAACACTGTGCCCTCAACGTCGTCAGGTTTTACGACCCAAAGACGTTTCGCATCACGACAGGCTTTTGTTTTCTTACCGCTTGGACTTGTTGCCGAACCGAACTGATTTTTCGGACAGCTACCGCACGACTGGGATACAGGATTTGACACCCAAGCATCAGGCGCCACGCCGTTCGAACTTGAACAATCCGGTGGCGATGTATCATTTGGATTGTACCCTGAGGCGTAGAAGGTTTTGACCATGCGACCAGCTTCAGGATCGACGCCCAAGATAATTACATCGATAGAGTCTGTTTTCTTTGATTCGTCGTCGCCGTTAATGAATTGAAACTTTTTACCTTTCAACGAAATACGTGGAACACTTACGCTTACAGACGCCATTGAGTTGGCATCTGCGCTGCCTTTATCCATGTACTTTTTCAAATACTCAGGAATAGCCGCGTCCGTTTTTGCAACTTCAGTTTCTTTCTTTGCCATTTTTTGATTCTCCAACGTTGAAATCGCTAATTATCGGGCTGCGATTATACCCATCAATACAACTCTTAGATCGCAGCATTTTAGACTTACGTGAATAATGGAAAGAGGGATGAACCATCAAACACCGCTAAAATACTGCGATCTAAAAGTTGTTGCAATATCAATTATACTACGTTGACTAATAATTTTGCAACCAAACTCATTGGCTTTGATCGAATAGTCCTCGTTGACTGCTATCGCTAAATCAACGAGGTCGATTTATCTACTGCCTTATTGACCCCTTCCTTTCGTCGGACGACGCACGTTGAATTCTACTTCAACTTCTTGGTACAGGCCTGGCGGCAATTCGCCCGTTGTATCAAGAATTTCTTTAACCGATAGCTTCGCAGGCCTTTTTTCTACGCACTGAAGGTTGTCTGTTTCGGCCATCCATTTGGAAAACTTCTCCCAACCGTCTTGTTCAATTCGGTACGAGGTTTTTGTATTACGATAAGCTGTGCCATATGGCGTAGCGAAACTATCAACACCGAGTTCATCGCCTTTATCACGGAGGAACATCGAAATACGCTCCATTTCATTTTTCGCATCTCCTTCAAACTCTTCCCAAGACTTTCGCTCGATGCCAAGCATGTCACGAAGCTCAACGTAATTTCCAACGGCCGTTTGAATCGTGTCGTATTGTTTATACGGTTTTGGTGTAAGCGCATTAATCGCGTCATCAAGTGATTGCAGCAATTGAGAATCAAGGGCTGACAACTTAACCTTAACAGCGAGGTTGTCGCGCAATACGTTTAAAATTTCCATCGCCTCTTCAGCGTCATTTGATTTTACAAACATTTTCATCTCCTTTTAATTGAAACAATTCAATTATAATGCAACTTCATCTCTTTTAACACTAGGAGAATCTGGGTTCGCGAATAATTCTAATGTGCCTGCTGACATTTTCCCTTTG
>JBATMZ010000074.1:0-52280 GCA_049290115.1 Saprospiraceae bacterium | reverse complement strand
GCATAGACCCTTCCTTTTTTATAGTGCCACAAGTCAAAAAAATATTTGATTTGGTATTTGTCGGAAATATGGGTTATCTACCTAATATTGAAGCGGCAGAATTTATTGTTGCACACATTATGCCTCTTTTGCCTTTAGAAACAACCCTGCTTTTAGCTGGTGCTAGACCAGATGTTCGTGTTCAAAAACTCAAAAGTCCAAAGGTACATGTAAGTGGTTGGTTTGAAGATATCAGAGAAGCATATGCATCGGCCAAAATCTTTGTAGCTCCGCTTTGGTCGGGTACTGGTCAACAAAATAAAATACTCGAAGCGATGGCTTTGGGTTTGCCTTGTATCACTACAACATTAGTCAATAATGCAATACATGCAACAAATGGCGTAAACATATTGCTTGCTGATGATGTTAATACTTTTTCGGATAAAATTAATGACTTGCTTGTTAGCAATGATGCGATATTAAATATTGGAAGACAAGCTCAAATATTTGTTAAACAAAATTATAATTGGGAAGATAGTGTTTCAAATTTAACGACTATCTTTGCTAATAAAGTCACAAAATCTTAGAACATGGAGACAATGTTGGAAAAAAGAGTAACTTTAAACACGATTGGTGAAGCTATTGAAGATATAAAACAAGGAAAAGTTATCATTGTAGTCGATGACGAGGACAGAGAGAATGAAGGCGATTTTATCTGTGCTGCAGAGACTATTACACCAGAAATGATCAATTTTATGTCTAAATATGGTCGTGGTTTAATCTGTGCACCTATCGAAGAAAAAAGGGCTAAAGAATTGAACCTCGAACTTATGGTTAAAGCCAACACAGCTTTACACAATACAGCTTTTACGGTTTCGATTGATTTTGTTGGAAGAGGTTGTTCTACAGGTATTTCAGCTTATGACAGATCCACAGGTATTAGGGCTTTAGTTGAAGGAGAAACTAAGGCAGAGGATTATGCTAGACCAGGACACATTTTTCCATTGATTGCTAAAGATGGAGGTGTGTTGCGAAGAACAGGTCATACCGAAGCTGCGGTGGATTTGGCAAAAATGGCTGGGTTTTATCCAGTTGGAGTATTGGTAGAAATACTCAATGAAGATGGTTCAATGGCTCGTCTTTCCCAACTGATTGAACTAAGTCAGAGGATGGATATTAAAATAATCACCATCAAAGACCTTGTTGCTTACAGGATGAAAACGGAAAGATTGGTAGAAAAAATTCATGAATCGACCATTTCATCGCCTTTCGGAACATTTGATGTCAAAGCTTTTAAACAAATAAATACCCAGGATATTCATTTGTCATTTTCGATGGGTGATTTAAATAATAACGAACCAACCCTTGTTAAAGTGCATTCTCACGCCGCAACAGGTGATATTTTAGGCATTTTGTTCGATGGATATGGAGACCAATTAAAGTCTACTTTGGAAATGATTTCCGAACAAAAAAGAGGTGTTTTATTAATTATTAGACAAGGCGATAAAATGGAGTCTATTCTAGATATTTTATTAGATATAGAAAATAAAAATGCAGAAATAAGTGAAGAGTCCGGGGAACAAAGAGACTATGGCGTAGGTGCTCAAATACTTAATGATTTGGGCATTAATAAGATAAAATTGATCTCGAACCATAAGAAAAAAAGAATTGGACTGATTGGATATGGATTAGAAATTGTCGAAAATATTGAATTGTAAACTACATTTTAGTTAGATAACTTCGGATAAAATTATTGTCGTTTCTACTTAGTTTGTACAAAATTAATTTTGTATTTTAAAGTATTTTAATATATTTGGAGCTTTAAAACGTACAAATTTTAATATTGTGTTTGACAAAAACTTTACCCGACCCCAACCGGAATACACGGCAAAAATAAAATCTGGTGACCGGAGGACATATTTTATAGATGTTCAAAAATCAAAGTTTGACGATTACTTTCTGATCATTTCGGAATCCACAAGAAAACCAAATTCTGATCAAAATATTCGGAATAAAATACACGTGTATAAAGAAGACATTCACAAATTCATTGCAGAATTAGAAAATGCAGTATCCTTTCTTAAAACCAATTTGATGCCTAACTACGATTTTGAAAGAAAAAATAAAGAATTTGAAAATAGGGAATGGGGCAAACACGATTCATCACAAGAGTCAAGGGGAAATAATGACGAAATATTACCAGATTAGTTGGATTTTGACCTTGTATTTGTTAATATAATCATAAAATTTGTTATCAATATAAGATTTTTATCATCTGTTTGCTAAAACTATTGTTAGACTCTTCATTCATGATTACTTTTGTCATGCTTTATAGCAAAGTAATTCCTATTTTTCACACAAAACTAAATATACATGCTTAAGAATGTTTTTTTCTTGGTTTTCTCCATTTTGATGGTTTCTGCATGTGCTGCAAATAAAGGCACAAACATTTCAGGAAAAATCCAAGGGGCAGAAAGAATGACTGTTTACCTTGATAAAATGAAAGGAGGCAATAATTCAGAAATTTTACTTACTTCGGAAATAGGCCCTGCTGGCGAATTTGAATTTAAATTGCCCGAAGGGTTAAATAAAGGAATCTATCGTATACGCATTGGTGCGCAAATAGTTGATATTTTGTCAGATGGACAAGAGAAAAATGTAGTATTAAATGGTAATTTGTCCGAACTAAACAATTTTAATTATACAGTCGAAGGTTCTAAACTTACAGGGGAATACACCAAAAGAGTTAAAGATTATATTAATAAAGTGGACGATGTTCCCACACTTCAAAAGTATACGGAAGAATTAGCAGATGCAATGATCGCCTACCAAATTGCGACTAGATTATTTACTATACGTCCAGAATTTATAGATTTACATACGAAAGTTAGTAATCGTTATATTGCTGCGTATCCAGAGCAAGAAACATCTCAGGCTTACCAACAAATAATTGCACAACTGGCTCAGTCAATCCAAATGCAAAAATCAAGTGCCAAAATTCAAATTGGCGAACTTGCGCCCGAAATCGCCCTTCCTGGACCAGATGGTAAGGTTCGAAAACTATCTGATTATAAAGGAAAAGTTGTATTGATTGACTTTTGGGCTTCTTGGTGTGCACCTTGCAGGAAAGCTAATCCTATGGTGGTGGATATCTATAACAGATATAAATCAAAAGGATTTGATGTGTTTAGTGTTTCTTTGGACGGAGTAGATAGTAGAACAAGTGCTCAAATTACAGATGCTCAACAATTGAACCAGTATATCGAGCAACAAAAAGCTAGGTGGGTTGGTGCTATTGAGCAAGATCAATTGGCTTGGGACGGCCATGTGAGTGATTTGAAAAAATGGGAATGCGCTCCTGCTCAAGAATATGGAGTTCGAAGTATACCTCAAACTTTTTTAGTGGGTAGAGATGGTAAAATCGTAGCGGTCAACCCAAAATTTGATTTAGAAGAACAATTGAAGAAGTTTTTATAAAGAATATAGTTCAAATACCAAACCCTTGTTTGATATAACTTCAGGCAAGGGTTTTTTTATAAAGTTTCCAGGTTTTTCCTTATTTTAACTTGCATGTCTTCAAATTTTTGCAAGGTCTCTTCCTCCTTGACAAGTAATCGATCAAACTCAAGAAAATTTGCATCGATTTTTTGTTTAATTCTAGAGGTATATTGAGTAAGCCCTACCTGAATTTCTGTTTTTATTCGATCTTTACCAAACTTGATTTCTTCGTCAAATTTTCGAATTATTCTACCTTTATTGATACCTAAAGTTATGCCCGCAAATAAAACTCCTACGGCGGTCAAAACCCCTCCTGTGATATCAAACACAGCCCCATTTACGGCGGCAGCTAATACTACGCCCACAATTGCAATACCGCTACCAGCTGCAACATTTGGCGCTATTTTACTGGAATCTTTCATGATTTTTTCATCGTAAAAGTTTTCAGCATTATTCATAAATTGACCCACATTCTGTTGCAAATCCCTCAAAACGTGTAATCTTTTTTCAGCAATATCTGCAAATATTTCGTCACTGTTTTTAAGGATCGTTTCGGAATATTTTAGTTTATTGTCCACCATTTTCCCCATGTTTTGTATATTTTCAGCTACATCCAAAATACCGCCCTGCAATCGATCCTTGAGCCTTGAATTTAACTTTGATTCAAAATCCTTTGATTGTAATTCCAGCCATTCTTTGAGATTGCCACTGCTGCCAAAAAGTGAGTTGAAAGTACGTTTAATCACACTACCTAAAGAAAGTCCTTCACTTAGGTCAATTCTTTTTTCATTGGTTATATCTGTATAGCTTTGAAGTAAATGTTCGGTTAAAAGGTCTATTTGGTTTTTAGTTTTATGTTCATTTTGGTTCATAATGTCCAAAATATCTTCTCTAAACATCTTGTCTGCCAAATACTGCTTTCGCCTAATGTTTATACTACTATCCAATTTATGGGTAATGGTCGTTAGGGTGTTGATGTTATTTTCCAACTTCAGATAAGCCGCTCTACCACCAGTAATGTTTTCCTGTAAATAATTTCTTAAGGGTAAAAAACCACTTTGCTGAAAATTTTTTTCCAATTCTTGTTTTGCTGATACAGGGAAAATAATCGGATTTTCAATGCCTTTTGATAGGGCATGTTTGGCTACTCCTTCTGAATTAATTTTCAAATCGTCTTCTGGTAGCAGATCTTTTTGTTGTAGAATAAAAATGACTTTGCGGCGCCACTCCGCATGAATATAATCAAAAAATTCCCAGGATGATTGGCGGTAGGGATTTTTGGCTTCAAAAACGAAAACGATCAAGTCTGAATATGGGATAAATCTCTCCGTAATCTCTTGATGATGTTGTACAATGGTATTTGTACCTGGTGTATCGACGATGGCTATTTCTTTTAAAATTTCGATATCTTGGTATATCTTTTTAAGGTAGGGGTTGACAATTTCTGTTTTTTCTATGGGGCCATAGACAATTTGTTGGATAGTATCAGTCATAGGTGAAGGAGCTACTTTACAAACCTCCTTATCTGTCTGTAGTAGTGCATTGATAAAACTACTCTTACCAGCCTTGACTTCTCCTACTATGACAAAAGTGAATGGGGTTTCTACCCTTACAGCGAGTTCTTGAACCGTTTCCAACATAGTTTCATTGCTAATTTCTCCTGCCAAAACTTCCAAATCTCCCATGATTTGCTGGAGGATTTTTGTTTTGTTAATTATTACATCATCGGTATATGCCCTCATCGCCAGTTTATTTTTATAGCGTAAACTTTAAAATTCAAAGATACAATTAATCTGTGAATGGAAAGGAGAGAAGTGTAATGCCTCGGTGTCATAAACCATTGCTATCATTTTTCCATGGATAGTATATAGGGTTTTGTCTCAGGGCCTAAACAAAATAGTGCATCAAGAATGCTTAAATTTTTATAAAATGTTTTTTCCAACTGCCAAACTTGTACATATTTTGTGGTTGGATTTGAGCTTAGTTCTACAATCGATAGAGGTTGTTTTCGGTAGTCGGTGACGGAAGCTGGGTAGTGTAGTTCATAAATAGATGTTTCGCCAATGATTATTGGACAACCAATTTTAGTACATATAAAATGTAAGGATTCGGTGTTAAAATCGTATAAAAACGAAGGTTTTTTAGAATATATTTTTTCAATAAAGTCAAAATAATGTTCAAAAAACGGACTATTACCATAAGCAGCTCTAATAGTATTCAAGTGGATTTTTATCCAGTCTGATTCATAAGCAATTCGTACATCTTTAATAGGTTTTTGGTTGTTTTTTCCAGCACTAAGTGGAATTGTCAATGAGGTAACTCCTTGGCTTGTTAGAATGTTGTATTTGTTCCGATAACTCCTTTTTTGATAGTTTTCTTTGGCTTCAATCCATACTTCATCATGTTGAAAATATTGGCGATAAACTTCCGTAGAACTAAAACATTGGGTTTCGTGTACTATGATCTTCATCCTGCAAAAATAAATAAATACCACATTCCAAGTTGGTAAATTGTTTCAGACGATGTTTATTTGTGTAAAATTTTACATTGAACAAAAATTCGGTATTCGATAACTATTTGTCAAAACAGGACCAGAGTAGAGAATTACACCATGTATCTCTTGACTTTTTTCCTGAAATTATTATCGTCATTCCTTCCTACGACGAAGGAGATATTTTTCCAGTTTTGGAAACAATCACGGCTTCCTTTCAATATCATCCAATCCCTTGTCTTGTTTTGGTCGTGGTAAACGCACCAATTGATGCTAGTGAAAACATTATTCAAAACAACCAGGTTACAAAACAGACGGTTTTGGCACACCAAAAATCCAATGAGCACCAAAATAATATAGTCTTCAAATGCCTGGAAGAAGAATCATTACCCATCAAAGATGCAGGTGTTGGGTTGGCAAGAAAAATTGGTATGGATGTCGCCACAATCATTTTTCGTGAAAATGAAAAAGAAGGAATTATTGTTTGTTTAGATGCAGATAGTTTAGTCCTACCAAATTATTTATACTCAATTTATTCTTCTTTTACGGAGAATAAACAATGGGATGCTGCCAGTATTCATTTTGAACATTCCTTAAGTATAGATAAATTTGATGAAAGTATTATACAAGCCATAGTCAAATATGAGTTACATCTACGGGTTTTTATAAATTTTCAAAAGTGGCTGGGACTCCCTTACGCCATTCAAACTATTGGTAGCAGTATGGCTGTGAAAGCGACTTCCTATTGCAAATATGGAGGCATGAATAAAAGAAAGGCAGGAGAGGATTTTTATTTTTTACAAAAGATAGCAGACAAAGGTTTGGTAGGAAAAATCAACTCGACCACGGTCATTCCTTCACCCAGAATATCAAATCGAGTACCATTTGGAACAGGCAGAGCCATAGGTGGGAAGATCGATCGAGGTGTGGATATAATGACGTACAATCCAGAAACTTTTAAAATACTATTGCCACTAGTCAGCAACCTCCAGGCTATATATGATAGTGGGTGGGAGCCAGTGAGTACTGAACTACATGATGTTGTTGTTTCTTTTTTTGAAGAACAAAAAATCGAAATTTTTTTAGATGAATGTAGAAAAAATACTTCGAGTTTTTTTTCCTTTCGGAAACGGTTTTTCCAATGGTTTAATGCCTTTAAATTGATGAAATTTTGCCATTATTGCCGAGATAATGGTTGGAATGATGTCGAACCTTTACTTGCATTCCAGAAATGGAATCAATTAATTGAAACGCCAATGACATTGGCAACTTCCGAAAATATGACAGCGGCACTTTTAAACCTTAGAGAATGGGATCGTACGAATTGATTTATATTTTAATCAATTTTAACTGAATATTTATTCTGTCTTTAGAGATGTGGATTAAGTATAATCCTGGTGTCAAACTATTTACATCCAACTGCAAACTATGTTCATCGTTTTTTACCAACTTGAAGTTTTGAATCTGCCCTTGTGTATTCAATATTTTTAAATTGTAATCATCCCAAAGTAAATCTTCCGCATATAAGATCAACAGGTCTGAGGTTGGATTTGGAAATAGTCGAACTAACTTATCCTTTATTAAATTGCCTGTAGATGAATAAGATATTTCGACATCTTTTTCCTTATAACAATCGTAATTGTCCCTGACAATTATATTGTAAATGCCTTTAGGTACTCCATAAAATTCATAAAAATCGAAAAATGTCAGACCATTGTCCACACTATATTGATAGGGTGGAGTGCCACCTGAAACTAAAATAGTCAGAGAATCGCTACGGACTAAAAATTCAATTTTTAAGCTATCGGGTTGAAAAATTTCAAAAGTTTGTTCAATGGAATCTCCAAGTGCATCCGAAACATAAAGCGTGTACATTCCTGCACTTAATCCCGAAATCATTGCCAAACTATCGAGATTGTTTTTATCAATTCCAAATGTAAAAGGAGGAACTCCATTTTCTGGTGTAATATAAATAGCACCTAATTCACCGTAACAAAGCGGATGTTCTAGTTGTAGGCCCACTGTTTGAAGTACACTTACATTAAATGTGAATATTTTCAAGCAGTCTACACTATCTTTAACATACAACTGGTAAACACCATTTCCAACATCTAGGGCAAATTCTTCTGTAAAATAATGTAATCCATCAAAACTAAACAGGTAAGGTGGTTGGCCTCCACTTGTTTCCCAATACACATCGGAATGATCTATTTCCAAAATAATAACAATTGGTTCGGGTGCTTGAATCAATATGTCTTCAGATAATAATTTGCCTCCTGAATCTGTGATGGAAAGAGTGTAAGATCCACTTTTTAGATACGTCGAATCCATCGTATAAGAAATTCCATTGACTGAAATGGAATAAGGTGGAACACCGCCAGAAACAAACCAATGAACTAAGGTACTATCATCAGCACAAGACAATTCAGTATCGTAAAAAATACTATCTAATTTTAATTCTATAATAGATACTTCGATCGTATCAAGCGCTTCACATTGGTGGATGTCTTTGACTGTAGTAATATAAACTTGATTCTCAGTGATAGGAAAGATTGACTCGTTTGTAAAAGTGGATCCATTCAAAGCATATTCCCGAGTAAAACCAGCACCGCCTATACTTTGTACCTCAAGATTATAACCAACTAATTGGGTTTCGTTAATCAATTTTGGTGGTGAGGTTATGTCTAAAACATTGCTAAGTACAGAATCCAAGGCAGCATCCACAACTATGATTTGATAAACACCACTTGGTAGTTCTATGGTGTTTGACAAAAGTGGCGTAAATATCGTATCGCCAACCAATTGGTACATATACGGAAGACTTCCCCCTTCTGCATACAAGGTTACCGTTGATTGTTCTCCAAAACAATAAATATCATTCTGAATTTCAATAAAACAGTTCAAATTATTTGGGTGTAAAATAGAAATATCTAAGGTAACAGGATAAAACCAAGCAACGTCGTTTTCAATTAAAAATGAAATCTTATCACTTATGGCTGCATTATTGCCGTGTTGATAATACAAGTTTCCGTCCCTAATCGTTTGCGTGGAAAAAGTATCACCTACCATTAATATTTGAGGTAAACCACCAACTATTTTTATTAATGACCCATAAGTACCAGTCTCCACCATTTTGTATATAAAAGGTATTTCTTCTTCATAATCGATATCCAAGTGAGATCGACTGACATTTTTTAATGCATTATTTTCAACTACCAACAAATTATTTCTAAGTAGTGGTTTATTGTATGTTTGCCTTCCGTCTCTGCCGAAAATAGATGTATTTGACCAAGGGAATTCAACGCATTCGGCGTTAACTTTTACTCGCCAAAAAAACAAACCTTCATTGGGTAAAATAGGATTTGACGAAAATTCGTACGTATTATTATGGACTAAAAAGGTCATTGTAACCGAATCCACAAACTGAGGGCTCTTAGAAATTTGTAGTGTATAATTTTCCACGATATCTTGTTCCCATTCCATAAAAGTTGTAAATTCACCAATGCCATAAGTTTTTCCGTTTTCAGGAGATATAAGTTTAACAATACTTGTTTCGCCGCCTCGGTGAACTAAAAACAAGGTATCAGTGATGGCATATGGGGGATCTAAAATTTGAAAGACAACAGGGTAGATACCTTTTACTAAACCATCCATCACATCAATTTTAATGGAATCTAAAATGGGCAATGTCCTTAAAGTATCTGGAAAAGTGACCACAAATTGGTTGGGTGATTCTATTAATTCAAAAGTAATTTGATGTTGGAAATTTGGTTGTAAGGAAGTGAGGTTTAACGGAATAGATATAGAATGGTCGCAAACCTCGTAATTTTTTCTTTGAAATTCTATGTCAAAAGAATTGGTTATGGTAAAACTGAAATTAGATACATCAAAAAAGATATTTTCATGGCTTACAACCATCAGTCTGGCCAAATTAGATGGGTGATTTGGGACTTGAATCCTAGCCAATCCATTATTAGACACTTTTTCAGCTAAAAGAATGGGATACGAAGTTCCTCCATCAATTGATAAATAAATGTTTACGTCCGTACAAAATATAGGAGATTGATCGGTATTAGCTACAGCCCAAGTAACGTCTACATTTGTACCAACCTGCCATACTATCGTAGGGGAATTTGGATTTGTAACCGACAAAGGACCAATGTCTGGCACGGTATTTACAGCAACATTAACTTCATTGGTACAAGCTCCCATGAGGTGATTGTCTCTTACGGTGCACCTAAAATTCATGGTTCTTTCAACCGAAGGCAAAACCTCCCACTGGCCATATTTATTTCTCAAATCTGGAAAATACCTTGTTGGGTCAGAGATTGGAGAAATTGAACGAAACATAGGGCCAACTGAATTGTTGGTTTTTGGAGGCATTGACGCAGTTTGATTGTTCATTTGTTCCCATGTAAACGTCATTTGATCTCCATCATCGTCAACTGCGTTCGCTTTGAGAAAAAATGGGGTAGATACAGGTATGGTATATGAATTTTTGGGAACGGTCAAAGAAGGTCTAGTATTTCCAAAATTTTCAATGACACCACAATTTGGATTGTTAAGGATAAAACTAGAAATTTCAGATAAGCTTATCGTATGGAAATAATCGTTGCTGTTGTTTTGAACATCTGGAGAACAAATGCCAGCATAACCCATGATAGTGCTTCCACTTCCGGGTTCTACTGCGGTGGAAGAATTTCTTTGACAACTATTATTTTGGGTATGGTTTGCTCGGAATTGGTGTCCCATTTCATGACAAACATAATCGATAAAAAAGTGATCTCCCACAGGACTTGGTAACCCGGTGACTCCTTGCGCTCTACGATTACCACATACAGAACCTAGTGAAGCAATTCCACCTTCAGAAGTACTAAAAACATGCCCAATATCATAGTTTGGCCGTCCGATGATTTGGTCAACCGTTGTCTGATTTTGATTTAACATGGCAGAAGCATCTGTATTGGTATAAGGATCCGTTGAAGGATTGAAAAATATAATTTTATCGACATTGTCAATGATTTTGAAAAAAATGCCAATTTCTTTTAAATACACGCCATTTACTCTAGTAATAGCTGTATTGTATGCAGCCAGAACTTTTTCGATCGTACCCCCATGAAATATACCATATTCACCTGTACAAGCCAAAGCTAGTCGGTAGGTTCTCATTCGGCAATCACTAGCCCTTGTTCCATCTTGATTTGACTTTTGTTCTGGCGTCATTTCTTTTTCAAGATCTAAATTTTCTATACTCGGACAGAACCATTTTTTTGATGGCTTTTTAGTCAGTTGTTGTTTGTAATAAATTAGATAATTATTTTTTTCGTGTAATGTGGGGGGATCTACGAAAAAAGTTTTCCCATCTTTTGCCAATACCATGATATGCATGCCTAAAGGCGAAACGCTAATGGATATTTTTTCTTCCGTATTTGACGTATTTTGACCATAAAAGCTGTAATATCCAGGATACTTTTGTTGAAGATTTGGTTCGAAATTGGAAATAGCTTCTAAAGAAAATTCATTAAAATTGCCCTCTGGATTAGGAATAGAAATAGTCGACAGTTCAGCTGTCTGCGATCTTAGACTAGCGTAAAAAGTTGCAAAATCAAATGTGGTTTGAAGGAATTGTTGTGGTTGGATATCCCAGTTTTTCTCTACACTTGATTTTTGGCCATCAAGAGACCAAAGAAATTTTGTTTCCTGAGTAAAAACTTTTTGGGACCAACAAAATAGAAGGTATAAACATAAAAAATAAATCTTCACGTCAAATTTTTTGTAAATTTAACGATAACTACCAATATTTAAAAATAAAACATCGAAATAGCTGTTATCAGGACAAAAAGTGAATTTATTCTACTTTAATTTGTACAACTATGGAAGTATTTTTTTGCAAGTCCACCAATTGGTAACAATATCGACACCTGCTTTTTCGTAAAATTTTATAGCTGGAGTATTCCAATCTAAAACCTGCCATTTAATTGTGGTGCATTGGCGTTTTTTTGCTTCTATGACATAAGCATCAAAAAGTAATTTTCCAATACCAGATTTTCTATATTCTTCCAAAACAAAAAAATCTTCTAGATATAACATAGGGCCTTTCCATGTTGAAAATGCAGGATAAAAAAGGGTCATTCCAACAATTTTACCACTGTCTAATATCACCAAATGTCCACGAATTAGTCCTTCGTCGTACGCTTTATAATAGGCCTCTGTTGTTGTTGTCACAGCATCAGGTTCTTTTTCGTAAACTGCAAGTTGTACAACCATGTCATAGACAATTGGTATGTCATGTCTTTGCCATTCTCTGAGTGAAAAAGAAATAGAAGGTGGGTTCATTAGAATATATTATAGTGGAGTATAAAAAGACAAACCAGCAACATCAGATGAATGATTTCTGCAAATACAACAGATTTGTTTTCTGCGGCCCAAATTCCTAAAAGCAATCCAACGGGTAATGCTAAAATGGTCAATTCAAGGGATTGGTTATAAAAAAATATTAATTTAACAATGATGGAAAATAAAATTAGCAAATAGAATAATTCTATTTTTTTTCGGGTTTGTATGTTTTTTTTAGAGATGATGCCAGGATATTGTATTAACATAAACAAAAGACAAAATACAAAGGAAAGCACAAAAATCAAGGTATTGGGTGTCAAGGAATTGGACCAAACTCTATGATCAATGATAGAAACCGGTAGCTGAAATGAGATTACTCCTTGAATAAGATATTGAATACCTAGGATAATGATAAATGACGATATAATACCTATTATATATTGAATCAAACCAATTGCTTTAAAAGATTTTACAGTATTGAAGCCCAAGAGGCCTAAAACTACAATCACAAAATAGGGGGGATATATAAAAGCAGCCAACGAAAGAAATAGTCCAGTATTAAACAATAAATGCCGGATATCCACTTCTTTCGAAGATTCCATGATATTATGGATGCCAAGAAGTAAAAAAGTATTGGCTAAAAGAATGGGATGGAGGGAAAGTCCTTCACTCGACATAGACATCAATAAAACGTAAAATAGACCAGACAAAAGGCCCGTTTCTTTACTCAATTTGTTGGAATTAACGATGTTGTTGATGAGGATAGAATGTAGCCAAAGTAATATTATGGCTATAAAATTCTGAAGCCACGAACTAGGCATTGTAAACTGAATATGTTGAAACAGCCACGACCTTTCGGTACCTTGATATGTAATGCGATCTAGAAGCCCAACGTGCCGTATAATAAATATATAACCTAGTAAAAATAGGTGGTTAAATGCATAATAACTTCTAAATAATCCTAACAAAATAGAAACTTTAAGTGAAAGCTTGCCTTTGATATAAACGCAAAAATAAGAAAAGATTTGGACATTCCTACTGACCATTTTTATCCAAAAATCCGTAGAAGACAATCAAGGTGGTGATAAAATTATATTGATTGTTTTATCTTTATCAGATAAAGACTATTTGTGAATCAAGAGTAGTCTTTTTTAGTTTTTAGTCTACGTATGTTTTTTTAACAGGGTTCACTGAGATTTTTTTGATAAAAACTTGTTGGCCATAATCTTAAAAAAATGGCGCCAATATTCAGACAAATAGGCCATAAGTTCAAAGTATTTTGTCAGTAATTAAAGTTGAATTAAGTTTACAATGATCTAATACATTGTTTTAGTTTGAAAACTTCATGATGGATTGGAATATAATTATATTGGTTAAGTGTTTCTTTGTTTGAAGATTACGTTATCGTTGGCGCAGAGGATAATAACTTTGAGGTCAATGGTCGTCAAGGCTCCGCCTACCTATTTAAAAAAACCGGCACCTCATGAATACATGAAGCAAAGTTGACTTTTTCCAGTGGAGAAGCAAATGATTATTTTGGAGCCAGTGTTTCTAATTCAGGACATTACCTTATAATAGGTTCACTTCAGCATAATGTTGGGGCAAGCACTTACCAAGGTTCTGCACATTTTTTCAATAAATGAAGTGTGTTTATGTCGTGAATGTTACGATTGATACTCATACTATAAAGGCACCATTAGTCCACATATTCCTTTCTTTGTACCAAACTCAAATAATTATTGTCTAATGTGACATAACCATATTCATAACAAAACCGATAAACTTTGCCTGTTTTGGTGACGTATTCGTTGGTAAAATAAGAGAATTTAAATCCTTCGTCAATTAAGTCAACTTTTTTGGTTTTAGATGACCTTCCCACGATTTTACTTTGTAATATTCGTCGGTTCTTACGCAATATATTGTTGATATTTCGCATAAAATTGTTTTGATCACCATTGTATTTGTTGTGATTGGCAGTCCTACATTGATCGCTACAAAACTTTTTGTCCCTGCGTCCAATTAATTTGTCGCCACATTCAGGGCATGAAGAAGTGGATGAAGTAAGTAGAAAATTCATAATTAATAGTTTTTAATTTAAAAATACGGGAAGAAAATGAATGCCAAACTCAAAATGCTAAACTTTAAGTTTTTTTTATGATAATGCAAACACAACTTTTGTTTTTTAACTTTAGCTACCTTTGAGCTAAAATATGGACATGGAGTCGCTTCGAATATTAACTTTAGAGGAATTGGAACTCTTAAAACCAGAATTTATCCGGTTTCTTTCATCTCATAGTATATCCGCTGCCGATTGGGAAAAATGGAAAACCAAGGAGCCACAAAAAACAGAAGAATACATCAAATTATTTAGTGAATTCATATTTTTTTCTATCATTGAAAAAACTAAATTTATGGTAAAATCCGAAAATGGATTCGTTTCTTATGTTAAAATATTACCCGATAAATTTTATTTAGTTCGTTTTCAAATGGATTATGAGGCATCATCACAACCAGACATTGTGGTCGGAAATAAAAATATTTCAAATTTAAATAAGGAAGTGGCTAAGTTATTTGACCAAGGATTTTTACCAGTAAAACTAAAGGATGAAGCAGAGGTTGAAAAAATATTTCATCAAATAGAAATGTAGGCAGTAGTTCCAAAATGAAGCGAATTCGCATTTAGCCGCTACGAGAAGGGGTAAAAAAAATAGTTTCGAATCAAGTTATGGATGTTTAAAAGTAATGGAATTTATTAACCATTTTTGAATTCGCTTTTTACAACCTATATTTGTATTTTATAGAAAAGAATTTTTTCGAATTATGAAGATATATACAAAAACTGGAGATAAAGGAAGTACAGGATTATTTGGAGGTAAAAGGATTTCAAAAGATGATATTCGAATAGAGGCTTATGGCACTATCGACGAATTAAATTCATTTATAGGACTATTAAATTCGACGGTGGATATCAAGGAATACAACACTTTATTGTTTGAAATTCAAAATCGATTGTTTGACATGGGAAGCCACCTCGCTTCAGACCCGGATAAAAACCCTTTACCTTCTAATATTGATGATGCAGATATACAAGAATTAGAAATAGCCATGGATAATATGGAAAACGTTTTGCCAGAATTGCGAAATTTTATACTACCTGGAGGTAGCGGTGAAGTGTCTATAGCCCAGGTTTGCAGAACCATTTGCCGAAGAGCAGAAAGAAGAGTTGTAACTTTAACTAGATTAACTTCACTTGATGAAAAAGTCGTCCAATACCTCAATCGACTTTCCGATTTTTTCTTTGTGTTTGCCAGGTATCTGGGTCATCAAAAGGGAATTCCTGAAGTAATTTGGAAGGTTAAATCAAAAAAATAAATAATCATGTCATTTGGGAAAAAAGTAAGAAACAAGTGGTGGTTTTCAATATTTAAAATGGCAAAACTTCCAAGTCTTTGGTTTTGGGGCGTGAAAGTAGTCGGTTTTACTGAGCGACATTGTAGCATAAGTATAAAGTATTCATGGTATAGTAAAAACCCTTTCCAATCTATATATTTTTCGGCACTTTCTGGTGCAGGTGAATTGTCAACCGGACTTTTGGTTCAAAATAAAGCAATGGAAAAAAGTAATGTTTCCATGCTTGTAGTTCATGCTGAAAGTCACTTTACAAAAAAAGCCACTGGAACCATCATATTTACTTGTAATGAAGGAGAAGCGGTGACGAAGTCCTTTGAAAGTTTGCAGAAAGCGGGTGATCAAACCAAATTAGTCCTTCGGAGTGTTGGAGTCAACGAATTGGGTGAAGAGGTAGCAAATTTTATGTTTACATGGTCATTGAAAAAAAGATAGGGTGCAAGTATTTTGTTTTCTGTGGACCAGAATCATGTGGTAAATCAACCATGGTGTTTGAGTCTTATAGGAAATATGGGGGAGAACTCGTCCAAGAATATGCTCGTATTTACCTTGAAGGCAGAAAAGGCATATATGAATATAAAGATTTGAAAAACATTGGATTAGGGCAAGAGAATGAAGAAAAAACTTTAAGTGAAAATTCTTCCTTGTTATGGTGCGATACAGACCTTATCACTATACTTATTTGGTCTTTGGACAAGTTTGGAAAAATCGACCCAATGTTATTAAAAGCTTGGGATAAAACTTCTAAACGTAATAGACACTATTTTTTATGTTATCCTGATATCCCTTGGGAATACGACGTTTTACGAGAAAATCCTCATGACAGGAAACGGATTTTTGATTTGTATGCGAATTTTTTAGTAAAAAATAAGTTAAGCTACAGTGTTTTGAAAGGGGCAAAGGAGGAAAAACACGATATAATTGCTAAGTCATTTAATATTCTGAAATAATATAACAGGGTAAAAAAAACTACTTCTTCATTTGATTTTTGAAACTTTGATTGGTTATTTTGTATGATAAGCATTTATGGCGGTCAACATCGATGTGATTGCTTTGTGGTTGAGTTAAGATAATAGCGCCTCTGGTTACTATTTGACCTTAATTATTGGTCATAGAGTAGGGTGTTAGTTTATTAACCGTATAAGTTGAAGACACTTGTATATGGATAAAATATTGGGTAGGATTAGGGTAAATGTTCATTTGTTTTTCAAAACTGACCCAACCCAATCAAAATAAGGTTCATTAGACGTCCAATTCTTAGATAAAACACAAGGAACATCATAAGGATGTAAGGAGGCTATTTTTTCTTTACATAATGTTAAAAAAGATTCAGTTGTTTTCATCAAGCCTATATATTCATTGGCTTCTTCTATTTTTTCTTCCCACCAATACATGGATGTCATTGGAAAATAATTAAAACAAGCTATCAGTTTTTCTTCGAGTAATGTGCTACCAATGTGGCGAGCCGATTCTTCGTTTGGAAAGGTAACATATATGATGACTATTTGCTCCATCTTATTACATGGCTAAAACTTCTGCCATTTTTATCAATTGTTTATTGAGTGGTTTGGCTTTGGTTATGGCATCTTTAAAAGGAGTAATGGTGATTTTATCGTTGATAACACCTAATGCAACTCCGTGTTCTCCTCTCAACAAAGTGATGACAGCAGAATGACCCATTCTACTCGCCAAAACCCGATCCATGGCTGTAGGTGAACCTCCTCTTTGTAAATGACCGATGATTGTAACTCTTACATCAAAATCAGGATTGGATTCTTTAACTAGTTTAGCAATAGTAGACGCATCACCATTTTGATTACCTTCGGCTACTATGATAAGGTTAAATAATTTTTTTCTCCGATTAGCTTTTCTTAAGTCAACTATCAAATCTTCGATAGATGTGTCTGTTTCAGGAATAAAGATGCCACCAGCTCCGCTGCCAATTCCTGTGTGAAGCGCTATGAATCCAGAATGTCTTCCCATCACTTCTACAAAAAACAAACGATTGTGCGAATCAGCAGTATCCCGTATTTTATCGACCGCTTCTATGGCCGTGTTGATGGCAGTATCAAAGCCAATGGTATAGTCAGTCCCATAAATATCATTATCTATGGTTCCTGGTAAACCTACGATAGGGAAATTGTATTCCTGACCAAATATCATAGCACCTGTATACGTACCATTACCACCAATAGCTACACATGCATCAATATCATTGGCCATTAAATTTTCATAGGCTATTTTTCGTCCTTCTGCCGTCATAAACTCTGCACTTCGGGCCGTTTTAAGTACCGTACCTCCTCTTTGTATAATGTTAGCTACATCTCCAACCTCTAGCCTTTTGATATTACCTTTGATGATACCGTCATATCCACCTATGATACCGTAAATATGTATATCATGATACAATGCAGTTCTAACGACGGCTCTAGTGGCAGCATTCATACCTGGGGCATCGCCTCCTGATGTAAAAACAGCAATTCTTTTGATCGTGCTCATATAGTATTTATTTATCTCTTTGAAGGGTCAAAATTAAGGTAATTATTTACAAAAGGAGTTATTCACGTTGATGGTATGATAATAAATTTTCTAAAGGCTTGTGTAGAATGGATTTTATTTGCACGTCGTATTGACTTAAAATATCGGACAATTCCCTTTGGAAATGAAAGGCAATGGAACCCACAAAATGAACAGGTGCCTGCTTAATATTTGGGTAAATTAACATTTTTTGTTTGACAAACGAATGAAAAATAGGTGAAAGAATTTCATTTTTCCAATTTTGGGGACAATCCTCAAGGAAAGAAGCAAAAGAAGCGATAAAAGTATTGTTCCCCGACTTTTTATACACATTTTGAAGCACCATTTCTAAGGTTAAAGAATACTTTTTTTCGAATGTTTGATAAATGTTTTCAGGCATTTGCTGGTAAAAATAAGACTGGAGTATTGTTTTTCCAATCTGAAAACCACTGCCTTCATCACCTAGGATATAACCTAAGGCTGGAGTTTTTTGATGAATATTTATGCCGTCGTAATAACAAATGTTCGAGCCCGTTCCAAGGATGCAAACAATGCCTTGTTTCGACATACAACTGGCTCTAGCCGCACCGAGTAAATCCGAATACACCTCTATCGTTCCTGTAGCACCATATTCACGTAGTATTTTTATAATCAATTGCTGTGATTCAAAGCTTTTTGTCCCTGCACCATAAAAATATATCTGCTTCGCTTTTTGGATTAAATGGTTGGGGAAGTTACCTTCAAAATCAATTTTTTGTGCTATCTGAGAAGTAGGGTTTATCCCAGAAGAGGACGCAAATAGGGTAGAGCCTTGATATTCAAAAGCCCAGTCTGATTTACTCGAGCCACTTTCAATGACAATTTTCATTCTGCTTTATATTTTTTTGTCTCCAATCCTTGACCAAAGGGTTCATGATGGAAAACCAAATAGGTGGAAACAGGGCTAATAATATGCTCGTTGGATAGCCGAATGGTAATTGAGGACTACTGTTGTGATGGTCTAAATTTTGATACTTTTTATACGCTTTATAATGGTGATCTGAATGGCGGGTTAATTCGTATAAAACGATTCTGCCAATTTCGTGATTAGAATTCCACGAATGAAAACTTTCGACGTTTTGATACCTTCCATTAGGAAGTTTATTTCTCAATAAACCATAATGTTCGATGTAATTAATGGTTTCCAACAAGAATATGGATAATATCCCTGCGGCCATGGCCAAGGCCATGATATGAAAATCAAATAATAGAAACACTATGACCGGATACAAAACAGGAAATATAATAAAAGATAGGATTGGATGGTGCATCCAACCTATCATGGATGTTTGACTTTTCCATTGTTTAAGCTTGAAATGCCAAGAAGAGCGAAATCCCATGATAATAGACCTAAACCAAAAAAAGTATAACCATTCCCCATATCGAGAAGTGGCCGGGTCTTCTAATGTTCCAACCCTGCTATGATGGCCTAGATTGTGTTCCGTTGTAAAATGATTATATAGAGTCGGCCAAAGTAAAACTATGGCTAATAATCTCGGAATTATTCCTTTTTTATGGCCTAATTCGTGGGCGACATTGATGGCATTACTTCCTAAAACGATACCCATGCTCAAGGTCAACCCAAGCATTTCTACCCATGATATGGTTTCGAGTTGAAGTGATTTAAAAAATAAAAACAATAAGCCATAAATCCAAAAAATATTTAAAGCGAGTAAAATGTCAAAATATATGAATGCATTTCTTTTGGCTTTTTCTCCTTCTGAATAGTTGTCCGTCCATTTTGGCGTAAACAATTCAATGAAGGGAATAATTATAAAAGCCAAGATAATGGTGCTATAACTCTTATAACCCAATGACAATAAACTATACCATGTAACCATAGGTATGATATAGGCTAACAAATATTTTATGTCTCTTGGTTTCACCTTTATTTAAGTTAAATAATGGACTCTATTTAAACCTCTTTCAAGGTTTCAAAATTACCGGTTTTTTTATTTTTACGTACATTGTCCCAAGCAAAACATTTTCCATTCATCACTACATAAACACCAAAAGGTAGTACTTGTGCAAAAGCTAAAGCACTGCCCAAATTAAAAAAGCCATCAGAGCTATTTCCAAAGGCATACGGTATCATAGCCCCTGTTAGAATAATGGTTTTGTCAAATTCTTTACCAGCAATTTTGGCTGCTGTTTGGACCATGGTGTCCGTGCCATGTGTGATGATTATTTTATCGTGGGGACAATGATTGCAATGGTAAGATATGATTTCCCTATCTGCATCAGACATTTGTAGACTGTCTACCATCATCAAGGTCTTGACATCTGTTTCGATTAAACTCCTGCCTGTTTCAAACATCTCAGGCAAATGTGTATCTTTAAAATATAGTTCACCTGTGATATAATTATATTCCTTGTCAAAGGTGCCTCCGGTTACAAAAATTTGAATGGTCAAATCCATGGTCAATAAAAATTATAAGGGAATATTCCCATGTTTTTTAGGATGTTTTAATACTTTTTTATTTTCAAGTACTGCAAAAGACTTAATTAATTTCCTTCGAGTCTCCCGGGGTTCGATTACTTCATCTATAAATCCCCTTGCAGCAGCCCTGTACGGATTGGCAAATTTTTCTTGATATTCGACCTCTTTTTCCTTCAGTTTTTCAACTGGGTTGTCGGCCTTTGAAATTTCTCCTTTAAAAATAATCTCTGTAGCACCTTTTGCACCCATCACGGCAATTTCAGCACTAGGCCAAGCGTAATTAAAATCTGCGCCAATGTGTTTGGAGTTCATGACGTCATAAGCACCACCATATGCCTTTCTAGTGATGACCGTAATTCTTGGTACGGTTGCTTCACTAAAGGCATATAATAATTTGGCACCGTTGGAAATAATACCGTGCCATTCCTGGTCAGTGCCTGGTAAAAATCCTGGTACATCTACCAATACCAATAGTGGAATATTAAAACAATCACAAAAGCGAACAAAACGAGCGCCTTTCTTCGAACTTTCAACATCGAGTACGCCTGCAAGGGAAGTAGGTTGGTTGGCTACGATACCTATACTTTTTCCAGCTAATCTGGCAAAACCAACAATCATATTGTCCGCATAATCCTTGTGGATTTCAAAAAAACTTTCTTCGTCGGTAATTTCTTGAATCACATCTTTCATGTCATACGGATGCATGGCATTTTCAGGAATAATGGTATTCAAATTTTCTCGGTATTCCATATTGAGTTGATAAGGAACAACAGGTGTTTTTTCATTACAATTTTGAGGAATATAGCCCAACAAAGTTTTGATTTTTTTAATACAATCCAAGTCGTGGTTGGCAACGATGTGCGTAACACCACTTTTGGATGCATGTGTATTTGCACCGCCTAATTCTTCAGAAGTCACCTCCTCATTGGTTACCGTTTTGACAACGTTAGGTCCCGTCACAAACATGTACGATGTGTGATCCACCATCATGATAAAATCTGTGATAGCTGGAGAATAAACGGCACCACCAGCGCAAGGGCCCATGATGGCCGAAATTTGAGGTATTACTCCCGAAGCCAACGTATTTCTATAAAATATGTCGGCATAGCCTCCAAGGCTATTGACACCTTCCTGGATCCTTGCACCACCAGAGTCATTTAAGCCAATCACTGGCGCACCACATTCCATAGCCAAATCCATTATTTTACATATTTTTTCGGCATGTGTTTCTGACAAAGACCCACCAAAAACCGTAAAATCCTGAGCAAATACATAGACTAGCCTGCCGTGAACAGTTCCATAACCTGTCACTACACCATCTCCTAAATATTGTTGTTTTTGCATGTCAAAGTCAAAACTTCTATGTTCTTTGAGCATACCAATTTCTTCAAAAGAGCCATTGTCCAAGAGAAGTTCAATTCGTTCCCTAGCTGTTAATTTTCCTTTATCGTGTTGTTTTTCAATTCTATAAAGACCTCCACAAATTTTTGCTTGTTCAAGTTTTTGGCGTAAAATATCAATTTTTTGATTCATCCATTCATTGTTTTAAAATGCAAATATCGGTATAAATTATTTGATTTCCATCCCAGAGTTTAAAATCGATTGGATGTTTTCTAATTCTTCGTTGGCAAAATAAACTTGTTGACTTGCCCCTAAGAGTTCTTTTAATTGTGCAGGAGAACTAGCGCCAACTAATACTGAGGTTATCGTTTTTTTATTCAATAGCCAAGCAACTGCCATTTGTGCAAGACTTTGATTTCTAGTTTCTGCTATTTTGTTGAGGCCGTTTATTTTTTGTAAAATATCAGTGGTTAAATCTTTTTCCTGTAAAAACCCGTGCTCCTTTGCCATTCGTGATTCATTCGGAATACTTTTTAAATATTTTGACGTAAGCAAACCTTGTGCTAATGGTGAAAAAGGAATGCAACCGATATTTTTATCCTCTAAAACATCCAATAACCCGTCCTCGGGATCTCTCACCAACATAGAATATTTTGGTTGATGGATGAGTAGTGGGATGCCTTTTTGTTGTAGTATTTGATATGCCTCTTTGGTTTCTTTTGGACCGTAATTCGAAATACCAATATACAACGTTTTACCTGCACGATAAATAGATGCTAAGGCCTCCATGGTTTCTTCCAAGGGCGTTTTTGGATCATACCTGTGTGAATAAAACACATCCACATAATCAAGGTTTAGTCTTTTGAGACTTTGATCTAAGCTCGAAATCAAATATTTCCTAGAGCCCCATTCCCCGTAAGGTCCTGGCCACATTCTATAGCCCGCTTTGGTAGAAATGATCATTTCATCGCGATAAGGCTTTAAATTATTTTGGATAATATCGCCAAAATTTTTCTCAGCACTTCCCGAAGGTGGCCCGTAATTATTGGCTAGGTCAAAATGTGTGATACCATGATCGAAGGCGGCATATATTATTTTTTTATAATTAATTTTATCGTCGACATCGCCGAAATTGTGCCATAAACCCAAAGAAATTATTGGTAGCATTAATCCACTATTTCCACATCTTCTATAAGACATTCCGGTATATCTACTGGGTTGAGGTTCGTATAACATCGGTGGTTTATTTAAACACAAATGTATTTTATTTTGGTGGGATGACCTTACAGAATGAAAAAACTTTGGATAAAATTATGAAAGTGTCCAAGTAAATCTTTGGTTCTTTTTTCAATAAAATCGTTGTTTTGAATATTTTCAGACTAGGTATTCTGCTAAATTTTGTATTTTGCACTTTAAATATAATATCTTAGCTACACCATGATTTCTGAAACATATACTGATTTTGAACAATCTATAATAGATGGTATTCCCCAACATTTGCCCAACCTTAAAATGTTGGATTTAACGGTTCCTCATGCTCCAGTAAGGGTCATTGATAATGTACTCAATGCTGAAGAAAAAGTATTGGCGGTTAAAAATGCACTTCGGTATTTTCCTGAAAAATGGCACGCCGAACTAGCTGTAGAATTCTACCGTGAATTAAAAACATATGGAAGAATTTATATGTACCGGTTTATGCCTGAATATGAGATGTATGCTCGTTCGATTGAAAAATATCCCGCTGTTTCTCGACAAGCAGCTGGTATCATGTTGATGATACAAAATAATCTAGACCCTAAAGTGGCTAAATATCCCCATGAGCTCATCACCTATGGGGGCAATGGTTCTGTATTTCAAAATTGGGCTCAATATCTTTTGACTATGCAATATTTGTCAGAGATGAAAGATGATCAAACGCTGGTATTATATTCAGGACACCCAATGGGATTGTTTCCATCACATGAAAGAGCGCCTAGGGTTGTAGTTACCAACGGGATGATGATACCTAATTATTCAAAAAAAGAGGATTGGAATAAGTACAATGCGTTAGGGGTTACTCAATACGGCCAAATGACCGCCGGATCCTTTATGTATATAGGCCCACAAGGAATAGTGCATGGCACTACAATTACCTTATTGAATGCTGGCCGACTCAAAAACCTAGGTAGTAACGATTTAAGAGGTAGGGTGTTTGTCACGTCTGGACTGGGAGGAATGTCGGGTGCTCAATCTATCGCAGCCATCATTACGGGTGCTGTAGGTGTCATTGCTGAAGTGGATAATGACGCAGTCCAACAACGGCTAACCGATGGATACATCCTTCAAAAAAATGTCTACACAGATTTACCACAGCTAGTCGAAGAAATTCTTAGATGTGTTGATGAAAAAATTGCCATCGCCTTGATATATCATGGTAATATCATCGATCTGTGGGAATATTTTGTTCGACATCAAATTCATATTGACCTTGGATCTGACCAGACTTCTTTACATAATGTTGACGACTTAGGTTACTGTCCAGTTGGATATACTTTTGAAGAAGCTAAAATTCTATTGCAAAAAGACAAAAAAGCTTTTATGACTGCCGTTCGCACATCCTTAATTAGACATGTAAATGCCATTAATGCCATGTGTGATAAAGGGATGTATTTTTGGGATTATGGCAATGCTTTTCTCAAAGAAGCCGGTGACGCAAAGGCAGATGTTTTTGTCGATGGGGAATCAGGTAAGTTTAAATATCCTTCCTATGTAGAAGACATTTTAGGTCCCTTGTGTTTTGATTATGGTTTTGGGCCATTTAGATGGGTTTGTATGTCGGGAACAACAGCGGATTTATATAGGACGGACAATATTGCTAGAGAAGTTTTAGAAGAATTGTTGGCAGAGGCACCAGAGGAAATTCAAGGACAACTTCGTGACAATATCATTTGGATTAGGGATGCTAGAGAAAACCTTCCTATTGTTGGTTCAAAATCAAGAATACTTTATGCGGATGCTGAAGGACGAATTAAAATAGCTCTAGCTTTCAATGAAGCTATTAGAAATGGAAAATTGGGTGGTCCAATCGTGCTAGGTAGGGATCATCACGACGTGTCTGGTACCGATTCACCATTTAGAGAAACTTCTAATATTTATGATGGTTCTTCCTTTACTGCAGATATGGCCGTACACAATTTTGTAGGAGATGCCTTCCGGGGTGCAACTTGGGTGTCCTTACACAATGGTGGGGGTGTAGGTTGGGGAGAAGTCATTAATGGTGGATTTGGTATGATGATAGACGGTTCGGAACAGTCAAATCAAAACATAAAATCCATGTTGTACTGGGACGTGAATAATGGCATTGCACGACGAAGCTGGGCAAGAAATAAAGAAGCTATGTTTGCGATTAAAAGAGCCATGGAACAAAACGCACAATTAAAGGTAACGGTACCTTTTATTGCCAGTGATACTTTATTAAATGATGTGGTAAAAAATTACCATGATTAACAGTGCTCGCATCATTTATAAAGGCGATACTTTTGCTTCTTTATTTTATTTAGGCATTGGACTTTTTATGTTGAGTACCGCTTTTTTACTTCAATATTTTAAAGTTAGTTTGGGTTTTTTATACCTTTCTTTTGGCTTGGCAGCCTTTTCTATTTATTGTATTGGAAAAGGATTGATTATGCTGTATATCTACCAAAAAAGGCATCAATACTATCTTGGAATCTCAGAATTGTCCCAACTTCAAAAAAACGAAGAAATTTTGTATACAGAAAATAGAATTATACGAAAACATAGGGGAAGAAGGATGCACGTTTACATCATGGTTGTTGGATCGATAGTAGCCGTCTTGAGTGTTTTTGCCAAAGAAAAAGGATTAATCATGGGTAGTAGTATTCCCATTGTTTTACTCTCAGGTATCGAATTTAGTTTGGGTTTATTGACTGAATTTAGACTTCAGGAATATCTACGTATATTAAAAAAAAGTGGAAATGCATCTTAATTTCATGAAACGATATGATGTATGGTTGAAATAATTATGGTTAGTGTGGTTGCTTTTTTAGTAGCTATCCTAACCTTTTTTTCTGGCTTTGGTTTGGGCACTATTTTAACACCTGTATTTATGTTGTTTTTTCCTGTAGATGTAGCTATTGCACTTACTGGGGTTGTTCATTTTTTTAATAATTTGTTTAAACTGATCCTTGTCGGAAAAAATGCAGATAAAAGTGTGTTAATCCGTTTCGGTATCCCGGCTGTTTTAGCCGCATTGGTGGGTTCTTGGCTACTGATTAATTTGCCTAATCAAGAACCATTATTTCAGTATGTTTTGATGGATAAATTGTTTGAAGTTTTTCCAGTTAAATTATTGATAGCGGTCTTGTTGCTTCTTTTTGCAATGATGGAATTAATCCCATTTTTTCAATCGCTGCAATTTAGTCAAAACAAGCTACCGTTTGGCGGTTTTTTGAGTGGTTTTTTTGGTGGGCTCTCTGGAAACCAAGGGGCACTTAGGACTGCTTTTTTAATCAAAGCGGGGTTGTCAAAAGAAGCATTTATTGGTACAGCGGTTGTTGTATCCACGTTTGTTGATTTTACAAGGCTTAGCGTATATTCTACCCAATTTTTTGATTCAAATATTTTAGAAAATTGGCCTGTGGTTTTGTCTGCAACAACAGCTGGAATTTTAGGTTCTTTTATAGGGAATAAACTACTTAAAAAAATAACCCTTCACTTTCTTCAAATTACAGTGGCTGTGATGTTAATTGTATTGTCAATAGCCTTGGGACTAGGTTGGTTGTGATTGTGACCTTCTAGATAACTTTGATACTACATTACTAAATTACTGTATAGTCTTACAAGTGTTTTAAACAACGCTCAAGAGCATCACACCAATGTGGAATTTCTATATCAAATTGGGTTTTTATTTTGTGTTTATCTAACAAACTCCAATTTGGCCTTTTTGCCAAGGTAGGGTATTCTGCCGTGGTAATAGGCACCACTTTAGTTGATTTTTCCTTAATTTTGAATATAAAAGTAGCAAAATCGTACCATGAAGTCACACCTTCATTGGAATAGTTATAGACATCATTAAAAAGCACTTTTTTTTCTTGGTTTTGATGTGTTTTTTCGATGATGTCCAATGTAACTCTTGCTAAATCATAAGCATAGGTAGGGGCTCCAATCTGGTCATAAACCACGGGCAGTATTTCTTTACTTCCAGATAAGCGCAACATGGTTTTGACAAAATTTGAACCAAAATGAGAATAGACCCAAGAAGTTCTCAGAATCAAAGTTGGAATCGAAGATGCCCTTAAAAACTGTTCTCCTTCCAACTTAGTCTTGGCATAAACCGATTGAGGTTCGGTTGGACAATTTTCTGTCAGTGGTTTTCCAAAACACGTATGGTAGACGTAGTCGGACGAATAATGGACAATTTTTGTTTTACTTTCTTCAAAGACATGAACAAGAGATCGACACGCTAATGAATTAATGCGGTAACTCATCGTCGATTCTTCTTCAGCTTTGTCAACAGCAGTGTAAGCAGCACAATTAATGAGATAATCTGGGTTTATTTTATCAGCTGCAGAACGTAATTCTTTTTCGTTTAAAATGTCTAAATCATGGTGTGTAAAAAAATGAAATGTAATACCGGAATACTCATTTTCCAAGGCCTTAAACTCTTGGCCTAATTGACCCCCTGCACCTGTTACCAGTATATTAATCATGAAGGAAAACTTTATGGTTTTCAAAGTTTGGCCATTGCAGGTCTCTTTCTGATAAAATTATATTTTCTTCCCTTATATGCCAATCAATATTTAATGCTGGATCGTTGTACTTTAGTCCTGCTTCCATGGCTGGGTTGTAATACGCATCGCATTTGTAGGCAAAAATGGAAGTCTCTGACAAAACAATGTACCCGTGAGCAAATCCTTTAGGAACAAATAATTGTGTTTTATTACTTTCGCTTAATAGGATAGAAAAGGACTCACCATATGTCGTCGATTTTGGTCGAATGTCTACGACAACATCCAAAACCTCACCTACAATGACCCTTACTAACTTGGATTGGGAAAAAGGGGGCAGTTGATAGTGTAGACCTCTAAGTACACCTTTGGAAGATTTGGCTTCATTGTCTTGAATGAATTGTATATTTTGTATTTTTGAAGGTACATTTTGAAGGTTGAAAGATTCGAAAAAATACCCTCTATCATCCCCAAAAACTTTAGGCTCAAATATATAAAGTCCTTCAAAATTTGTTGTTTGCCAAGCCATCCTACTTCTCCCTGAAATAAACACTAATACTTACACCGGTTAAAGAGAAATTTTTCCTCAATTGGTTTTCAAGAAAATTCCGATAACTCTCCTTCACATGATCCGGATAATTGCAATAAAAAACAAACGCAGGATAATATAGAGGAAGTTGTACCACATATTTTATTTTGATGTGCTTTCCTCTATGAATGGGGGCTGGATTTTTTTCGATAATATCCAACATAATATCATTCAATTTTGATGTAGCTATTTTTGTTTTTCGATTATTATCTACTTCTAAAGCAATTTCAACTGTTTTAAATATCCGTTGTTTTTCGAGAACAGAAGTAAATAAAACGGGAACATCTGTAAATGGAGCCATTTTTTCTTTCAATCTTTTTTCAAAATCTCTGGCAGTGTTGGTTTCTTTCTCAACCAAATCCCATTTATTCACGACGATAACTACGCCTTTTTTTCTTTTTTGAATCAAACCAAGGATGGACATGTCTTGAGATTCAAGGCCAACACTTGCATCGAGCATGAGTATACAAATGTCTGCTTCTTCAATGGCTTTAATGGCTCGTATGACTGAATAAAATTCAAGGTCTTCGTGTACTTTATTTTTTTTACGAATACCAGCCGTATCTATCAAATAAAAATGGTACCCAAACTTATTATATTCCGTATATATAGAGTCTCTAGTCGTGCCAGGTATATCTGTGACAATGTTTCGATCTTCATCCAATAAAACATTCGTCAAAGAGGACTTACCAACATTGGGTTGTCCCACAATGGCGATTTTTGGAATATCTGGATTGAGGCCTTGAAAATAGTCTTCTGGCAGTAAATCAGTAACCATATCTAATAATTCTCCAGAACCACTACCTGTGATACCTGAGAGAAAAACATTCTCAGAAAACCCTAAACTATAAAACTCATTGGCCATTATTTGTCGTTGGGCATTATCGACTTTATTGACAGCACAAATGACTTTTTTAGGACTCTTACGAAGCATTCGGGCTATTTCTTCATCCAAATCTGTTATTCCGGTTGAAACGTCCAATAAAAAAATGATGACAGCTGCTTCGTCAATGGCAATCTGTACTTGCCTTCGGATGGCTTCTTCAAAAATATCCTTGGATCCCTTGACATATCCACCCGTATCTACAACGGTAAAATGTTTTCCATTCCAGTCACAAAAGCCATATATTCTATCCCGGGTAACACCTGAAATATTATCAACAATAGCTTTTCTTTCTCCAATCAACCTATTAAAAAGTGTAGATTTCCCCACATTGGGCCTGCCTACGATGGCTACAACAAACGACATGTAATATATATTAGTGCCGCAAAAATAGGTAATTTTTTACAGAAGAACATAGTCACCTCAAAACTAAACGTTTATGAATGGAAATTGTCTCTAAATCAACTAATTACTTACAATCAATTATTATGGTTATGCTGGTACTTCCGTTTTGTATTTGCCCTTACTTTTTCGAATATTAACAGCAACCACTTTGTATTCGGGGCACATAGCTTCTGTATCGTGAACATCCGACGTGATGATATTCAACATGACTTCAGGAAAGTGAAAAGTACTGCTGAGAACACCTCGGCGAACTTCATCTGTCAATCTGGCTTTGATATCAACTTTTCCTCTTGGAGACTCAACACACACCATATCGCCCTCTTCAATAAAATGTTTGGCGGCATCTTCTGGATGAATCATCAATACATCCTCTTTTAGAATTTGTGCATTTCTTGTTCTTCTTGTCATGGTGCCACAATTGTAATGCTCTAATTCGCGATTGGTGGTAATAATGTATGGATATTCTTTGCCGTGTTGAACAATTTCTTGGCTTTCCTTCCAGTCAAAATAATGGAAAACTCCTTTCCCTATTTTGAAGGATTCTGTATGCAATATTTTGGTGTCTTCACCACCTGGTTTGACTGGCCATTGCAAACCATTATCAGAAAGATTGTCCCAAGTAACACCGGCAAAAAATGGAACTATTTGCGCAATTTCTGCTAATATAATGGCAGGGTCATAATCTACATGAGGATATCCCATGCGATTCATCATATCTGTCATAATCTGACCGTCGGGTTTTGTTCCCGGAAGTGGCTCGACTACTTTTTGAACTCTTTGAATTCTTCGTTCTCCATTCGTAAATGTTCCACCTTTTTCTAAAAATGAAGCTCCAGGTAGGATCACAGTGGCATATTTTGCCGTTTCTGTCATAAATAATTCCTGAACTACCAATAATTCAAGGTTTTCCATCGCTTTGATGACTTTATTTGTGTTGGGGTCGGTTTGTACGACATCTTCTCCCATTAACCAAAGTGCTTTCAGATTTCCTTTGATGCTGGCATCAAACATTTCTGGAATTTTATGACCTTTTCCCATTGGGATTTTAGTGTTGTAAAAGGCTTGGTACTTTTTATTGATTTCTGGATCGTAGGAACTCATATAACCTGCTCCTTGATGAGGTTGACATCCCATATCAGCCGCACCTTGCACATTGTTTTGTCCACGCAGAGGGTTGACACCCATTCCTTTTTGGCCTATGTTTCCAGTGATCATAGCTAAATCAGCAATGAGCATGACCGTAAAGGTACCTTGCGAATGTTCGGTTACCCCCAAGCCATGAAAAGACATAGCTTTTGGCGCTTTTGCATAGGCGATAGCTGCTTCTCGAACTAAATGTTTATTTACGCCAGTGATGTTTTGCATTTCGTCCATATCCAGTTCAAGGATTTGGTTTTTAAAGGACTCGAAACCATCCGTTCTGTTTTCTACAAATGTTTTGTCGACGTAACCGTCTTTGATGATGTAATGCAACATCATGTTTAATAGAGCTACATTTGTGCCTGGCTTCAAAGCCAAATGATACGTGGCATATTCCGCTAATTCCGTTCTCCTAGGGTCAATAACAATGGTGGTTTTGCCTTTCATGGCAAATTGTTTCATTTTCGCACCAGTAACAGGGTGGCCGTCTGTAGGGTTGGCACCGATGATTAATATACAATCAGTGTGTTTTAAATCTTCAACCGAATTTGTTGCGGCACCTGTACCAAAAGACCGCTGCATTCCAAGGGCAGTAGGTGAGTGACATACTCTAGCACAGCAATCAATATTATTGGTACCTACGACAGCCCTGATAAATTTTTGCATGAGATAATTTTCCTCATTCGTACATCTAGCAGAAGAAATTCCAGCTACAGAATCAGGACCATGTGTTTTAATGATTTGACCAAGTTTATCCGAAATAAAATCATAGGCTTCATCCCAGGTAGCTTTGACAAATTCTCCATTCTTTTTGATCAATGGACTTGTAATCCTATCTTCATGATTGTAGAATGAAAAGGCAAACCTTCCTTTAAGACAAGTGTGCCCTTGATTCACTTCAGCTGAATATGGAGCTTGTATAGATTTTACTCTGTTGTTTAAAACGGATACTTCCAAATTACAACCCACACCACAATACGTGCAAACTGTCCTTGTCACGCTATCTTTTACAACAGATTTGGATTCAAAAACATCAGAAATCGCAGAAGTAGGACAAGCTTGTGCACAAGCACCACAACTGACACATTCGGATTCAAAAAAAGTAGTGTCAGCCCCCTTGATAATTTTAGAATCAAAACCTCTTCCCGACATGCTCAAAACGAGTTGTCCTTGTACTTCATCACAGGCACGAACGCATCGGTAACAGTTAATACATTTAGACAAATCCATGGTCATGTATGGATGGCTTAAGTCTTTTTTTCTGTCTAGGTGGTTTTTTCCTTCGGGATAGCGGACATCTCTAATGCCAACTTTTGCTGCCACGGTTTGTAATTCACAATTATTATTCACTTCACAAGTAAGGCAGTCCAATGGATGATCTGTCAATACTAGTTCGACGATATTTTTTCTAAGTTTTTGTATAGACTCGGAATCTGTGTATATAAAAGTACCTGGAGTAACAGGTGTGTGACAGGAAGCAACTACTCTTCTTTTTCCATTTTCTGCCATAGCCACTTCAACGGAACAAACTCGGCAAGAACCAAAAGGCTCAAGGTTGGGTGCATCACACAGAGTAGGTACGGAATTTTCGCCAATGTTTCTTTTTATAAATTGTAACAAGGTTTCTCCTTGATCGGCTACACAAGGTACACCGTTAATATATGCTACATTTGGCTGATAGGTCATAATTTAATTTTTTAAGCAATTTTTTTCGTTATTTAAGTCTACGAAAAACCACATAATCATGTAAAATTAACTAAAAATACAATACATATGAAAGATAATAGAAAAAATAATACCATTTTACTCGTAAGCTGATTGGCTATATTGATGTATCTTTGTTTGAGATATAAAAATACTTTATGAAAATTCCATTTGTCAAATATCAAGGCACAGGCAATGATTTTGTCATCATTGATCAACGTGATTCCATATACCTTAGAAAGGAAGATACACAGAAAATTGCTTTTTTGTGTGATCGAAGATTTGGAATTGGCGCTGACGGACTTATGATAATTGAAAAATCAAATATAGCGGCTTTCGAAATGATCTATTTTAATGCTGATGGTCGTGAAAGTTCGATGTGTGGAAATGGGGGTAGGTGTATAGCCCATCTTGCCAAAAATTTAGGTTTGTTTGAATGGGAAACTACCTTCTTAGCCATTGATGGTTTGCACGAAGTTTCAGTTGACCAAGATGTAGTGTCGCTTAAAATGAAAGACGTTGTCGATATGGAAAACGTAGGAGAATTGGCTTATACTTTACATACAGGATCACCCCATTATGTACAAATAGTGGATAGTATTCCGCACGATATTGCTGAAAGTGGGAAAAAAATACGGTATAATGAAGTGTATGCAGAAGAAGGAATTAACGTAAATTTTGCCCAATATGATCAAGATGAAAATACCGCTATTGTAGCTACGTATGAAAGAGGTGTTGAAGACGAAACCTTGTCTTGTGGAACTGGCGTCACTGCGGCAGCACTCGTTTGTAGTGAAGTTTATGGTGCGGTGTCACCTGTAGAAATCATTACGAAAGGCGGAAAAATATCTGTTTCATTTGAAAAATCGGATCATGGATATAAAAATATATATTTAATTGGACCGGCAACCTTTGTTTTTTTGGGTGAAATATATATTGAAGACTAAATTTTTATCGATAAATATTTAGTTGTTTTACTACTATGAATCATTATTCAATAAAAAGGCTGTTCTAACACTTAAAATATTTTGACTTTCATATAAAGTTGTCCCGTAAAAGGGAGGCTTAAACATAAAGAGTTGGAGTTTTACGCTGACTGTAAGGTGACTATTTTAAAAACACAATAAATGACCTAACTTTCGTAAAACTTATCAGGGTTTAACCTGATTTTTATATTATAATAAAAAATAATATGAAAATAACTAACTGTCAATATTAAATATATATAACTTTGTTGTAATATATAAAAACACTTAAAGTCTCAAATTATGAAAAGTAGATTTTTATCGACAGCAAAAGTATTGTTTATTGGGTTTTTGTTTCTCTCCCATGGGATAAATGCTAAACCAATCAATTCACTTATATTACATTGTCCTCCGAATCAGTACATTTCTTGTTCGGAAGATTTGTATTATTTGTCCCGATTTGGAAATGCCACGTATACCATTGGCAACTATACATATTCAGCTGGAATGCCTTCAGTGTCCTATCACCTAAATTCATGTCAAGTAGGTTATATTACAAGAACATGGACAATTGAAGACCCATATTGGAATTGGCATACTTGTACACAAACTATTTTTGTATCTTCGGGTAGTCAACATTATTTTCATATTGTGTGGCCATTAGATTTTGAGGTAGAAGGATGTAACCCAAATGTAAAACCTCATGAGTTACCCGCACCTCACAATTATCCAACTTGGACAGGTGGAGAATGTAGAATGATTGGTCGATCTTATACAGATATGGTTTTTACGGTAAATAATGGTTGTAAAAAAATCATGAGAACATGGAAACTTATAGACTGGTGTGACAACAATGGTTGGGGAACGCAATGGACGCATAATCAAATTATAAAAATCATAAACGAAGAAAGGCCTTCTCTTGATTGTCCAAAAGATTTTACGATCAATGCTTTTAATTGCAAAAACGCTAGACTTAACGCACCACCATTGACCGTTGGAGCTACCTCATGTGGCGGGTCTGCCATTATTTCTAACAATTCACCTTATTCAGATAATAAAGGTGACGATATTTCAGGCGTGTATCCAATCGGAACTACTAAAGTGACTTACACGATCCAATATGGTTGTGGAAGTAGATTGTTTTGTACCGTTCATGTGATTGTTAAAAACGCCAATACCCCGACTCCGTACTGCTTACACAGTATAACGACAACACTCATGCCTGTGGATACAAACAGCGACGGAACTTTTGATGATGGAATGGTCCAAATTTGGGCAAAAGACCTAGATAAAGGCAGCAAATCTCTTTGTGGTTATGATCCATTGAGATTTTCGTTCTCTATAGATCCTGCAGACATGTTTCGAACTTTTACTTGTGCTGAATTGGGAAGCAATGAGGTGTTTATGTATGTGACGGATTACAAGGGAGGGCAGTCCGCTTGTCTGGTCAATGTCATCATTCAAAACAATTCTGGCCATATTCCCGATTGTAAGCGCAAAGAAGATAGTACACCTACAGAACCACAAGCCACACATTACTTTGGATTATTAAAAGATATGTTTGGCCGTTCTATGGAAGACGCACATGTATCCATGGTTTATGATGCATCTGCTTCTTACAATACAACACTGGATACGGTGGAAGTCCTTAAAAAAGATAGTTTTATCAATGCGTCAGGATATCTGTTGTATTTCTACAAAAAGGAGATAAATGTAATTTCAAAAACAGATACAATTTGGAATGTGGTTACTGTTAAAAAAGTAACAGATTCTTTAGGGAATTTCTTTTTTAAAGATGTAAAAAATGACTCAAGTGCATTTAAAGTATTGGTTGAATACCAAGAGGATATTCGCAAGGGAATTGATGGTAAAGATGTCGAATTTTTGACCAAATATTTACTGGGTGATGTCGAATTTACAAATGCCTACCAATTTCTTGCAGCAGATATAGATGGCAATCGTACCATAGATTTGGTTGACTTAAATATTTTAATTCAATTTGTGACACAACAATTGGCTGAGTTGCCAAACAAAAAATGGGCATTCGTAGATGGTAAAAATATTTATGAACCGAAAGGGTCGATCATGGATCAAAATCTGGATTTTGTAACTAAAATTTCTTCATTAAAAGAATATAAAGATACAACAAGTGTTGTTGCTATAAAAATTGGGAATATCTCCAATGAAAACGGTTTGCACAATACTGGAGGTGACTTGGAAACTCGAGTTCTCACCACATCAGAAATGTTGACCAAAGTATATCCTAATCCAACCATAAAAGACCTATATGTAGAAATAAAAAATATTGGTAAAGAAAGTGCTCAATTCAGGTTGAATAATGCCAAAGGAGAATTAATATTCCAAAAGAACGGCTTAAATGAAGGCATTAACACTGAATGGCCGATACAAATAGTTGACCTTCCTTCGGGCTTATATTTTTATCAGATCATTTGCGATAAACAAATAGAAACTGGAAAATGGCTCAAACTTTAAGTGCGTAAATCACAAACCAAAAGAGGGCAGTTTTAGGTTTTTCCTAAACTGTCCTTTTTTATTATGAATTCTTTTAAAGTTTCATGTTTTGAAAAACTTAATATTATAATTGATAAAACTTACTAATTTTGCACTATTAGATATTAATAAAGAAAGATGAAACAAAAAAAAATATATAGGTCTCCAGACTTTGCTAAGTATGTTGTTACCTATTTACTAGACTTAAAAGAAGAATCAGTACAGGCGAAAGGTGAAAAAAAAGCGCTTGAGAAAATGATTAAATCTGGTGAACTTTCTAGAGAAGAAAAACGGGAGCTTAGGGTAAGTTTTGAGCAATCAAAAATTTTGCATCAGGCCATGAAAGCTATTTACGAAACGGCTAAAGAACATTTAGGTTTTTATTCCATCGGTAGTAAAATTCGTCAAGAAGAAGAACCCGAAGAAAAAATAGAACAATTCATAACTACTGCCCCAGCGGTTAAGGTTGAAAAGACTTCAAAAAAACCTAGTGCTAAGCAAAAAACTAAAGCTCAACACGTAAATGTCAACGATTTGACCTTAGTAGAAGGAATTGGCCCAAAAATTCAAGATATTTTAAATCAATCTGGTATTTTTACCTTTCAACATCTTTCAGAATCTTCATTTGAAAATATCAAAAAAATTTTGACGTCCGCTGGACCTCGATTTAATATTCACAATCCAAAAACATGGATAGAACAAGCAACACTAGCTTGTAATGATCAGTGGGATGAATTGAGGGCTTTACAAAATGAGTTGAAAGGAGGAAAAGAGTAATATTTCCATCTACTTACGTAGTTTAGTAGCTAAAGTTTTAGATAAGTAAAAGGTAATTTTGAAATATTACTGTATCACAAAACCTATTAGTTATCCAACAAACTGTATCACAAGAGCCTGAATACATATTGGTTTTCCTTTTTTATCTTCCTGAAGTCATGGAATTTTTAAGCTAAAGTTTCGTCTATGGCCAACATGAAGTATTATGGTTTGTAAATTAGGGTATTAACTTATAAAAAATATCACCTGTATTATTTTGATTTAGGTTGAATTTATTAGCCTGAATCTTTAAAAAATAAACGGGAAACCAGGATGACAAAAAAAAAGAGAGACAAAGCTGCCTCTCTTTTTCTAAAAGTAAAGTTATACTTGTGTATTATTTGCTTACCATGATTTTTTGCGTAATGATTTCCTGATTAGTTCTAATCGATATTAGATACATACCAGGATTGAAAGATGCTACAGAAACAGGTAGTGTATAATCTCCTTTCATATTACTGTGCAATTTGGAAGCGACCAACTTACCTGTGATGTCTGTCAATTCAATGATAATGTCAGAATTAGTTTTAACGGAAAAATCAACAAATACCTCATCATTGGTAGGGTTAGGATACGTTGTAAAACTGTTTTCAAGAATGACATTTTCAGTTTTCACATAACCATTAGAAAAGGCTTCATCTATAGAACTAATCGCTGCATTCTCATAACCCGATCCACTTAACAATATTGGAATAATGTTACATTTGTCAATGTTGATTCCTGCAGGAAGGGTAAATGAAAACGATTTAATCACACTTTGACCCGCTTGATATGGACCGTCAAGACTATTGTCCGTATTTTTTTGAATGCCTGTAATAATTCTTCCAACATGATCATAAATCATTTGAGAAGCGGGAACTGGATTTGGCAACAATTCATATCCTCCCATAGGGCCCGATCCACCTCCTGCATAGGCATTTGATTGGTTATAACCACTTCCTGTGCCTTTTACACCATCTTCTGAAATAACCATATTTATCCACATTGGAGTCGAGACATCTTGTTGGAAGATAGTTGTTATAGATACATCTAAATTTCTGCTTGTAGCGTCGTACTTAGCACCAGTTACAAAATAGGCCGGAGCAGGAACGGTTATTCTTTGTAAAAATGGCGCTTCTGATGTTGAAGGATCTGTGACCAATGCTCTATTTACAATGACACCAGGAAATCCTGTGAAACCTGGTGTTGCTCTTACTAAGGCATCATAGGCAACTACGGCCATCGGATCGTTATTGTGTACGGCGATAGGCACGTATGTTTTGTTGTATTTTTTAGACAATAAATCTAAGAAAATAGCACCTCTTGGACACCATTGACACCAAGTGCCAGTAGCTTCTTCGATTAAAACAGCTTTGTTGACCGCAGGGGTAACACCTTCAATAGTTAAGCTTGTTTTATTATTACATTCTTCCTGATCTCCAATTTGCCCATTGACTTTAGAAACTTGAATTTCAATTGTATTGGCACCTTCTACTAAGGTAATTTTTTCAGTAGAGGTAATCACTTTGCTTTCTCCAGAAGCCAATTCAACTTCAGATAAATCTAAACTTAAAGGATTGCCATTTAAGGTTGCATCAACTTCAAGTTCCAATAAATTTTCAACGCCCAAATTAGTTACTTTGAACGTAAAATTATCTTCAGTTCCTGTAAAACCAATGTTATTCCAAGTAATGTTATCTATAGCTGCATCATTCTCTAAGGTAGGTGCAACAGGGTCATAGGAATAAGAAAAGTCATCACAATAAAATGTACAATTATTATCCGTTGGATATAAATTCATCCCAGCTATAAAGGTATTGGTATTGCTAAATGCTCCTTGACATTCACCATTGATTAATACTTTCCAGTTATTCGTTGTTAAATTAATCTCAAGACCAAATGTAAACCACTCATCAGATGGATAGGTGGTTGCAAATAACCTTGCGTTGTTACTTCCTGTCAGTTCCAAAGCATTATTTGTACGCAAATATCCATTAAGTGTCCATAAGACACCTGGCGTCTCATTTCCTTGAAAATTAAAATAGGCATGTTTACCACTTTCAATAAACATTTTCCATTCAATCACAAAAATACCTGAATTATACCTGCCTCCGAAAGGAAGTAAAATATCAGTAGGACCACCAGTTGCATTTGCGGCAAATATTTTTAGTGCATTAGCTCCGCTGGCTGCTTTATCATTAACGATTTTTGTATCCGTGGCTGTTCCAGGTTTGTTGTCCCATGTTTTCCATTTACTACTAGATACACACAAAAAATCACCAGAGGTATAGGAATCAAAATTGTCTGAAAAAGTTGTTTGTCCTTCTAGTGATGGAAATGACATTCCTAAGATGAATAAAATAAAAATTGTTTTTGTAAAAATTGATCTCATGAAAAGCTTTTTAATATAAGTTTTACCAAAATTGGAAATAGAATAGCAAATTTAAATTTATTTTCGAATAATCCCATAGTTGTTTGTATTATTTTGCCTACTTATGTCGTCTAAAAAAATAGATTAAAACTTTATGTAATATAATGATAATTACTACCTTTGTTTTTTAATATGGTAATTTCGATTATTTATTAAAATAATTTGACATACTTTTCGTTACATCCAACAATACATTTAGAACAATATGCATTATTTATTTTTAAATTTGTTTCAATCACCAGATTTGCCTGAAGGGGAAACAGTACAGGAATCTCAAAATTTGATTGACTTAATCGCTTCAGGGGGTCCAATAGGCGTGGCAATTGTAGGTATTTTATTGGTTTTGTCCATAGCGGCCGTTGCCATTTTTATCGAAAGATGGTTTACCATACAAAGGGCATGAAAAATTGATGAAAATTTTATCAATAATATCAGGGCTTCTGTAGCCTCTGGAAATATTGAAGGAGCTAAAGCGTTATGTAGGGCTACGGATTCACCTTCTGCAAGGATGATAGAAAAAGGATTAATGAGAATTGGAAAACCGCTTAAGGATATAGATGCCGCTATTGAAAACGTCGGTAACCTAGAAGTTTTTAAATTGGAAAAAAACCTGTCTACCTTAGCCAGTATTAGTGGTGCTGCTCCAATGATAGGTTTTTTGGGGACGGTAACTGGGATGATCTTGGCCTTCTACAAAATGGCTTCAGAATCAAACGTAACACCAGATGTTTTAGCAGGAGGGATTTATCAGGCATTGATCACGACAGCCTTTGGTTTGTTGATTGGTATTTTTTCTTTCGTAGGCTACAACTTACTAGTTGCAAAAGTTGAAAAGGTGATTTTCCAAATGGAAAAAACGACAATCGACTTTATGGATTTGTTGCAAGAACCAACACACTAATCATCTATGTCTGTTAAAAAAAGAAATAAGGTTTCAGCAGAATTTAATATGTCGTCGTTGACGGATATTATCTTTTTGTTATTGATCTTTTTTATGTTGACGTCAAACCTTGTTCAAATTAATGTTAGTTTGCCAAAGTCTGAATCAAAAACAATTGCGCCATCTGACCTTCCAGTAATGTTGACCGTTGATGGTAAAATCACTGTTGTTGGAAAACTATCTTCTGAAGCAACCATGGAAAAGGATATTGCTGTGGCAGTTCGAAATTCAAACAACAAAGATAACGCAACGGTTACCATTATTTCTGAAGTGGGCGTTCCATGGAAAAAAGTTCACGATATTATGAAAATAGCCAGTGGACTGAAAATTAAAGCCATTATAGCCACGGAAGCTTCCAAGCAGACAGATAAAATATAAATCATGGGCATTAAGAAAAAAAGTAAGGTTTCAGCAGAATTTAATATGTCGTCGTTGACGGATATTATCTTTTTGTTATTGATCTTTTTTATGCTTACTTCTTCCAGTATTATGCCAAATGCATTAAATTTACAACTCCCTGGTAAAAAAAGCAAAGCACCACCGAGCAAAGCAGAAAATAAAATTGTAGGCGTTACCAAAACAGGTACCTACACGTTAAATAGCGTCCCAGTAAGTATGGCAGGAATTGAAAGCACCATCCGCTCCCTTAAACAAAGAGATGGAGATCAAGCCGCATTTGTCATCATTCCCAGTGCGGACGCTAACAATGAAAGTGTAGTAGCCATTTTAGATCTCGCCTATAGAATGGAGATTAGGGCAGTACTCAATGACCCACAGTAATTTTACATCAAAACTAACGCTTGCACCAACCTCCATTATTTGATACAAATAGAGGAGAACTTAAGTCAACCTTTGGCTTTATTTATATAAATAGTTTTGCATGAAAGATGACACATTACATAAAGAAGAACGCAATAGGAAACTAGGGTTTTACATTAGCTCGGCTATTCACGGACTATTATTCTTATTATTTTTTATCCCTTTTTTGAAGATGATTAAGTTTCCACCTGAAGAAAGTGGGATCATGGTGATGTTTGGCGAACCAAACTCTGGTCAAAATAGTGATGTATTCGAACCTATCAAAGAAGTAGAACCAAACACATCTGCTTCTTCAGTGGCAAAACCGGATAACAATGATGTGTATGCTCAAACTAGAGACGACGTATCAGATGTCAAGGCCACAGAAGTAAAAAAATCGATACCAAAAGCCAATAAGGAAGTAGATAATAAGAAAAAAAAGGAAGCGGAACGATTAGAAAATGAAAAACAAGAAAAACTGGCCAAAGAAAGAGAAGCGGCAGAAAAGAAAAAACAGTTGTCTGACTTGTTTGGCAAAGGCAAAGGCAATAACAATAAATCGGGAAATGATGGTTCTCCAAACGGTGAACCAAATGGGAAAGTACTAGACGGTATCACCAAAGGCTCGGGTAGAGTGGGAGGTGGATTGTCCTCTAGAGGCCTAGTATTCGAACCCATATTTCAAGACAATTCGCAGCGGTCAGGTAGGGTTGTTTTAACATTGTGTGTTGATGCAAAAGGCAAAGTTATTTCTTCGAAATTTACACAAAAAGGGTCGACAACAAGTGATCCTTATCTCATCCAAATTACTGAAAAAACAGCTTCAAAATACACTTTCACACCGAGTGAAATAGATTCACAATGTGGTACTATTACGGTGGACTACAAAGTACAGTAATTGTATCTGTTCTATATAAATTAGTCTACTTGACTTTTATTACCCTTTTTATATTTATATATAATTTTATTATATATATTTGCAGTATATTCATAAGTGCTTAAAAATGAAATACTGGATTCTATTATTTTCGTTGTTTTACTATAGTTCTCCTATTTTTTCTCAGGACTTTCCATCATTTAAAAATAGAGCAAAAGAATATAAAAAGACGAACCAAACTAGAGGACTATTGCCTGGTGCATTTATTGATATTAATGGCGACTTGATCGATGATTTACTAATCATAGACAAAGGTATGGAATATGTATCCTTCCTTGGAAATACAGTTAACCGACCCAGTGTTTTAAATAAGTATGGACCGTTTACACATTATTTTGATGCTTTTGGCTTGGCTGTGGCAGATTTGAATAATGATGGGAAAAAAGATTTTGTTACCGGAGGAAGTTTTGGTTATATAAGTGTGTTTCTAAGTAATATTTCAAACTTTGAGCAAATCATACTTCCCATTCCATTTTTAGTTCAAACGATTAACCTTACGGATGTCAATCAAGATGGATTATTAGATATTTTTATTTGTAACGATACGGGAGCGAATACTTTTTTTATCAATCAAAACGGAAACACCTTTTTATTGTCACCTAATGTTATTAATTTTTCGACAACGCCACCATCTGATATGTCTGGAAACTATGGAAGCGTGTGGATTGATGTAAATAATGATGATAAAATGGAATTGGCTATTGCTAAATGTAGAGCCGGAGTCGATGATTCTAAGGATCCAAGAAGGGTGAATGTGTTATATATGTTGGACGAAGTTGGCCAATATAAAGATGTGGCTAAATCGTATCAGTTTGACTTAGGCCAGCAATCATGGGCTGTGACATTTGGTGACTTTGACAACGATGGTGACATGGATGCTTTTGTCGTCAACCACTATGAACCACATGTGTTACTTGAAAATATGGATGGAAAAATATTTGAACCAAAAACATTCTCTTTAAATCCTATTCAATCTTTTTCTTTTCAAGTAGTAGCCAAAGATTTTGATAATGATGGTTTGTTAGATATTGTTTTGTCTGGTTTAGAAGGAATTTCTTTTTTACACAATCGTGGAAATTTACAATTTGAACTCATTAATTCTTTTGATTTTCCTATGCCTGGAATGTCGATTGTAGTAGGCGACATTAATGATGATGGATTTTTGGACATTCATAGCCAAGTAACGGAACCCCTAAATTACCCTGGAAAAACAGACGATCATTTATTTGTCAATGGTGGAAATGAACATCACTATTTTAAATGCAACTTAGAAGGTTTAGCCTCAAATAAATCAGCAGTTGGCGCTAAATTACAATTATTTGGAAGTTGGGGAGTACAAATGAGACAAATTACTGCCGGTGAAGGATATGGAGTCACCCATTCTCTTCAACAACATTTTGGTGTAGGAAACAACACTATCATAGATAGTCTAAAAATCCATTGGCCATCTGGCCGAATAGATGTTTTTAGCGAACTGTCAGTGGATGAAACATATTTTATTCAAGAAAACGGTTGTTCCCGAAAGTCAATAACTATATACGGCGAGCCTTTAATTTTATCTTCATCGGGAATAGAATTATCTGCCCCAAATGAATTTATTACTTATAATTGGAATAATGGTCAAACAACACCAAAAATAAATGTGACAGACGTAGGCATGTATTTTGTTCAAGGTGTGGATAGTCTTGGGTGTACCACATTTTGTAAACCAATTTATGTGGAAGATGGGTGTTTTGATGTATCTACTTCATTGCTAGGCGAGGAAGAAAGTTTGTTTTATTGCAATGGGCTGGAAATAGAGTTGACAAGCTCTAGAGCAAAAACTTACGCCTGGAATACGGGCGAAACGACTCAGTCCATTCAAGTGAGCCAAACGGGTATATATCATGTGACTGCTCAAGATTTTTGTGGCAATACACTTATTGACTCCATTAGAATATATTTTACTGCCGTTGGAATGCCAGTAATTACCTATGAAGATACCATTAAGAAAGGTTCTACGGCAAGTTTATATTCAAATCTTGAAAATACATTGTGGTTGGATAAAAATAAATCTACTATTTTAGGTTCGGGAAATCAAATTGAACTTTTTTCTGTGGATAGAGATACAGTTTTGTATTCAAGAGCATTTGAAGAAATCCCAAACCAAACTAAAAAATCAGGTATTTTAGATTTTCCAGCACTAAATGCCTATGGTTCGAATACCGTAAACGGAGGATTGACATTTAATGTCTATTCGAATCTTGTCATTGAAAGTGTTCGTGTGTTTTCAGATACTCCAGGTAAAAGAAAAATTATAATAAAAAATAAAGAGGGTGCTATAGTTTTTTTTAAAGAATGTAGTATTAATTTTGGTGACAATATTGTGGAACTATATGCCAATCTTCCAATTGGAAATCAGTATGTAATGACCACAGATGAACAAACCAATAGAATGAATTTGGGTTACGATGGTCCTAGATTTTTAAGGCATATTGGTGCTGGTATAAACTTTCCATACATCATTGATGACATATTGGAAATAACCCAATCCAATTATGGGTTTAATTACTACTATTATTTTTATGAATGGGTTATACAATTTGGAACTAAAACTTGTTATTCAGACGATGTGAAAATTGAAATATTTGTCGATTCAACGACATTTACAGAAGATGTTTTACCCAATGAATTACATTTGGACATTAGACCAAATCCATGTTCTGAATATTTTTCGATTAGTTTCGACGAAAAACCCCTGTTAGCCCAAGTTGCAGTATACAATGGTCAAGGTCGACGGGTTTTTGAAACCTCTTTAGACAAGGAAATAAATTTTGTCCAAACCAAAGAATGGCCTCCAGGACTATATGTACTGCATATTAAAATCAATACTCGACTAAAGACAGTCAAGATTCTTAAATATTAATCAGCATTCATTAAAGCAAACCGTATGTCAACAATTCAATGGAAATCCATTTTGCCTTATATCTGGCCAATTGCCATCATTTTCCTCATTAATTTTTTATATTTTTCTCCTCAGTTAGAAGGAAAAGTAGTGCAACAAGGTGACATCATTCATTTTCAAGGTATGAGTAAAGAAATGATGGATTTTGAGAAAAAAACCGGAAGGGATATCCTATGGACAAATAGTATGTTTGGGGGTATGCCTACCTACCAGATTAATTCAAAAAATAAAGGCAACTGGATAGGAAAAATTGACCGGGTTTTGAGCGCAGGTTTTGATCGTCCTATCGGGATGTTTATAGCCGCCATGTTGGGCTTTTACCTATTATTGTTATTATTAGGAATAAATCCTTGGTTGAGTTTGCTCGGTGCCGTTGTATTCGGTTTATCGACCAACAATATGATTTTGTACGAAGCAGGACACGTCACAAAACTAAGAACGATTGGATATGGATTTCCAGCATTGGCGGGCGTCATTTTAGCTTATAAAGGAAGGTATTTATTAGGTGCCAGCATTTTTGCTATATTTTTTGGTTTGAATGTTTTTTCAAATCACCCCCAAATGACCTATTATCTAGGGTTTGTTGTACTTATTTTAGGTTTGGTATACCTAGTGAATGCGATTAAAAATAAAACTGTTTTACCTTATCTGAAAGCGACTTCGTTTTTAGTTTTAGCTGGACTATTGGGGTTAGGTGCTTCTGCTTCCATGTTATGGACTACCTATGAGTATTCAGAAAGTACCATGAGAGGCGAACCTATATTGCAAAGTACTGAAGAAAAGCCAACGTCTTCAAGTGAAACTGTAGGTCTGGAATGGGAGTATGCTATGTCATGGAGCAATGGCTATACAGATCTTTTGGCTTCATTTATACCTAAAGTTGTGGGGGGTAGTTCGGGGGAATGGGTTAAAAAAGACTCTCAATTTGCTAAAAAAATGAATCTAAGGCAAGATGTTCAATTACCAACTTATTGGGGGAGTTTACCTTTTACAAGCGGACCGGCCTATTTTGGTGCAGTGATTTTTTTATTATTTTTGTTTGGTTCTTTTGTTGTGAAAGGCGAATTAAAATGGTGGATAGTCTCTGCAGTTGTCTTTACATTTTTATTGTCTTTGGGTAAAAACTTTAGTGTTCTCAACCAATTTTTGTTTGACTATTTTCCTTTGTTCAATAAATTTCGTACACCAAACTCAGTTTTAAGTATTACCGCAGGACTTATTCCGATATTGGCTATATTGGGAATCGCAAAACTTGTGAAAGACGAAAGCAAATCTACATACCTCAAACCGTTATATTATTCCTTTGGAATTTTGGGAGGAATTTGCCTTTTTATGATGGCTTTTGGTGACTCATTTTTTTCATTTTCTGGTAGTTCTGATGAAAATTATAGTGAATTTTTAGATGCATTGGTAGAGGAAAGAAAGGCAATGTTATTTTCTTCTTCGCTCAATACATTATTGTTACTTACCATTACAACCTCTATTATTTACTTGTATATTAAAAATAAAGTGTCGAGTACAATTGCTTTGGCAATTATTGGCGTTTTAGCTGTCAGTGACCTTTTTATTCAAGGAAAATCTTACTTAGGTAAAGAAGACTTTGTCAATGAAAGACAATATCAAAAAAACTTTACGTTAAGAGCAGTGGACAAACAAATTTTAGAAGATACAGATCCAAATTATAGGGTATACGATGCTACTGTGAATACTTTCAATTCAGCCTCTTCATCGTATTTTCACAAAACCATCGGTGGATATCATGCGGCCAAATTACAGCGATATCAAGATATTATCGAAAGACATATATCCAAAAATAATCAGGAAGTATTGAATATGCTCAATACTAAATATTTTATTTTTAAAGGAAATAACGAAGAGGAAGCTGTGCAACGAAACCCCGCTGCACTAGGCAATGCATGGTTTATAAATAACATACTGTTGGTAGAAAATGCAAATGACGAGATTGATTCTTTGACCACTTTTGATCCAGCAGGAGACGCCATTGTTCACCAAGAATTTGCTTCCTACGTAGAAGGTCTCGATCCTCAAAAAAATGGAGAAATTAATTTAAAGACTTATGCCCCTGATAAACTTGATTATGAAAGTATGTCAGACTCGGAACAATTGGCCGTTTTTTCAGAAATTTGGTACGGACCAGATAAAGGATGGCAAGCCTATATTGACGACAAACCTGTAGATCATATTCGGGTAAACTATTTATTAAGGGCTTTGAGAATTCCTTCAGGCAAACATCAAATTCGTTTTGAATTCAACCCAAGCTCATTCCATAAAGGTGCTCAAATTGCTTTGGTTTGTTCTATTTTGATTTTCCTTTTGTTGGCATTTGCTATTTATCGGTACTGGATGAAAAGGGAACCATTGGTTATTGACGTTCTTAATACGTGATGCATGGGCATCATTAAAAAGCAGAGCATTTATGTCACCCTTGTCAGCTATATTGGTTTAGCTATTGGTGCCATAAATACGCTACTGCTTCTTCCACATTTTCTTACCCAATCACAAGTAGGTTTGATTGGTGTTTTTACCGCTATTGCATTCCCCTTAGCTGCTATTTCTAATGTGGGAAGTATTTTTGCCATCAATCGATTTTTGCCGTATTATAAAAAATTATTACCTCCGACAAAAAATGACTTACCTCTTATAACGGTCATAACAAGTTTATTAGGGTTTTGTATCGTTTTTATTTTGGTTTATTTAGGTCGAGACTTAATATTCAATTGGTTTTCCCATGCTCCGTTATTAGTGGATTATTTTTACTTGATACCGCTTTTTACTTTGGGCTACATGTTGTACGGTATTTTTCAAGCTTTAAATATTGGTTATTATTACACGGTTTGGGTAGGCACAGTATCAGAAGTGATTTTTAGAGTTTTTAATGTAATCATCATTTTATTTTTAGTGTGTGGATTGTACGAATTTAATGAATATTTCCACCTTTATGTGTTTATGTTTTGGATTGGACTAGTCTTATTTTTTTTGAAATTAAAAATATCATCTCCTTGGTTTTTTTTTACAAAAATAAGTTCACTCACCAAACGGATTAAATCCTATATTTTTCAATACAGTACGTTTTTTTGGTTTACTTCTGTTTTTTCGGTACTAGCAACTATGATAGATAGTATCGTCCTGGCAGGTATTCAAGGACTTGAAAAAACGGGGTCATGGATGATTGCCACCTATTTTATCACCGTGACATTAATTCCTCAAAGAAGTATGATTAGCGTAAGTATCCCCGTCATTGCAGAGTCGTGGCGCAAAAAGGATATGGCCAATCTGTCAATGATTTATTGGAAAAGTGCCAACAATATGTTATGGGCTGGTGGCTTTATCTTCCTTTGTATTTTATTGAATATCAATGAGATTTTGTCTTTTTTACCAGAAGGTTATCACGAAATAAAATGGGTGATTTTGGTATTAGGGATGGCAAAATTGGTCGATTATGCGACAGGTGTAAATCAAAATATCTTAGCCCTTTCAAGGAAAAATTGGAAATTCGATTTATATACTAATATTCTATTAGTGTGTTTACTTATCCCACTTAACTATTTTTTAATCAAACAGTATGGTATTATAGGTTCTGCTTTTGCCAACCTGGTGGGTTTTTTTATTTACAATTTCATCCGAACTACTTATTTGTGGGTGGCTTTACGTATTACGCCTTTTAACATCCAGAATAGTAAACTACTGACGATTATTGGACTATTTTTAATGATTTTCGTTGCCCAAATGTATTATTTTGAAATTCCTGACATGATTATTTGGAAAAATCCATTGGTAATTATATTTAAATCAGGATTGTTTTTGATTTTATATTTTGCCATAATTTTACAATGGAAAGCCTCTGATGACGTTCGTGAAATTTTGGTTTCTGGGTTAGAAAAAGTGAAAAAACAATTCAAAAAATAGTGCTATATTTCTTGCAAAGCCGCCTCTAAATCTTTGATTAAATAGTCGTATTCTTCTAAGCCAATGTATAGTCTGACAAAACTCCAGTGAACAACCGAGTCTGGTAAACCAGGTAAGTCGTGAAACACGAGTGAAGGAATCATCAAAGATTCATAACCGCCCCATGAAACAGCAATGAGAAAATGCTGTATTTTAGAGACAAATCTAAAAACTTGTTCTTTTGATGTTACTTTGAGTTGAATCGTCAAAAGTCCGCCAGCTCCTTTCATTTGTTTTTTAGCTAAAGAATACTGGGGGAATGACGGCAAAAATGGATAAATAACTTTATCTATTTTTGGGTTTTTTTCAAGTGTTTGAGCAATTTTTAAAGCCGTTTGATTACTCTTTTCCAGCCGAATAGGCAAGGTTCTCAATCCCCTCAATATCAAGGAAGCATCATGAGGTGAAATGATAAGCCCTAAAGTCATGTAAGTTGTATTGAATATATGTTGAATATGGTCTTTACTTCCGCAAATGACACCAGCCACAACATCACTATGACCGTTAAGATATTTAGTAGCTGAATGTACCACTATGTCGATTCCCAATTCAGCTGGATTTTGATAGAGTGGGCTACAATGACTGTTGTCAATAATGGTGACGATTCCGTTTTTTTTCGCTAAAGCACTGCAGGCTTCTAAGTCTTGCAATTCAAAAGTAACCGAATTAGGACTTTCTAAGTAAAGAACTTTGGTGTTGGATTTAATTTTAACTTCTATTTCTGATAGAGAAGTTGCATCGACAAAGTCGTATTCTACGCCAAAATTGCCCAACATTTGGACGATAAGTTTGTACGTCCATGAATATGGTTTTTGTACGCAAATGATGTGGTCTCCAGCTTTTACCATGGACAATACAGCACCCGCCACGGCTGAAGCACCACTCCCGGTAATAATCGCATCTTCTGTTTTTTCCAAAGCTGCTATTTTGCCACAAAGAATGCCTACCGTGGGATTATTTCCTCGCGTATAAACATGGTGATTTTTTTCTGATAGAATGGCCGTTCGCATGTCTTCAATGGAACTAAAAACAAAATTACTGCTTTGAATGATGGGTGGAGCCACGGCATTATAATATTGCGCTCTTTCTTCACCAAGATGGGTCAAAATATCACTTATGTGCATGAGGTATTTTCTGCGAATATACAAAGATTTTGAAAGTGATAAAAAAGAAAAAATATGTATATTTTATAAAGACTAATTCTAAATACGAGGTTTTTAATTTCCTTAACAAACTTTATAAATGTAGGTCGGTTATATTGTCTAAATAATTACACTATGGCAGATTTAAGTAAAAATATCATACAGCTTTTAAATACACAGATTCAATATGAATCTTATGCATCCAATTATTATCTAGCATTAACTTACTGGTGTGACAGCCAAGGATTAAAAGGGTGTAAATCGTTTTTTAAGAGACAATCTGATGAAGAAAGGATGCACATGTTAAAAATATACGAATACCTTGGTGAAATGGGCGTTCATCCGATTACACCGGCAATTGACCAACCACCTTTGGAATTTGGCACTATACAAGATGTTTTTAAAAACGTTTTTGAACAAGAAAGAAAAGTGACCATGGCTATCCACGAAATAGTAAGGGTTAGTACCTTAGAAAATGATTACAATACGTTAAATTTTATGCAATGGTATATTTCCGAGCAAAGAGAAGAGGAAGCTGTAATCAGAGATATCATGGATAAAATTAAAGTAATAGGGCAAGGAGGGCAGAGCTTATATTATATAGATATGGAAGTTGAAAAACTCAATGTTGCCATTCAAGCCGCAGAAGACACTGGGGGAGATGCCTAACATAATTGTTTTTCACTAATATATTATTTATTTAATATATTTTACTTTAAATTTGTGTCATCTAATTCAAAAAGATGGGCAAGAAAAAAAGTAAAATGGGGGACAAACCCATACATAACCTTACCACAAAGTCAGTTAAACAAAAACCTATAATTAGTGCTAATAAGCATGAATTATTATGGTCTGGACTTGTCGCTATAATTACATTTTTTTGTTTTTACAATACCCTTGACAACGGTTTTGTTAACTGGGACGATGATAAAAATTTTTTAGAACACCCAGCCATTCAGCACATGACAAAGGCTGACTTTTGGGCATCAACAAAATATATTTTTACCCATCATGTCATCGGAAATTACAATCCTCTGGCCAATTGGACATTCGCCATTGAAAAATTATGGTTTGGTTTTGAAAACCCTAAAGCATGGCATTTAAATAATGTTGTGTTACATGTTATCAGTTCGGTTTTAGTATTTAAAATTGGTAGTAGACTTGGATTATCTTTGTTTGGGGCTGTTATATTGGCCCTACTGTTCGGAATCCATCCTATGCGTGTTGAATCAGTAGCATGGGTCACAGAAAGGAAAGACGTATTATTTGGCGTATTTTATCTTGGTGCTATTTTACAATACATATTGTTGCTAAATGACCGAAAAAATATTCGTTGGTTTTGGATCGGCCTTTTTTTTATTTTGAGTTTATTGTCAAAAATTCAAGCCGTTTCCTTACCTCTTTCCTTGATAGCTATCGATTATTTATTGAATGATAAATTTAAATCAACCTTCATTTGGAAAAAAGCCCCATTATTTTTACTTTCTATATTTTTTGGAATATTAGGAATTTACTTTTTGAAAGAATACGGCTCAATAGATGCTGCTTCTGAAGGCGCAAATTATCCTTTTTATCAAAGGTTGTTTATTGGTTCCTACAGTTTTTTAGTGTACTTAATTAAGGTGGTTTTCCCGTATGAGATGTCGCCACTTTATCCCTATCCAAATGGATTTCCATGGTATTTTTATATGTCGATGATTATTGCTCCCATCGTTGTCTTTAGCCTATGGTGGTCCTACCAGAAAAAATATAAAGTCTATTTTTTTGGTATGACTTTTTTTATTGTAAATATTGTTTTTTTACTGCAAATATTGTCGGCAGGTCAAGGTTTTATTGCAGACAGATTTACGTATATTGCCTATTTTGGATTGTTTTTTATTCCTGCTCATTACATCGGCCAATGGGTTTTAAATAATCAGGACAAAAGATGGTATGCACACACACCTGCGATTTTTGTTTTAATCGTATATGGAGCTACTACTATTCAACAAAATAAAATATGGAAGGATAGCGGAACACTTTGGACCCATGTCTTGAAGTATTACGAAAATACGACAACACCTTATGGAAATAGGGCCAATTTTTATCGAGACAATGGAAAATATATGGAAGCATTGGCGGATTATAATAAGAGCATAGCTTTAAAAGACGATCAACCACAAGCTTACAATTCAAGGGCAAGACTCTTTTTTACAGTAGCAAAAAGTAGAGACACTTTGTTGATGGCTTTACGTGATTACAATAAAGCTATTGAATACATGCCTAATGATGGAGAGTTTTACACGAACAGAGGAGCTACTTATGCTCGCTTGAATGAGATAGATAAAGCGATAGCGGATTTAACCAAAGGCATAG
>JBATMZ010000073.1:0-1558 GCA_049290115.1 Saprospiraceae bacterium | reverse complement strand
CAAGCAGGCGCAGATGGTCTGGCCAGTCGATCATCGGCGGCAACGACCGCGTCGCCTGCCCGCACAGGCGCAGCACGCCGACCCTGCCAAGGTGACGCGCTTCGACAACCGCATTCAGGAAATGTGTCGTGCCGATCATCACGGCCGAGACTGACCCGGACGGCACCGCGCCGCTGGCCAGGACCGACCGTATCGCATTGGCGACACCGGTCGTCACATCGGCCGTTGTCGCCGTCTTGATCGTCGACAACACAACCGAACCGCGCAGAAGCGCCGCGTCGGTGTTTGTGCCACCGACATCGATACCGATCCGCAGAAGCCCGGTCATTGGGCCGCCTCCCCGGCAGCGTCGGCCTCTTTGGCCGCAGATGTCGTCCGGGTGCCGAAAGCCTTGTACATCCGCAGGATAAGCCATGGCTCGACCCGCCGAACGCCGGGCAACTGGCCAATATTGTTCTCGCAGAAGTCCAGCAACGCAGCATGGGACTCGACAAAGAGCGACGCGCTGATGTTGAACCTGCCGCAGGTCGCCGCGACATAGCCGATCTCGTCATATTCCGCCAAGGCGATGGCAACTTCCTCCACGCGCCCAGGCTCGACTTCGATCATGATATCCGCCTGCACGTCCCGGCCCATCGCCGTCGGATCCGGGATGGCCCCGATCGTGATCACCTTGCTCTGCAGCATCGCGGTGATGCGATTGCGGATCGTCCGCTCATTGGCAGACCCGATCTTGGCGGCGATTTCGCTGGCAGAGAGCCGCCCGTCTTCGGTCAGAAGGCCAACGATGGTGCGGTCAAGATCGTCGAGTTCATAGCGTTGCATTCGTGCTCTCCCCTGCCCTCCGCACAGCCAGCGGCAGTATCGATTCTGCTTTTACGCTGCAAATTCCGAATCGGCAACAAATTTGTGAATGATGACCGTTTCGGAACTATCTGTCGCATAAGGCGCTGCCACTTGACGAAATAGTCGATAGAAAATGCCGAACCGGCATAGTAACTTTCATGCAGTAGAGCGCTCTTTGGGCTTCGTGGCTGGTGCGCGCCCGCCTCGTTGTCTTCCCAGATGGCGGGAGAGCGATCGACACGGGTCTCGCGCTGGAAAGATCAAGGACAGCCTGAGCGTCCCGATCTAGCGCGTGGTTGTTCCTTTGCCCGGTGAATTCCTTGCACCGGCTCAGGGGCGCCCGGGCAACCGGGCGTCCCTTGCTTTTCTCAGGCCTCTCCCCAGTGACCAATCCGCTTGTAGTCCCCCGGCGCCTTGCTGCGCATCCAGAGGGCCCGTGCGATGCCCATGCCCAGCACCACGAGGTTCAGACTGGGAAGGATCCAGTTGATCGCCCCTTCGCGTCCCGTGAACATCGGGATGTTGGTCAGCACGAAGTAGACCACGACCGAGAGCGCAACGAGGGCAATCGCCGGGGCGATGGTGCTTTCCCACAGGCTTGCTCCACGCTTGTTGGTCCAGAAGAAGGCAAGGATCGCCGCTGCCGTCAGCAATTCCATGCAGGGGATGCTGACCGCAACCGGAACACTGCCGACAACGAACAGGTCAAGAT
>JBATMZ010000072.1:0-4103 GCA_049290115.1 Saprospiraceae bacterium | reverse complement strand
CGCGAGCGCGACACGAGATTGCCGGACGGTGTGTAGGCGAAACTCTCCGACAGCGCCGCGTCGCCGGCGTTGGTGGCGGCGGCAAGCCGGCTGCGCTACCTGCGCCCCTTCGGCGAGACGGCCATCTCCGGCGCGGCGGCGCGTTAGCCGGATTCAGCCGCCGGCAACAACGTGCCGGCCCATTTCTTTTTCCACATGTCGATCATCGGCGCGTTGGGATAGCGCTCGACCAGCCTCCTCGCCAGATCGCCGATCGGATACTGGTCGCCCATGGAGCGCACATAGGCGTCGACGACGATCGGCAATCCGCCCCAATCGGCCATGCCGTCGAGATAACGGTCGTTAAAATAGGCGATCCACTCCGCCTTGCTCATGCCGGCGAAGGTAACGCCAAGACCTTTTCGCTGCGCGAAGATCATGGCGCTGATTTCATAGTGCGCAATAAAACATTGTTCCATGTCCTCGCCGAACAATACAAAGGAGCTGTTAATGTGAGCAAACCTCATCAAGTATAATATTTCGTTCATGTAGTAATTGCATTCCGCTGCGAGCGTCTCGTCCCAGTCGGTGATGAAGATGCGCTTCTTGCCGCGGAAGTGCTGGTTGACGTGCAACTGGAATGCGTCGGCGAGAATCGCCCCGTTCGGCAGGCGCACCTTGTCAGCGTCCTCGAATGCGAAAGGAATGAGGACGCTGTCCATGTCGGGATGGGCGAAAGCCAGCGGCGGATAATCGTTACCGGGCCGACCGGCTTCCTGTTTTGTGAACTCCGGTCTGAACAGGCGTTCGAAGCCGACGGCGTTGGCCTCGGCCGTGTCGAGAAAGCGCACGTCGAGCGCCTTCAGGCGGACGGCGAAATCCTTGTCGATCTCGGGGCCGTAGCGGCCGGTGTAGTAGCCGGCACCGCCGGTCGGTTCGTCAGTCATCGCCCGGTTTTCCCTTGCTCCCGCGCTCGCCCTTCGACTTGCCGGTGAATTCGCCTTTGTATGATTCTCGCGATTTGCCCGGTTTGAAAATATCAAATGCCTTGCGGCCAGTCTTGGTCGAGCTACGGCTCGCTTCCGGCGCATGGCGGACAGTCACTCTCGTGCCCGTCGGTGTCGTAAAGATTGTCACCTTGCCGTCCTCGGAGTCCTTGACCTGAACGCCCTGTATTTTGCCCAGTTTCTGGCCGACATCCTCCGCCGAGCCGGGGTGCTCGAATCCCTTGTCGCTGCGGTCGCCCTTGTCGGCTTCGCCGAAGACCGCATCGACATCCGGATCGCCGGAACTGATCTTGCCGCCGTAGTCAGACTGCTTTTGCCCTCCGGCGTCAACGGATTCGGCGTCGGGCAGCGACGCGTCTTCCGAAAGGAAGCCTTGCAGCCCCCTGGCCAGCGAATGGTTCAGGCCCGGCCCGAATGAACCGTCGATCCTGCCGTTGTCGGCAAGGTCTATCGCCGCGTCGACGGAAAGCACGACGGCGGTCCCGACCGCCAAGGCCGCAATCGCGGCATCGTCGATAATCACCACGTGCCCGTTGGCATCGCTCCTGTTGACCGGATCATTTCCGGCATAGGCATATCTGTTCGTGCCGACCCCATCGCGCACCGGGTCGTAGTCGTCTGGCGAAACGAACCGCCCGAAAACGGGATCGTGGTAACGCGCATTGAGATAGACGAGGCCGGTTTCGTTCGGCGGGAAAACGATTTAACGGATCGTTGTCCTGCCCGCCTCACCGTGACGCTCTCCTGCTGCCCGGAAGGCAATTGCGCCGCAAATGGCGGGAGGGGATGTAGCCCCTCTGCGTCCGCTCGCCGTCTGCGGTCAGGTTGCCGTTCAAGTCATGGGCGAAGGCGCGGCTGCCGAGCGAAAGCGGCGCGTGCGGGCCGCTCCGACTGGCTTGGGCTTCCAACGACCGACAATTCTACCCTTGCGAACACTGTGTTCGCCGGAGATACGCGACCTGCGCTGCGGAATATTGCGATAACTCCTGATGCTCCCGGCGGCCGACTTCGGCGCAGGCGGCTTCCCGACCCCTTATATGCTCCGCAAGGCAGAAATACGCCGTTTCCCGCCATGAACCGCACAGATTCTTGTCGCGGTCAAGAAGTTGCAGCGCGGTTTCCCAGTCCAGCCAGGCGTCGAGCCAGCCTCGAATGCGCCTGTTGTAGTCGCCCACAATCTCGGCGAGAGCATCGGGCAGATCCGCTGGGCTGGCGACATAACGGATCGGGCGGGATATTTTCTCGGCTTCGAAACGGATGTAGTTGAATTCCTTGGACAGGAATACCGAACGTCTTTCGACCTTTTTGTAGTAAGGCGAAGGAATGAAATCGAATAGTTTGAATTCGTAATACAGGTCCTCGAATTTTTTCCACCGAATCTCGACGCGCGCTTCGATCGCGTATTCGCCGAACCGCCGGTCGGCGCAGCACTCGATCATCAAGGCGAAATCGGTTCTGTTCCTGTCCGTCTTCCTGACGATCCTGCCCTTGGCGTCCTGCACGTAACCGTCCGCCTCGATGTATTTGAAGAATTCCCTGTTGAGCCAGGTCTCGATCATTTTCTTGTTGAACGCATCGCTCATCATCGGCTCCATCGCGGTCATTCGTAATCTTCGATCTTTAGCCTGCCGGACGAATCCTGACGTTCGACTTTGACGCTGCGCTGGTCGGCCTGCCGGCCTACTGGCGCACCGATTTCGAAACCAATATCCTTCGCCTTCTTTCCCTTCGCAATCGCGGTTCCTGCTTCCAGCGCCCGGCCGACCGCGACCTGATTGGCATTCACCTTGCCGCCTCCGGCGTTGACCTCACGCGTGATCAGCACGCGGGTCTCCTGATCAAAATGAACCAGATCGACGCGGGACCGCAATCCGGATTCGGGGTCATAGAATGTGATTTGCGTCGCTGGCTTTCTACCCGTCTGATTCTCCAACTTTGCCGCGCCGGCGGCTTCAGCCTGTTTTCCGACCTTGGCGTTTACGGTGAGCCTCGCGGCCTTCTGGACCTTTTCCGCCTCGTCCGCCCGGTGGGCGATCTCCTTGCCGATCTTGCCGTAACCGGCGCCGGGTCCGAGCGCCCCGAGAACGTATCCATCGGCCGACAACACCTTGTCCGTCGCCGTCGCCTGCGGATCAGTGAATGTCGAATAGACATCCCAGGTATCGTAGGCTGACCCGGCAACCTCCAGCGCTACCGTCCACCAATTGTGCCCGTTGGGGTCGCTCCGATTGACCGGGTCGTTTTCGGCATAGGCATAGCGGTTGGTGCCGACGCCATCGCGCACCGGGTCGAGGTCGTCGGGGCTGACAAAGCGGCCGAAAACGGGATCGTAATAGCGGGCGTTGAGGTAGACGAGGCCGGTTTCGGGGTCGTAGCGCTCGCCGATGAAGGATTTGGTCGTCTATTTGTCCCTGTTGATGATGTCGGGCTTCCTCAGATCTTGATTTGAAGGAAATGTCTTGATAGGCGAAAAATCATGCTTCCAAAAGTCCACACTAGATATATATATGTTATCTTTCGAAAAAACTGTAATTACAACGCCGATATTGTCTATGTCTTCAAAAATAAATTCGCCAACCTTAATTTCCTGATCTTCGGACTCGAGATAGCGGCGAACATTGCGGAAGCTACCCATGCCGCCGTCGTCAAATGGCTCGAACCGCGCAGTCGGGTCATGTTGAAGCCCGGCAAGTGCAGACAAGTGCTCGGCCAGTCGCATCCGTTCTGCGTCATAACGTTTCTTATTTAACGGTAATGCGACCGACATTCACGACATCCTTCGATCTACCAAACGCATTGTAGGTTATCGTCCGGCCGTCGACCGTAATTGAACGGGAAATCGTTTGGCCGACCGGCACATTCGTTTTCGCAAGATCACTTCTGATCGCCTGTTGTACTTTGGCCACGTCCATTCCCGCCGCATCGACATGACGGGACGTATGATACTTTTGATTCTCGTTTCTGCCGAACTCAACCGAACGATCCTGCTGCCTCGTTTCCTTGGTCTTGTCATCCTTTTCCGGGTCGGGCGGGGTTGCGGCGGTGCCGGCGCGGTCGGCCCTGGCGGCGGGTTCGTCGCCTTTCGCTCCCGCCTTGCCGGCTTCCTCGGCGGTCAGC
>JBATMZ010000071.1:0-2537 GCA_049290115.1 Saprospiraceae bacterium | reverse complement strand
ATATATCTCAGCTATATTGCTCATTTGTTTCTGTCGATGTTGGTTGGACTTTGAAGCCTTGCTACTATGTCAGGTTATAATATTTGTAATCAATTAAATATAAATTGATAATTTTGTTCGAAGGTGCAAATTTAGTATTTTGTTTTTTAATCCGGTGTATTAATACTAATTTTCTTTTTTGATACAGCTAATGTAAGGATGATTATTATGACGATAAATGCTCTGACAATATATATCAGTATTTACAAACAGCATTTACAATTATGATTTCAAACCAAATCTAATATTAGTACCATTTATTACTTTGTTAAATTCAAGTAAGAATGGTAAAATAGAATCAAGAACGCATTGAACCCTATTTATTGTCAGAAGTTTATTCTGATTAAATTGAGTGACATCCTTTGTCACCGGAGAATTAAAATCTTTTTATTCAATACACTATTTCCCGAACGGATTTGCAGATTATACATACCTGCGGGAATATTTACCGTAGAGATAGTAATATCGTGTGCACTTCTATTGATTTGAAGCTCGAATACGGGCTGAGCTAAATTGTCAAATAAACTTATAGCTGCATTTGATAAGTCCATTGTAGGGGAATAAATACTAATAAAGTCTTTTGCAGGATTTGGAAATATTCTCAAATCATCGCTACTATTATTTTCTATTCCAAGGAACAAATTGCACGAATTGGAAACAGGGTTTGTGTTTTCTATTGTGTTTCCTGCATTCAGTGTATGGCCATCAAAACCCGAATAACTCGTGGGATAATATGAACATCTGAATACATTATTTTTTATTGGATTTGTTGTTCCCTGGATGATTGCCCCTGTATTATTTACCGGATTGATGTATTTCCAGACTTGCGTGCCGGACGTTGTAATCTCTGTAAATGTTCCGGATTCACCGCTGCAGATCAGTACATTTCCATTTGGTAATTGTTGTGCTCCTGAAATATTTTTCGAAAACAGATCGTTCGTATTTTCATAATTGTAATTCCAAGAAGTCAACGCAGGCAAATAGGGTAGTGTTGCGATATAATTGTAGCCATCAACAGGGGGATCAATGATTTCTACTGTAGAATAATTTCCACCCGGTCTTGCCAAACCGTTATTAAAGACCATGATTTGATTTTCGAAGGGATAGCCGGATTCAATCCAATACGCATTGTGTTGTCCAAAGAACTTTTGATCAGCGGTAGTCCCTTTTTTATATGCTGCCGGATTTCCCCATCTGTAAAGGATATCGCCACCATTGCCGGAATTTCCTCCTTTATCAGAAGCAGCTTGTGATGTGTTGGTGCTGTGATCGATGATCCATATCTCATCAAAATTGTGAGAACTCAAGACGATTTGATCCAAAACAGGATTGTAATCGATGGAGTTCAGATGGATCCAGTCACTATTGTTAGCATTTGCATTATAGTTGATATTTATTAACTGAGGATTGGAAGCAACCATGCCATAGTTGGATTTGGTGATGTCGTAGTCCTGGATCAGATGATCCCACAAATGCCATTCCCAAACAATAATCCCGGCATTTGTTCCGGTAGGCTGCACTTCCAGGATTTGTTCGCTCCAAATACTATTGCCAACTAATGACGGATTTCTACCGGCAGCAATAGCTTCAGCTTTGGTTTTTAATTCCCAGGCGATGATCAATATATTTCCGTTTGGTAATGCCTTCACATCGTGGTGTTGGCATTTGCTTGCATCTGAAACGGTATAGCTCCAGCTAAGCTCACCATTCCAATCTATTTTTTCAACAATTCCACCTGTTCCTCCGACGTTAAAAACGTTATTATTGGAATTTCCTGTCCTCAGCAAGCTGCCATCCGGTAAAAGATAACATGCTTGACCGGGTCTGTAATTGCTGGGCCATGTTTTGGTTTGCTTGCCACATTTATCGATAAGGTAAGTTGTTGTGCTGTTAAGAGGAGCGAAAAGTACATAACCATCGTCCAATGAGTTAGCGTTATGTTCGATTAATCCAATGGTTTGGCAATTGACACTCAGGCATAAAAGGAAAGTGATAATTAATATAAAAATATGTTTCATGAAATTTGTCGTTTTATGTTATGTGTCAATTGTTATAATTCATCGTAAGATACAGCTATTGTCAGTTTGAATGCGTTGGGAAGGATTTATTTCTTAAAGATTTTGATCACTTTCGATTCACCATTTGACGTTTGTATCTGGACAAAATAGATCCCCGTTTCCCCTGCAATATCTATGCGCACATGCTTATCATTATTAAATTTATAGTTTGACATTGTAACTCCCATAATATTTTTTATGCACGCATTTATTTGCTTTTGAGTTTCCTTAACCACTATATTTACCATCCCATCTGTTGGGTTTGGATAGATATTCAGGGGTATAGTTGATTTTTCGTCCAATGAATTTACCACGCCAATATCCCTTACTGCTCTGACAAAATTGTTGACGTACAGGATATCACCCTGTGGGCCAAAGTAGCTCGGGTAGGAGCCAGTCCCCTTTTCTTTAGGGTCATTTCTTTGAGCACCAGCTCCATGA
>JBATMZ010000070.1:0-1990 GCA_049290115.1 Saprospiraceae bacterium | reverse complement strand
ATTCACAAAGATAACTCCTGGGACACCTGGGACACCCAAATATGTAAAAATATTTTTATAACAAACTGGATGTTAATACTTTATGAATTTAACAAAAAAAACCGACGAAAACAGGAAAAAGATTCTTACAGATGTAATCAGTGCAGAAAGCAAAAGAAAACCGCTCTCAGATGAAAAACTCAAAAATATTTTAAGAAACAAAAGCTACAATATTGCCCGAAGGACAGTGGCAAAATACCGGGAGCAACTCAATATTCCTGTAGCAAGGTTGAGAAAAGAACTTTAATGCCGAAATCTTGTGAATATTATTGTTGAAAATTAATTTGCATTGAAATGCACCTGTTTTCGTCACTGGGACACCCAATCAAAAATCAAACATTTCAGCTAGGTATTTTTGCTCCTGCGTTAGGATCAGATTTTTCTTAAATTTGATTTTGGTAACAGGATGTATTATTGTTACTGCCATGATCGTTTTAGCTATGTCAATTGCTTTTTCAGGACTTAACTTTGATTCGTTTATTTTTAGTTGTCTTTCTAACTCTTTATAGATTTTATATGCTGTAAATGTGATGCATAAATGTGCTTCTATTCTTCGTTGAACTCTATGATAAATGGGACGTACTTTTAAATCTGTTTTTGATATCCTAAACGCCTTTTCTATTTGCCATAAATGGTTGTAGTTTTCTATTATCTCTTCTTTGCTTAATGATGAGTTTGTTACGTATCCTTTAAGTCCATCCCATTTTTTATCGATATTGACTTTTTCTTGATCTAAAGCAATATCAACTTCGTTTTTTATGACTAAAAATTTATTATATCCTCTATTATTGATATTCTTCTTGCCAAGTTTCCCTGAACTTATTTGCTTTTTGAGTTTTTCAACTCCCCGTTCTCTATTGTAAGCATCTTTTCGTGCTCTGGCATCGGAGTAGCTTACTACGGTTTTAGCGTCGTTTTCTCCTTTGATAATTATGCTTTCTCCATTTCTTAATTTTAGACCTAAGACGACTTTTTTAATAGCCTCTGTGGTGTTTTTCAATCGTGCACCAAGAATGTATTGATAAACTCCTTTTTGCAGCTCAACAATGTTGTCATTGGACAATAGACCAGCATCAGCAACTACCATTAGCTCGGTAATTTTATACTTTGTCTTAAATGCATTTATGATAGGAAGCATCGTATGGCCTTCATATTTTTTACCTTCAAATACTTCATAAGCCAATGGATATCCGTTTTTTGCCACCAATAAACCCAAAACTATTTGTGGATTTTGATGCCGCCCTTCTTTGGAAAAACCTGTTTTCCTCAACTCATCTTCCGATTCAATCTCAAAATACATTGTAGTGACATCATAAAACACTATGCTAATTTTATTTTCAAAAAGCTTTAAGGTGTGTTGGTAGCTTATCAGCTGAACTTGATCTTTTTGTTTATTGTATAGTTTGTCTAAATACCTGTAAACTCCGTTGACATCAAGGATAATATTATGGTATTTTTTTAGATAATCTGTAGTCTTTAGTTTACTTGTTGGGTAACTAAGTCGGCTCAATACAAGAAAGCGAAAAATCCTATCTTGAATTTGATTAAAACCTATTTCATCAAATAAGCTGCCTAACAAAAGTTCAATACCGACATTTTCAAGAGATTCTATACTATCTAAAACTGACAAAATCTGTTGAGAACTATTAGAAAAATCAAGTTCTAGTTCTCCTTTTTGAGCATTAATCCAATTTTGTGCATTAGCTAAAAACTTTTCAACATCAATTTGATCAAAGCTGCTTCCGATAGTTTTGACAACTTTGTACTTACCACGGGATTTATCAATGATTTGAACACTAATCTTTCCACTTTTATTGATCTTTTTGCGTACAAACATTCACAAAGATAACTCCTGGGACACCTGGGACACCCAAATCTGTAAAAATATTTTTATAACAAACTGGATGTTAATACTTTATGAATTTAACAAAAAAAACCGACGAAAACAGGA
>JBATMZ010000069.1:0-28960 GCA_049290115.1 Saprospiraceae bacterium | reverse complement strand
CCTGTATTTGTCACCACAAAAGTATAATCAATCGCATCTCCAGCTGTGTCATACGTTAGCGGTAACGCTGTTTTTTGTAAGTTTATACTTGGACTTTGAATGGCTGTAATCAATTCGTCGTCTTGTTCATCATAATCTTTGCTATCATAATTAAAATAAGCTTCTGCCACATTATACACATTTCCTGTATCTAAAGAGGCTTGAGTCACGTCAAAAGTATAATTAAAACTCTGTGATTCAGTAGGCATTAAATTGAAAGGTCCGTAAGAAACACCAAAAAGTGGGTCATCTATCATAATATTATCCAAGGTGACATTTCCAGTATTTGTAACTTCAAAAGTGTATTCAATATCCTCACCTAATGCAGAATAAGTGATTGGTAAAGCTGATTTTGTCAATGATATGGCAGGTAGTTGGATGGCTGTGATCGTTTCATCATCCATAGTCATGTATTCTATTCCATCAAAAAAACCTTTGGCCATAGCCTCATTAAAAACACTAGCTAAATCCAAATCAATTTGTGCTATTGCGTAGGAATAGTTATATTGTTGACTAATGCCAGGAGCAAGGGATATAGGGCCAAAAACTACACCAAACAAAGGATCATCTACGGTAACATTGTCTAGAGTAACATTTCCCGTATTGGTCACTTCAAACGTGTATTGTATAGATTCTCCCACAGAAGAATAGGTGATAGGTGTAGCTGATTTAACCAATCCAATGGATGGGTTTTGATTAGCATTTATCGTAAATTCGTCATCGTCATTTACCATCACAGTATTTGGATCAGTCCCAACTACGTAAACGATATTTTGTACTCTTCCTGTATCAAGCGCTTCTTGTGTAACCGTATAACCGTACATAAAAGATTGACTACCATTTGGGGCAAGGGTCACAGGGCCAAAATTTAAACCAAAAAGTGGATCTGTAACCAAAACATTGGTCAAACTCACATTTCCCGTATTGGTCACTAAAAAGGTATAATCTATGTTTTGGCCTAGTAGGGAATAGTTTGTTGGAGTTGCTGCTTTTGTAATGTTTATGGCCGGATTTTGTATAGCCGTCACGGTTTCATCATCAGACACTCCGCCTAATATACCTCCGACAGGAACTCCTGTAGCTGATGCTGTATTGGTAAAACTACCATTATCCATGTCTATGAGCGTAATAGTTCGACTTGCCGTATAAACCCAAATTTCAGAGGTATCCAAAACATTGTTTGTATTTATATCCCCACTAAAATAGGTGGGCCCAGTGGTTGCTTGTGCGTCAATTACAGAAACACTACTAATGTTAACGTTTCCTGTATTATCCAAAGCAATCGTATAATTTATTACATCACCAGCATTAGAATAAGTATTAGAACTAGCCGTTTTAGTCAAAGTCCAAGATGGAAAAAAACAATCCTCTGTTAACAAGTCAAGAAAAGCTGTATCTGGAACAGGACAACCTGGTACGGTAATGATGTAACGAACAGTAACCGTTGTATTACCTATTCCAGTAAAAGTAAGTTCATCCCCTGATAATGTACCAGGACCCGAAACCACAGATAAGGTTCCCCCTGGAGGAAAAGGAATCAAATCTACGGAAGTTCCATTACAATAAAGGCCACCTGGTCCAAAGGAAGGCGAACCTGCTATCGTAACTTCCGCCGTCGTAGCACCACAAATATAAACCACGGCTGTAGCAAACGTATAGGTAGACTCGTTGGTAGAATTGTTGGTACCATCACCCATACTTCCACTGATTCTATGTCCTACGTAGCCAAAAAAATCTTCACACTTTTTGATCAACATAGAAGTATGTCCACCCGTTTCAACCGCAAGGACTTTATCACTGATTGTAATTCCATTGGGAATACCTGGATCAAAAGTACCCGTACCGCCTCTACCCAACATCTGACCATTTGCATCTCCCCAGTTATAGTTTGTCGAATCTATATTTAAAATATTAACCGCCGCATATCGAGAATCATGCTCATTTGCGGACAACCAATGAATATTGTTCATCACCTGCCCACCGGAAGTATAACTAGGTTGTACCCATTGAAGTCTTTCAGTGACCGTCCAATCACCCAATTGTTTACGGGAATTATGCCCCATGGAATATAAATTTCCATCGGCATTTAAGACATAATAACTCGGTCTACTGTTTCCATTATCTCTAGTTGCCCCAATCATTTTAATAGCATTTCCACTTGGTAAGGTCATGGCAGTTGCATAATTTCTTGAGGCGTGTGCTGTATTATTACCCAAATATGTTTCAGCACCCCAAGTCCATAATGTTCCATCTGATTTTAAGGCAAACAATGTATTTCTGTTTCCTCTCACTACAATTACATTGGTCAAAAAAGGATTTCCTCCTGTAGCTTCCCTTACTTGGTGCCATTCGGTTTGTTGTGGAACAGTTAATGTGGTGGTATGTCCTGCACCCGTATTATGATAAAATTGCGTAATGACGTAGACATCACCGCTACAAGTCACCAATGCCAGAGAACCGTGGGTTGAAAACAACATTTTTACATCCAAAGGGTCTACTCCTACAGGAAGTCCATCGGTTTCACCATTGATCGTCAATTTTTGAAAAACAGATGATGAAGTGATACTACTATGTAATATAGCACCAGGGTCAGACCAAGCAAATAATCCTGTGGTTGTTAAAACAATTCCTTGACCAATGGTAACATAATCACTACCTAAATGCGCTTTTAATATGTTACCTGTTAAAGCTGGAAAGTTGGTAGAATTTATTTCAGTTGGTGAAAGCAAATGATTGACACCATCATTATTCAGTTTCTGTCCCCAGGTTTCGTAAGAACCATAAGCTGTTCGAACCACTGTGGAGTGAAACATGGACACAAAATTGTCATATTCGATCGTAGCAGCGTCTGAATTCGAACCCATTCCAAAATTTAAATAATTGGTGTTTGGACATGTAGCTTGAAATCCACATTGTGCATTTAGTTGAATTGTTGTCCAAATTGAAAATATACAACTGAATATGATAATAAAAGAGCGGTGTAAAATAGCCCAATTTTTCATTCTATTTTGTTTAGTTTTATTAATTAATAGCATATGGCAATGCATATGAAATAATGTTTCCTGTTGCCACATCTGTAAAATCAAAGCTGATAAAAGTATTTGATTGCTCAACTTTTCCTTCTAGGTCAAATACTAGCCTGTTAATCCCTGGAGTAAGGTGCACATTTCCCACAGTCTTCCCTTTGATTGACGTTCTAATCCCCGCAGTCTTTAATTCTTGGTCATATTCCAATCCTAGTCCATTAAATGATGTTAAGTACACATTGATTTGAAGTTGTGTCCCAGACGTTTCTTTTCCCGCTTTAATGGGAGCAGAAATAATGACCGATTCTACATCAAAAGTCAATTGGTATGGTACCACTTTTAAGAGGATAGTTCCTGGCAAGGAAGGATGAAAACAGGTGCCATTTTGAGTTTCTAAATAAGCCGTGGCCATGTCAATAGATAAAGTGTATTCCCCTGGTATCGAAAAGACATAATCTTTCAAAGTACTTCCTTCCTGATTAGATTTCAATAATTCATCTCCGTTTCCAAATGCCCAGGTAGCGTGTTTCAAATCTTTTAAGTTTTCTTCACTAAGGACCATCTTTTCATTATACGAAATTACCAAGGACTCTTGCGTTTGTGCATACTCATTGATAAAATGACGGTGTTTCTGTCCAATATAAATAGCATCCGTTTTTTGTCCGTAAGTTGTTGAAAAACAATACCCCACTAATATAAAACCAAGCAGTATAGGTTTTATTTGATTTTTCATTTTTTGTTGCATAAAATTTCAATATCTAATGGTAAACTAGTTAAAAGGACTCTCCTGTTTAGTATTTAAGATTTAAAAAAGAGGATAGAACTATCTGTCTTTCATATCTTAGAAATAAAAACTAAAAAGAGTCAAATTTTTAAAGTCTAATTAGACCAAAGAGACTTGTCAATGGCGCACCATCTTAAACCTGGATTGGTCCCAGGTACTACGATCACAATACTCAGGTTGCTTGTGTTGGATTCTAAGCGCAAAATTACACTTTACATATTAAATAAAGTAATAATTTAAAAAATATTTTAATATATAAACGTGATATTCAATGAATTATATATGCAATTCACTATTAATCAAGTATATTAAATATAATATACTTTTATAATATGATAAAGTTATTAAAAACAGAAATTTAATTTATGCGCCCAATTTTCACTTTTATTCAACCATTTCCATCCATCGCTCCTCTTTTTCATCCAATTCAAGCTGGATTTTTTCTAGTTCGGAAGACCAATGGGTAATTTCTTCATGATGTAAGTTTTCATTTTCAAATTTAGTCAGAATAATCGCTTTTTTAGCCTCCAACTTTTCAATTTCTTTTTCTAGTCTATTTAATTCTTTTCGCTGCTCAAAACTTAATTTATTTTGTGTGGGTTCACTACTTACTTCCTCCAATTCTTTACTCTTTTCAGTGAAAACTTTTACATTCTTTTTTTCAAAAATATATTCGCTGTAAGAACCATTATAATCTCTGACCTTACCTTCTCCTTCTAGTATAAACAAGTGATCTACAATATTATCCATAAAAAACCGATCATGTGTCACAATTACCAAACACCCTGGAAAATCTTGAAGGTAGTCTTGCAATACATTCAACGTCAATATATCCAAGTCGTTGGTTGGCTCATCGAGGATTAAAAAATTAGGGTTTTTCATGAGAATGGTCAGTAAGTACAACCTTCTCTTTTCGCCACCACTCAATTGTGAAACGTAAACCCTTTGTTGTGATCTAGGAAATAAAAATCTTTCCAACAGAGACTCAGCCGATAACTTCATTCCTTTTTCCAAGGGGATAAATTCAGCAATATCTCTTATGACTTCAATTACTGTTTTATCCTCATTTAAAACTAGTCCATCTTGCGAATAATAACCAAATACTATGGTATCTCCTACGACTATTTTACCTGTATCTGAAGGAATAAACCCCGTAATCAATTTAAGGAAACTTGATTTTCCCGTCCCATTGGGCCCGATAATCCCCAATCTCTCTCCTTGTTTAAATTTGTATGAAAAAGGCTCTAGGATGATTTTTTCACCAAATGTTTTGGAAATTTGATGCAATTCAAGAATTTTTGAACCTAATCTAGTTGTTTGAATTGGAATACTAACTTCTTCATTTTTAGGTTTGTTGCTTACCCTTTCTTTAATATCATAAAAGTCATCAATTCTTGATTTTGCTTTGGTTGTCCTAGCCTGTGGCTGTCTACGCATCCATTCTAATTCGCGGTTGTATAACTTTTTTGTTTTGTCAAAATTGGCCGATTCATTTAATAATCGAGCTTCCTTTTTTTCCAAATAGGCCGAATAATTACCTCTATACATAAAAAAATTACCGTTTTCCAATTCGACAATTTCATTACAAACACTATCAAGAAAATACCGATCATGTGTCACCATAAACAAGGTAACATTGGGACTTAATAAATAATTTTCCAACCATTCAATCATTTCTAAATCTAAATGATTGGTCGGTTCGTCGAGAATTAAAAAATCTGGTTCGTCGATCAATATTTTAGCCAAAGCCAATCTTTTTTGCTGTCCCCCTGACATCTCATCGACCAACTGATTTAAGTCCTTTATTTTAAGCTTGTCTAATATTTCTCTGATTTTGGCTTCAGCATCCCAAGCTTTTAAATCATCCATGCGTGCCACATTTTTTTCAAGCGATTTTTCATCTTGGAGTAATATGGCTTTTTCGTAATCCCTTACTACCCTGACTACTTCATTATCTGAATCAAAAACAGCCTCCAAAACGGTTGTTCCTTTCTCAAAAGTAGGATCCTGAATTAAAAATGCAGACCGAATTTCCTTCGAAATGTATATTTTTGATTGTTCTCCTTCCGCACCTTCCAAACCAGCAATTACCCTTAGGAGCGTTGATTTCCCACTACCGTTTTTGGCAACAAGTGCAATTTTTTCCCCTTTGGAAATCGACAAGTTTACGTTTTTAAACAGGACTTTTTCACCATAAGAGCGGCTGACATTTTCTAATAAAAGATATTGCATGTATGCTTATTAAATCAAAGATAATGAATTAGGATTTTTTCTTTTTACCCTTTTGTAAATAAGGGAATTCTGTTAAAACATCCTTCAACTCCATTTTTTTTTCGTTCGAAAACAAGGTGACTTCTTGGTAGTTATCATTATGAATTTCCATTTCTTTCGGTTGATATCCAAGATAAGAAACTATTTTTCCTAAGACATCTTTTTCCTCCTCAGTACAAAAACTAAAAGCAATACCTTTAGACATCCCACGTCCGGTACGACCTACTCGGTGAACATAGTTTTCAACGATATCAGGGATGTCATAATTCAAGACGACATGTACATCTTGAATGTCAATACCTCTAGAACTCACATCAGTTGCAATGAGTAAATGACAAGATCCTTCTTTAAACTTCTGAAGCACTTCGAATCTTTCTTTCTGCTCTTTGCCACCATGTAAGGCCAATGCATGAATACTTACTCTTTCCATGGCTTTCACAACGCGTTCTGCCCTAACTTGTGTTCTCACAAAAACCAATATTTTTTTTCCTTCGTATTCTTTGACCAATCTTTCTAGAAAAAATCGTTTATCGTCCATCTCAACATACATCAAATAATGATCTACATTTTTAGAAACTGGATCTTTGGGCGATACTTGAATTCGAATGGGATTGACGACCAAAGAATACGCTAGGTCCTTGATTTCATCATCAATCGTGGCCGAAAAAAACAAGGTTTGCCTTTTTTTAGGAAGTAGTCTGACCAAATCTCTAATATCCTTGATAAAACCTTTTGCCAACATATGATCTGCTTCGTCTAGTACTAGGATATCTACTTGATGAAGTTGAAGATAACCCTGACTTACCAAATCAAACAACCTACCAGGTGTAGAAATGAGCACATCTAAACCATCCTCCAATTTTTCAATTTGGGGCAATTGCTCCACGCCACCATATAATGCGAATGAATCTACTCTAGTATTCTTACCTAACTTTGTAAACGTCTCCCAAGTTTGTTTCGCCAATTCCCTAGTAGGAACCATTACAACACATTGTATGCCTCTTGCCCTTCTTGAATTATTTTTTGCGTGTAAAATATGCAAAATAGGCAACACAAAAGCGGCCGTTTTACCCGTACCCGTTTGCGCTATAGCAAGGACATCTTCTCCTTTTAGGATATTTGGGATACATTTAAACTGGATATCTGTTGGTTTTTTATATCCAAGTTTCTCCAGGTTATTTTTAATCTCGTCAACAAAATGGTATTGACTGAATCTCACAATATTATATTTTAAATTTTATGTTCTACCTCAGCTACCTCAAGCATAAAGTAATGTAAATCTGTATTTTTAATAAATGGTTTTAATTGTTGGCTACCTGGTCCAAACATGGCCAATTCGACATAATCACTCGTATGGTCATTACCTCCAAATTGAATCGACGTATGTTTTTTCATAATATTTGCATAAGCTCCAAATGGCAAATTATAATGATTGTAGGTCCCACCTTCTTTTTGATCCTTATACGTAGTCAATAAAGAAGCAGCTTCTTCTGGCAATATTTGATATCCTTGATAATGATACACTCTGTCTATAAAATCTTGAATTTTTTCATCTCTTTCGACAGATTGTAGAATAAAATCTGTAGTGTGTTTTACTTGAAAAATACTTTCAAAATGTTTATCCGTATTTTTACCATAATATAACGCCGGATTAGAATTTCCATGGTCAGTTGTGATGATGACTAAGGTATTTTTATCTTTTTCGGCAAAGTCTATAGCAACTGCCACCGCTTCGTCAAAGGCAATCTGGTCGTGGATTAAAGCAAATGCGTCATTGGCATGTGCCGCCCAATCCACTTTTCCACCTTCTACCTGCAAACAAAAGCCATCTTTGTGGTCTTTCATTATCTCAATTGCCTTAGCGGTCATTTCTTTTAATGAAGGGATTGTCTCCATCTTTAATGGATCCTGCTGTCTATCTAATTCATAGGGCAAAGCTTCATAATCAAAGACACCCAAAATCGGTTTATCACCGGTAGATTTATTCATGTCTTGTGTGGAACGAAGAACTTCATACCCTTTCTTAGTAAAATCAACAAAAAGGTCCCTTCCTTTTTCAGTATTGACAAAATATTTTTCACCTCCTCCCATCATTACATCAAAATGTAAATCGAGGTACATTTCTGCAATGTCGGCTTGTTCTCCTCTTGATTTAGCATTGATACAAAAACCTGCTGGTGTTGCGTGCGTAATAGGAACGGTAGTAACACAACCGACTCTTTTACCTGCTTTTTTAAATTTTTGAAGGATAGGTACGTACTCTTCACCATTGGGTCCAATATTTAGTCTTCCATTTGTAACCCTGTGGCCCCCGCCCCAACTGGAACTTGCAGCAGAGCTATCGGTCACCATAGAAGATGCAGAAGCCATATCCATAAGTGAGCGGTTTACACGTTTGTCCCTATATAAATTGAGCCAATTACTTTCCTTTCCTAATTTTCTTTTTAAGTACAATTCGCTTAATGTCAAAGTGCCCATACTCATTCCATCGCTCACCAAAAAAATAATGTTTTTAGCTTTCTTTTTTTTGCCTAGCGTATTAGCAACGTCAAAGTCATTACCTAAGACGTTACCTTGAAAAGGCAGTAAAAAACTTAGACCCGCTGTTGTCAAAGCCGTGTTATGAAAGAAATCTCGTCGTTTCATGATTATTGATCATTTTAAGGAAAGTGGCCGTGACTTATATTTGGATATGTATAAATCAACTCTTTTTCTATGTTGCAAAGATAGACCAAAGTTTTTTCTATTCATGAAAACTATATACATTTGATAATTATTTAACCTGCCCTTTATTTATTCATTTACAATTATATAGTGCCAATAGTACAAAACAACTTTCCATTTCACGGTTTATCAAATGAAGAAGTGAATCAAATCCGAGCCACCCTTCATCGAACCTCTGGGGAAAAAAGTATTCTTGTTCGCTATAGGAAAGTAGTTTGGGATATAGTGACTGAGCCTATGTTTCTATTGCTTTTTGCCTGTACCGTTTTGTATCTTATTTTAGGTGAAAATGAAGAAGCGTGGTTTATGATTGGTGCTATATTTATTGTAGCAACCATTTCACTTTTTCAGGAAGTTAGAGAAAAACAAGCGCTACAATCCTTAATAAAATATAGTCGGGGAAAACACACTGTGATAAGAAATGATGTTATTGTTGATATTGACAAAGAAGAATTAATTCCGGGTGATCATGTTATTTGCAAAGAAGGGGACTTAATACCTAGTGACGGAACATTGCTTCAACAAAACGATTTTTCTGTTAATGAATCATTGCTGACTGGTGAAAGTTTGCCCATTTATAAAGATCTATCTAAACCTGATTTAGGAAACTTATTTCAAGGTTCACTTGTGACTTCTGGGCAGTGTGTTTACAAAGTGACGCTAATAGGAACGGATACTAGACTTGCTCAAATGGGCCAAAAGATGGATGCCATGGAATTTCACAAGTCTCCACTTCAAATTGAGATTGGAAGTTTTGTTATGAAGATGGCCGTCATTGGTACTATTTTTTTTCTTTTGATTTGTCTTATTTCATTTTTACAATCAGGTGATATTACAGCCAGTATTTTGGTTGGACTAACCATTGCTATGTCCGTACTTCCTGAAGAAATTCCAGTGGCATATGCCACTTTTATGGCTTTAGGGGCGTGGAGGCTGATTCAAAAAGGCATCATTGTTAAAAAAACGGACATAGTGGAAGCGCTAGGAAGTACTCATTTTTTGTGCTTGGACAAAACAGGGACCATTACTCAAAATAAAATGACCTTAGTTGAAGTGTACGATTTCAAAACTGACCGTATTTATGATTCCGATAACTTTACATCATGTACTAAAGTAATAGAAAATGCGATGTGGGCAAGTGAAAGTGAGCCCTTTGATCAAATGGAAAAAAGTTTACATACTTTTTATCAAAATATAACTGAAAAAGATGAGCGCCCTTCCTACCAAATGATTCACGAATATCCACTTCAAGGTGCTCCACCAAGTATGACCCATATTTTTCAAAATATAAAAGGTCATACCATTATTGCCATCAAAGGAGCAACCGAGTCAGTGGTAAGATTATGTCATCTAGACGAACCTACTGCACAACAAATTTTAACACAAAACGAAATATTATCATCCAAGGGTTTTAGGGTTTTAGGCGTAGCGCATGCTGTTGAAATTCCTCAAAAGTTTCCTGAAAAACAATCAGGGTTTAATTTTGAATTCTTAGGACTTGTCGCCTTTTACGACCCTCCAAAAAGTAACTTAACACCCTTTTTTAACCAGATCAAAGATGCAGGTATTTCAACTAAAATAATTACTGGAGACTATCAAGTAACAGCGCTCCATATTGCTGAAAAAGTTGGGCTTGGTCAGGACTTAAAGGCTATTTCACAAGACGAATTAAGCACAATGGATGAGATTAAATTTGAGAATACAATTTTAAAATACGATGTTTTTGCTCGAATTTCCCCCGAATTTAAACTTAAAATAATCCATACCCTTCAAAAAAGTGGTATCGTGGCTATGACTGGAGATGGAGTAAATGATGGCCTTGCCCTAAAAGCTGCTCACGTTGGCATATCTATGGGCAAAAATGGAACTGAAATTGCTCGATTGGCTTCATCTATTGTATTGACTGACGACAAAATTGAAAAAATCGCCGATGCCATCCACATGGGAAGGAAGATTTATTTTAATCTACAAAAAGCCATTCGTTATATCATCTCCATTCATGTACCTATCATCCTAATTGTTTCTATTCCAATATTCTTAGGATGGCCGTTTGCCTCTATTTTTAGTCCTATTCACATCATTTTTTTGGAATTGCTGATGGGGCCAACATGCTCAATTGTTTATGAAAACGAACCACCAGAACCAGATTTGATGAAAAAACCACCCATTCAAAGATCGGGTGGTTTTATTTCCGTTCAAAAAATTAGCTTTAGCGTATTTCAAGGGTTGGTTATAACATTATCAGCTTTGTCTTTGTATTATTGGGGAATCGATTTGGATAAAAGTGGAGATGTCATTCGAACCATGATTTTTATCCACCTTATCATTGCGAATATAATACTTACATTAACCAACCGATCATTTCAACATTCCGCTTGGACCATGTTAAAAACCAGAAACAATTTGTTGGTATATATAATTCTACTAACGCTTGCGATGACTTTCTCTATTATCTTGATTCCATCCTTTAGGTCATTTTTCCAATTGACGATGATATCAACCTTTGAATTTATCGTTGCCATAAGTCTAGGTTTCTTCTCTGTCATCTGGTTTGAAGTATATAAGTGGAATAAACGGAGGAATCAATAATGTCTTGATACTATATTGATCTAATTAGATTTTACATCGATTTTAGTTTGGATCTAAGGAAAATCAAATAAATAGCTGGATTTCAATAAAGTTATAATAAGCTTTTTTACCTTTGTGGCTTCATTCGTTTTATAACCAAATTACATGTCAGTAGATGTTTTATTAGGCCTTCAGTGGGGTGACGAGGGCAAAGGAAAGATTGTTGATTACTTGGCAAATCAATACGACCTTGTATGTCGTTTCCAAGGAGGACCAAATGCGGGACATACGATCAAAATTGGATCTGATAAATTTGTTTTACATACCATTCCTTCAGGTGTATTCAGAGAAAATATCATTAACTTAATTGGCAATGGTGTGGTACTAGATCCTATTACTTTTGTTAAAGAAATCAATACATTGGAAAAAGCCGGTATCGAATTTTTATCCAGGTTATTCATTTCTAGAAAAGCCCACATCATAATACCCACTCATCGCTATCTTGACAAAGCATCTGAGGCTTCCAAAGGAACATCTAAAATAGGTTCGACGCTCAAAGGTATTGGCCCAGCTTATATGGATAAAACGGGTAGAAACGGCTTGCGTATCGGCGATATACATTTAGCAGATTTTGAAAAAAGGTATAAAGAATTAAAAGAAAAACACCTAGGCTTGATTAAAATGTATCCAGAGGTAGAATTTGATCTCGAAGAACAAGAAAAAAACTTTTTCCAAGCAATAGAAATCATCAGAAAATTGCGTTTAGTAAACGGAGAATATTTTATTAATAATGCATTATCCGATGGTAAAAAAATATTAGCCGAAGGAGCTCAGGGCTCAATGTTAGATATCGATTTTGGCACTTATCCTTTTGTTACTTCTTCTAATACAATTAGTGCGGGTGTGTGCAGCGGACTTGGTATTGCTCCTAATAAAATAAAAGAAGTTATAGGAGTCGCTAAAGCCTATTGCACCCGTGTAGGGAGCGGACCTTTTCCAACAGAGCTCCATGACGAGACAGGTGAAAAGCTAAGAGCTGTAGGTGCTGAATTTGGTGCTACGACCGGCAGACCACGTAGATGTGGGTGGATTGACATACCTCAACTAAAGTATTGCATTATGCTCAACGGCGTTACCCAAATCGTGATTACAAAACTAGATGTCCTAGATAGTTTTGAGGAAATCAGTGTGTGTAACAATTATCAATATGACAACAAATTAAGTGAAGAATTACCTTTTGATTTAGTTGGAATGCCTATTGAACCTCAATATCAGGTTTACAAGGGATGGAACCAAAGTGTTGATGATGTAACTAGTTATCATGCTTTACCAGAACTAACTCAAAAATATATTCAATCTCTTCAACAACAACTAAACACAAAAATATCTATGGTTTCTACAGGACCAGAAAGACATAAACTTTTTGTTGTTTAATATAATTATATGGAAAATAACCCAGACGAAAAAAAAGTAACGCCAAAAAATATTCGAGATTTAGGAGAATTTGGACTGATTCAATATGTTACCAAAAATATCGTTTTGGAACAAAACTCTTCGTTGAAAGGTATTGGCGATGATGCTGCCGTGATAGAAAACGTTTCAGAAACCACGGTTATTTCTACGGACATGTTGGTGGAAGAAATTCATTTTGACCTCATGTACGCACCCTTAAAACATATTGGTTACAAATCGGTCGTCGTCAATTTGTCCGACATTTATGCAATGAATGTTATCCCAAGGCAAATCACTGTTTCTATTGCCATCTCTAGTAAATATACAGTGGATGCCGTCAATGAATTATACGAAGGAATCAAACTGGCTTGCAAAATGTACCATGTAGACTTAGTAGGTGGAGATACCACCTCTTCACCCAAAGGTATGATTATCAGTGTCACGGCTATTGGTCAAGCAAAAAAGGAAAATATTGTATATAGGAGTGGCGCTAAACCAGGCAACATCATCTGCGTGACTGGAGACCTAGGTGCGGCATATCTTGGCTTACAAATTTTGGAAAGAGAAAAACAAATATTTTTAGAACATCCTAGCATTCAACCTGACCTAGAGAAAAGCCAATATTTGATCGAAAGGCAATTGAAACCAGAGGCACAAAAAGATGCAATCGATTATTTTGAGAAAAATAAAATCACTCCGACAGCTATGATAGATGTATCGGATGGTTTAGCAAGCGATCTAAAACATATTTGTACACAGTCGGGTGTTGGCGCTTTTATTGAAGAAGGGAAAGTTCCCATCCATCCCGATGCAGAAATGACTGCTATTCAATTCAGGTTGGACCCAATCACTTGCGCCCTGCATGGTGGTGAAGATTATGAATTGTTATTCACGATTGAAGAAAAAGATCTTGAAAAAATACGCTACATGCCAGATGTATTTATCATTGGTGAAATAACGGAAGCTAGCGAAGGATTAATGCTGCACACCACGGGTGGTAATATGTACGAGTTGACCAGCCAAGGGTGGAATCATTTTACAAAGGAATCTTAATTTTTGGATTCACTTTTTTGTATTAAAATTTATTCACTTTATTTTGTAGGCAATTCCAACAGTAAACGGATATTGGTTTCTCCAAATTTCTGCCCGGAAACCTTGAAAAGTATATTGGTATTTTATTGGAAAATTCAGGTCTATTTTTCTTTCATTAATATAACCAACATCTAACAATACTAACTTAGTTGAAAAATTAATACGCCAAAATTTATTTATAATCAATTGATAAATGGCCTTTACATCAATTCCAAAACATATACATGAAATTGAACGGTCAAACCAAGATAGACCATAATTTAAATTTTTGGTAAAATTTCGTGCATAACCTACTCCAATATTTGAACCGACATTAAAAGTATTTTTCTTGCCACCGTAAAAAACGGATGCAAAATAATTTACTGTAAGTGACCTGAGATTTCTTGATGCTCCTACGGTGACCATGTGAAAGATATCGTCAATAAGATATTGAGATTTTAAATTTATCCATTCAATATTTACTTCAGTTATTTTTTGATTCCTAGTTTTTGAAACTCCAAAAATGACAGGAGAAAACCCAAAATAATCCGTTCCACTTTTCAAAATATATTTTTCTGATCTGGCCTTTTGTATTATAAACTTATCTAATTTGTCATATCTGTCAAACATGAAGCCCAAATCACCATGTACGTAATAATTTATTCTAGGCTTAATCCTTTCTGGCCAAAAATGATTTGACACGAAATTAGAAGCATAAAACATAAAAATATAGATCTCATAGTTTTTATAATTTTTACATACCCTATTCCAACATCATATTCAAAATGCTACTTGCCGCCTCCGCAATGATAGTTCCCGGTCCAAAGATGGCCGCAACTCCTTGTTCGTACAAGAAGTTGTAGTCCTGTGGTGGGATGACACCACCCGCAACCACTAAAATATCTTCGCGTTTGTACTGTTTTAATAAGCGAATTACTTCGGGCACAAGTGTTTTGTGTCCAGCAGCCAAAGACGAAATGCCTAGGATGTGAACATCATTTTCAATGGCCTGTCGAACAGCCTCATCGGGTGTTTGAAAAAGCGGACCAATATCTACATCAAAACCAAGATCGGCAAAACTTGTCGCAATGATTTTCGCACCTCGGTCATGGCCATCTTGACCCAACTTAACAATCATAATACGAGGTCGTCTGCCCTCTATTTTTGCAAAGGTATCCGACAAATCTTTAGCCTCCAAAAATTTTTTATCCATCTTGATTTCTTTGCTATAAACTCCAGAAATTGTCTTATGAGATGCCTTAAATCTACCAAATACTTTTTCCATGGCTTCGGATATCTCTCCTAAGGTAGCTCTCACTCTGGCTGCTTCAACTGCAAGCGCCAATAAATTTCCTTTGCCTGTCTTGGCACACGATTCTAGTGCTAAAAGGCAATCATTTACTTTTGACTGATTTCGTTTAGATTTGACATCTATGATTTTTTGAATCTGATCCTCCCGAACTTTTTGATTATCTACTTGAAGTATATCAATATTGGTGTTCTCATCGGCGTCAACTAGGTAATTTACACCAACAATTTTTTCACTTAAACTATCGATTCTGGCTTGTTTAGCAGCCGCTGCTTCTTCTATTTTCATCTTGGGAATACCTAGTTCGATAGCTTTTGTCATGCCTCCTAAACGTTCCATTTCTTCAATATGAACCCATGCCTTTTTATATAAAGCATCTGTCAAATATTCTACATAATGGCTACCTCCTAAAACATCAATCGTTGATGTTATTTTAGTTTCTTGTTGGATATGCAGTTGTGTATCCCTTGCAATTTTTGCCGAAAAATCAGTCGGTAATGCCAAAGCTTCATCCAAGGAATTGGTATGCAAGGATTGTGTACCTCCTAGCACTGCCGCCATAGCTTCCAAGCAAGTTCTAGACACATTATTAAAAGGAGATTGAGCCGTCAAACTATATCCCGACGTTTGGCAATGGGTCCGCAATGCCATTGATTTAGGATTTTTAGCGCCTAAATCCTGCACAATTTTTGCCCATAACAATCGTCCTGCCCTCATTTTGGCAACTTCCATAAAAAAGTTCATGCCTATTCCCCAAAAAAAAGAAAAACGAGAAGCAAAAACATCTAAATCTAATCCTACCTCCAATCCTTTTTTTAAATACTCAATTCCATCGGCAAGTGTATAAGCCAGTTCCAAATCCGCAGGAGCTCCCGCTTCGTGCATGTGGTATCCACTAATAGAAATACTATTAAACTTAGGCATTTGTTCTGAAGTAAACCCAAATATATCGCCAATAATTCTCATAGAAGGACTTGGTGGATAGATGTAGGTGTTTCGAACCATAAACTCTTTCAAAATATCATTTTGAATCGTTCCTGTGAGTTTGTCGATACACACTCCTTGTTCCTCTGCCGCAACTATAAAAAAAGCTAAAATGGGAATGACTGCCCCATTCATTGTCATAGAAACAGACATTTCTTCCAATGGAATGTCTTTAAACAGAATTTTCATATCCTCTACAGTATCTATGGCGACTCCTGCCATACCGACATCACCACTCACCCTTGGATGGTCTGAATCATACCCTCGATGTGTAGCCAGATCAAAAGCAACAGATAGCCCTTTTTGGCCAGCTGCCAGATTTTTTCTATAGAATAAATTACTCTCTTCAGCCGTCGAAAAACCTGCATATTGTCGAATTGTCCAAGGCGACATGAGATACATCGTGCTATAAGGGCCTTTTAAAAAAGGAGGGATTCCTGATACAAAGTGACCATGTTCTATGTGTCGAATATCTTTTAGGGAAAAATAATCAGAAATAGGAATATTTTCAGGTGTAATAGATGTTTTGACAGTTTCCTGTCCTTTCATTCTGCCTAAAGAAAAATCGAGAGGAATATAAGATTTGGTCATTTTTTACAATAAATCAATGGTAAAATTAAACAAAATCTTACAAAATTACGCTAAGTAAACAGGATATTACTTAATCTTTGAAATCTCAGGGCAATCAATACGACCAAAATATTTTACGATACCAATTCCAAATAAAGAATAACTATCCTTACTCTTGCTGTCGCCTCGTTGTCTGTCCGTTCCACCTAAACCTTCCACAAGGGATCTATCTGACAATGCAACCGCAATGTCACCTCTTCGTGCTCGAAGTCCCTCCTTATCGGGATATACCGTAGACACATCATCGAGGTAGTCGGTAAATAACAGCCGAGTACTCCATTCTATATTGATGCTATAATCGTAGTTTATGTCCCATTTGAAACCTACACCTAAAACTAAACCAAAATGTACCAATCCATATTCCTTCCCCGCAATTTGACCTTCTGTGCCAAATTTTCTAAGTGAATATTTTTCACCGTCTAGTTCTGTGGTTGGATTAAAGTAAAACATATTAGCCCCTCCCAATAGGTAAGGAGTAAAATATTTTGTCCTGCTACCGTGAACGTAATCCATAAAATTAAACTCAATCACAGGAGATAAGTCTATCATGTGTGATTGAAAATTCAGATTCCTGTTTCTATTAAAATTATTTTTAGAATCCGCATCATTTCCTTTTATAAAACCATAATTCAATGAAGTTTTAAAACATATTCTACTATTAAAGTTATATCTTCCTATCAGTCCAAAAGACAGACCAGGGTCTTTAAAATTTATCTCTGGATTCAGGTCGCCATGGTATACGGATGTGCCTACCCAACCACCAATTTCATAACCTTTTTGTGCTTCAACTTCGAGGTAAGAAATAACTAATAATACAATAAAAATAATTTTACATTTCACACATACAGCTTTAAGCTTCATTACATAAATGGATTAAATTGAATATTATTGCATTCTAAGCTGTAAAAATAACTTTCTTGGAATGTTTATAATATATGTTTTGCCTTTTTCTTCAAGGATATGAACGTCATCTTCTTTGCCATTGAGCCAAATTTTACTTGGTTTGAAGGGTAGGCCTATTAAAACCAATTTGTACTGTTGATATTCAGGCTCAAAATGCCCCAAAGTATCTAAGGTGATTTCAAAAGAGTCAGCATGTGATTTAGTTGTCCAGGTTTTGGTATTGTAATCACCTTTGACATATTCGTATCCTTCGCCAGCATCTTCGTACATAAAATTGTCTTTTACACCATGTCCGAAATATACATCAAGGGTTAAAACGTCTATTTTTTGTTCGCCTACATATTGTCTAACAGGAAATTTTGGAATTACCGCTCCTTCCCTAATAAAAACAGGAATGGAGTCTAAAGGAGTTTCTACAGAAATTTCTTTACTTCCTTCGTAGCAGTTGCCTGAAAACAAATGATACCATCTGCCTTTCGGCAAATATACATATCTACTTTTTGCATTGGGTTCTAAAACAGGACAAACTAACAAATCATCTCCTAGTAAAAATTCATCTGCCCGGTACAATGTTTCTTTATCGTACTGGTCATAAATAGCAATAGGTTGAATCATGGGTGTACCGGTAGAAATATATTTGTAAAATGTAGTATATAAATATGGGAGGAGCTCGTATCTAAGTTCAATAAATCTTTTCACTATATCAAGTGCTTCCTCTCCAAATGACCAGGGTTCTTGTTCTCCGTGATCACCACTACTATGCGTTCTACAAAAGGGATGAAAAACCCCCAATTGAATCCACCGAATATATAATTCAGGATTTGGATGATCCATAAATCCTCCTATATCCGAACCAACAAATGAAAACCCTGAGATACTTAATCGTTGAATCTGTACTGTAGCCAACCATAAATGTTCCCAAGAAGCAATATTATCTCCTGTCCATGAAGCACAATACCTTTGGGTACCAGCATAGGCAGATCTAGTGATAACAAAAGGTCTTTTATCCTTGCCATGTTTTTTAACCCCTTTGTACGTAGCTCTAGCCATTTGCATACCGTATACGTTGTGTGCTTTTCTGTGGCTGCATGGGTTACCGTCGTAGACATGTCTTACATCGTTTGGAAATGTTTTACTCTCTACTTCAAACAAAGCTGGCTCATTCATATCGTTCCATACCCCAGAAACCCCTAGGTCAGACATCATTTCTTTAAACAAAGATGCCCACCATTTTCGAACTTTAGGATCTGTAAAATCCGGAAAATAACAATCTCCTGGCCAAACTTTCCCTTTTAATAATTGACCATCAGCCCTGCGGCAAAAATATTTTTTTTCTAAAGCTTTCTTAAAAACACTATAGTCTTTGTCTTTTTTAATTCCTGGGTCAATGATAACTATAGATTTAAAACCTTGATCCTTTAGTTCGCTAATGAGTTTTTTAGGCTGAGGAAATTTTTCCAAATCCCACGTAAAACAGCGAAAGCCATCCATGTAATCAATATCAAAATAAATGGCATCACAAGGAATTTTATGGTTTCTTAGTTTCTGGGTGATTTCTCTAATCTTGGATTCAGGGTAGTAACTCCATTTGGACTGGTGGTAACCCAATGCCCACATTGGTGGCATTTCTGGCACACCCGTAAGCAAGGTATATCTTTGTATTACATCCATTAACTTTGGTCCATGGATAAAATAGTAATTCATCTCCCCACCGTCAGCCCAAAAACTAGCGATTGTTTTTCGCTCACTGCCAAAATCAAAGTAGGACTTAAAAGTATTATCAAAAAAAATGCCGTAGCCTATATCTTTGTGGATACCCATATAAAATGGAATCGCTTTATAAATAGGGTCTTCATCCTTTTTATAACCGTACGTATCCATCGCCCAGTTGATCACACGTCGTCCCCTCAAGTTTGGGTGCATCGTTTTATCACCTAAGCCATAATAATGTTCGCCTTCCTGAATAACTTTGCTTAATTTAACGACATTTCCACCAAATGTATCGTTTTCATGCCAATGAAATCCTTTATCGTCCCTACAGATGATCTTTCCTGAATTTTCTACAAACGATATTTTTAAATCTTCTTTTCGAATAATAATTTTAAAGGATCTAGTCGCTATTTCAATATAATCAGTATGTTGATTATAAGAACAATGAGGTGGTGCAAAGTTGTTTTTTGGGGCAATAGCATAAGAAAAATCTTGTTCGAAGATTCCTTCTGTTGCATAACGAATGCGACTAATATCATCGCTAAACAAGGTAATTTCTAACACACTTTCTGTAGACGTAGTTATGGTAAATACGTTCTCTTTTTGCTCGATATTGGAAAAGTGTCCTGGGAAATTTTCTACTAATTCCATGAATTTATTTGAATAAAAAAGACCATTTCTGTAGAAATGGTCTTCATTTTATGAGGTCGGGAGCGGATTCGAACCGCTGTACGAGGTTTTGCAGACCTCTGCCTAGCCGCTCGGCCACCCGACCATCAAATCGAAGCGCAAAGGTATAACATTTTTTCAAATCAAAAAATTTTTCATTTGAAAATGCTATGAATCAAATGTAAGTTATTTATTAGACAAAATTGATTCAAAAAAAAGGCATCCAAAATGAATGCCTTTTAACCATATTTTATCGCAATTATCTTAATATCGTAACGTCTCCAGCAATTTTTTCCGAAAATTCATTTTTAAATTCATCTAAGGCCGTGTACTTAAACATAAAGGTATAAACACCTTGTTGTACAAAGTCACCATTAAATATTCCATCCCAAGGGGCCAGTCCGTCTTCAGATTTATATATCAGGTTACCCCAACGATCGTAAATCCATAATTCAGATGAAACTACACATCCAGATTCTTTGATTTGGAATTGTCGGTTAATGTAGTTTGCGCTACTCAATTTGATGATGTTTGGATAATATACTTTACAACAAAAATCTCTAATGACAATTTCATCATGTCCAATACATCCATTTTCATCTTCTACTTGAATTGAGTAAACACCAGATTCTTCGACGTAAATACTATTATATTTTGTTCCATCATTCCAAGAAATATCTACATAACCTTCGTCCTTTATGGTCAATTCAAATCCTTCGTCCTGATCACATACAACAGTATCTCTACCTAAATAAACTCTAGGGGTTGTATTCACTTCAAAAGTGTAAGTAACTGGATCTGACGATGTTTCACAAAATGCATTATGTTGAGAAACAACTAGAGTAAAGAGTCCTTCTCGTTGTGGAACTATCACTGCGTAGTCTTTAAATGTTTGCATCGTTGCACCATTCTCCACAAGATTAAAAGTATAATCTGCAGGCGTTAAGCTTTGTGCATAAACATAAACGGTATCACCAATACACACAGGATTTGGATTTAAAACCACTTCAAATTCCTTGTTAAAAGCATTTAATACTTGAAGAATGACGATATTACTTGTATCAATACAAGACATGAAACCTTCATTTTCAAATAAATACAATCTCCTGAATGCATGATCTCCAAGTCCTAAGTTTTCTGCTTTATAATCTGCTCCAGTATAGTTTCCTGAAGCTGATCCAAAAGGACCATTATTGTAACTATATTCCCAAAGGAATGCTCCGTTGTTTGGATTTGGTACATTTCCAGCAATTACTATTTCTAAAACTTCATCACAAAAAACAGTGTTCGACGGTGGATATATTTCAGTGTTTAATGGTTCACAAGGACATAAATGATCCACTGTTACCAATACTCTGTCTTCACAAAATCCATCTGACCAAATAAATTCATATAATCCGGGACCAGAAAATTGACTTAGTTTAGTATTTCCCGAAGCAGGATTATGAATCAATACAGTTCCAGGGTTTGATGAAACAACTGACCAAGTTCCTTGACCCGTAGCGGATAATGATATTTCCCCATTGAGGTAACATTTGACAGAAACATCATTTCCAGCATTTGGAAGATCTCGAACCAACAAAGTTTTTTCTGAGGTATCATAACAACCATTGCTATCGGTCACCGTTACACTTCGAATAGAATTGTCCGCAACATTAATTGTTGAAGTGGTTTCTCCGGAATTCCAAATATACTGGACACCACCACTTGCTGTAAAGCTGGTTGATTCGCCCGCACATATACTATTATTTCCTTGAATGGAAGCTATTGGATTAGTGTGGATCGTTAACGTTTTAGAAGCCGTGGCCATACAACCATTCGAATCGGTTATGGTTACAATTCTACGAATATTATCGTTTAATAAAATCGTAGCATTTGACTCTCCACTACTCCAATTGTAACTGACTCCACCACTGGCGGTAAATACCACATTTCCTCCTTCGCACGTGGAATCAGGTCCATCAATCTTACCCATTGGATTAGAATGAATCGTTAAAGTCTTAGATGCGGTATCTGTACAACCATTAACATCAGTCACCGTCACTATTCTTTGAGCACTATCATTTACTTGAATGGTCTGTTGGTTTCCACCAATATTCCATTGATATTGATCTCCGCCAGAAGCCGTAAAAGTAGCCACATTACCTTCGCAAATAGCATCATCACCTAAAATAGCTGCAACTGGATTTGGAAAAACTCTCAGGGCAATAATATCACTTATATATGTACAATTAATACCATTGATAGATACCAAATATTGTCTTCTGAATTCGTGGTAACCAACATTCAAATCCCCAGTGATAAAATCTTTATTTGTATTCACCCCATTACCTGGTCCAAAACCACTGTTATTGAAAGCATATTCCCACAAATAATTACCACCCACAGGAGATCCATCATTACCAATCAAGATCGTCGATGGATACATATTACAAAATTCTATTGTTCCTGGTGCATCAACACTGTTATCACCATTTGGACAATCACAATTATCAAAAACAGTTAGGATAACTATGTCTTCACAATCACCATTGGTCCAAATAAATTCGTAAATCCCTGGAATACTAAATTGATTAATTATCGTCTTCGGGTCATTTATATCTAAAATGGAAGCTGTGCCAAGGGTGGTTGGGCTTAAAACCCATGTTCCAGTACCATTTGCATCCATTTGAGCTACGTCTCTTTTATAACAATTTATATCTTGATCTGGACCTGCATCTGGTTGGTCTACTACATTCAACGTTTTACTAGCTGTATCTGTACAACCATTCACATCAGTGACCGTAACCACTCTTTCAGCAACATCATCTACGATGATAACATCCGTTGTTTCAAATGAATTCCATTCGTATTGAATTCCTCCAGAAGCAGTAAATGAAGTATTTTCACCGGCGCAAACTTTGTCTAACCCGCTAATGGAAGCAACAGGGTTATTATTGACCGTAAGTGTTTTACTTGCTGTAGCCGAACAACCATTACTATCTGAAACCGTAACGATTCTTTCTACGGCATCATTTACAATAATAGTTGAAACTTGTTCTCCTGAACTCCAAACAAATACATCTCCACCTTCAGCAGTAAACGAAGTTTGATAACCAAAACAAATAGTATTGTCTCCAAGTATTTTAGCAATTGGGTCAGCATTTACCCTTAAACTAATAGTATTACTTTCATAAACACATTCTTTATTGTCAATGATGACTGTATATATTCTTCTAAAATCATGGATTCCAACATTAAGAATTGGTGTAACATATTCATTTACATTATTAACGCCAATTGCATCAAGGAAAGTGCCACTATTGTTAGCGTATTCCCATCGATAATCCCCACCTGGAGGTGTTGCATCCACTCCAGTCAAAATAAGAGATGGCTGAATTCGGCAAATATTTATATTCGGATCTATGATGATGTTTTCCCCATCAGGACAATCACAATTATCATCAACGACGACAAGTGCCATATCTTCACATGCGCCATTCGACCATATTAATTCATAAATTCCTGGGTTTGTAAAACCTGTTAAAGTTGATTTAGGATCGTTTGGTGATACGATGGAGGCACTTCCTGGTGTTGACCCAAATGTCCAAGTTCCTGTCCCAATAGCGTTTAAATTAACTGTTCCGCTAGAAAAACAGTTGACTGTCCTGTCATTACCAGCATCTGGAAGTGCATTGACGCCTAATGTCTTACTTTCTACGGCAGTACAACCATTAATATCTGTAACTGTTACTGTTCTTTCTACCGTATCATTAACCAAAATGTCTGCTCGATTTTCACCGGAACTCCAAACATAATTTATACCACCCGCAGCAATAAATTGAGCGGATTCACCAGCACAAATTTCGTCTAATCCTGAAATGGAAGCTGAAGGTTTATTGTTGATAGAAAGTACTTTACTTGCTACATCCTGACAACCAAATACGTTGGTTACCGTAACAAATCTTTCTGTATTATCACTTACCGTTATGGAAGATGTTAATTCTCCTGAACTCCACTCGTATAGTGCACCACCACTAGCTTCAAATGTTGTTTGTTCGCCATCACAAATACTATTATCTCCTTGAATAACAGCCTCTGGCTCTGGATGTACATCAATACCAATGATATTACTATTGTACACACAATTTTCACCATTTACATTAAGGGTATATAACCTTAAATACTTGTGGTTTCCTAAATCAAGGTTTCCTGTTGTATAATTTTCTGCGGTCGAAACTAACGTAGCTGTTCCATTATTTTTTTCATAAAACCATTGGAAATTCCCTCCAGTTACTACAGTAAGAGCACCTGATAAAGTTGTAGAAGGGTATAAAACACATGCATCTGTTTTAACTGGCCCATCAACTAAATTTTCTCCATCAGGGCAATCACAATTATTAAATACAGTTAACGTTACTTTTTTATCACAAAATCCATTGGTCCATATTAATTCGTAAGTACCTGGTGCACTAAAACCACCAATAAAGGCTTTCGGATCATTTATATTTGAAATAGTCACGGTACCTGGGCCACTACTAAATACCCAAGTTCCAACTCCAATTGCATTCATGGCAACGCTGTCTTTTGTATAACAATTGACATTCTTGTTAGTACCTGCATCTGGTATAGGATGGATGGTAAGCGATTTTTGTGCTGTCGAAAAACAACCGTTTACAGAGGTAACTGTAACCGTTCTTATCGTTGCATTTGCAACAATAATGGTGTTAGTATTTTCACCGCTACTCCATCGATAAGCATCTCCACCACTAGCTGTAAATAAAGCGGAACCACCAGTACAAATATAATCATTCCCAGAAATAGCAGCTATTGGTTTTGAAAGCAATGTTAGTGATTTTGACGCTTCATCCGAACAACCATTTATATCGGTTATTGTAACCGACCTCACCACTTCATCGGATACTGAAATGTCCGCCAAAGTTTCACCCGAACTCCAAATATATTGGTCTCCACCACTAGCTGTAAATGTAACAGAACTGCCTTCACAAACTGAATCGTTTCCTGAAATAACTGCAATAGGGTTTTGATGAACCATTATAGATTTTGTTGCCGAAGCTATACATCCATTGATATCTGTGACTGTTACCGTTCTATTTGAATTATCATTAACTGTTATTGAAGCAATGGTTTCTCCGCTATTCCATAAATAATCCGTTCCCCCACTAGCTGTGAATGTAACGCTTCCTCCATCACAAACTGAATCATCTCCTGAAATAACAACTGTTGGACTTGAATGAATAATAAGGGTTTTGGACGTTACATCTGAACATCCATTTACGTCTGTTACTGTAACTGTCCTTGGCGTATTATCATTGACGATAATTCCCGCTGATGTTTCTCCACTACTCCAAAGATAGTCTATACCGCCACTTGCTGTGAAGGTAGAGTTTTCTCCTTCGCAAATCGAATTACTTCCGTTGATAATAGCAGTAGGTTTTGTGAAAATTGTAAGAGTTTTAGACGTTACATCTGAACATCCATTTACATCGGTTACTGTAACTGTCCTAGGCATATTATCATTGACGATAATTCCCGCTGATGTTTCTCCACTACTCCAAAGATAGTCTATACCGCCACTTGCTGTAAAGGTTACATTTCCTCCTTCGCAAACGGAATCATCACCAGAAATTGAAGCTATTGGTTCAGGGAAAACAACAATTTGGATGATATTACTATAATAAACACATTCTTTACCATTGATAGTTACTGTATAGACTCTTCTAAATATATGTGTACCTTCATTTAAAGCAATTGTTGAATAATCTTTGTTATTATGTACACCAGTGGCGTTTGAATAGATTCCATTATTCAATTTATATTCCCAAAGGTATTCTCCACCAGCTGGTGTAGCATCATCACCTAATAAACTTACAGAAGAATATGTACCACATGCTTGATTTACTAACGGTTGCGTCACCGCATTTGTACCAGATGGGCAATCACAATCATCTCCAACCGAAATAATCACTATGTCATCACAATTACCATTCGACCATATTAATTCATAAACACCAGCTACACCAAATCCAGAAATGGTAGTATTTGGATTGAATGGTTGTGTAATTGTTACACTACCAGGAACAGATCCCAATGTCCATGTTCCACTTCCATTTGCATTCATAGTGGCAATATCCGAAGAAAAACAGTTGATGGACATATCACTTCCAGCATTAGGAACTGGATGTACAACAAGTATTTTCATTTCTGTGTCGGTACACCCGTTGCTATCAGTAACGGTAACCGTTCTTGAAATATCATCAATTACGTTGATGGTAGCTATTGTTTCACTGCTACTCCAAAGGTAATTTATTCCTCCACTCGCTGTAAAAACCACAGATTCGCCTTCACAAATAGCATTATTTCCAGAAATTGTAGCTGTTGGATTAGTGTGAATCGTAAGCGTTTTGGACGCTACGTCTGAACATCCATTTACGTCTGTTACCGTAACTGTCCTTGGTGTATTATCATTGACTGAAATACCAGCAGACATTTCGCCGCTACTCCACAGGTAGTCTGTACCTCCAATAGCTGTGAAAATAACATCTCCTCCTTCGCAAACTGAATCGTTTCCGTTAATAACAGCTATTGGATTATTGTGAAGAGTCAATATTTTAGACGTTATATCAGAACAGCCATTTACATCTGTGACAGTGACCGTCCTAAGGGTATTATCATTAACTGAAATACCAGCTGTTATTTCACCACTACTCCAAAAATAATCTGAACCTCCACTTGCTGTAAAGGTTACAATTCCACCTTCACAAACTGAATCATCTCCCGTTATTGTGGCCGTTGGCTCAGGGAAAACATTAATTTGAATCGTATTGCTGTTATAGACACATTCTTTGCCATTAACTGTTACAGTGTATACTCTTCTGAATGTATGTGTTCCTTCCATTAAAGCACTTGTAACATAATCTTTGTTGGTGTTGGCACCAGTTGCAGATGTATATCCACCACTATTTAATTTATATTCCCATCGATATTCTCCACCTGAAGGATCTGCATCGTTTCCTACAATATTTACTGAAGCAAATATTCCACATGCTTGGGTTATAGAAGGACCAGTAATCGTATGAACTCCAACAGGGCAATCACAATTATCGCCCACGGTAATGGTCACCATCGACTGACAATTACCATTTGACCAGATCAATTCATAAATTCCAGGAACACTAAATCCACTTATTGTAGTATTTGGATTATTAGGTTGGTCAATAGTTGCACTTCCAGGGACTGATCCAAAAGACCATGTTCCAGTTTCAGTTGCATTCATCGTAACAACATCCGCCACATAACAATTGGCATTTTGATTTGAGCCCGCATTTGGAATTGGATACACGATAATAGATTTAGATTCTGTGTCTTTGCATCCGTTTGAGTCCGTTACAGTAACAACTCTAACGATAGCATTGCTTACATTGATTGTAGCCATAGTTTCTCCACTACTCCAAATATAATTATCTCCACCCATAGCAGTAAAGGCCACTAAACCACCTTCACAAACTGAATCATCTCCAGAAATAGAAGCTATTGGATTAGTATGAATCGTTAATGTTTTGGTTTCCGTATCGGTACATCCATTGGCATCGGTAATGGTCACCGTTCTTGGTGTATTATCACTTACTGTAATACTTGATGTTCCTTCACTACTGCTCCATACATAATTCGTTCCGCCACTTGCTGTGAAGATAGCATTTGATCCTTGGCAAACAGCATTGGCTCCAGCTATATCTGCTGTAGGACTGCTATTGATGGTTAATGTTTTGGTTTCAGTATCGGTACATCCATTGGCATCGGTAACTGTTACCGTTCTTGGTGTATTATCACTTACCGTAATACTTGATGTTCCTTCACTACTACTCCATACATAATTCGTTCCGCCACTTGCCGTGAAGGTAGCATTTGCGCCTTGGCAAACAGCATTATCTCCAGCTATATCTGCTGTAGGATTAGAATGAATGGTTAATGTTTTGGTTTCCGTATCGGTACATCCGTTGGCATCGGTTACTGTTACTGTTCTTGGTGTATTATCACTTACCGTAATACTTGATGTTCCTTCACTACTGCTCCATACATAATTACTTCCGCCACTTGCTGTGAAGGTTGTTGAATTACCTTCACAAACTGCATTTAATCCTTGAATCATGGCAGTTGGCTCAGGATAAACAGTGATGGTTACAACATTACTTACATAATTACATTCTTTTCCATTGGCAAAAATAGTATAGGTTCTTCTAAAATTATGTATACCTGCATTTAATATTCCAGTTATATAATCTCTTTCATTATTTATACCATTAGCCAATAAAAATCCTGTTCCGTTACGTTCATATTCCCATTTATAAGTGCCTCCAATAGGCAAAGCTTCACTACCCACTATTGTTGACCCTACATATTGTAAACAGACTTCAATGATAGTTGGTGCTACTATATTATTTTCTCCACTTGGACAATCACAATTATCACCCACAATGATGAGAACAATATCCTCACAATTTCCATTGGACCAAATTAATTGATACGTTCCTGGAACACTAAAACCACTAACCGTTGTATTTGGGCTATTAGGTTGTGATATGGTTATTGATCCTGGAACAGAACCCAAAGACCATGTTCCTGTTCCTGTAGCATTCATTGTAATTATATCTGCTATGTAACAGTTCGCATTTTGGTCATTACCAGCATTAGGAACAGGATGAACAGTTAATGTTTTGGTTTCCGTATCGGTACATCCGTTGGCATCGGTTACGGTAACTGTTCTTGGTGTATTATCACTTACCGTAATACTTGATGTTCCTTCACTACTGCTCCATACAT
>JBATMZ010000068.1:0-13641 GCA_049290115.1 Saprospiraceae bacterium | reverse complement strand
ATATTCAGCATCTTGGTTCAAGTAAAGATTTCCCACATTTACACCAGCCCAACCTGCTGAGCCATCAGATATACTATAGGCTGAACCCCATTCTGGTTCAACTGTTGACGAACCATCAATTATTGGTATTAGGTTTTGTGCTGCTAAATGATGAACAAAAACTTCAATGTTCATTTCTGCATCCTCTACAAGATTTTGGAGAGTAATACAATATTCCATTGGATTTTGGGATTCATTTCCGGCATAAAAGTATGGGCCATAATTTAACCCTCCAATTTCCAATAAAAACTTATCCCCTGGCATCAATCCATCTGCTGTAAAGCTTACCTTTAAACTATATATTCCAATGTCTGTACAAGTCTGAGTTAATGAGGTGATCGTTATTAAAGGACAATCACAGTTTATCTGAGTAACTGTTGCCGTACCAGACAAACTATTTAAAGGTACTGAACAACCATTTGCATCTGTAACGGAAACCAACGTATACGTTTGAGTTTCAAAAATAGCTCTGTCAATCGGATCACCCGATTGATAATTTAAGACAGTAAAATTGTTGCCACTTTCACTTATCACTAATGTGAAAGGCCCTATTCCGTCCGATATATTGACAATAACTGGGATATCGGAAATATTTCCTTCATCGCAGAAAGTACCATCACCTGAAATAACTGCCATAGTAGGGCATGTATTACATACAGCAGTAAATAATAAATTATCTAAACCAAATTCATCTCTTGAACCAGAACCACCGACATCTGCTCCGGACCACCTAAAATATATAAAATTACCATCAAGAATAGATAATCCTGTTAATGAATACGTACGGGGCACACTATTAATAACAATAGGTGTAGGGTCTGCAGTCAATGGAGAAGTATAATCCAAAGCTGGAATATTGGTAAAATTAGTGCCATCAATTGAATAAGAAAAATTAAAACTATTGCTTCTTGCTTGGTCATTCCTCACAAGAATGTCGTAGGCTAAATCTATTGCCTCAATAATCCCACCACTATTATTTTGTATCCTAAATGTGGCTGTTCCAGGCGCCCAATCACTACCTCCTGGTTGAATATATAAAGCTCCATTGTTTAAAGAATATACACCTCCAGTGGTAACACTACCGGCCACAGTATTACCTCTGGCATAATCACCAGTGGTCGCATTTACACCAAAGGCTTTTGACCCATCTGACCACCCTGTCCATGCCCAAGTATTTGTACATAATTGTGTTCCAGATGGACTAAGCGAAAATCCAGCTCCCCCAAATGACGTAAAACTTTCGGAAACAGCAGTAGAACAAGACGAAAAAGAAGGTGCCATACAATCCATACTACAAACCACAGGAGCTGTTGTTGCATTTGCCGTTAAACTGATACAGCCTGTAGTCAAATTATTGCACCTAGCATAAACTGTAAATGGCGATGTTGTATAGGTTGGGGCAGTAGTTGACCAAGGCCCCATAGGGCTAAGTGCCCATTCAAGTATAGCGCTGCCTCCACATGAAGAAGCAGAAATACTACCCATTAATGAAGGACATACATTATTTGTTATAGTTATGATTGGTTGATTTGGTATAGGGTTTACGATTATTTCCCTTGATGTAGAGGTATTACATCCATTATCAGAAACTGTAACAAAGTAGGTTGTCGTCGTGAGCGGAGAAACAGATATGGATGTGGTTATTGCACCAGTACTCCATAAATAATCTGTACCTCCACTTGCTGTCAAATTTGCTGTGCTGCCCGCACAAATAATCCCATCGTCATTACTTGTCCCAGACATATCCATCACCATTATAGAAACGGAAGGATTTGGATTTACTGTAATGGATGTAGATATTGATGAAGAACAGCCCATGTCAGAAACTGTGACAAAATAGGTTGTCGTCGTGAGCGGAGAAACAGAAATGGATGCGGTTATTGCGCCAGTACTCCATAAATAATCTGTACCTCCACTTGCTGTCAAATCTGCTGTGCTGCCTGCGCAAATAATCCCATCGTCATTTGTCGTTCCAGACATATCTGAAACAGCTATTAATGCTGTCGGAATTGGATTTACTGTTATAGTAGTGGAAGTGAATGACGAACAACCGTTATTTGTAACGGTTACGGTATAGGTAGTTGTAGTTAGTGGTGAAACAGTTATGGTTGCTGTTGTTTCACCATTGCTCCACAAATAACCAGTACCTCCACTGGCTATGAGGGTAGCATCATCGCCAATACAAATAATTCCATCGTCGTCGGAACTTCCAGACATATCAGAAATGGTTATAGTCGCGGTAGGAATTGAATTAACAGTTATATCAAATGTGCAGGTTAGATTACAAGCCGTATAGGTTATTGTGTGGATACCAAGTCCAGCAATAGATGGATTAAAAACCCCATTAACTACACCAGGTCCTGTATATTCACCATCTAGCGGCGTAGCACCCGTTAACATGAAAGGTGTAGTATTAATACAAACCTCAAAATTGTTTGGACAAATTGGCACATCATTTATTATGGATGCTAAAACACCTGTCCTTTCTGATTCACAGCCTGTAATAATTGTCCAATTGTAAAAGTAATAATAAAGATCTAATCTTGGCGTATTTGTAGGTGGAGCCGTCAAAGTGCTATGGTTTAATGTTATGTACCCAGGAATTGAAAAAGGATAACCATAGTTTCCACTAGGAGCTGCAGCAGATGGTTCAAATAATAAGCCTGTTATTCCAGGGCCTCGTGCCCCAGGTCTTAATTTATAGTTTGTGCCAGGCGTCAGGTTAAAGTTTAAGGTTACAACGTCAGGCATGGAAGAAGCAACAGGATTTCCCGTTACGTTAACGGTAGCTGTATGTAAAATGGCACCACTTCCATCTACAACGTCTATAGTTACGGTACCAACTGTACCTATTGTAGAAGCGATGGCATAAACCGTTACTGTTTCTAATACGCAAGGTGCCAAAACATCAAAAACAATTCCAAAATTGGTAGTTCCAGCACCAGAAGTTGCGGTAGGTAAACTTTGAGGTAAACCTACATTTAAGGTACTTCCGCCATCACTAGCAGCTACATAATAGGTGGTCGTTGTATTGATTGGAGGTGTATTAAAAGTTCCACCCGTACCTATATTAGATCCTCCTGTTGGATTTTCGTACCATCTAATTTCCGCACCCATATTAGCCGTAGCGCCTAATTCAACGGATACGGGTCCAGGTCCACACGCAGATCCGGGTGTTGTTGAAAGTATTTCAGGCATAGAAACCACCACGGTTACAACCTGAGAAGGGGATGCAACAATAGGGCTTCCGTTACACATAATGTTACAACGAAAATCTGTGGAACTATTGATACCCATAAATACATATGATTCAGTAGTAGCACCTGGAATATTTGTCCAAATGTTTGCTCCCATTGGGGAACTTTGCCATTGATATTCTGCACCTAGATTTGTTTGACTCAATGAAAGAGTGACGTCTCCAGTCAAACAAATACTTCCTGGAGAAACTAGGGATAAAATTGTATTTGGCGTCGGAATGATATCAAAAGAATTGGTACCAGTCACCGGAAATAAAGTGGTGCCTAATGCAACACTAGTTGGAATCCCACAAGCATTAAAGATAACGAGGTTCGAAGCTACATTCGGGACAGCTGCTAAATCTTGAGCCACCATAAAATATTGAATTTGATCACCGCCCACAACGGGACTGGTTAAAATTGAATAATCAAAAACAAAGTTGTACGGACTTGTTGCATTGGTTGCTTCCACCCATTTCCAACCATTGGAAGCTGAGGTGTTTGTCACTGCTAATGAATTATTTTCAGTTGATTTTTTATACCACAATCTTGGCTTAGAACCTGGGGTGTTATTGATGCCAGATCCATCAACTATGTCTGCATCTAAAGATAAGGGGTTTGTACAAATAGAGTTACCTAAAATAGTATAGCTTATCGATGGGCCAACCACATCAGAAAACATAAATTCGCCTTCATCAGCTCCTATATCTGGTCCGATACCAGCACCTCCATATCCTAAATTTCCTTGACGGATATCTCCATCAAAGTCGTCCAAAATTCCAGAAACGTTAATTCCACCACTTTCAATACCTGTAGCTATCGATGGATTGATGTGTAAGAAATTAATTGAAGAACCAGTTATACTTAAAAATGAAGGATTTTCTGTGATTGAACTACTCTCTCTCGGTTGTACTCTACATTTAAATTCATTGATAGTTTGGTCAGAATCAGTGCCATCAAAGAATATTAAATGGTTTATTCCTGGAGTACCAGCATAAAATAAATTGTTATTTGAAGAATCATTATAATTGGATACTGAAGTTGTTGACCTTTGGTAGGCAACCGTATTGCCTGTTCCTGAAGGAATGGAATTGTTGACAAATATATTATTCAATAAATTTAAATTTGCCGTAGTAGCAGTTGCACTAGTAGTAACAAAAAGTCCTGCTGTAGCAAAATTTGCTCCAATTGAAGATGCATTAATTAAAACAGAATTGTAAGAAATGTTAATATTAGAATTGGTGGTAGTAACAGTAACATTTATCCCTCTAATGGTAGGCGTATTAGCATTTGTAGATGAAGCACTACCTGCCCTTACATCACCAATATAATTATTATATATATTGGCCGTACCTGCAGTTCCGACACTTCCTAAAATAATACCAGAAACGACGGGAGCAGCTGAAGAAGTGCTTTCTATATCGTAGATTTTATTATTAAATATATTTGGGGAACTTGAAAGAAAGTTCATGCCTGCTACAGTAGTACTTCCAGAAGTAATAGTATGTACAAGATTTCCTGCTACAGTACGAGTTCCAGAAGTTGTATTAGCATAAAATCCATACGTTATCCCCGTCCCTCTGTGTGATAAATTTCGAATTATATTGTTGTTAAAGGTTTCATTGACAGGTGAAGAAATATTATACATTCCATATAAAGCACTTGTACCGGTAGATTTCAAACAACTTAGATTTTCAACTAAATTATCATTGACAACAATAGTACCTGTCGATGATTGTATGCCATATAATGTACTTGCCGTACCCGTACCATCAATACTCAAGTTTCTAACCGTGTTGTTGGATATGGAAACATTCATGCCTGTTGTACCAACTGTAAATGCGATGCCAATAGTTGTTCCACCAGAAGTTCCACTTCGACTAAAATTATTTAAAGTATTATTATTGGCATTTACAACCATAGCAGCATTACTAGTACTGTTGTATATTCCATATAATACACCTGTTCCCGTTGTAAGAATAGTTCCATATGAAAAATTTGTTAAAGTATTATTATTCATATTTAAATTCTCAGAAGAAGCAGAATTCCAAATTCCGTATAAAGCTCCTGAAGTAGCACTTAAATATTCTGCTCTAATGGCATTATTTGAAATTTCGACTGTATTTGAAGCAGGTGTAGATCCAGCTTCGTTTCGAATGGCTGTCACTGCTTGGGTTGTTCCTCCACCTTTGATATCCAAATTATTATGATTAAAAGTGGCACTAGCACTTACTGAGGCTGCGGCCCAAATACCATACAAAATATTTGGATGATTATTTCCTAGTCCATTATTATTTGATATTTCATTAAATGAAACATTTATGTCTCTTTGTTGACTTGTGTAGACTCCCGCAGAAGCGGTATTGGCACCTGCACCTCCTCCATAATTTAAAATACTATTACCATCTGCTAATACGTTTCCACCGACAGTGTTTCCGTAATCCGAGAAATCAAAAGGTGTTGAGTCAATATATCCTACTAGAGCTATACCAGAATGAACATTCTGCAATGTATTATTTGCAAAACTGTTAAACGAATTTGACCCAGCTTGACTTGTCGTTGTCAAAGCTACATTGTTGGTAGGCGTACAATTTAAGACAACGATGGCTATTGAACCGAAATGCCCAACACCAGACCAACTCGCAAAATTAGCAGTACTAAGACTGACCGTTGAATTTTTTATCGTAACATGTTGACAACCATTCGTACCATTTTCTTTAAAAAGCCCGTAGCCATATTCCATTAACTCCGTAGGCGTTGTGTTGGAGCCGTTTTCTTGTAAGTCAATCCCATCGATTGTGATGTAATCACCACCAGTAATACTAAATAACCCATCTCTTTCGAGACTTGAAGTAAGGTTTAATCCAGTAAATGCAGTAATGAGTGGATTAACACCAGCACCACTTTTTTGTATAGTAATCGTATTTACAGCCGTACCTGTAGCGGTTAAGTTGATTCGATTACTGAGTGTTTCTGTATGTCCGGCATTAACATTAACCGTTACAGCACCTGATATTGTAGCGCCATTTAAAGCAGTAACAGCTGCTGCAATTGTAGCATAGGGACCGTTTACATTTGACCCACCTGATATGGTGATTTGGCCAAACACATTGCCTGTCAAAATAAAGGCAAATAGAATGCTAAGTAATTGTGAAAATTTTTTCATGTGAGTCTTGAGTTAATGTTCGGATACTAATTCGTTAGGGTATTGAGATAAAAAACAAAAGCTCTGCTGACACTACGTCAAACAGAGCTTAAGATGTATATTCTTAAAATAATAATATTAATATAAAGACAACTTGTGTTGTTCATAATGGTTAAACTATCATCCTAATGGCAACCAAACAAAAATCAAATCAAGTTAGTCTAATCAACTAATTAAAAAATCATGTTCGTCAGGTTGGTAAAAAATATAAATTGGGTTGAATCAATTTATCTGGCAAAGATAGTTTAGGAGGCTCTAACATCCAAATTTATCAGCACTTATATATTGAAATTTATATAAAATTAATATTGTAAAAAATGGTTATACTAAAAAGGAATATTCAGTTTTTAACCGTTACCTATAGCAAGATTAAAATTATAAGCCTAATAATGTCAATTTATCTGAAATTTATATATGATTTTGAGGTAAAACCAACAATAGAAAATTTCAATTAACAGAAAAGAATAATAAAAATAAATGGTTAATATATCAATAACTACCTTTTATATTGTATTGGAGACCAAATTTTAATAAATAAAGAATTATAAATTAAAAGTTCTAAGTACGAATATCAGTGTAAAACTCAATTTTTAATCTTTCACTACATCGGGGATACGAACAAGCTTTCCTTGGATATTATTATCGGAATAGGTAGATTGACCTTCTAAAATAATTAGGTCATTATGTATTTTGACATTATATTCATGGGGCTTAATGGCGGTATTATCATCCAACATTAAAAGTAGTCCTGTATCAAAATTATAGCTATATATTCCTTTCCCCTTTACTTCTTTATTTAATCCATAAACATAGGTCAAATTGTCCTTAAAATTGACCCACTTGATTTGTGTAGAATCAGATTGGACAAAAGAACTTCCCTTAAAAATTCCTTCGTATTGCCAGGTGTCTTTGACAAGAATGGTAAAAACTTTGTTGCCCAATTCCTTATTCCTATGGTGAACAATATCATACGCAGATTTCCTAAATGTATAAACGTCCTTTGTACCCAAATCACTTTGATTCAACATTGGATAAAAAACATCGATATTGGCACTTTGATTTAGCGGTGGTTCGGACTCCATGGTTACTTCTTTGTCTGATTTTGCCAGTGGATTTTCTTTACAAGAAAGCCAAGACATAATAAATATACACAAAAATAATGGGTGAATTTTATTAAAATGGAATGTCGTCATATTATCGATTATAAAAGTATCAAGTTAAAAAAGAAGTGCCAAATTTAATGTAATTTTGCCACTTGATATACGTTGATGTAAAAAAATATTTTCTTACAACAAAACTAATTTAGCCTACTATTTATGGATAATAAGTCCACATTGTTCCAACAGTTTTTGGATTTTATCCGGACTAAAAATCTTATTTCACCAGGACAAACTGTGCTTTTAGCTGTTTCAGGTGGAATGGATTCTATGGTACTCGTTGACTTGTTTCGAAAGAGCCATATCGCTTTTTCAGTAGCTCATGTAAACCATAATTTAAGAGGCTTAGAGTCTAAACAAGATGAAAATTTTGTCGTAGAATATTGTAAGGAGCATCACCTAAATTATGTTGTAAAATGTTTATATGAAGGAGAAATTTCAGCGCCAAATCTTCAGGAAAAAGCACGAGATTTGCGTTATCGTTTTTTGGAAGAAGCAAGGGTTCAACATCAGATAGATTTCATCGTTACAGCACATCACAAAGACGATTCTATGGAGACATGGTTGATCAATAGCATGAGGGGAACTGGTTTGAAGGGATTGACTGGAATCCCAGTGATCAATGGACACATAATACGGCCATTACTGTTTACGAATCGACAAGAAATTCATCAATATTCTATCGAAAATAATGTTGTTTATAGAGAGGATAGCTCGAACAAAAAAAATACCTATACCCGCAATGCGATACGGAATGAGCTAATGCCAATTTTAGATCGAATTGATTATAGGAATCGAACGGGATTTTACCAGACATTAGACCATTTACAAGAAACAGAAGGTTTGTTTTCTGAATTGATAGCTCAATGCAAAAATAAATACATTGTATTTTCCAATAATGTAGGTATGATAAATGTTCAACAGATCAACAAGTATGCATTTGCCCCTAACCTTTTATATTTTCTTGTAGAATCTTTTGGCTTTTCGAGGGTACAAGTTCAAGACATTTTTGACACCAAAATAGTGGGCAGTAGAGTAGAAAGTTCAAACTATATCCTAGTTTTTGAAAAAGATTATTTGAATATTTATCCAAAAGAAGTCATGGAAAATGATGAGGTTTCACATGAGATTGATTCGATTCCTTTTACGATAGAATATGACGGTCAACAATACACTTTCAGCCAAAATAAAAACGTTGAACCATCTTCTACTATCGGAATTTGTATCGGCAAACTAACCTTCCCTCTTCAGTTCAGAAATTGGAAAAACTCAGATGTTTTTAAGCCAATTTCGATGAAAGGTAGATCTAAGGCTATTAAAAAAATATTGTCCGAACAAAAGATCCCTTTACTTCACAGAAAAAACCAAAAAGTGTTAATTGACGGCTCGGGAGAAGTGATTATTTTATTTCCCATGCAATTGTCCCTTACTTTTTCTACAAGCCGTAAGGAAGATGATTGTTTAGATGTGTTTATAAATGGTAAGTCCATTTTGTATGAACTTTAAAATAAAGGTATAAGCCAACTATTGTTTACAAAATTCTCAATGCGGTTATAAAAGTTGACCTAGGTTACAATTACAAAAACACTTTATTCGTCATACTTTCAGCTTTGGAAAGGGCACCCATATCAAAACCTAAGTCTATTTTTTTAAGTTGAAAGTAGTTTATGATATTTTCCGTTGGCATATTGCCCGTCAATTCATCTTTTGCCATTGGACAACCACCATAACCTCGTAAAGCACCATCAAATCTTCTACACCCACTACTATAAGCGGCCTCTATTTTTTCCTCCCAATTATGTTTTTGTGTATGCAGGTGTGCGCCAAATTCGACATCAGGATAAGGAGGAATCAAATGTTTAAAAAGATAGGCTATACTCTCTGGTGTGGCAACACCAATTGTATCTGATAATGCCAAAATTTTGATATTCATGGCCGCCAACTTATCTACCCATTTTTGACATATTTCGACACTCCACAAATCGCCGTAAGGATTGCCAAAGCCCATAGATATATAGACGACAAGTTTTTTATTATGTTGCAAACAAAGATTCTGAATCTCTGCGACACGCTCCAAAGATTCTTCAATCGTCGCATTGGTATTCCGCAACTGAAAAGTCTCTGAAATCGAAAATGGGTAACCCAAATATTCAATATTTTTGTGCTGAACGGCATCCAAAGCGCCCCTTTGATTGGCAATAATGGCCAGTAATTTACTACTGCTGTGATTCGTATCCAAGCCTTCCAAAACTTCAGCCGTATCTCTCATTTGTGGTATGGCTTTGGGCGATACAAAACTGCCAAAATCTATCGTATCAAAACCTACTTTTAATAATTGATTGATGTATTCGATTTTGTCTTCCGTTGGCACAAATTGATGTAAACCTTGCATGGCATCGCGAGGACATTCAACAATTTTTATGTTTTGATCAGCCATTTTCTTAGACAAATTTAAGTAAACTGGTGACAACGCCAAGGTGTAGTCCCTCGTGGTAATTAACAAAGGCCAAAGTATCATCAATGTTGGTCAATTCTACTTTAATGGCCGTCATAAAGGGTGAAACTACCTCAAACACCTCATTGTCCAAATCAATAGCCATTTTTTCTGAGGTTTCGATCAATTGAAGTTTAATGTCTTCCATAAAACCTTGGTCATACGTTTCCTGGGGTTTGGTTCCAATGGTAAACGTATTTAATTGTTCTTTCGTAATTTGAATAGGTTTTCGACACAATTGATACACCAAAGATTGTTGAATCGAAATGACATGGGCGCAATTCCAAATGATGTTATTGTTGAATCCTTGAGGAATTTTATTCGCCTGTACCTCATCCACCTGCCCTAAGAGTTTCCTGAGTAATTTACGGTTTTGTACATGGTGTTTTAATAAAAAAGCCCTCGATGCCATCTTTTTCTTTTTACTTACAACGTGAAATCACCGCTCTTGGTTTTGATACCATTTTTAAAGCTTCATTTGTAAGCCAACCATAAAGTTTATACCTGCTTGTGGAAATACAAAATTTTCAGTGACCAATGTTTCGTAGATGTAACTATATGTGTAGCCATTATTGGCATATTTTCGATTCAAAATATTGTTAACGGCTAAAGTAATGTTTGTCTCTTTGGCAAACTTTGTAGGTAATGAATAGTGTGCCAAAACGTTGTGTAGGTGAAATGCGGCTAAAGACCTATCGTCATTTCCTGTATTGTCCAAATATTGTTTCCCTACATATTTTCCTTGTAAAGAAACTTCAAAATTTTTAACTAGCTTATGGGATAATAAATATGAACCCACTACATTAGGTGAATACGAAATAGGTGTATTTCCTTTTTCGACTTCTAAAACGTCAAAACCGTTGGTGTAATCGTACACCGTTTCTTTAAAATCGTATATCTTGTTTTGACTCAAGGTTACATTCATCTGAAGTACCCATTTTTCCAAAAAATGTTTTGTCATTTCCACTTCCCAACCCAGACGGTAACTATTTGGTACATTGATGCGAAGAGGCGCACCTACATCGTTTAGGTTACCATTTAACACCAGCTGATCTTTGTATCTCATGTAATATATTCCCGATTGAAATAATAGGTCTTTTTTCTGAAATTGGTATCCAAATTCAAAGTTGTTTAATTGTTCCGACTTTGGGGCACTTTGTACTAAGTGATCTACAAAATCGCTTCTCGCTGGTTCTCGGTTTGCCATCGCATAAGAAACAAAAATATGGCTATTCGCATTCGTTTGGTACTGAATGCCCGCCTTAGGATTTATAAATGAAAAAGGGTGGTCTATATGGGCTGTATTTTGTTCTTCCAATAAGCCGATGATTGAATAATTTACATAGCGGAACTGTACATCAGCGTAAAAGGATACTTTTGTAAATACAGGAGTTTTATACCTAACATACGTAGAAACTTCCGATTTTTTACCCTCATTGTCGTAATAACGCGTCCAAATATTGGAAGGCGTATTAATCCAGGTTTTAATGATTTCACCATAATGACTTCCGATGTAATTACTGGCGAAAAGACCGATTTGCCATTCGTCCTTGGAGGTGAAATGACCTTTTATATCCGAACTAATACCGTAGTAATGGTTTTTCAACCAACGTCTCCTCACCAAGTCTGCGCTTTCTATAAGATTTCCAAAACTGTCGGTAACCAGATCAAAACCATAGTCTACAAAAAAATCATCGTACTTAAATTGTTCAAAATAACCATTCCCATAGGTATAAAACGCCGTAGAATTAAAAATTAAATGGGAAGATAATAGTCGATGATAGGATAATTGACTCTGAGTTTGGCTGTAGTTGTCCACTTGATCTTTATACCGATAGTAATTGTACCGTTGATCAGACTGAAATAAATTGATCGAATCCTCTGAGCTTATATATATGCTGCCTTTGTTTCTATTGTAATGATTTAAAAGTTCAGTTTTTTCTCCAAAAAACCGCGATTCTGGAACACCATTCCAAGCTTGATACGTGACTTCTTTTCCTGAAACTACCTGAAAACGAAGGGATGATTTTTCTTTGATTTTTGACGCTGAAAAATATAACCCTCTCAATTTTGCCGAAGCCCTATCGATGAAACCGTCTGATTGTATGTAGCTAAATCGGCCATCAACGCTGTATTGGCTATTTAGTAAACCTGTCCCTAATGCCACACTACCTTTGACCGTTCCAAATGATCCTCCACTTCCAGCCAAAGTAACATAAGGCCTTTGCACGAAATCACGACTGTTAATACTGATGGTTCCCCCAAAGGCTCCAGGTCCGTTGGTAGAAGGGCCAACACCTCGTTGGATTTGGATACTATTGGTCGAGGCCACGAGATCTGGCATATTGACCCAAAATACGTTTTGCGACTCTGCATCATTGACAGGAACACCATTGATGGTAACGTTGATTCTGGTTTGATCGCTTCCGCGAATATTTAAGGAAGAGTATCCAATCCCTGTACCTGCATCACTAGAAACCACTAAAGAAGGTGTGGAAGATAGCAATGTAGGAAGGTCATAGCCCAGGTTGTTTTTTTCCAAGGTCGCTTTTGATACATTGGTGTATTTAAAGGGCTCGTTTTGTTGAATTCGGTTGCTTACAATCTCGATTTTATCCAATGCATAGATCAATGTTTTTAGCATAAAATCAAATGATAAATCTTGATCAATTCTTAGTTCTTTTCGCAGGATTCCATAAGAAGTATGGCTCACTTTAATAGAATACGTTCCAGGTGGTATGTCTGAGATTTTGTAATACCCTTTTTCATCGGTGACGGCAGCAAACTGGGTATTTTCTATATAGATCACCGCCATATCTAAAACCTCGTTTTGTTCATTTCTAACAAGCCCCTCTAAGCTAAATTGGCCGAAAAGAGATAAATGAAACCCAAAAAATAACATAATGGACAAATACTTCATGATGCAATTATTACTTTAAATAAACACGGAGTACTTGCTGCTATCCAATATTTTACATCTGTCGCACGACAAAAAAATATAACTAGGATAGGGTAGTGGATTGTGCATTTTCCCTTCCCGGCATTATCCGGGCAGGTTCCATGGGTGTAATCTCAGCCTGCTATTAAAGCAAGCACCCCAAAAACAATTCTTCAACAAATATTTGAATATAATTGTTTTTCATCCCTATTTAAATAACGAAAACGTAATCCTTTTTTCGTTTTACTCCTTACCCAGAAAAGAAAGAAAAAAAGAAATACAAAGATATAGTATTTTAAGCTTTAGAATTTTCCATTTGGTTGACTCCCATGAAGGAGCGGGGCAAACTCAAACTGGGTTTTAGTCCTGCCATCAGCCAAAAGAGTAGGAGTAGGATAACTCCGCTTGTTGCACATACGACTTGTTACATGGATAGGCACCAAATACCGCAGGTACCGGAAACAACGATGGTATGTTGCGTATAAGTTTTTGCAACGCCTATCAAAGGACTTTCCCAATTTGTTTGAACACTGGTTGTATGAAGGTTTTCGACCTCAGTAGATTTGGAGGAA
>JBATMZ010000067.1:0-1512 GCA_049290115.1 Saprospiraceae bacterium | reverse complement strand
GACTATACCCTGGTGTTTGTAGCATTTGATGAGGAAGAACAGGGACTCATTGGAAGCCGCGCTTACGCGGATTCATCATACAACAGGGGAGATTCCATTAAAGGTGTTCTGAATTTCGATATGATAGCGTGGGATAGTAACAATGATTATAAACTCAACTTATTCACAAATTCAGCTTCAGCAAATTTCACAAATATCACAAAACTGGCTTACAATATTTATCAGCCAATACTTGTTCCTGTAGTTTCCGTTGGAAATATGTCTTCAAGTGATCATTATTACTTCTGGCAAAGAGGCTATAATGCTTATTGCGGCATTGAACTAATGAGTGATTTTCACCCGTTTTACCACACCGTAAATGATAATTTTGCCAATATTAAAATGCCGTATTTCCTTAAGTTTACACAGGCATCTTTGGCAGCATTAATGACGTACGGGTGGAATTATACCATCAATTTTAATCACACGCCAATATCGGGAACCAGTGATACAGGTCCGCGGACCACTGTGGTGACTATTAACTCACCCTATGCCATAAAAAAAATCACCAACGGACCCAGGCTATATTACAGGGTGAACGGCGGTGCATTTACATCTTTGAGTTATGCCTATAATAATCTGGATACATTCAGGTTTACTATTCCGGGCCAGAGTGTTGGCGCCAATGTACAATATTACTTCGCAGCGCAGGATTCAATGGCTAACTTTGTGGGTACTTTGCCCGTTGGTGGTAAAGGATTGAACCCTCCTGGTTCGGTGGCACCGGCAACATTTTTACAATATACTGTGCTCACGGGAATTGCCTCTAACAACGAACCCACTGAATTCAATTTAGGACAGAATTTCCCCAATCCATTTAATCCTATAACAAATATTGAATTCAAAATTGGTAAACAAAGTCATGTTAGATTAATAGTGAGCGATTTGATCGGAAGGGAATCGGTTGAATTGGTGAATGACACATATCAGCAGGGTATCTATAATGCCGTTTTTGAAGGTAAGAAATATTCTTCCGGTATATATTTCTACACAATATATATTGATGGACTTGCTGTTGAAACCAAAAAAATGATGTTGATTAAGTAACGAAGTTGCTTAAGAAACCTTGTCTCTAAGGCTGATAAAGTAAAAGCTTGAACTGAGTTTTATTAAGAAACTCCCGCTAATCTACAACAAGAAAAGCCCGGCAATTAAATGCCGGGCTTTTTAATGCAATAAATATTCTATTTAGAAAAAGCTACAAAAACCGAATCACTTCCGCCGCACTCAACCTTTTGTTTGGTTACATAAATTATGGATTTGGGATCGATGTAATCGGGGTCCTGGTAATCTACTTTTACTTTGATGCGTTTGCCCTGGTCATTAGCCAGATTAATTGTGTAAGTTTTGCTTTTTCCAACCAGCAGATTCCCTGACGGGAAACCGTCAATAGTCAGATTTATTTCAAACAATGAATTATTTGAAACATAAATGTAAGCATCGCAATTGGCTTTGCCGGCATTAGCATTAGCC
>JBATMZ010000066.1:0-17369 GCA_049290115.1 Saprospiraceae bacterium | reverse complement strand
CAAAACTTTGATAAGCTTAGCGTCCTCGCTAAGCTTAGATTAGTCAAACCCTCTGGGTTTGTGGGTTACATTGCCATTTTCCAGTAAACTATACCCACCTTATCCTAGCTAGGAAGCAACAAACCGTCAGACGTGATTTCTGAATAAAAACTTTTAGCTTGGTGATTAGTATATTCGACCCGTAAAGCCTCACCTATCGTACACGCTATATCGGCAAAACTGTTTCTAGTTCCTATATCTTGACCTGCTTTAATCGATTTCCCGTAACATAATATTGGTATATACTCTCGAGTATGATCCGTGCCTGTCCAAGTAGGGTCATTTCCATGGTCAGCTGTAATAATCAACAAATCGTCGTCATTTAATGAAGACAGTATCTCAAGTAAATAACGGTCAAATTCCTCCAGACAAGTAGCATACCCTTCTACATCTCTCCGATGCCCGTACAACATGTCAAAATCCACTAAATTCGTAAAAATGAGACTTCCCTCCCCTGCTTTTACCAATTCTATCGTCTTTAATATACCTTCAAGGTTATTTTTCGTCTTGTGAGAAACATCAATATCCTTACCGGCAAATATATCGTATATTTTACCAACACCTATCACCTTGCCTTTGGCTAATCTGATAGCACTTAATACATTAAAAGGTGGTTCCGTTGCAAAATCTTTACGGTTAGACGTCCTAGAATAATGTCCAGCTTGTCCCGTAAAAGGTCTGGCAATCACCCTGCCTACTGCTAAATCCCCTTGTAAAAGTTCTCGTGCGATTTGACAAATTTCGTACTGACGTTCTAAAGGAATAACGTCTTCGTGCATGGCAATTTGAAACACGCTATCCGCAGAGGTATAAATAATAGGGCACCCCGTTTTGACATGCTCATCGCCCATTTTTTGGATAATGTCCGTACCCGATGCCGCTATATTCCCAATGGTTTTGAGTCCAATTTTTTCTTCAAATAAATGTACAAACGAGAGCGGAAATCCTTTTGTAAAAGTCGGAAAAGGCACATCTAAAACACTACCCGCTATTTCCCAATGTCCCGTTGTTGTATCCTTGCCTGCAGATTTTTCCTTGGCTCGGCCATAACTTCCAAGTGTCACTGTCGAATGATCTTGGATTAAACTATTTTCAATCTTTGCCAATCCAATAGAAAGTAAATGGGGTATTTGGATGTTTGGGATTTTATTTATTATATGTCCAAGGGTATGACTTCCTTCATCACCATAAAGGTGTGCATCTGGCAAGTAGCCGATGCCGACGCTGTCCAATACTATTAAAATGACCCTTTTAGCCATGATTATTTTCTAGGTTTTTAAAAATATCAAATCCCACTATTCCATGGATTTTTTAAATTTTTCGACATCCAACTCTATATCTCTAAGCCTGGTTTTACAAAAATGAGCCAATTCTCTAGCCTTGGTCAGATTGGTAGCCATTTCTTCTAATCCAACTTGTCCATTTTGGATTTCATCTAATATTTTTTGCAAAGCAATCAATGCTGTGTCATAGGTCAGATCTTCATTTTTACTTTTCGCCATTTTCTATTTTTTTTATGTTCACCTTGCCATCAGCAAAAATTAATGAATAGGGTTGATCTTTCAATATTTGTTTGGATGAAACAAGGGTTTTATTTCCACTTTGAACCATCGTATATCCTTTTTTGAGGATATTTTTTGGATCAGATAAATCCATTTGTTTTTCGGCGAAAGCCAATAATTCTTTTTGATTCACCCATTTATTCTGTGACAATAATAAAAGCCTTGTCATGATATGATCTACCAACAAATGTTGTCTACCAAGCATTTCACCAGGCAAATACATCAAAGATGAAATCAACTGATTACAATACAACATTTGATGTTTGAGGATACCTTGCACATTGTTCAAAATATTCGAACTCAAATCAAATACAGTAGATTCAAATTGCACATTGTGATCAATAATATACGCTGCAACCGCTGTAGGGGTTTTGGCATAATCATAAGCGACCAAATCCGTCACTGTCAAATCTATTTCGTGTCCTATTCCTGCGATCACGGGCAAAGGCGCCTTCGATATTTTACTAGCAATGGCGTAATTATCAAATCCCGCCAAATCTAATTTTGAACCTCCACCACGAATTATGACAATGACATCAAATTCATCTTTCCTTAGAAATATATGGTCTAATGCCGCCACAACTTCCCTTTCTGTATTGCTACCTTGCAAAGCGGCTTGAAATAACGTTTGTTTAATATCGTAGCCGTATTGATTGTTTTTCAACTGTTGTACAAAGTCTGCATAACCCGCAGCTGTTTCTGAGGAAATGACAGCAATCCTTTGAACCACGCTAGGAAAAACCAATTCTTTATTCAGATCTAATTTTCCTTCTTCTTTTAATTTTTGAATGACTTTTTGCCGCAACATTTCCAATTGCCCGACCGTAAATGAAGGGTCAATGTCTTCAATGTTTAACTTTAAACCATACCTTTCGTGAAATTCAATATTGACCTTGATTTTAACAGCTGTACCATCCTTCAGTAAAGCATAAAATAAGTCACCCAATTTTTTTCGGAGAAACAAAACAGATTTATACCAAATATACCCACTCGACTGAGCGACAACTTCGTCACTGTCTTGCTTTTTTTGAACAAAATCAAGATAAAAATTGCCCCTAGACTCCTTGACTTGCGAAATTTCACATTCAATCCAGACAGGTTCCTGAAAATTTAATGCAACAACCCTTTTGATGTATTCATTGAGTTCAAAAAGGGTATACGATACCATTACACGGTTTTATACTAGGATAATGCTTTTTTTACTAAGTCAGCTGCGTCTTGAAGTTGGATGGCTGAAGAAACTTCCAAACCACTTTCATCAATAAGAACTTTTGCGATATCGGCATTGGTACCTTGCAGACGAACGATGATAGGAACAGAAATATTACCCATATTGCGATACGCATCAACGACACCTTGTGCTACTCTGTCACATCTGACGATTCCACCAAAAATATTGATGAGGATAGCTTTAACATTGGAATCCCGAAGGATAATTCTAAATGCTTGTTCTACCCTTGCTGCATCTGCCGTTCCTCCCACATCCAAGAAATTGGCTGGTGAACCACCAGAAATTTTAATGATATCCATCGTTGCCATGGCCAATCCTGCACCGTTAACCATACAACCAACATTTCCGTCTAATTTTACGTAATTTAATCCATACGATCTGGCTTCCACCTCCGTAGCATCTTCTTCGTCAGTATCTCTCAATGCTTCCAATTCTGGATGTCTAAACAAACCATTGTCATCCAATGTCACTTTGCAGTCAACGGCAATGATTCTGTCGTCACCGGTTTTGAGGCAAGGATTGATTTCAAATAAGGTAGCGTCCGACCCGACAAATGCTTTGTATAATTTATCAATAAACTGGATAAAATCCTTTAGCGCTTTTCCACTCAGTCCTAGGTTAAAAGCAATTTTTCTTTTTTGAAAATCTTGAAGTCCAATGTGTGGGTCAATCCATTCTTTATGGACTAAATGTGGTGTTTCTTCCGCCACTTTTTCGATGTCCATTCCTCCTTCAGTGGAATAAATAATGACATTTCTTTTTTGCTCTCTGTCCATTAGTACAGAAAGATAATATTCCTTACAGGCGTTAAAATCAGGTGCATAAGAATCTTCGGTGATTAAAACACTTCTCACCAATTTTCCAGAACCTTCCATACCTCCAGGTGTTTGAGGAGTCCTCAACATCATCCCTAAGATATTTCCTGCATGTTCCTTTAATTCTGTTTCGTTTTTAGCCAATTTGACACCACCTCCTTTTCCTCTTCCACCGGCATGAATTTGTGCTTTAACGACGGCAAACTTAGTTTGGGTTGTTTCTTGCAATTTTTTAAAAGCCGACATCGCTTCTTCTACTGTGTGTACGACAATCCCTCTTTGAATGGCGACACCATAAGAAGATAATAAGTCTTTTCCTTGATATTCGTGTAAGTTCATATTTTTTGGTTTACTACTGCTAAAAGCGTATTTCTTGGTTAGGGTTGCAAATTTAATCCCCCCTAACTTAAAATTCAAAATATAGGGTAAAAAGTTTTAATGGTTTCTACAAATGGTTGCTAGAGAATCGCTTCATTTCTTCAATTATTGGGTTTCGCCGTTGAGTAGATTCCTGCTGATGACCAATTTTTGTATTTCAGAGGTTCCTTCGCCGATGGTACATAGTTTAGAGTCTCTAAAATATTTTTCAACAGGAAAGTCTTTGGTATAACCATAACCGCCAAAAACTTGGATAGAATCAGTGGCAATCTGAACACAAATTTCCGAAGCATAATATTTTGCCATAGCGGCAATGGTGGTCATTTTTTCACCTTTATTTTTTAAATATCCAGCTTTTCGAATCAACAATTCCGCCGCTTGGATTTTCATTTCCATATCGGCGAGTTTAAAAGCAATGGCTTGAAATTGCGCTATAGGTTTTCCGAATTGTTCTCTTTCCTTAGCGTATTTTACACTCGCTTCATAAGCTCCTTTGGCTATGCCTAAAGAAAGGGCTGCAATACTAATCCTTCCTCCATCCAATACTTTCATAGACTGGATGAATCCTTCACCTACTTTTCCTAGTATTTGTGATTTATGAATCCGGCAATTTTCAAAAATCATTTCAGCGGTTTCCGAAGCACGCATGCCCAATTTATTTTCTTTTTTGCCACCTGAAAAACCTGGTGTTCCTCTTTCAATTACAAAAGCAGTAATCCCCCTACTATCAAGGAGGTCACCTGTTCTTGCCAACACTACGGCAACATCTCCGGATTTACCGTGGGTAATCCAGTTTTTACTACCATTGATGACATAATAATCACCATCTTCAATTGCCACACATTTCATACGCATAGCATCAGAACCGGTATTCGCTTCGGTAAGTCCCCAAGCACCAATCCATTCCCCTCTGGCAAGTTTGGGTAGATATTTTTGTTTTTGTTCTTCGTTACCGAATGTCAAAATATGACCAGTACACAAACTATTATGGGCTGCGAGACTTAGTCCTATCGAACCACATATTTTAGCAACTTCTACGATAATAGACACATATTCCTGATATCCTAAACCAGAGCCACCATATTGTTCGGGAACCAAAACGCCCATAAATCCCAACTGTCCCATTTGTCGAAAAACGTCTATGGGAAACTCCTGACTTTCATCCCATTTCATGACGTTGGGTAAAATGTTTTGTTGGGCAAATTGTGCTGCTGATTCCTCAATCATAGCTAGATTATGTCCGGTATCTGTCATATTCTTTTTATTTGTACTGGTTTGGTTTAAAAACGTGAATATATTAACTTTGTTTTCATCAGTCTTTAATCATCACGCCTGAAGCCATAAATTTTAATTCTTCTTTGGGTTCGGTAATTTTATCAATCTCCGCTTGTGTTTTTCCTTCGTCTTCAGCATAGTGCTTTAAGTCTTCAATTGGCGTCACTTCGCGATATGCTTTTCCTTGGATGACCACTTTTTTGCCAGCCAAATCTTTAGGCATAAAAAAGGCATAATCCTTAAATTCTACAAATATAGATTCGGATGTACTATCCTTGTCGGAAATGATATCCATCCAACAACCTTTGGTTTGGCAAACTGCCGAGACAACCCCTTCCACTTTCGTTTCAAGAGAATCAACACCTTTTAGTTGAACAAGCATGGAATCATAGGCCAAGACATTGGTGTCGTCTATTTTTTCTCCAAAATATTTTTCAGCGGAAGCTCCTGAAGAAAGCTCGGTATCAGTTTTTGATTTACAAGCAGTAATCAGTACACCAAATGTTAAAAATGCCATAAAATAAGGAAAAATATACTTTTTCATTTCTCTATTAAGTTTTAAAGGTAGGTCAAATAATTCAATTCCCATGGTAAAAATACAGATTTTAAGTCAACACAATGTGTCAATTAAAAGTATTGTTTTGCTGTTTTGCTTTCTGACAATTGGAAGTCTTTCCCTCCAATCACAGTGCATAGCAGGAAATTGTTGCAGCGGCAAAGGTACATATTTATTTAAAGATGGTTCTACCTATGGTGGCTCTTTTGTGAATTATTTTCCGCAAGGATATGGAAAAATTAAATATAAAAATGGCAACCAATACGAAGGTCAATGGGTGCGTGGAAAAAAGGATGGAATTGGCTCAATGTTCTTCAAAAATGGAAATATTTTTAAGGGTGACTTTAAAAATGATGCCGCTCATGGAAATGGGAAAATGGTATTTAAAAACGGAGATCAATATATTGGACAATGGGAAAAAAATGTTTTCCATGGATTTGGTCATTATTATTTTCAAAATGGTGATAATTACAAGGGGGATTTTGTCTCAGGTTCTTTTCAAGGCCATGGGATCATGTCCCAAAAAGATGGGAGTAAATTCGATGGAAATTGGGTCAAAAATGTTCGTCATGGTCAAGGTAAAAAAACTTTAGCATCGGGTGTTACATTTTTACAAACCTATGATAAAAACATTTTGGTTTGGGAAAAATTATTGAGCCAATCTAGTTCTGTTCATACAGTTTTGCATACGCCTTATGTTAGCGATGAACCTCAAACATTAACCAACTGTCAAAAAACCTATTGCCATCAACAAAACGGATATTATGTATATGGTGATGGAGCAAGGTATGAAGGATTTTTTTTAGATGGAAAAGGTGATGGTGAAGGCCAATGTGTGTATGCCAATGGAGATACTTATCAGGGTGCTTGGAAAAACAATGCCCCTCACGGGTACGGCACTTTATCCACTACGGATGGAAAATCATACCAAGGTACTTGGGAAGATGGACAATTGGTCGACCAACAAATATTTAATAATCAACATGAAAAACCGTTCGCAAACAACCATCCCAGCTCAACGAGTCAAATTCCCAAAATCCACGCATTTATTGCAGGTGTTGCCACATACAATCATACAACTTCCTTAAAATACACGGACGATGATGCTTATCGTTTATACGCTTTTTTGAAAAGTCCCGAAGGCGGTGCTTTACCCGACCAACAAATTTCGTTACTGATTGATGATGCGGCCACAAAACAAGCCATGATCCATCAATTATCTCAGACTGCCGCTAATGCTAGTGAAAACGACGTGTTGATTGTCTACCTTTCAGGCCATGGCCTTGATGGAAATTTTGTTCCTTATGATTTTGATGGTAGAAAAAATTTACTCCAATACAGCGAAGTCTTAAACATTATTGATCGGTCAAAAGCCAAACATAAATTGGTGATTACCGATGCTTGTCATAGCGGAAGTATGCTAGCCAATGCCAGATCTCCGATGGAAGAAGCATTATCACATTATTATGATACGATCGCTCAAAGTGGCCAGGGAATTGCCCTTTTAACTTCTTCTAAGCGAGAGGAAGTTTCCCTTGAATACGGAGGTCTGCGCCAAGGTATATTTTCACATTATTTAATCCGTGGTATGAAAGGTGAAGCCAACGAAAACAACGATGGTATCATTACGATCGACGAACTGTTTCGATACATTTCCCGTGAGGTAAAAATATACACGGCTGGATCTCAAAACCCTTCGATAAGTGGAAACTATAGTGCAAATATGCCTGTAGCTATGGTTCGCAAAAAGGTATGAGATTATAGGTATTATTGACGTGTTAATTTGGACTAAATACCTTAATTTGGATATATTATCAATAAACACATTAATATAATTATTAATGTATAATATTCTTTATTACAATATATTTCCTAGATTAATAAATTGATTTCACTTGTATTTCTACTTCTTTGTCATCAATATATTCATCAAAAGTCTTGAGTTTGTCTAGGAAACCTTTAGGTCCTATTTCGATGACTCGATTAGCAATAGTATCCGTAAAAGTGTGGTCACGGGAAGTAAATAATATATTACCTTGAAAATTGATCAAGGCATTATTGAGAGTCGTAATTGTCTCGAGGTCTAAGTGATTTGTTGGTTCGTCGAGGATAAGTACATTGGCTTCTGTCAACATCATTCTAGAAAGCATACACCGCACTTTTTCACCACCGGAAAGCACATTTGACATCTTAAAAGTTTCCTCACCAGAAAAGAGCATTTTACCTAAAAATCCCCTGATATAGGCTTCATCTTTTTCTGTTGAATATTGACGAAGCCAGTCGATGAGATTCAACGGTTGATTCATAAAAAATTGACTGTTTTCGTTGGGTAGGTATGATTTTGTTATGGTTTGTCCCCATTCGATGGTACCACTGTCTGGTTTTATGTCGCCTGCCAAAATCTGGTGCAAAGCAATCGTAGAAAGACTGTTTTTTGAAATGAAAGTAATCTTATCATTGTGGTTGACCGTAAATGTCAGATCCTTTATTAAAACTTCACCATTCGCCGAATAATTTAATCCGTTCACGGCAAGTATTTCTTTGCCAGCTTCTCGAGCCATCTTAAAAATAATACCTGGATACCTACGTGAAGAAGGTTTGATATCTTCAAGGTTGATTTTTTCAATCATCTTCCGCCTTGAAGTAGCTTGACGGGACTTGGATGCATTAGCAGAGAATCGGTCAATAAAGGTTTGCATTTCTTTAATTTTTTCTTCTGCTTTTTTATTTGCCTGTGTTTTTTGGCGCAAAGCCAACTGGCTCGATTCGTACCAGAAAGTATAATTTCCAGTATAAATCTGAATCTTTCCGAAATCAATATCGGCCACATGTGTACTGACAGTATCTAAAAAGTGACGATCGTGAGAAACAACAAGTACGGTATTTTTAAAGTCAAGTAAAAAATCCTCAAGCCATCGGATCGTAAGTAAGTCAAGGTCATTGGTTGGTTCGTCGAGAATCAACACATCTGGATTGCCAAAAAGTGCTTGAGCCAGAAGAACCCTCACCTTTTGATTACCATCCAATTCTGAAACCAATTTATAATGGTCTGATTCTTTGATTCCAATTCCTGACAAAAGATTAGCGGCGGAAGATTCAGCATTCCATCCATCCATTTCAGCAAATTGTTCTTCTAGTTCGGAAGCCCTAAAACCATCCGTTTCAGAAAAATCTTCTTTTTGGTAAATGGCATCTTTTTCCAACATAATATTCCACAAAATAGAGTGCCCCATCAACACTGTATTGAGTACCGTCACATTGTCGTACTCGTGGTGGTTTTGTTTTAAGACAGCCATTCGTTTTCCCGTCTCAAGTGACACTGAACCTTTATTGGGTTCGAGGTCACCTGACAGTATCTTCATGAATGTAGACTTACCAGCGCCATTGGCTCCGATGATACCGTAACAATTTCCTTGTTTGAAAGTGACATTGACATCGTCAAAAATGATTCTTTTGCCGTATTGCAGACTAATATTATGTCCTGATAACATGTAAAATTCTAATTTTGGGGCGAAGGTAATACAAAATTTGGGTTTTCATGGTTTGAGATGGTAAACACACCATTCCCTCAGTGTAAAATCATCAAAATAAAAAAGTTTAAAAGTCGATTATAACTCAATTTCAGCACATGATGATTGAGCCTAATCATTGTTTAATTTTTTAGGTTTAATTTAGAATGAAATAGATTTCGTAATTTCGCTTTCATTTTTATTTATACAATCATTTGGACTCCCCCATTATTGACCTCATCATTCCTGTACACAACGAAGCCGATTCTATCAGTTTAGTGCTTGAAGATATTCCAAAAAGTCTTGTACGCAATATTATTGTTTGCAACAATCATAGTACAGATGATACCAAAATCAACGCATTACAAAGAGGTGCCATCGTCGTCGATGAAGTTAGAAAAGGATATGGTTACGCTTGTTTGAAGGGAATGGAATATATCGAGCAATTAAATATTAAACCAGATATCGTCGTTTTTATAGATGGAGATTACTCCGATTATCCCGAACAAATGTATGACGTAGTCCATCCCATCCTCGAAAACCAATATGATTTAGTCATTGGTTCTAGGGTCTTGGGAAATAGGGAAAAAGGAGCTATGATGCCTCAACAAATTTTTGGAAATTGGCTAGCCACAAGGCTTATTGCATTATTTTTTAGGTATAAATTTACGGATTTAGGGCCTTTTCGTGCCATTAATTATTCGAGATTACTCCAGTTGAACATGTCAGATAAAACATTTGGCTGGACCGTGGAAATGCAAGTTAAAGCGGCCAAACATGGTTTAAAATGTTTTGAAGTTCCTGTAAACTATCGCAAACGAATCGGTGTTTCAAAAGTTTCTGGTACGGTCAAAGGCACCTTTTTGGCTGGATACAAAATTTTATGGACCATTTTTAAATATATGTGAATATGATCATTGGGGCTTACCTCTTTTTTACCCTCTATTTTTCTGCCTTGATTTTCATAGGTATTTACTGTTTATCACAGTTTCACTTGCTATATAGTTATCTATTTAAAAAAAATAAACATTGCATCACAGGTCATCAAAATAGTCAAACCGAATGGCCAACAGTTACAATACAATTACCCTTGTACAACGAAAAATATGTTGTAGAAAGGCTCATTGAAAATATCACCAAACTGGACTACCCCAAAGACAAATTGACTATACATATCCTTGATGATAGCACAGATGATACGTTACTTATTTCTAAACAAAAAGTAGAAGAATACCAATCAAAAGGTTTTGACATCCACCTTTTTCACCGACTCGACCGCCAAGGGTTTAAAGCGGGTGCATTAAAAGAAAGTATGGCACACCTTACTTCTGAATTTGTAGCCATTTTTGATGCCGACTTTGTACCTAAACCTGATTTTTTACGCAAAACAATTCCTCATTTTATAAATCCTTCTATTGGTGTAGTGCAAAGTAGGTGGGAACACATCAATCAAAATCTGTCATTGTTGACCGAAATGCAAGCGTTACAATTGAATGTTCATTTTACAGTGGAACAACAAGGACGATTTTTGGGAAATTATTTACTTCAATTTAATGGAACTGCTGGCGTTTGGCGTACAAAAACTATTGAAGATGCAGGTGGTTGGGAAGCTGATACTTTAACCGAGGATTTGGATTTGAGTTATCGAGCACAACTCAAGGGTTGGCAAATTTTATACTTAGAAAAATTGGGTTCGCCGGCAGAACTTCCATCCGATATTTTTGGTTTGAAATCTCAGCAGTTTAGGTGGATGAAGGGCGGTGCCGAAAATGCTAAAAAGTTATTGAAACTTATTTGGGCTTCACCTTTACAATGGTCCAAAAAACTACATGCCACTTCGCACTTACTTTCTAGTACTATATTTGTGGCCGTGTTCAGTTTAGGTATTTTTAGTGTACCTCTCATGTATCTCATGCAATACGTAACTTTACCGACCCATTATCTACAGATTTTTTTGGCTTCCTTTGCTTCTATCGTCGTTTTATACTTTTTGTCAAATGTGTTTTTCATAAAAAATGACGAAAACATCTTCAAGATCATTTTTAAATTTTTGTTTGTTTTTCCCATTTTTATGTCCATTTCTATGGCACTGGCCTTTCATAACTCGATAGCTGTGATGCAAGGGTGGTGCGGCAAAAAAAGTCCATTCGTAAGAACACCAAAATATGGTGAACAAAAAGAAAGTTTTACCTTTAAAAAAAGCAATTATTTTGTAGGAAATTTGAATAAAATTTCTCTCGGCGAAGCCCTTTTGACCTTGTATTTTGTAGCCGCATTATGGGTTGGATCACGGATTGGTGTAAGAGACTTTTTCCTACTACATATCATGCTGGCTTTTGGCTATTTTTCATTATTTTTATATGCCCTTAAGAGTAGATTTTCTAAATAAACAACTTGTAAACTTCCTCTTCTTTTCGGGAATGTTGGGCTTAATATTCAGTCTCACTCAAGTGAGCTCGTGCCAGCAAAATGTCTTCGTCCCATTCTTTTTTTGGATTACGTTGAGTTTTCTTTTTTACACTTTGCTTTGTTATCAATTTACATCCTATTGGAAAATGTTATTGGTGGCAGGCGTTGTGACTAGAATAGTCTTACTATGGTATTTTCCTTTATTGTCCGACGATATTTATCGGTATTATTTTGATGGCACCATGATTTTAGAAGGGAAAAATCCGTATGGCTTATTACCCACGGACGTATTTCAGCACAATGAAACAAGGCTACCATTAACCATACTCGAGAGGATGAATTCTCCAAATTATTTTACGGTTTATCCACCTTTAGCGCAAGGGCTATTTGCTTTGGCCGCTTTAGGAGATAACGTCGAACAATTTGCCATGAATCTCAAACTTATTTTACTTCTATTGGAATGTGGGGGACTGTATTTTATTGTGATATTAAGCCAACGATTTTTAGGAAATACCTCGGCGAGTATTTGGTATTTTCTCAATCCACTTGTGATTATTGAAGGGGTTGGCAATCTCCATTTTGAAGTCTTGATTGTGGCTTTTATGGCGCCGATGGTCTATTTTTTTCTAGAAAAAAAATATATAAAATCTTCCTTTTATTATGTATTGGCCATTGCCGCAAAACTACTTCCCCTTATTTTACTTCCACTACTTTTTTTAAAATTGCCCAAAGAAAAAAGATTCATTTTTTTAGCTGTTTTAGTCTTTGGGTTAACCTTATTTTTTTTACCTTTTGTGTTTCAACCGGGATTTTTTACCTTATTTGAAAGTATTGATTTATATTTTCAAAAATTCGAGTTTAATGCCAGTATTTATGTGATACTACGCGAAATAGGATTGTTTCTTTCTGGCTACAATCTCATTTATTACTTAGGACCATTTTTAGGTTTACTAACCATCTTTGGCATTTTTAAAGTATTGAAATTTTACCAACATATAGGCTTTAATCTAGTCTTTAAACCAATGGTATTAATGTACAGCTTGTATTTTATTTTATCGACCACCATTCATCCTTGGTACATCATTCCTATCTTGTTTTTTGGATCCTTCACAGGTTTTGTTTATCCAGTCGTATGGTCTTATGTCGTAGTTTTAAGTTACGTTCACTATAGTGATTTTTCGCCATTAATAAAACAGAGTATGTATATAGTAGAATACGTTTTATTATTTGGAACTATGTATTGGGATTGGAAAAGTCAAAAGTTGTTACAAATTTGAAATACTTTACATCTTTTCTAAGTTTACCATTGTTATAATTTATTGTCTTATACGTTATGGATTCATTTTTCGAAATATTTTTATCGCCTTGGGCCATCAGAGCCTTAATAGCTTCAACCTTAGTAGGACTAACTTGTGGTGTTTTGGGCGTATTTATTGTTTTAAGAAATATGTCTTTATTGGGTGATGCATTGTCGCATTCTGTTCTTCCAGGTATCGTCATTTCTTTTTTATTATTTGGGTATAACTCACTCGGATTTTTTGTTGGCGCTATCGCTGCAGGTTTACTAAGTACCACCCTTATAACTTGGATTCAACAAAATGCAAAAACGAGAAATGATGCAGCTATTGGTATTGTCTTTACGGTTATGTTTTCATTGGGTATAATGGGTATTTCATGGTTGAATAATCGAGAGAATGTACATCTTGATTTGAAGGACTTTTTATTTGGAAATGTATTATCTGTCACAGCGGCTGACCTCACAATGGCTGTCATCGTTTGTGTATATTCTATCGGTACTATCATCTTATTTTATCGCTATTTTTTTGCCACAACTTTTCAACCTATTGTTGCTCAAGTCATGGGTATATCAGTAACGGCCACCCATTATCTTCTCATGTTTTTATTGTCATTTGCGGTTGTTTCTGCCATGAGAACGGTTGGTGTGATATTGGTGGTAGCTATGTTGATTACGCCTGCTTCGACCGCTTTATTATATTTTAATCAATTAAAAAAAGTAGTTGTTTTTTCTGGGCTCATAGGTATCATTTCGGCATTGACCGGCTTTGTGTTGGCCGTATTTTTAGATTCCAATCCAGGCCCCATGATGGTCATTGTAGCAGGATTAATCTATGGTGTTTCGGTATTTATTGCGCCAGAAAAAGGGCTTCTATGGAAATGGTGGATCCAACGTCAACAAAACCAAAAGGTGGTTCAAGAAGACATCATCAAGTGGTTGTCAAAAAATGAAATAAACCATATATCTGATTTGGAAACGATGCAACAAAACCTAGATGTATCCAAGAATTCCATTGCGAGAGGCTTACATTCTTTGGTCAAATCGGGTATGGTTAAAAAAGAAAATGACCTCCCACATCTTACGTTAAAAGGAGAAGACGTTGCCGAAGAAATTGTCCGAGCCCATCGACTTTGGGAAACTTTCCAAGTAAATAAAATGGGCTTAAATAACGAACAAATTCACCCTGAGGCGGAGCGTCTCGAACATAAACTCACCCCTGATATTGTGGATGAAGTCGATGAAAAATTAGGTTTTCCTAGTACTGATCCTCACGGAAGTCCTATCCCTCGCAAAAAAACAATGCCTAATAAGTCATTGATTTCGCTCAATCCCAAACAAAAAGGAAAAATTGCCCAAGCGCAACTCAACCACGATGTGGAAGGCGAATTATGGGAAATGGGATTATTACCAGAAACCCCATTTTCGGTTTTCAGCATTGAAAAGGACAAAGTCATCATTGAAGCGCTTAAAAAAAGAATTTCTATTCCCGCTTTATTGGCCAAAAAAATTAATATCCAGTGATGCAAAAGGTGCTATGATTGTGCTAATATAAATGTAACTTAAATATCATTTTTGACCCTAATTAATGATAGAGTGGTAACCATATTTTAAAAAAATTACAATTCTCAGGAAGTAAATTATCATAATTAACATTGTATATTATTAGAATGATTATTGGTTCTGATTTTTAATACTTTATTCAATTCAATAGATTATTACAACTATTTACGAATCAAATATTAAATATTTCTTAAAATTTGGATAACGGCAAATATAGAAACTACGTTTTTCATTTTATGGCGTTCCCTTAATATTGTTCAAACAACTCAAATATAATATCATGACCAAACTTCCCATTTTCCTAGTTTTATTGACAAGTTTTCTAATACAGTCAAATTCTGTTTTGGCTCAGGCACTCAGAATTCCAAATGCTACAAATCAAGCCTGCACAGCTGGGAGAACCGTTGGCGTAACAGAAATGGTTATAACGTGGAATGCTCCCGGTGTTAAAAACCGCGAGGGTAAAATATGGGGAACAGATGTCGTTTATTATGGTACTTCTGTCTTGGGTTTTGGTTCCAATGTCAATTCTCCATGGCGTGCCGGTGCCGATGAATGTACTACCATGGCATTCAGTACAGATGTTAGCATAAACGGTCAAAAACTCCAAGCTGGGAAATACAGCTTTTTTATGGAAGTATACCCAGATTCCTGCATCCTCATATTCAACGATAATGCTGAGGGATGGGGAAGTTATTTTTACGATCAGTCCAAGGACGTTTTAAGGGTAACTACCCGGCAACAAAAAGGGCTAAAAACAAGCAATGAAAGATTAGCGTATTCCTTTGGCAATCAAACCGACCAAACGGTAGAAATAGCCCTGGAGTGGGAATATTGGAGGATTCCTTTTACAGTGGCTGTAGATTTAACTGGCACAACCTTACACCAAATACAAAAACAGATGAGTGGTGCTTTGGGATTTGATCCCCCGAGTCTTCAGGCTGCGGCAACCTGGTGCTTGAACAACAATGTCAATTATGACCAGGCACTAACATGGATTACATCGGCAACAGACCCATTTTTGGGTGGCGTAAATAATTTTAATGCATTATCTACAAGATCAGGGATATTGAAGAAGTTGGGCAAAAAAGAAGAAGCTGACAAAATTTTACTTCAGGCTATTGACAATGCTTCCAGCATCGAACTCCATCAATATGGCAGACAATTGTTGGGGCAAAAAAAGATTGATGAAGCCGTGGTTGTTTTTGAGAAAAATTTCAAAAAATTCAATGGTGCCTGGCCTACCCATGTGGGACTAATGCGTGGTTATTCTGCACAAGGCAACCTTAAAAAAGCGTTGGAACACGCTAAAATTGGTTTACAACAAGCTCCGGATGAAGTAAATAAAAAGAACTTGGAATCGGCCATAAAAACACTCGAAAGCGGCAAACCATTGTAAAAATTGACTTATCCAAAAGTTGGAAATATTTTAACGATTTTGTGAAGTATGTTCCCTGTTATTTGATTTTTTTAATTTCGTTGGGACATGACATTCAATCCAAATCAAAATAACCCTTAACTGCCAAAGCGCTTGTTTGGCCCACGAGATTTGATATATCTTCCATGGTGGATTCCTTAATTTTTTCCACTGAACCATAATGTTTTAACAATTTTTCTGCAGTTTTAGGTCCAATACCTTTGATGTTTGTCAATTGTGTTCCCAAAAAGTTTTTCGAACGCAAGTCTCTGTGAAAATTTAATGCAAACCGATGGGCCTCATTTCTTGCGTGCTGAATCAGTTTTAACGATTCCGACTTTTTATTGATATATAGGGGAATTGAATCATAAGGGAAAAATATTTCTTCCAACTTTTTAGCAATACCGATCACCGTAACCTGGTCCAAAATCCCCAAAACCTCCAAACTTTTGACAGCGGAAGACAACTGTCCTTTTCCACCATCGATGATGATCAGTTGGGGAAGATTCTGTCCATCATCCAAAAGTCTTTTATATCTCCTAAAAATGACTTCTTCCATCGAAGCAAAATCATTGGGTCCTTCAACGGATTTAATTTTAAAGTGGCGATAATCTTTATTGGAAGGTTTGGCATTTTTAAATACTACACAGCTAGCTACTGGGTTAGTTCCTTGGATATTTGAATTGTCAAAACACTCAATATGTAAAGGCATCTTGTCCATTTGTAAATCCATTTTAAGGGTCGTCAAAATCCTTTCTGAAGCGCCCACTTTGTTTTTATGCAGCGTTTCTTCTCTCCTCTTTTGGATAAAATAGTAGTCTAGGTTATTTTTTGCCAAGTCGATCAACTTCTTTTTTTCACCCCTTTGTGGTTTAGTCACCACGATACCCTCTAAGTTTAATGTTACTTGGTGATCGACCACGATCTCTGGACTTGTAGATGAAAATTTTTCTCTTAAAACTGGAATACTAAATCGAAGCAAATCAGACATATCCGTGTTGAGGTTCATGTCCATCTCCATCGTATCTGTATTGATAAGCGCGCCATTCACGATTTTTAGATAGTTGACACAAGCTGTATTTTTGTAGGTAGCGATACTGAATACATCCAGATCTTCTATACTGGTACTGACCACCGTCGAACTCGACTGATAGTCTTCAAACACCGTCAATTTTTCTTTCCAGTCCTGTGCCCTTTCAAATTCCATTCTTTCCGCATAATACAACATTTGTTGGTTGATATATTCTTTTACAGGTTTAAAATGACCTTTGAGAATGTTTTTTATTTGTTCAATTTTATAGTTGTATTCTTCTACACTTTC
>JBATMZ010000065.1:0-3223 GCA_049290115.1 Saprospiraceae bacterium | reverse complement strand
GCTCCATTGTCACCGATCAGGCCAACCGCCTCGTTCGGCGCAAAGTCCAGCGTAACCCCCTTGAGGGCGTGAACACCGGAATACCATTTGTGCAGGTTGCGCACCGAAATGATGGGCTGTGTCATGGCTCAGGTCTCCACCTTGATGGCTTTGGCGCGCTTGCCCATCCAAGTGTTCACCACGACGGCAAAGATGGTCAGGAACCCGATGGCGAACTTGAACCAGTTGGCATCGACCTGGCTCAGCACCAGCCCGTTGTCGATGACGCGGATCAGGATGGCGCCGATCACGCCGCCCAACACCGCACCGATGCCACCTGAAAGGGCCGTACCACCGATCACCGCTGCAGCCACGGCCTGCAACTCCCACCCCTCGCCGATCGACGGCAGGGGCGAGCCGAGGCGCAGCACCTGGATCATCCCGGCGAAACCCGCCAGCATCGAGCACAGCATGAAGCACATGATCTTGACCCGCGCGGTCGGAATTCCCATCGCCTGCGCCGCAGGCAGAAAGCCCCCCGTCGCCCGAATCCAGTTGCCGAAGTTTGTCCGGCTCATCATCAGCGAGGCAAGGACGGCAACCAGCACGAACCAGATGAACGACATGCGAAAGAGGTCACCGGGGCCGACAAAAGCGGTGAACAGCCAGTTGGGCAGATCGGCCGGAAGCAGGGGCGGAAAGCCGCCCGAAATCACGATGGTCAGCGACCGCGCGATGAACAGCATCCCAAGTGTCGTGATGAAGCTGGGGATGGAATAGCGGATCGTCAGGAATCCGTTGATGAACCCGATCACCGCGCAGACTGCCATGCCGGCGACAAAGGCGAAAACGAAGGGCGTGCCATTCGACAACAGCACCGCCATCGTCATCGGCATCAGCGCAAAGACCGATCCCACCGACAGATCGAATTCACCGCAGATCATCAGGATCGTGACGCCAATCACCATCAACCCGATCTCAGGCAGGATGCCGAACAGGCCGCGCAGGTTGTTGGCGTTCAGGAACACGCCGTCCGACTTGATCTGAAAGACGATCACCAGAAAGACCAGCAGGACCAGTGCTGCAAGTTCCGGCTTGTCGAGATAGATCTTGAGAAAGCGCTTCATCCGCCTGTCTCTCCCCTTGGAATGGCACTCCGGCTGCGCATCCTGCGCAGCCGGGCGTCGTTCGGTCAGCTGTCGGTCAGCGCAGGCCTTGCGCCGAAAGTTCGAGGATCGCATCCGCATCCGCAGGCGTCACGATGCCCTGCCCGGTGTCGATATTGGCCGGCGACAGCCCCAGCTTGTTGGCAAGGTAGGCCTCCATCACCGGCATGAAGCCTTGCATGTAGGGCTGCTGGTCCACTTCGACCTGAATGTAACCCGACTGCATCTGCTGCACTGCCTCGGGCACCAGGTCGAAACCGCCCAAAAGAACCACGCCCGGTGCGATGCCGCGATCCTGAAGAACCCGGGCAACGCCGGCATGCCAGAAGCCGGTGTCGAAATAGGCGGTGGTGTCGGGATGCGCGTTCAGATAGGCGCCGACGCGGTCCGAGGTCACCGCCAGGTCGGTGCCGGAATCGATCCGCTCATAGCTGATGTCGCGCCCCGGATTTGCGGCGATGAAATCATCCATGAACTTCATCACGCCACCGCCGCGGGCCTCGGACCAGTTCTGTCCGGGCGCCGAGATGCCAACCAGAACCTTGATCGCCCCCTCAGCCGGGAAATGCGCCGACATTGCTTCGCCCAGTGAATAACCGGCTGCCGCGAAGCCCTGTCCCACGAATGCTTGACGGGCATTGCCCTTGGCGCCTTCGCTGTCGTCGACGTTGACTGCGATGACGATGACACCGGCGTCCCGTGCCCGCTGAATGATCTCGTCCAGCGCACGGTCGTCGACGATCGAGGTCAACAGCACGTCGGGTGAACGGGCCAGAGCCGCCTCCATGTTCGCGGCCTGTTGCTCGATTGAGCCTTCGGTCTGGGTAAAGACCATCTGGCAGTTCGCCGCGATCTTCTCGCAGGCATCGTCAAAGCCTTTCTGGACCGCCTGCCAGAAGGTGTTCGAGGCTGAGGAATGGTGGGTGAACACGATGTTCAATCCCTCGGCATGGGCGGCATTGCCCATGCACAGGGTGGCCAATGCGGCCGAAGTCAGTAGCTTTTTCATTTCGGGTCTCCTCCCCTAGGATCTGGTCTTGCGTCAAATGTCGGTGACATCCGATTTCTTGCGGAACGTGGTGAAGGCGCGGTCAAGGTCAGGGTTCAGTTCCATCCCGAGACCGGCTCCGGGCGGAACGGTGATCCGGCCCTTTTCCACCGGCGGCAGGGCTGTCACGAGGTCGCGGTACCAGGTCCGGTAAAAGGCCCGCACGCTTTCCTGAACCAGCGCATTGGGCGCGTTCAGCGACAGATGCGTCGAGGCGCACAGGACCACCGGCCCGGTGCAGTCATGCGGCGCAATCGGCAGGTGCCAGGCTTCGGCCATCGAGGCGATCTTGCGCGCCTCGGACAGACCGCCACACCAGCTGATGTCCAGATTGAACACCCCCGCAGCCCCGGTTTCGATCAGGTCGCGGAACGCCCAGCGGCTGCCCAGGGTTTCCGAAGCGGCAATCGGCGCCGGGCTGGCGTCGGCATAACGTTTCAGGCTGGACAGGCTGTCCATCTTGATCGGATCTTCGTGCCAGAAGGTGTTGTAAGGGGCCAGCGCCCGGGCGATTTCAATCGCGGGCAGAAGCTGCCACATCAGGTGAAACTCGACCATGATGTCCATCCGGTCGCCCACCGCCGCACGGATCTTGTCGAATGGTTGCAAGGTGGTCTTCAGATCGGCGGGCGAGATATATAGCCCGCGCGACTTTTCCGCGGCCACGTCGAACGGCCAGATCTTCATCGCCGTGATGTCGTCTTCCAGCAACGAATGCGCCAGCTCGTCGGCGCAATTCAGAAAGGCATTCAGATCGTCATAACCATCCGCCACATCGGATTTCATCGCATAGTTGGCGGTGTTCTGCCCGGTCGCCTTCTTGATGTATTCGGTGCCCGCGCAGGTGTTGTAGGTGCGGATATCGGGCCGGGTAAAGCCGCCCAGAAGCTGCGCGATGGGCTGGTTCACCGCCTTGCCGAACAGATCCCACAGCGCGATGTCAAAGGCCGAGTTGCCCCGCATCTCGACGCCGGTGGACCGATAGCCCAGATATCCGACCAGGTCCGATGAAAGCCGGTCGATCTCCAGC
>JBATMZ010000064.1:0-3022 GCA_049290115.1 Saprospiraceae bacterium | reverse complement strand
ATACTGCTCAACACCCATTGATTTCAATCTTTTAGCCATCACTTCTGCATAGCAATTTTTACAACCTGCTGATACCTTATCACATCCAGTTACTGGATTCCATGTGACTTCTGTCCATTCTATATTTGATTTAGATGCCATTAGATTTATAAAATTTGAATTTCTCTTGGGATCCTTCCTCTATCCCATACTGTTCCACATTTAAATGAAGGATGTTTAACGTTTATTAATTTCCCTTTCTTTAAGTTGTCAACAACTGGAACTATGTGTTTGTTTGTAAAGCCGTGATTTAATGCAAATATATAAATTTGGCGATCATTTATTAGTTCTCCGTTTAAAATTGCTGCTTGCAACAATGACTGGAATTGCGGTATTTTAAAAGTTTTAGATTCTTCTTCAGCAAATAATGATGGCATCGATTGCAATCTTACATCACCTTGTATATCAAAATTTGCTTCTCCAGTAACTTCATCTTTTTCCCAACATATGTCCAAAAATTTTTCTAATCCTAATGGATGACCACTTCCAAATATAAGGCCATAAACATTACTACCTTTTTTAATTGAAAATGGGGCTAAACCATATGAATAATTATCGGGTATAAAATTTGAGTAAGCCTTATGAACAAGTCTATGAATTTTATAGAAATCTTCATTTTGAATTTGTTCAGAGGTTAATTTTAATATTGTATTAATATTTTCATCATTATGAAAACGTTTAAATGTTGTCGATGATATAAAAAATATTAAGTCTGTAACGGGGAATTGAATTATTTCAGTAAATCTTTGTTGATCAACATATTTAATTCCAAATTGATCTAAGAAAATTAAATTTGCTGAATTTCTCGTTAAACTTTGTAAATCTTGATAATAATCTGTGAAATCTCTGCAAGAATAGTGTATATTAATCTTTCTTTTATTGTATCCAAATTGTTCGATATTTTGCCTTAATTGTTCAATATGATCTTTCTCATAATCATTAAAGTAAAGATTTATTTCAACTGAAGTATTATGTACATGGCCTTCGTACTTTTTAAGAACTTTTAAAGCAATCAACGGACTTCCTAATGTGCCTTCGCTATCTTGGCCTGGACCACAAAATAAGTCCATTATATTTACAGTATTTTTGAATGGTCTAGGTGTAGAAATAAAAACAGGCAACCACTTTGTTAAATAATCTTCATACAGTTCCAATTTGACATTTGTATCTTCTGTAAATTTTTCAAAAAAATCTTTACTCATATATATATATTGATTTATTTCACTTGTTTATAAAGTTAATGATATCTGACGTGCCGACCGATAGGTAGGCATGGCATGATATCTAAAGTTATGCTTCGTTATTTATTCGTATGTTTATTTCTTCAATCAATTTGTCCATAATCTTATTCCATTCATATTTTACTTCGTAATGCTCAGTTCCTTTGTTATAAGCTAATTTATATCTAAAATCCATTATTCTCTCTTTTTCAAAATTTAGAGCTTTTTTTGGATAATCCTTGGGTTTGATTGCGTCTTTAACAGATTTAAGTAAGAGTTTGAATTCATAGTCAATTGAGCTATTGCCACTATCAATAATGTTGTTGTAATCTTCAAGTTTCTCCCAGTGCCACCAAACATAGTGATAGTGTCTTTCCGAAACGTAATAATTTAGATTGCATTTTAAACATTGAAGGCTGTAATCTTGAGTATAATTTCCCTTTAGTTTGGCGTTTAGTTTGATAGATTCGTTTCCTGCTTCTTTTTCAGGGTTGTAGTTTTCGTAAGATTTTGAAAGATATAGGCAACAGGAACATTTTGAATTTCTATTCCAAATTGATTTTTTGTCCTTGTAGAATTCAATTATTTCTATGGGGAATTTATAGAATCTATCGTTTGATGCAAATGCACCGCCTAATTTTAATTCGTTTGTAGATTGCTTGATTTGGTTTAAATACGGAACAAGTGATTCAATTGCTTTTTCATTTTGGCTATTCTGAATGACAACAAGACCAGACTCTCTTATTCTCTGAGATTCTTTAGAAGTTAAATCTTGTATGACTTTTTCAGTATTCATTTTATTCTAATGTAGCATAACGTTTTGTAGATTTGCGATGGGCGGGCTTTTCAGCACAAATGTTTATAGGGAGCACGAAACATTCGGCTACCACTAAACTGTCTACGGAACACGAAACCCCGCCTATTGCAAATGTGCTGTTAGCGGTTCGTTTCTTTTTATTTATCGAGTTCACTTTCAATATTGATATTTGGAAAATTGAGTTGAACGTACTTTATAAAGTCAGAATTTGAGCCTTTCCCATTTAAAGACCAAATTCTTGTCGGACTTGCGTTCGTTATTAATTCAACGATTCCTTCTTCGGTCGCAAGTTTTGAAATCCAAGACAAAATTTTGTTATCAATAAACTGCACAATAGAATCGAATTTTTCTTTGTCAATTCCGTAAACATTGCAGTTGTTACTTTCAATTATTTTTGACTCATTACTGTATTCATCAATTCGTTCCAATTCTCCACCAAATATTTGTTTGACCAATATTTGTTTGGGGTTGTCGGTAAATTTATGGTAGAAAAGTCCGGTGTGTCCGAATAAATAACCTTGGATTTCACTTGTTTTAGCCAGCTGTTTAGAATAGAAGCTCGGTAAAATTTCAAAAGCCACCCAGTCTCCAGGAGTATTACTTCTACTTGACCAAAATGCAATTTCAAGTTTGATGTCGTCCTTTTCAATTTTCAATTTTGGTCGGGAACGAGAATATTTAAAACCCTTCTCAACGTAGTGTTTACCTAATTCGTCACACACGGCTTGAAATATTTCTTGACAAGGCGTATATTTTGAATATTCTAATAATATCTTATTGTCTGTCCAACTCATAATTATTTTGTCGCGCTTCTTTCCTACAAATGACCGCTAACGTTAAAGTAATGTATCTGATATCAAGGACATAAAGATATAATATCTGAGGTAAAGTAGTATGAATAAAAAGGGGATTTAGTCAATGGATACCTGAATAGTCCGGATATCTG
>JBATMZ010000063.1:0-5360 GCA_049290115.1 Saprospiraceae bacterium | reverse complement strand
GAGATATATCACGAAGCACTAAAAACAGGGACTTACGAATGTTTTCTAAATAAAGACACTAAGTTACCAATGATGTACATGGATGATGCCATAAAAGCAACTATCCAATTGATGGAAGCAGACCCTTCAAGACTCACGGTTCGATACGGCTATAATTTGGCATCCATGAGCTTTACTCCTGACGATATTTATCAGGAAATAAAAAAACATATTCCTCATTTTTCTATAACTTACAAACCAGATTTCAGAGAAGAAATTGCTCGAAGTTGGACCGAGTCAATCGATGATTCGATCGCGGTAAAAGACTGGGACTGGGCACCTGATTTTGACATTTCTTCTATGACCGAAGATATGTTATCTCATTTAATAAATATGTTTGACCATCAATAATTTAAACCTATGAATATTGACAGAATCGGAATCATCCAAGATATACAACTTGAATTAGAAGAACTCAAAAGTTCGGGTTTATTCAAATCAGAAAGAATTATTACTACTCCTCAAAGTGCCGTCATTAAAACAACACAAGGCAAAGAGGTATTAAATTTTTGTGCTAATAATTACCTAGGTCTTTCGTCCCATCCTGAAGTCATTGATTCGGCAAAAGAAGCAATTGATTCCCATGGTTTTGGTATGTCTTCAGTTCGATTTATCTGTGGAACTCAAGACATTCATAAAGAATTAGAAAAATCTATTGCAAGTTTTGTTGGCCAGGAAGATGCCATCCTTTATGCTGCCGCTTTTGATGCAAATGGAGGTCTTTTCGAACCATTACTCGACGAAAGAGATGCCATTATTTCTGATATGCTTAACCATGCTTCCATTATCGATGGCATTAGATTGTGTAAGGCTGCCCGATACAGATATGAAAACAATGATATGCAAAGTTTGGAGCAAAAAATCCAGGAAGCAAAGGAAAAAGGTGCTAGGCGAATATTAATTGCCACAGATGGGGTGTTTTCTATGGACGGTATTATTGCTAATATAGCTAAAATTTGTGACCTATCTGACAAATACGGGGCTATGGTTATGGTCGACGATTGCCATGCCACTGGGTTTGTTGGCAAAACTGGTAGGGGTTCTGCTGAGCACAATGAAGCCTTTGGAAGAGTGGATATTATAACCGGTACTTTTGGAAAGGCACTAGGTGGCGCTTCGGGAGGTTTTACTGCGGCAAAAAAAGAAATTGTAGAATTGCTGCGCCAAAAATCAAGACCCTATCTATTTTCGAATACTTTGGCTCCATCTATTGTTGGTGCTTCAATCAGTGTACTTCAAATATTGAATCAAAGCACAAAACTTCGGGATAAACTTGAAGCGAATACCCAGTTATTTCGAAGAGGAATGACCGATGCTGGTTTTGATATTATTCCTGGTACACATCCCATCACACCAGTAATGTTGTACGATGCACCATTAGCCCAACAATTTGCAAGTCGTTTGCTAGAGGAAGGAATTTATGTCATAGGGTTTTTCTTCCCTGTTGTGCCTAAAGGCAAAGCAAGAATCAGGGTGCAAATAAGTGCTGGCCATGAAGTGGAGCATATCCATAAAGCCATTCAAGCATTTACTAAAGTAGGAAGAGAATTGAAAGTCATCTAGTTTTTAAACAAATGACCTAAACTGACCAACAATAAAAAAGGGGAAACAATGATGATTATTTCCCCTTTTTAACACCAGCGTAATAGTTGATTACTCAGCGTCTTCTACACTATCATAATCATAAGGAAGGACTTTTTCGATTTTAACTTTAGATAAAGTCATCAACGTTTTAAGTCTTTCAATTTCTTCAATCTGAGATAAAGTTTTGTACAACAATTTCTCATAATTTGGAATGTCTTTACAAACTATTTTTAATATAAAATCTGCATCACCTGTGATGATATAACATTCTGTAATTTCAGGTATCACTTTAACTTTTGAAATAAAATTCTCTAATGCATTTGGTTTTTGCCATGCTAAAGATACGAGAACAAAAGTCTTCACGTTGAGTCCCAATAAAGTTGGATCAACATTGGCGTGATAGCTACTAATGATTCCGGATTGCTCCAATTTTTTAACTCTTTCCAATGTTGGTGCTGGAGAAAGTCCTATTCTTTTCGACAACTCAAGGTTGGTAATCTTACTGTTTTCTTGTAAAATTTTTAAAATTCTTAAGTCTAATTTGTCTAACTTGTAATCTGCCATGTGTTTTTATATTAAATGGATATTTTTAAAATTAAATTTGTATTGTATATTTTTTGGAGGCGCAAAGGAAATAAAATTTTTATAATTATTTGTTTCTATTAAATAATATTTTTTCAAATTAGTTCACACGATAAGCAGAAAATGATAAATATCATCTATTTTAACGAAAGTTCATGTCATATTGACATCAAGATCACTTTAAAGAATATCTTTAAAATTGATTAAAATATATTTTTGCCTGTCGATTTAATCCTCGTTTTATTTCTCTTCCATCGATAGAATTTCCCGTTTTATCTTCTTCTGGGATAGATTTGTACAATTGGCTTTCCCATCCAGGATTATTTCTTTCACCATAGCAGGTCGAATGCAACAACCAAAAGTCGTTATGGGCCAGAGATTCATTCCAAAATAAAAACCGAACATTGGTCTGATTGGTTGTCATTATTTTATTATAAAACCATATCTCATATGGAGGAGCATCCGTTTCATTGTCAATCGATAACACACTGGATGGTTTACCGTGCTTTAAAAAAATATGGCCTCTATGCGTCTGAAATCCGTATCCAACATTGCTATAATATTCCTTGTCTACGGCTCGGGCCACTTCCAAATATTTTTCAAACGCCTCAGCGGGGTGTGATGGGCTTCTTTTTGTCCAATATTGGTGAATAAACTTTCGTTTCTTCTGATTTTGTGCGCCTTGAATAAGCGCCTGCAATGTAGGCAACTGTATATTGTCCGTAATCGGTATATGTGCCTTCAAGATGTAGTCCAATTCACCATCATCAATTCCTGCTGCAAATGATATCCCTTGCATATCCTGCTGATAAAGTATGGACAAGTCGGCTACTGGGTTTGATTTAAAGAAGTTAATTTTTCGGCTTGCCAACTTTTTTTTGTCTTTAGTTTGAAGATTAGTTGTCAGATGATATTGTCCCGAAGGCAATTCTTTTAATGACACCGGAAGTAATACAAACTGAAAAGGTTTATTTTCTAGTTTTTTATATTGACTTAAAAGTATTTTTGAGGTTAATACTTCTTTATATTGATCTGAAATAGTAAAATTTAAAAAGTACATTTCTGTAGAATCTACATTTGGTAAATATATTTCTTGAAGTAAATAAACTGTATGGTGCATAGTATCTGCATAGCCATATGGCAAAGGCTCCACTAAAAATCCATGGCGACTCATTGGATCGTTACTACCTTCTTCAGCCGATATTTTGTCGGCCATCAGAATTGGATCTGACAATCCATATTGCCCATCCCAGTTCGACATAACGTCAAACTGACGCTCTAATTCAAGTTTGTTTTCAATATTATTATTGTCTATGGCCTGAACATACAAGTGGTAAAAGCCTGGTTCTATATAAAATCGTTTTACAACGATAAAATCTCGATTCGTTTCACTATAAATGCCATTTAATATAAATTTATCTCCATAAACGGCTACTTTTTGCCCATCATTTGCCAAAAGGATAAACTCAATGGAAGATGTTTTTTTATTACCTTCCTCTACATAATGAACGGACTTGGCATCTACTCTAATGTGTACTTCAACATACGATTTGTCAGCGTAAAACGAAAAAATATTCACATCCAAATCCAATGCCGATATAGGACGAGTACTCAAACTAATAAATAAAAGAATTAAAATTATTGTCTTCATGAAATTTAAACGAAAAAAGATGGACAAAACAAATATATAGATTCTTTGAAAAATCTTGTGTTAAACTATTGCTAAAATACTTGTTTTTGGGCTTAAAAATGGGTCAATTGTCGGCATAAACATGTAAAGAACGTTTTACCTGCTCAAAGACTGTCTTTTTTCATAAAAAATTTGATGTAGTACATAGTGTAATTTCCTTCCATGATCATACTATCATTCTCGAAATAGGAAATATCAAGTTCTAATGGTTCCGTCGTTTTTATCGATATCTTCTCATCTTTCAGTTCATATTGTGATGCTCCGCCATCCAATACATTAGAAGTAACTTTATTGTCCTCAGAAAATGTAAAAAAAGCCTTGTCCATAGATTTAGAAGGTTTGTTGTTGAGCTCTGAACCAACAACTATCCACTTTCCAAGTATTCCTTTTTTATACACATCCTCTTTGCTATCTTTGCATGAAAATATAATCAAAACACAAAAAGAAAGGAATAAACATTTTTTCATTATAAATACAGTTGTACGCCACAAAATTAATCATATAAACTAAACCTAGACATCTTATGACCAAATTTGTTTTCATAACAGGAGTTTCTTCAGGAATTGGCAAATCAGTACTAGAAAAATTTCATCAAAATGGCTTTCATATAATTGGCACAGTTCGCCGAAATGAGGATGCTCAAACACTATCAATTTTATATCCAGATAGATTAACCTTGCTTTTGTTTGATGTAACTGATCAAGAAGCTTTCAAAAAAGCAATGGCACATATTCCAGGCATTCTAGGTGCGCATAAACTACATCTATTGGTTAATAATGCGGGGCTTGCCGTTCCCGGCCCTTTGGAATTGTTGTCAGATGAGGAATTTGAATACCAAATGAACGTTAACCTGCTCTCTGTACGTAAAGTAACCAATAGTTTACTTCCTTTTTTAAAAGGAGAACATAGAGGCAAAATCGTCAATATCAGTTCAGTCTCTGGTATTTTAAACACACCGTATTTAGGTGCTTATTGTGTATCAAAACATGCAATCGAAAGCCTGAATGAAATATATCGTCGTGAATTGAGTCCCTTTGGCATCCAAGTAGTCTCTGTATTGCCTGGACCTATCAAAACCAATATTTGGAAAAAAAACCTAGGCAAATTGGATAAATTTTTTTTATCTCCATACGGTCACGTGCTAAAAAGTGCCGACAAGTTGATAGAAAAATCCGAACAAAATGGTTTGCCTGTAGAAAAAGTATCTCAAACTATTTGGAAAATATTTGAATCAAAAAACCCAAAAAACCGTTATATCGTACACAAAAACCCATTTTCAATTTGGTTTATAACTCGAATAATTCCATCGAAAATGTTGGATAATATCATGGCTAAAACCATGTCTAGAGGTGATAAAATGCGACCCATTTAATTTTGGAATGTAATTTTTTAAAAGTGCCCGGAGAGGGACTCGAACCCTCACGTCCTAACGAACACATGCCCCTCAAACATGCCTGTCTACCAG
>JBATMZ010000062.1:0-30942 GCA_049290115.1 Saprospiraceae bacterium | reverse complement strand
CCCTAACACGCTTCGAATTCTCGTTCTGGCTTCTTCAGGAGTTTTGTCTTCCATTGTTTGCAAAATGGTTTTTTTCACATCCAATAGCTCGGATTGATTTTGCGCGTAGTACGATAAATACACATTCGTTCCTAAAATAACTTGTCCTATATCATGCGGCAAGATGCTACAAAGTATTTTGGCCAAAGTCGTTTTTCCTTGCCCATTTTGTCCTACAAAAGCAATCCGGTCTCCTCTTTCTAAGGTAAGGTTTACCTTTTTTAAAACGTGTTTACTGCCAAAACTTTTGGATACATTTTCTGCACGGATGACGTCTCTACCCGAACGAGGAACTTCAGAAAATTTAATCTTCATAGAACGGCTAATCTCGCTTGGCACCTCTATACGATCGATTTTTTCCAGCTGTTTTTGCATACTCTGGGCCATTTTGGTTTTGGTGGCTTTGGCCATAAACCGGGCAATAGTTTTTTCCTTCTGCGCTATTTCTTTTTGTTGGTTTTCAAAAGCGGATTGTTGCACGGTGCGATATCTTTCTTTTTCGATTAAGTATTTTTTATATGAAAGTTTCATATCAATGATATCCCCTACTTCAATTTCAACGATCCGATTACAAACATTGTCTAAAAACTGGATATCGTGGGAAATCAAAATGACAGTACCTGCATAAGACTGAAGGTAATTTTCCAGCCAGATAATCGACTCGATGTCTAAGTGATTGGTAGGTTCGTCGAGCATCAATAAATCTGGAGAACGAAGTAGTAGCTTGGCCAATTCAATCCTCATTTTCCATCCGCCACTCAATTCGGAAACTTTGCGATGAAACTCCCCTTCTGGGAATCCCAAACCTTTTAAAATTTTTATGGTATTAATCTCGAGCGAAGGCAAATTGTAATGATCCAATAGATTAGAAACTTCAGCCATATTTTCCAAGAGATCGTTGTATTCTTTTGACTCGTACTCATGGAAATCAGATAAACGTTGGTGAATATCGTCGTATTTTTGTTGAAGTGAAAGTGCTTCTTCATGACAAGTGAGCGTCTCCTCCAGAACCGTATTATTTTCGTTGAGTTCGAATTCTTGTTTCAGATATCCTACTGTCGTTTTACTTGGAAATTCTAGTTTTCCATTGTCCGGAATTTGTTTGCTGGCCATTATTTTGAGCAAGGTAGATTTACCAGCCCCGTTTCTACCGATGAGTCCAATTCTTTCTCTAGGTGAAATCATAAAGCTGATATTATCAAGCAAAACTCTTTCACCAAATTTAACAGAAATATCTCGGACGTAAAACATAACTTATTTTTAATAATGTTGATTAATTGTATTGCGGGTCATCTGAAATTTGTGCAATAACTGTGTACCTATCACCCATATTTTGAAGTACCGTTTGCCACAAAATGATAGGTTTGGTTTTGAATAAGTAATTGGAATCCATCTCTGTCACCACCCAGGAGTTTCCATGCAATTCTTCCACAAGCTGACCTTCACTCCACCCGGAATAACCAACATAAAACCGAATATTATGCGATTGAATTAATTGATTTTCTATTAGAAATTTAAGTTTTTCAAAATCACCCCCCCAAAAAACACCTTTACACACTTCAAGGCTACCATCCAAAATATCACCAACATTATGCAGATAATGAATTGAGTCTATTCCGACGGGTCCCCCATAAAAAACGGGCGCATCACATTTTGGAAAGCCTGTAATTAATTGTTCCATACTTACATGAAACGGTTTATTTAAGGCAAATCCCGTTGTGCCGTGCTCTTCGTGCTCGCAAATTAATATGACACTTCTTTTGAAGTTATCGTCAAGCATGAATGGTTCGGCAACCAGTAAATTTCCTTTTTGAATATCCATCGATTATAAGGTTGACACTTCGACGTCTTTGTTTATTTTTTTAATTAATCCAGACAAAACTTTTCCAGAACCACCTACTTCAACAAATTGGTCAATACCGCTACTAATCATATTTTGTATAGACTGCGTCCACTTGACAGCGCCTGTAAGTTGAGCGATTAAATTGATTTTGATAGCTTCAGGATTTAGTTCGGCTTGTCCGTGTATATTTTGAAATACTGGACATATTGGTGTATTAAACGTAGTGTTTTGAATGGCTTTTTCTAATCTCAATCTTGCAGGTTCCATTAAAGGGCTATGAAAAGCGCCCCCCACTTCGAGGACTAAAGCCCTTCGTGCCCCAGCTTCTGTCAGTTTAGTTATTGCCTCCTGAATTCCTTCAATACTACCTGAAATAACCAATTGCCCGGGGCAATTGTAATTTGCCGGTACAACTACATTCATGATTAAACCACAAATTTCTTCGACTTTTTCGTCCTCAAGTCCCAGTACTGCGGCCATGGTGCCTGATTGTTTTTCACAGGCTTCTTGCATGGCTAAAGCTCTTTCGTACACTAGGCGAAGACCATCTTCAAAGGATAAAGATTGGTTGGCCACCAAGGCGGAAAATTCACCTAATGAATGTCCAGCCACTGCATCTGGATTTTCATGTTCGAAAGCATTCCATTTGGCCATAGCATGTACAAAAAGGGCGGGCTGGGTTATCCTAGTTTGCTTAAGGTCTTCTGCACTCCCTTTGAACATCACTTCCGATAATGAAAAACCTAAAATCTCATCTGCTTGATGAAAAATCCTTTTGGCAATGTCTGAGGTTTCGAAAAGATCAAAACCCATTCCTTCAAATTGTGCGCCTTGACCGGGAAAGACAAATGCTTTCATATTTTAAATTTAATTAGATTATTTTAAAGATTTGCCAATTAGGCTTAAAAATTCGCTACGCGTTTCTACATGCTGAAATTGGCCAGTAAATGCGGAGGTTGTCGTAGAACTACTTTGTTTTTGAACGCCTCGCATCATCATGCACATATGAACGGCTTCTATGACGACGGCACATCCTTGAGGTTTTATGGTATTATTAATGGCATGCAAAATTTCTTGTGTCAGTCTTTCCTGAACTTGAAATCGTCGAGCAAACACATCAACAATCCTAGGAATTTTACTAAGACCTACCACATATCCATTGGGAATGTAGGCTACGTGAGCCTTGCCAAAAAAGGGAAGGAGGTGGTGTTCACACATAGAATACACTTCGATATCCTTAACGATTACCATCTCGTTGTATTCTTCTTTGAATAGTGCTGACCTCAATATTTTTTCTGCATCCAACTCGTAACCGTGGGTTAAAAACTGAAGTGCTTTAGCCGCTCGTTCTGGCGTTTTTTGTAGCCCTTCTCTATTAGGGTCTTCGCCCAATATCTCAACCATTTTGGTGTAATGATTTTGCAGAGCGGCTGTTTTTTCAGGGTGATAAAAATCTTTTTTTGAATATCCCACGATATTATTTTTATGATTCTCCGTAATACTCCACGTAAATGGAATCTGTTTCCTGAAGTTTAACGCAATGGAGGGAACAATGTTTTTTATCTAAAAAAGGTTTGAGTTGATCCCAAATTAAAATGGCAATATTTTCGGTTGTGGGCACCATTCCACTAGGAATAAAATCAACATCGAGGTTTAGGTTGCTGTGGTCTAATTTTTTTATGATTACATCACAGATAATTTTACTTAATTGTTTGGCGTCTATAACCCATCCAATGAGAGGATCGGGTTGTCCTTTGACGGTAACACTAAGAGAGAAGTTGTGTCCATGCCAGTTTTTATTGGCACATTTTCCAAAAAAATTAATATTTTCCTCTTCTGTCCAAGCGTCAATCCAAAGTTTGTGAGCGGCGTTAAATTTTTCTAGTCTTGTAAGGTAAACGAGGGCCATATTTTTATATCAGGGTGCAAAATTAATTTATTTTTGAAAAAGGGATAAGAAATTAGGGATTTTGTGTTAGTAATAACGACTTAATTTCTATGTGGAAGCTCGCGGTTTTCTATTATTCCCATATTAAAATATTACCATAAAAGAAAAATATGAGGGTGTATATTATAGTCGTCTTTATTAAATTGAAATCTACCCTATTATAGCCAAATAAACACTCCATAGTTTGCGACAACTTTGTGGATAAAAAGACATTCTGAATATCGTTTGGCGAGACTTTTGCCCAAGGACGCCATAACGTGACAACTACAAGTTTCATGGTTTGGTACATTGTTCACGATTAATATTCTTTAGAATCGATATAGTTATGTATAATTGCTTGAGGTTATGGCTAACTCAAGTTTAGCAAGATTATTCCAAAACCTCAAAGGATACACTATTCCTATTTCCCCATTGATCGATGATGGTCAATTGATGGTGACCTATACTTGGTTGAAGGGTACAAACCAGGTTATCTTCCCTAGCTTTACCCGTATGGATGTGAACGTCATCCAAAAACCAAAAAACATTGGCATCTTTAATAGAATGATGAGCTTTAGCTATCAAAGACCGCATTGCCTCAGATCTTTCTTTCGGTAAAAATATTTTAATTTTATCCGACGGATAAATAATTGACAAAGTAGGGATATTGGAAAAACATTCCGGATCCAATGGCGGTAGTCCTTTGTAAAAAGGATTTGATTCCCGGAAATAATATTCAATTTCAGCGGGCAATGTAAAAAAAGTATCTTTCATTACTCTTTGACTAGGACAGGTTTCGCCTACAATCCATCCTTTTTTGTTGGTCCAAGCTTCTTTATGGTAGTTGCATTGCTGCCATAAAAAGGAAGTTTTTTCTACGTATTTTTTTTCTTTTTTACTACATAATTTTCCAGCCAATTTTCCAGATTCACTACAAATAGAAATGACCTTTTTCTCAGAAAAAGTTGGTTCTTTAGCAAACCATTTATTGTCTGGTATGGTCTTGAACATTTGAAACATCAGCGGAGCAGCTTTACTTATTCCCGTAAGGTCAAAACGTCCTTCACCATTTTCATTTCCTATCCAAACAGCTACCATATATTTCCCGTTAAAACCGATAGCCCAAGCATCCCTATGACCGTAGCTGGTTCCTGTTTTCCAAGCAATCTTTTTATTCTCATCAAATTTATACCAAAACCTATCTTCCCTTGGCCGGCCTATATCTGCCATAGCATTGACTAATGCGGTCATTGAAAAAGCGGATAAGTTTACTGGTATATTTTTTTTAATCAAACGACCATCTTGCAAGTAATTTATTTCCTCATAAGGGTTTGATAAGCCAAGGTAATTTTGTGCTAACCCTTTATACAATCTAGCCATTTCCCAAAGGCTTGTTTCGCCACCACCCAAAATCAAACTCAAACCATAATGATCTGATCCTTTATTCAAATACATTGGGTCTAATTTACGTAAAAAATGATAAAATCCACTCAAACCAATGTGATTAAGCAATCGCACTGTCGGCACATTTAACGAAAGTAAAACTATTTCATCTGCTCTCGCCGCTCCTCGGAATTTTTCATCAAAATTTTTCGGTCGAAAATCACCAATCACTGTTGGAACATCTAGAATTAATTCCGTAGGAAGTATGTAACCATTTTCCAGTGCATACCCGTATAAAAATGGTTTAAGTAGACTTCCATAACTCCTTGGCGCTTGAGCTATATCAACAAAATTTCGTCGATTCTTGCCATCATAACGGGTGTTGCCAACATAGGCAATAAGTTCATTGGTCGTAATGTCTACGACAATTGCTGCTCCATTGCGAATATCATCGTGACGCAAAAAAGATACTTCTTTTTCCAAAAGATCCGCCACTTCATGTTGAATCTTAGCACTACAATTCGAAAAATATACGTACTGATGAGGGTGTTGTTTTATGAGATAATCCAAAAAAAAAGGTGCTTCATTTGGAATTTGTTTCCATTCATCTGGCAGTTCTTCACTTAAGTACACGACCAAATCTTCCTTGGAAAAAAATCCTTTAGAATACAACTTATTTAATAAAAAGTCTCGCTTTCTTATAAGCTTCCCACGGTTAACTTTAAGATTTGCCGAAGAAGGATCATTAGGCATGACAGCCAAAAGTGCGTATTCAGCCCAAGATAAATCCTTCATGTCACGGCCAAAATACCGCAAAGACGCTGAAGTAACACCAATTGTATTTCCGCCAAATGGTGCCAATTGAGCCCAATCTTTGAGAACTGTAGATTTTTTTCTAGTAAGACTGTACTTTATAGCACTCAAAGATTCTATTGCTTTATTCAAGACATTCCTACGACTATTTTTATACCGCATTCTCATTACTTGCATTGGAATGGTGCTCCCTCCTCTCGTAATCTTGCCCGTTTTTAAATAAGAATACAAAGCTTTTACAAGGGAAACAGGATTTAAGCCAGGATGAAAATAAAAATATGCATCCTCAAAAGTAACAATACAGTCTATTAAATCTTTTGGCAAATCACCATTCAACGGCAAACACCATTGTCCATCCTCGGAAACCCGGGCAGACAATAACATATTTTCCTTACTATATAAAGAATGGCTATAAGCTAAAGTATCTTTGGGGATGGGTATACAAACAAAAATAAAAAATACAATCCCTATCGAAATCCAACATAAGTACCTTTTTGACATCCATTTCATGTACCAATACTAATCTCCAACTACAATCCGAGATGTTGCTGTTCTTGCTTTTAAATTTCCTTTATACATATTTTCACATTGTATGGCAGGAAAATAAAAATCGCCAGTAAAAGCTGCTTTCGCCCTCCATTCATATGTTTTACTAGTTCCAGCTGGCAGTTCAAAAAATGTATATACTCTGTCATCTTTATAATCTTGGTATATAAAAGAACTTTGGTTGGTCACTTGGTCTGTTTGATACAATCGAGGGTTGACCAATTCAAAACAAGACGGCATTACTACATTGAGTGCCATATCGCGCAACATTAAAGCGGAAGGATTGGTAACTTTGGCTATAATTCGAACATCATCACCAAGTTTAAGATTGTCTAATCCAGATCTTTTTTGTGTAATATTATAATACTCCACATTCATTTTCAATTCCTTTTGTTCCGCCGCAACCATAATATTATCGTCAATAAATCGAGCATATTGCGTTAAATAAATGGTCGACTTCCCAGTATTTTTGATGGTCACCTTTTTATTTAACGAAGCGAGATCTATGACTATATTTTTAACCAAATTAGATCGATGTTTATAGTTTTGATTGTTTTTTAATCCTGTAACTGCGTATTCAACTTCCTTGTTTAAGGTGATGTTTTTACCATGGTACACATAGGTAGCGATACAAGCAAATCCCTTGTCTTGTGTACTTGTCCAAGACGAGGTATTGTAGGCTTCAACCATCGCATCAAAATAAGTTTCCATCTTTGCTTTTTGATCACCCATACCTGATAATACTTCAACGATCAACGCCAAGTCTCTTGGTCTGGAACCAAAAGACAAATAGTCATAGGATTTATTCGGTTTCTTTTGAAGGTTTTCAGCTTTGGTGATTAATTCCTTTGCTTTTGAATCAAATCCCGCTTGTGAAAAACTTCCAGCTAGCAACCACCACACAAGAGGGTTTTCGGATTTGGAGGCGGTAAAAAACCGATTCATGGCTGATTTTGCTGGTTTATTGGCTTTTGCCAAAATGTAGAGTCGGTAGGCGTGTGTCAAACTCTCATTTTCATAATAATAATTATGGTTGGGTGCGGTAAAGGACCATTGGTTAGCTTTTTGATATTGGCCATTGAGCCATCTTTGAAATACACCATTGTCAGGAGGCAGGTAACCCAAATTTTTCATTTCTAATAAAAAATTTCCAGCATACATATCCGACCAACCGTGATAGTAATCAGAGTCCCAATAATTAAATTGGCCGTTGGACTTTTGTTGTTTTGATATCTTGTGAACAACCTGATTTAAATGGTCTATTCTTTTTTTATTGGAAGCTGGATCCAAATCAAGAAGTTTGTCGAGGTATAATTGGCCAAAACCTGTCGAGGTGACTTGTTCCAAACAACCGTAAGGAAATTCGACCAATTTTTCGGCATAAGAAATAAAGTCAGGTGATTTACTTCCAGAAATATGTAGTGAACCTTTGAAAACGTCGGGGTAACCTAAAACTTTCGTTTCAACGGTAACTGACTGGCCAGGATTTAAAACATGTTTTTTCTCATGGCTAGAATATGGGTTCGGGTATTGAACGACAATATTTGTTTTTTCAATCATTTTTTTGCCATTACCACTGACCGTCATTTCCACCTGAGTTTGACCAGGTTTATTGAAAACCTCTACGATGGCCATCTCTTTTTTCATAATACTATTTCCAAATGAAATAGTTTTTTGGTTTGGCAAACCTTTCATTAGACTATTGCTTTGTTTTGCTGTAAGTGTAGCTGTTGAAATAGACTGATCGTCGCGAAAAACTTGTATGGGTAAGGTGATTTTGTCGGTAACTTGCAAACTTCTAGGAAACACTGTTTGCACCATGAGTGAATTTTTAATGGTGACCATTTTTTCCATACTTCCAAACGTTTCCGTATTACAAGCTACGATCATCAAGCGCAATTTTCCAATGTAGGTTGGCACAGTAACTGTATGTTTATTTTTCCCTTTAGCTACCAATTTGAAAGAACCTTGATGTATCACAACCGGTTTGAATCGATTGATTTCTTGAAGGGCATCTGCTTTGTAAGCGTCATCACCACCGATAGAAATAATTCCGGCAAATTGCCCATTAAAAAAGGCCATGAAGTATTTATAAATGTCCCAAGTTTTGACCAATAAAGGGAACTTACCATTAAAATGCCGATGTGGGTCGGGTGTTTTAAAACCCTTGAGACTCAACAAACCTTCCTCCACCCAAGAGATTGTATATTCCATCGGTCTCCCTTGTGCTTCTGATACACTAAATGAATAGGTTTTATCCGATTCCAAGGAAGCAACTATATCTGCAACGGGTGTCAATGGTTTTACTTTGCCTGACAATTTTATAGATTTCACACCATACATTCGTAGAGGCAAATCATTGTCTAATTTTTTATAAGGTTGAATAATGGTAACGTGTATGTAGGCATTGGGTGCCCAAGCCTCATTCGTAGGAATAATGACTTCATTGTTTTTATCTTTAATTTGATACCAAAACTGTTGAATAACTTCTTTTCCCTTTTCAATACTAATCAAAGCTTTGGCTCCTGGAATGTCCGGAATCAGCAGAGATACGTCATCGCCAGCGTTATAGTCATCTTTTTCCGTAACTAATTCTAACAAGTGCGCCTCCTTTCCAGGAATGGATTCAACACCGTCATAAACTGTAAAAAATACAGCTGTTTTGTGTCCAGATAATTCATCTTCAAACACCACCTTATACGCACCTTTTAGAAGACTACCCTGTTTTATTTGTACAACTCCTTTTCCTCCGAGATTGGTTTGCTCAGAACGAACAAATGCCCAATAATCGTCCGATTGAAACTGACCCCAATGTTGTAGTCTATATTTATCCACCCACCAATGTTCCGTGTGTTTGTAAATGGTGTAATTGACCGAGTGGGTTGCATTAAAAAGTTTTCCTTTTTTGTCCAAACGAATTAAATTGATGAGAATATTTTCCTTAAAAGTGTGATTGCCTCCCCATCCGCTACCAACCTTCCTATCCGCACCGATATAGGATTCAAAAGGCGAAATTTTAATCGCTTTACCCTCTTTATTACTGCCACCTCCTTCTAGGATACTTTCAATTTCTATTTGAACATTGGCTGGGCTATTAGTCGAAGAAAAATCATAATCGCAAGTAAAATCCGTTTGTCCTGCTTCATCGGTTACTGTGTTAAATACTTCTATATTCCCACTTGGTTTTGTTCCCGGTACCATAAATAGATATTTCCCATAGTCTGGAAACGGCGTACTTGGAATATAGACTTTTGCCACGGCATTTATTTTAGTTTTCGGAGCAGCAAATCCCGTTAAATATTGGCTTTTAATATTTCCAGCCAAATGAGTACTGTACACAACATTATTTTCCAAATTTTCGACATCTAGGATGGTTTCTACTGTATTTGGTTTAATAGTTTCTACTTGGATTGTGTGGCGCAAAGTTTGATTCCCTATCTTGATGATGCTCCGATATCTTCCCGTTTTAGCCCCAGGAGAGGTCACCAAAACAAACGTATAGATTTGTCTTTGATCCAAGTTTATATTTTTGACCAATTCCATCAATTGTACATTGTCTGGGTTTACAAAAGAACAGACAATGGGAAGTCCTTTGGGGTATTTACTCGTTTTTTTATTCAATAAAACATTCAAATAAATACTATCTCCTGGCCGCCAAATGTCTCGTTCGGCATAAATAAAAACTTCCGTTTCTGATTCCGACATTTCTCCTGAAATGTCAAACTCTGTCAGCGGATTTCCATCGGCCTCATCCAAAGACAAATAAGTTGTTTGTCCGTTTTTTTCAATTTGTAAAATAGCGCCATTTTGGTTAGGTGCATTGATTACGGCAAATCCTTCAGATGACGATTTACTATTGGTAATTTTTTCGCCTTGGATGTCGTACATCGATATTTCAGCTCCTTGTACTGGTGACAAGTCAACTATTTTGCTTAATGCAATATGGTAATCTTCTCCAGCTTTTTTGACAATAATAGAGTAGTCAGAACAAATCAACAATTTTTTAGCGGCTTCCTTGTATGCATAAAAAGAAATGTGGCAAGGGTCACTATTTTTTTCCCAATTGTAATCCTGATAATAAAAATACTCTTCTCTATAATCAGCATTTTTGGAATAAAAATATTCATCTCTTGGCGTGGCCAGATTGATTTGATATTTTTCCAATGCCTCTTTACAATCCAGGGTTGTATATTTTGGTAAATAATCCAAACTCACGTGGTAAATACTTCCCGGATTTTTTTTAATTCTTTGACTCAAATCGAGCCCATAAACAGTCCATCCATCTTCGTCTACCAGCCCGTCTTGTAGGGATATAATTTCATTAAAAATAGGTTTACCGTACATGCGTAATGAATAATAATCCGTGTATTCCATCGAATGCCAGGCTAAGTAATGTTTGACGTTTTCTTGTTTGATTTCGATGACTACGATGTTGGCTTTCTCCAAATTTCGGGATTTAATGGGAATTTTGAATTCGCCTTCAGATGGAAAATAATTACCAGAAGAAACAAAATCAATATGCGGCGAATTGATTCTATTTTGGATAGACAATTGGAAATTTTCCATTAAGGTCATGCCGTCTTTTGACAATAAACCTTGTTGGATGACACATTCCAAAAACTCTTGGGTAGTGTTTTGGTCAATAAATATTTTTAATTGATTTTGGTAAATAGAAAAGGCGGGCGTCGCACCAGCCAACGAAATTAAGCCTGTTAAATCTTGTTGGTTGTTGAGAATTTTTGAAAAATAAAGATTTAATTCTTTGTTTTCTTTATCATGATGGGAATGAACGATGATAAACTCGTTTGATGGTATATCAAAAGGAGATAGGTTTTCACTGTATTTTGCTTCAATTGGACTTCCGTCAAATTTTATTGTTTCCTTGGCTTTAGAAATATTTGAATACGTTAAGGTGGTTATATATCTATTTTCATTAACCTCTTTTGTGCTTTGTTTAGTACTTTGGGTAGAGAAACAAGATTCTAGTTTTTGAACATTGGCAACATCGGCAGTTTTGGTATTTACGAGTACGTCTATTTCTCCATTGTCTTGGAGAATAAACCCCGATAAATCTAATTTTACTTGTTGTTCTAGGGTTTTAATATTGTAGGTTATACTCTGCGAATATTTAGTCTTGTCTAATGCTGAAAGATTAAGCGAAACAGCATAAACTGTATTACTTGCTAAGGCTTGTTCGGGTACAAAGGTCAAAATGGTAGCATTAGACAAACTTACTTTTCCTTTTACGGTTGGTTTAAGCTGTATGAGATTTTGTAGTTCTTTTTCGCCAACTTCCTTAGTGAGTGGTTCTTTTAAAATATAATGAAAAGGTGTTTCCACCGAAATGATACCAGAAGTAGCTGCACTAAAATATTGGGACAATAATTCGTTTTCTTCGTCAAGATTACCTGCAATAGAAACATCCTTATTTTTTTTACAGGCAAGGAGGCACACTAAAAATAGTATAAAGATTGAGGTACGCATAGCTTAGTAGGTTGGATTTATTCTTGCCAATACCTGGATTATGGTGGTTGGTTCGATTTTAAAAAATAGGATTAAAATTGGTTGTAAATATAGTGTAAAAATTCTGTTATAACAGGTATAAAATATTCGTCAAGAAAATGATATTATGGTAAAAATTTAAAGACCCAACAGCATGTCAAACCTGAATAAAAAAATTACGTTTTCTAACAGCAACTAGAGCCTAGAGGCAGCTTTTTTAACGAAAAATACCGTTGTAATGATATCCAATAATAGAAATAATGGGTAGAATAAAACCTTGAATGATTCAAGTTAGTGTACTAATCTATCCGCACAATAAGAAGAGGCAAAAGCATGTGGCTTGGCCTTAAACACATAACCCATGCCCAAAATATAACCCATGGCATCGCGAAAAGCCACATTTGATTTAAAATTAGGGTCAGTATTTATATCGGCATGCACCTCTAGTTCGATATTATATCTGTCCAATATAGGACAAAGTTCGTAAGCTAGTTGGACTGACATGGTCACTTCGTAAATCATCCTTTCTTTGATGGTCATTCGATTATATAGCTTTTGGGTAGAAAAATACATAAATCCTCCCTTTTTCTCCCGTAGAAAAACGATGACTACTGCAAACTCGATTGTTTTTCCTTTCACCTGTGAGTCGGCACCGATACAAATTTTCAGTCGATGACCGTTAGCCACTTCTTGCCGAATGGTCTCTTCTACTTTTTTTTCAATCGGTAAAGCAATTTTTTCTCCTGAAAATCTACGCCATTCCATGGTTTTTGTTTTTATTCTGCCAAATTACAACAAGTTTTATATGAAAGTATATTTGTATATGTTAAATGTATATATTTTTTATGTGACCCATTACTCCTGTGTCGTTAATTTTTAGTATAAATCATCTACAATTTCCATATTTTATTTTGTATTGCCTTTCAAACATTAATGTATCACGAATATTCATCCATAAACATAAGCTTCGATAAAATTAAATTCCAAAATAAAGTGCCAATAAGTAGTCATCTTCGTACAAAGATTGATGAATGAATATTTTTTGTTTGAGACCCAAAATACATATTCACTTTTTTATTATACAATAGATGTAAATATATAAATTTTTCATAATCAATAAATAGTCCTCATAATTTCTTATTATAACATAATGACCACATTATATATTAATATTTTTCAAGATTTTATTTGATAATTTGTAAGAGAAACTTTACCTTTACATTCTCAATTACAAACCCAAAACACGTTTAACCGATTTTTATACCTTAAACCGATTTTATGAGAATAGAGCATTACACTCCTTTTCTGTCTTCCAAAAAAAATATTCACGGGATTTTTACGGTCAGCAAGCAAGCTGAATCGATGGTTCTATATTTTCTTGCTGTTATTGGCATAGCGGGTACTATTTTTTTAATTACAAATAGACCGTCAATCCAAAATTCAGGGCCTTCCCTACCGGAATACGGTGCGGTTTCAGCTTTTCTTACAAATATGGAAACGGAAAGCCAACTATCCTCTGATTTCAACAAGTACATCAAGATGGACAGCAAGGCCAAAGTTGGTCAAGAAGTCACCATTAATTTTCTAGAGGATGAAAAAGCATCCCGATATGTAATGGATATGGGTGATGGTGTACGTTTGGTCGTAACCCAAAAAAATCTAATGTACGTGTACGAAAAACCTGGAAAATACACCATTGAATTGAAAGAAATCCAAAGAGGAATCCTTCATCTTAGAGGAACTAAAGTCATCAAGGTTAAAGAATAGTTTTTGCGTTTCCGAGGTTCATTTTTGTTGAACAGGATACAGTATAATTTTACTTGGGCTGGCATCGATATCGACACTAATGATGGAAAACTGTACAAAATACAGTCCGTCGAGGATTACGTTTGGCACATAGACCATTTCCGTAATGGTTTTAGTTTTGTCCCATCCATCTTCTTTAGACCAAAAGGTTTTATGTCCTTCTAATCGACCGCCGTCTTCTTCCCTATCGACACTTGGCAAATCCAGAATTAAGTGACGGACTCCCCAATCCACGATTAAAGCAACGGCTTCTTTGTTTAAATATGGAGGATTGGTACCAGAATAACTTCTATCCAATTTGCCATCATCATTTGGCAAAGTCCTTAAAATCAAAACATCCGTTTTATATTCCTTTCCTAGTAATAAAAGACTTTCTTTAGTGATGATTCTATCGCCATTAGGAAACAATTGAGGAAACACACTGATGATTTCGCCAAAAAAATGAAACTCGTGTAAGCAATCGTGAATACTAACTGTCTCATTCACAATATGGGAAACACACTCGGTATGTGTTCCGTTGCCGTGAGGATTGATGATTACATTGTAAAAATTTACGGGAGACCCTTGTTCAATAGAGCCAATAAAATCGCCTGACTTGAATGGTTTTGCTTCGTAAAAAGGAGCAAAAAAGCAATTGGGTGTCATTTTTCCCCGCTTCAATGGAATGGAAATATCCATTCCTTGGCGTAAATCGGCAGTCCAAATTTGATTGTTCCAATGAATATCTATTTTCATTTTAATTCCTTTTATCCATACCCCACCACAATTTTTCACTCAAGGTTTTCATAAAGTTTTGACCTTCTAATTGCACCATTCCAAAAGAAAAATCAGCTTTTTGGATTTCAATAGTATGATCTGCGGTCACGGTTTCATAACGTCCATCCAAGGTGCACATAAAGTTGTCTGACCTACCTTCAATTCGAAATGAAATTTTATGCTGATCGGACAAAACAATAGGCCTTACATTCAAATTGTGTGGAGCCACTGCGGTAATGATAAAGTTGGATGCATTGGGAAAGACAATAGGACCCCCACAACTCAAGGAATAACCCGTTGACCCCGTAGGCGTACTTACGATGATTCCATCCGCCCAATAAGCATTTAATGGAATTCCATCTACGTATACATGAATGGTAATCATACTGGAATTGTCTCTCTTATGCAATGTAAAATCGTTTAGGGCAAATGGAAAATCAGCAAAAATTTGTTTGTTCGATTTTAGAGAAATCAAGGATCTCGATTCAATCGTAAATTTTTTACTTTTGAGTTGTTTCATGGCTTTAGAAATAGAATTTTTTTCTACACTTGCCAAAAACCCAAGCCTTCCAAGGTTGATTCCGAGAACTGGGATATTGGAATCCTGGATAAATGTGGCCACCTTCAAAATGGTGCCATCTCCGCCCATCACCATAGCTACATCTGGATTGAAACGGATTAGTTCTGTTCTAGTACCAATCACATCCCACGAAGACATGTCTAATCCCTGCGAAAGCAACTCTTTGTGAAAGGGTTTATAAATTTGAATGGCAATATTTTCCTTGACTGAAACGTCAAAAACCTGTCGAACAAAATCCAATTCGCTTGTCGTTTTAATCTTGATGCCGAATAAAAAAATTTTCATCATTCGTTGTTTAAGATATCAAACCAATACCAAACATGGTACGTGCTAAACTCAAATGAAGGTTTTTTAATTCCTTCAAATTGACATTAAATAAGGGTGTGGCATTATCGCCTGATGCAGCAACAATTTTTACATAGCCAATGACCATTGTCCATCCATGTAAGGTACAAACCATTGCGTTTAACGTGGTTTTAATACTGCCGTCTTTTTTTCCCCTTTCGATCTCCTTTACCGTCCATTTGAAGGGCAAATTGTGTAATTCCAAAAGTTTGTGAAAATAAAAACTGTCCTTGGCAGCTTCAGTAAGTTTATCGGAATTTTTATCCGCTGAAGTAGACCGAACCATGGCAAAATATTCTAGCAATACTTCAGAATACAAGTAATTTTGTTCGCAAAATTCCATAAAAGTTTCTAATAAAGCGAGGGTAGATTCCAATCCAGTATTGTTGGCATTTTTTTCTATGGATGTTTGGTATACTTTGTTTAATTCGGTCATAGCCTGGAAAGTAATGGCTAGGTATAAGTTTTCTTTGGATTGAAAATAACTATACAAAGTCACTTTGGTAATACCCGCCGAAGCAGCGATATCATCCATTTTTGCATTCTTAAAACCGACCTTTTCAAAAACTTTAAAGGCATGATCAATGATGTGTTGTTCTTTTTTTAACCTTTTATCCTCCTTCATTATCCTAGAGATTTCTATTGGTTACAAAATAAACAAGTGACTCAAAGGCTGACTTTGATTCTGAGGGCTCAAATTCTGCTAGTAAATCAATCGCTTGTTGCTGATAGTTTTTCATCGCATTTTCGGCATATTCCATCCCACCAGAAGCCTTGACAAAATCAATCACTTCCTTAACCTTTTCTTCATTGTTAGATTCGTTTTTGATAATGTTAATGATTTTCCTCTTTTGTTTAGTATCGGTTTGTTGTAGGGCATAGATGAGGGGCAAGGTCATTTTTTTTTCTTTGATATCTATACCTCGTGGTTTGCCAATATTATCATCTCCATAATCAAACAAATCATCTTTAATTTGAAAGGCAATACCCAATTTTTCTCCAAGAGACCAAAATCTATTTTTGATTTTAGGGTCGGGATTAGTAGACGAGGCTCCCACGGCACATGCAGCGGCAATCAAAGAGGCCGTCTTTTTTCCAATGATGTCAAAATAAATATCTTCTTTGATGTCTAGTTTTCGAGCTTTTTCAATTTGGATTAGCTCACCTTCTGCCATTTGTTTGATGGCTTTTGAAACAGTATGTAAGTGGTCGTAATTATTTGTCTCTAGGGCAATATTCATTCCTTGTGACAGGAGATAATCGCCCACCAAAACGGCAATTTTATTTTTCCAAAGTGCATTAACAGAAAAAAATCCTCTTCGTTCATAAGCATCATCAACCACATCGTCATGTACTAATGTTGCTGTGTGTAATAGCTCGACTAAAGAAGCAGCTACGTAGGTTGAATCTTTGATTTCACCACACATTTTAGCAGATAAAAACACTAATATGGGTCTGATTTGTTTCCCTTTTTTTTGGACAATATAGTAGGTGATTTTATCTAAAAGTGGCGCAGAACTCTTCATACTTTCTTTAAAATGTTTTTCAAAGAGTATTAATTCTTGTGCTACAGGTGCTTTTATTTTCTCCAGGTTTGTGGACATAATTTATGGATTGCCATGAATTGGACAGGCTGATTTTTGAAAACGCTAAAGTACGGAAATATTCCCAAAAAAAAATGATATATATTTTTTGCAGTTTTACACTTGCTCTATAAAATATATAGTAATATTGTCTTTTAATTTAAAGCAAACCAAATCTTTTATGTCTCATAAATCATTTTTTGAATCCAAAAATCCTTTGCTGTCAGAGTCAAAATTTATTCAGACTGCTTCGGTTACTACCGATCAAAATTCCTTCATTATTTCAGACAAAGCGACCATAAGTGGTGCCATCAATAAATCTTTTATTTTGTTTTCTGTTTTATTGTTCACCTCAGCTATCAGCTTTGTGATGCCATCTACTTTTTTGATGATATGTGGGGTTGTTGGTGGTTTGATTGCAGTATTAGTAGCCAGTTTTAAACCCCACACTTCGCCCATTTCAGCACCAGTTTATGCTGGATTCGAAGGGCTATTTGTTGGGTCCATTTCTGCTATTTTTGCATCTATGATTGATGGCATAATACTACAGGCGGTTGGATTGACATTTGGCACCTTACTGACCATGTTAGTGATCTATAAGTCAAACATAATTCCCGTGACAGAAAAATTAAAATCGGGCATTATGATGGCTACTGGGGCTGTGTTTTTTGTGTATTTAATTAGTTTTATAGGCAGTTTTTTTGGCTTTAATATTCCTTATCTTCATGAAGGTGGTGTGATAGGCATAGGCATCAGCGTGGTCATTATTGGAATTGCATCATTAAACTTATTACTTGATTTTGATCAATTTGAAAAAGCGGAACAACACGGAGCACCAAAATACATGGAATGGTTTTGTGCCCTTGGCCTTATGGTCACCCTAGTATGGTTATATATAGAATTTTTGAGATTATTGTCGAAACTCAATCGGGAATAATTAAACATACCTTCAAAACAATTCGTCAAACGAGAAGAGCTTTACTTTCGAGTAAGGCTCTTTTTTTACATTATTTTTTTAGGTCAAAACTTGTGTGAATATAGGTCGAAGACGTTTACAGTCTAATTTTTTTATTCTTCATAATTTTTACTAAAAAGGCAAGTAATCATAAACTACTTGCCTTTTTTTATTGAGCATCAAATAAAATTATTCCTAGTAATCAGGATTTTGTACGAGGTTTGGATTGGCGCCCATATCAGCAGAAGGTATAGGGAAAATATTGTATTTTGAATGTACAGCTCTTCCTTCTTTTACACCACCTTTCCATGCCCATAAATAATCTGCTGTCGTAAATTTATTAAACCTTACTAAATCTGTACGTCTTTGGCATTCCCAATATAACTCTCTTGCTCTTTCGTCCAAAATGAGATCTAGGTTTAAATCACTAGAAGTTACATTTCCAGATGTGCCTGTATAAGCACGTGTCCTTACTTCATTAAAATATTCCAAAGCTTGCGCCGAAGAACCACCGGTAGCGCCCCTTAAGATAGCTTCTGCGGCCATTAAATAGGCATCAGCCAATCTAAACATAGGAAAGTCCGTGTCTGGAAAATTTACATTCGAACCTGTCTTCCCATCTGAAGTCACATTTTTAAATTTTAGAACAGCATATCCATTTGTAAAAATACCGATATCAGCATAAGTAGGGATATCCAAATTTTGTCCTTGTGCTCCAAATATTCCTCGTTTATCAAAACTGGTTAATTTTACAGCGTAGGTATAGTCGGGTCGGGTCAAGTCAATTAGGATATCATAACCACCAGATTTTTGAATCGCAATGCTTCCAGTAGATTCAAGAATACCATCTAGTTGATCATCTCCATAGATTACTTTTCCACTTTTTTCTCTAAATGAAATGTTGCCTTCTTCCAAATCAAGTTTTACCCTCAATTTATTTTCACCAGCATCCCATGAAAAATCTTTTACTCCCCCCGGGACTGCACTCCCATTTAATTCAAAATCTCTTCTTTCCAAAGTATAAGTATTTACCCCTGAGGTAAGGTCGACTTTGATGTAGTATAATCCTTTTCCAGGAACTTTTATATTGGCCCCATTTGTTTCTAACTTACCATCTCCATCGTTGTCCCCAAGTTTGTTGGCGAGTGTCGAACTAGGAAATCTTAAGACGACAAATTCAGCATTTTCTTCTGGAAAATATCGATATCCTTCATAGACATTGCTGTTGTTTAAGGAAGCCAATTTATTTTTATCATCGGTTCCATTAAAACCATTTAAAGTACTGGGAATATAAATCGCTTTCAGGTTTCTTGAATAATTAAAATCTACCACACTTCCAGTAAGGTTAGAAGGAAATTTTTCAACAAGTTGTCGGGTTGTCCGTGTTCCACCCCAGCCTCCGGATACTCCAGAATTGATTGGGTTAATGGCACCACCAATTCCTGCAAATATAATAAACGTCATACCTCCATATGTCCTGGTATTAATTCCATCAAAGGCAATTGGAAAGATGATTTCATTAGACCTGTGGTTATCCGCTAAAAATAAGTGGCTGTAATTTGGTTCTAACGTATACCCTGCACTTAAGATTTTTTGGCAGGTTGCTAAACATTCCGTATATTTTTTCTGTCCTGTATACACTTCCGCATTTAAGTAAAGTTTGGCTAACAACATCCACACAGCGGCTCTGTCGGCTCTACCATATTCATTGGTGCGTGGAGCTTTGATAGATGACTCTATGGCCAATAATTCGGATTCGATGTATGCGAATAGCTCAGCCCCTTTTATTTGTCGTGGGAAAAAAGATCCTACTTTATCATCTTCCGTTACAAAAGGAACATTTCTAAATATATCAAGTGCATGCCAATAGCTTAATGCTCTTAAAAACCTGGCTTCCGCTCTATAATCATCAATTTCTCTTCTAAGATCTGCACTGACACCCCGACTATCTAATTTGTCACTAGTGGTCTCTCTTAAAAACTCATTGGCCAAAGGTATCTGATAAAAAATTCGGCTGTAAAAAGCAAAAGTAAAACCGTCAGAAGGCGTCCAATCAATGTCGTGAAAATCCCAGATAGTTTGGTCATTCCAACCAATCAATGCTTCATCAGTTGGCAATTCTTGGTGATAATACAGTCCCCTTAAATATTGGCCAAAACCTTCATCAATGCCAGAAATATCAGGTTGCCCTGCTGGTCCTTCTTGTCCTGAAACAGCTAGTCCTGCATACAATTTAGCTAAAAACTGTTTGTATGAATTGGGGTCGTTAAATACGGTACCTGAGGTAATTAAATTTGGATCTAAGGGTACAGTATCCAAGTCTTTGAAACAAGAAGTAAGTGTAGCAATGGCGATAATCAAGTTAAAAACGATAAACTTCTTCATCTTATATTATTTTAATATTTTTTTAAAAATCAATACTCACACCAAAAACGAAAGTTCGCGGTCTTGGGTATATATTATTGTCGATACCATTTCCAATTTCTGGATCAAGGCCTTCATATTTAGTGATGACAAATGGATTTTGAACCGTAGCATAAACCCGCATAAAATCTCCTAATACTTGGTCAAAACTATAACCTACAGTGATATGATCTATTCTAAAAAAAGATGCATTGGTCACAAAATGGTCGCTAAAAGTAAGGTTTCTTTGTTGCTCAACATCATTATCAACGGCCGAACGGTGAACGTTTTGCAAATAATCTGTGGTATGATAAAGTCTTTGCAAAAATCCCATATCTGTTTGAACATTATTGTACACATAATTACCAAAATTGGCTCTACCGGCAAAAGAAAAATCAATGTTTTTATACTTCAAGTTACTTGTAATCCCACCGATGACATCAGCTGCTGGTTTTTTAAATCTATATTTATCTAGATCATCAACCTGACCGTCGTCATTACGATCTCTGAATTGCCCTTCCAATATATTACCATTTTCATCGTATAATTGTTCGAAAACATAAAAAGAAGCAGGCTGAAACCCTACGCTATGAATCTGAATATTACTCCCTACTCCACCAGAAATTCCACCAGTCGCCACGCCCACATATTCTGGATCGTCAATAGCTGTTAGTTTTGTAATTTCGTTATTGTTATACGCCACATTTAAACCAATATCCCAAGTAAATTCCTTTTGACTGATAGCGGTGATATTTAAGCTCAATTCAACGCCTTTATTTACCATATTTCCTACGTTGGTCGAAATAAAATTTGTCAAATTAGTACCCGCAGGAACTTGGATAAAGTTCAATAAGTCTTTTGTATTTCTTTGATAAAGATCCAAAGCTCCTCCTAGTCTGCCTTTGATAATAGAAAAATCTACGCCTAGATTGTAGGTTGTCGTTTCTTCCCATTTAATATTTGCATCGTAACCATTAGGTCTGTAGGTATTTATAAAACTATTTCCAAATTGATAAGCCGCATTACTTAAACTCAATTGATAAACAGCTTGTGACACATAAGAACCTCCTATGGCTTGTTGTCCAGTAACACCCCATCCAGCCCTTAACTTAACATTGTTTAAATAATCATTTTCATTTTCTATCAATTTGATCGCAAGGGCCGCAGCTGGGAAAAGCCCCCATCTGGTTTCCGGAGAAAATCGGGATGTAGCGTCTCTTCTCAGTGAAAAAGTGAGTAGGTATTTGTTTTTAAAACTGTAATTCATCCTTCCAAAGAGGGAAAGTAAATATAGTTCGTCACCCACATCTTTTCGTTCAATAGTTTGGGCAGGCGTACCTGCTGCGTCAGAATTTTTATAAGAATTATTGTTGTAAAAACGTTGCCATGAATAACCACCCATGAGATCAACAGAATGTTCTTTAATATCTTTTTTGTAATTTAAATAAAATTCAAGTACAGAATTGGTTCTATCCTGTTCGTATGTATTGTTTAATCCACCTCCAAAGTCTGGTTGAAATGAGTAAGCAACGATATTATTTCCTGGGATAACGACACTTCCTTTACCTCTTGAAAAATCATACCCCAAATTCAAGTTGGCTCTCAGTTCTGGTAAAAATGAAAAACGGTAATCAGCAGAAGCATTGGCAATGTACCTAAAAACATCAGATTGGTCATTTCTTAAATTTTTGTCCAATAAAGCTGCAGGATTTGCAGGTGCTAGACTATTAGGATTTCCGTTTTGTTGTAACCAAGTTGTATATCCACTATATTTACTATCCGGGTCTAAGGGTGCTTGAGTAGGATCCCAACTTAAAGCCGAACCAATGGCTCCTCTTTCAGCAAATTGATTATTACTCAAAATTCCTTTTAGTCCAACATTCGTTTGAAGGGTATTATTAAGAAACTTAGGAGAAATATTTAACCCTACAGAATAACGTTCGAAAAGGTCATTTTTCAACAAACCTTCTTTATAAGTGTACCCAACTGAAGCTCTGTATGGTAAAACACCGACACTCCCAGATACATTGACATTGTGGTCATGACCTATGGCAGAATGATAAATTTCATCTTGCCAGTCTGTATTAGCATCACCCAATAAGCCTAGAGATGGATGACCTTCAGGATAGTAATTTGCTATCAAATCCCGATATTCATCAGCTTTTAATACATCCACTCTATTGGCAGTATTCCCGACACTAAAATTGCCCGTATAACCAATTTTAAATGGAGAACCAAGGGCTCCTTTTTTTGTCGTTATTAAAATGACTCCTGCTGAAGCTCTACTTCCGTAAATAGCAGTAGCTGAAGCATCTTTTAAAACAGTCATACTTTCAATATCATTGGGATTGATCACATTTAAGGGATTTCTATTTCCAGAGACACCCCCATTGTCAACTGGAATTCCGTCAATGACAATCAATGGGTCATTTGAAGCACTCAATGAAGACTGGCCTCGAACCCTGATTTGGGCGCCATCATCAGGACCACCACCTGTTGTGATAGAAACTCCGGCTACTTTTCCAGCTAATAACTCTTGGGGGCTTGTAATTGCTCCTCTATTAAAATCTTTTGCATTGACCGCTTGTATGGAACCAGTAGCATCTTCTCTTTTGACCGTTCCATAGCCAATCACAATGATACTTTCGAGTAATTGTCCAAAAGACATAGTTACTTCAATATAATTGATACCCACAATACTTTTAGAGATAGTAGTATATCCCGTATAAGAAAACTCAAGGGCGGTCGTACCTTCAGGAACTTCAATTTCAAAATTCCCATCAAAATCCGTAGAAGTGCCGATAGAACTATTTTGTTTGGCTACCACAAATGCCCCTATGAGCCCCTCACTAGTTTCCGAATCAATGACTCTACCTTTAATCGTTGTTTGTGCAGTTAATAGACTTCCCAAACTTAGTAGGCAAACTAGAATTAATGAGGTTTTCAAACTTTTTATGTATAAATTTCCCATTTTTTTGATATTTTTTCAAATAAATAATGTCAAAAGTAAAAAACTTATTTACTTTGTGTTTAGATTACATTAACTTTTTTTTCACAAATTAAAATATATATAATTTATGAAGTCACGTTTACTTTTTATTTTAGGCCTAATAATAATTTCTTCCGGTATTTTCGCTCAAATATCTACTGTAGGAATTATTGGTTCAGCTACTCCAGGTGACTGGGCCACAGAGACACCAATGACACGAGTAGATGATTCTACTTGGACGATTGACATTACTTTGATAGATGGGGATGCAAAGTTCAGAGCAGATGACGGATGGGCAGTTAACTGGGGAGCCAAAGATTTTCCGAAAGGAATAGGAACACAGGACGGAGCGAACATTCCTGTATTTGCAGGTGATTATACAATTTCATTTAATTCGAATTCTGGAGCGTACTTTTTTGATGTTGATTCAGACATTAGTATTATTGGAAGTGCTACAGTTGGGGGATGGGCTGATGATACAAAAATGTATCAAAATCAAGCTGATTCTAACAAATTTTTTATCATAACTGATTTGGTATCAGGGGATGCTAAATTTAGGACCACAGGTTCTTGGGCAAGGAATTGGGGATCACCTGATTTCCCAACAGGCGTTGGTGTTCAAGAAGGTGCAAATATTCCTATTGTCCAAGCTGGGCAATATGAAATCCATTTGGACACTTTGACTGGAGAATATTCTTTTGAAGAGTTGGTTGCGTTTGAAAGCATAGGTATCATAGGTGATGCTACTCCTGGAGGATGGGCAACTGAAACACCATTGACAAAATCTAACACTAATCCAGATCTTTGGAGAGTTGTAATAGTCTTAGTTGATGGTTTAGTAAAATTCAGAGCTAATGATAGTTGGACACTTGCTTGGGGCGGAACTGACTTTCCGTCTGGTACGGCCTCAGAGACAGGCGGCGATATTCCTGTAACCGCTGGTGAATATATTGTTACTTTCAATACCAATACTTTAGAATACAACTTTGTTGAAGTCGTAGATTATGAAACCATTGGTTTGATTGGAAGTGCTACGCCGGGAGGTTGGGAATCTGATTCTCCTATGAATAAGGATGGAAATGATAAGACCATTTGGAAATTAAGGCTCACTATGGTTGATGGAGAGGCTAAATTTAGGGCTGATACAGCTTGGACTTTTAACTGGGGTGGTTCAGACTTCCCTGAAGGTATTGCTGAGTTAGACGGACCGAATATTCCTGTTCCGGCTGGTGATTATTTTGTAGACTTTAATTCGGCAACTGGCGCTTATAAATTCACAGCTGTTGTAGAATACGAAAAAATTAGCCTAGTAGGTAAAAGCGGTCCGTTTGGTGACTGGCCAGGGGATGATGATAGTAGAGACACCTATTTAACTAAAGATGCTGGAGATTTTAATTTATGGACACATACAGGTATGGCGTTAACTGGTTATGAAGGCGTTACCGATGCTGGTGTTAAATTTAGAGCTAATGCGGCTTGGGATGTTAACTGGGGAGCTGAGGATTTTCCTTCTGGCATTGGTGTTCAAAGTGGACCGAATATTAGACCTGTTGCTGGAACATATAGTGTGGTTTTCAGGTCAGATACTGGAGAATATGCTTTCGTAGAATCTTCCAATACTCATAATGTTTTGGACAATGCAGTTTTAAACATTTATCCAAATCCTACAAATGGTGTTGTTACCATTGAAAAGAAAGAAAACATTTTGAGTGGAGATGTACAAATAAAGGTTTTGAACACGGTAGGACAACTGATGTTTGAACAAATCGCAAATCTTGAAAACAAGGTAACTGTGCCTGTTCAACATCTAATACCTGGAAGTTATATTATTATGATCTCCAATGATAAAAATATCATTAGCAGAAATATTACAATTGTAAAATAAAGCTAATTTTTTCATAATTAAAAAAGGCATTTCAAGATTTTGGAATGCCTTTTTTTTATGTCATAACAGATAAAATCATCAAGTTTTGTCAAGGAACCTACGCCATTACGTTTTTTATTTCCCCTTGAAAACTGGTAATCTTTTTTCTAAAAAAGCTTGAACTCCTTCTTGATAATCTTCACTTTTTCCCGCCATAGTTTGTAGTGTGTCTTCCATTTTCAATTGTGTCTCTAAACTATTTGAGATACTTTGGTTGAGGGCTTTTTTTGTAAGTGCCAGCCCAAAGGTTGGCATATTAGACAATTTTGTGGCCAAAAGGTGCACTTCTTCTTCAAAAAACTGATCTTCAAACACTTTGTAAATCATCCCCATTTTTTCAGCATCGGTTGCACTAACCTTATCGCCAGACATCATTAAAGCCGAGGCTCTTTGCCATCCAATTAGCCTAGGTAATGTAAAAGTACCGCCACTGTCTGGAATTAAGCCAATCTTACTAAAAGCTTGAATAAAAGAAGCACTTTGTGTAGCTACTACAATATCACATGAAAGTGCTATGTTGGCTCCAGCACCAGCTGCCACACCATTGACTGCAGCTATGATTGGTTTTTCAATTGATCTAATACGTAGAACTATTGGATTATAATGCTCCTGAACAATTTTAGTCATTTTAGGGCCATCAGGTGAGGTGGCTTCTACCAAGTCTTGCCCCGCACTAAAAGCTTTTCCTACTCCAGTAATTACAATACATCGAATGATTTCATCACTAGCAGCATCATCCAATTTTTCCTGTAAAGATAAAGCCATTCCACGTACAAAACTATTGTATTTATCAGGCCTGTTTAATCGGATAATGGCTACCCCTTCGTTTTTTTCGTATAATACATATTCCATATCAAATCCTTGTATAAATTAAATTTAAAGCCTTAATGAAAAAGTAAACTTAATGTTTTCGAACGATACGAGCAAAAAAAAAGAGAGCCATTTCGGTGGACTCTCTCTCTCTCGTTTTAAAACTATAAAAGTTTAACTTCAGGCATATTGCCTTTTTATTTTATGACAATGACTTTATGGGCACTTTCTTGACCGTTTACTTTGGTCAATACATTATATGCTCCCGCATTAAAATCATCTGTATTTACTTGAATCTTCATTTTGCTTTCGAAAGCAATTCCGGAATAGATATTCTTTAATACATTCCTTCCTAGTACATCTGTTAATATTATATCAACTTTTGTGCCAATTTCGGTTTCAATGTCGATATAAAAAACATTTGATGCAGGATTGGGATAAATTGAAGTGTTTGGTTGTGTTGCAACTCTGGAATCAATAGATCGGTCATAAAAGTCTGGAGTCAAAACATGATCTGTTTTAACCAAAACATGATTTGGCGTTGAAGAACCATTTTTCAGTTCCACGGACTTCAATTGTTTACAACCTCGACTGTCCGTGACAACCAACTGGTATACACCATAATCGTCAGTGGATGGTTTTGAAATATTCCATGTTTTTCCTGCTACAACCGAACCAGAAGGCGTATACCATTCATACGAGAATGGACCATATTTGGCATCCAATTTTAAGGAGGCATCCAAGTCGATACCTTTTTTGGTTGAAGAATGGATTACGTCGACTACTTCAATAGAAGGAGTGATTGTCGCTTCATTTTTGGTGTATTTTTGTTTAACACCACCTACGGTAAAACCATTTCTAAAATCACCACCATTCATACCTACGTGTGTAGACATTAAGCCGTGCTGATTATCAAATAATTTTACGTCACCACCACAATGATCAACATGTGATATTTTTAAACTAAAAAGTTTTACTTGATCGCCAGTAGTTAGATCATTGTAAAAAGAGGCAGGGGAGAGCTGTGGTACTATACTAATGTAATCGTTAAAAGGATCAGATGCTGGTTTTACAACCACATTGGCCTTCTGCCATTGCATAGGTCTAGTACCTTCGTATGATTGATTATCTTGCAGGGGCATGTACGATTGGGCCAGTTCAACTTTACTCCCTGTCGGTACGAGAAATGTAAGTTGAGCATTTAATTGAACCCTCTCTTTTACTTTTTTAGCATTCCCTTGATTTACGTGCAGATAGCAATCGTAAAGATTAGTGGACGGGTTGAAACTCAACCGGTAACTAACGTCGTTGATTTGAGCACTTGATAAAACGGGCATTATCAATAGCACAAATGCTAAGTGAAAAAATTTAACCATGATGTTTACTGTTTTTGAATTGAAAGTTTGCGTAAAATATATCTTACACTTCTAAGACCCATATTCTACACATTTCCCCTATCCCAAATTTTGTGCCAATGAAGAATAATTTTGTATTATTTATTTCAGTAATGTATATACTAAATTAAATCAACAACATGATTATCAATCCTTTACTACAAATTATAGAAAAAAATATGTTAAATAAAAAAATTTCGAAAGACAAACAATAATAACAATTTATGAATTGCCATAAAACTAGATGTCTTAACTATAGAGCAAATTATATCCCTTATAGGGGTTATTTTTCATATCTGTGTCTAAATAAACGCAGGGTAAGATTTGCGCTGGAAAAGACGATTCCTTTGAAATCTTACTTTCACCCAAAAAACCTAAGCCGATAGAATTTAGGTGTTGATTTTAATATGATATTTCTACCCTTTTAGATGTAAAAATCTAAAAAGGCAGGTTGATTATAAATTCTCAACAGACCTATATAGCATTTTAACCCGTTAATTACACACTATGAAGGTACACCTATACCTCAAAAAAAATTATTCCCCATTCAGTAAAATTAGACCAATTTTTAAGTGTCGATATGACACAGAAAAAATTTTATCATTTGGCCATGCTTTAAAAAAAATAGGAGTCCATTTGAATTTTGGTAATCACTTTTATACTAAAATTAACCGTTTACCAAATTTATTTTTATTTTTGATATTTAGCGCAGTGGTGTCATCGGCCAGTCATTTACCAACATCCCCTTTAACAAATCCTTATCCAACTTTTTTAAACACTCAATACACAACTCCAGGAACTTATACGTTTACGGTACCTGCAGGAATCACTTCAATTACAGTTGATGCCTGGGGCGGAGGAGGTCGTGGAGGATCAAGGACTTCAAGTTCAAACGGAACTGGAGGAGGAGGCGGTGGTGCTTATTCCCGCCATTCTTTTTCCGTTAACCCTGGAGAAAGTTATGTGGTTTATGTTGGTGCAGGAAGCTCAAGCAATTCTTCAGCTGGAGAAGACACATGGATTTCACTAACAGATAATTCAAATGCCCTTGTCCTAGCCAAAGGTGGAAATTCTGCCTCTACCAATAGTACTTTGGGCGCTACTGGTGGGAGTGCTTCATCAGGAATAGGTTCCATAAAATATTCAGGTGGAAACGGCGCAGATAGAGTGACAAGTACTACTTCAGGTGGGGGTGGCTCTTCGGCTGGTACATCTAATGATGGAAATAATGCCTTGGGCATTGTTGCAGGGATAGCGCCTTCTGGTGGTGGAAATGGCGGAGCCGGAAGACTAAACGCAGGCAGTGGAATTTCAGGATCATTTCCAGGCGGAGGTGGAGGAGGGGCAGTTCGAGTGTCATCGGGAAGCCCAAGTGGAGGAAACGGTGGTCACGGCCAACTTTTGATTACCTGGGAAATATGTGATAATGGAATAGATGATGACGGGGATGGTTTGATAGATGAACTTGATAATGATTGTACCGTTGAATGTATCACTCCAGATTTTGACTTTTCTAACCCAGTTTTAATATCGGGTACTAATAAAGCATTGGGTTCCGTTTATCGGTTTTACAATATTATACCTGGAGTTGATGCTAGAGTCACTTACGTTTCTAGATCGCACTCCGATATTGTTTTGGCTTCATTAGATGAACCAGCTGCAACAAATGGTGGATATGACTGGGCCTTTCAACCCATTATTGATTACAATTGGCTCAATCCCGATGGATCAATGGAAAATACAAATAGCGACAAGTATATTACTTTCAAATTTGAATTTTTAAGTTCGGGCACAGAAAATCTTTATACGCTACCTACTTTTAATATGTCTGCAATAGATGTAGATGGAAATGGAGTAGACATTAGAGAGTTTGTCGAAACTACTGGATTTCAAAATTATAAGGTAGAAACACCTACTACACTAACCATTAGTAATGCTCTGAAAGCACTTGGTAGCCTGCCTGCTTTTGATGGAGTTGATGAAACTGCCTTAACCTCAATGATTACCTTTTCCTATTTGAATACTCATACAGTAATGGTAAATTATGGAGGAAATTATATAGCTGGAAGTAACCATAACGATTATAGCGAAAACAGAATGAATTGCCTGTTTTTTAAATGTTATGAATACAATACAACTATATCTTGTCCAAATTTAAACTTATCTGGTTCTACAAATATTTGTGCAGGACAAAGCGCTATTATAAATTCAAATATATCTTTTCAATCAACCAAAATTAAACCAATAAATAGCTATTTATGCTTAGAATCTAGTGGAAATAATAATAATGCGGTTATCACTCAATCTAGTTGTAATAATACTGACTACGAAAATTGGCAGTTTGAATTGGTTTCAGGATATACGGATAGATATTTTATAAAAAATTTAGGAAGTAATTTATACATCAGACCATTAAATGGAGGAACATCAAATAGTACAAATATCACCCAAGCCACTGGAAATGATGTTACCTTTCATTGGGAACTCGTATACCATAGTGTAGGTCGATATCATGTAAAACATGTACAATCTGGTAAATATTTGGACATTTCTGGAGGTAGTACTTCACCAGGAACTACTTTGATTATTTATTCTTTTCATGGGGGTACTAACCAACAATTTTATATTGATGGTGGTGCCATACCCTATCCATCCAATCAGTTTAATTATTTATGGTCCAATGGAGCAACTTCATCCTCTCTTTTGGAATTGCCAGTTACAACTACAACTTATTCAGTTAGTGTAACTAGTAATACAAACAATTGTCAATTAGTAAAAGACTTTACTGTGGAGGTAAGTAGTGCTTCTGCAAGTATTTCAGGAACGAATGTTATCTGTTCTGGAGCATCTACCATTTTTACTGCCACAGGCGGAAATTCATACTTGTGGAGTACCGGCGCAACTTCTGCGGCCATAAGTGTCAGCTCAGCAAATACATACACAGTAACCGTTACCGACGAACTAGGTTGTACAGCTACAAGCTCAAGAACTCTTTCCTTCTATTCTACCCCAAATGCCCCAGTCATTGGCACCATCACGCAACCAACATGTACAACCCCTACTGGTAGAGTAATATTATCTGGGCTGCCTTCATCTGGTAATTGGACGATAACAAGAAGTCCTGGTGGCACAACGTACACTGGTTCTGGCACAACTTATACAGTCACTAATTTGCCAGTGAGTATGACGTACACTTTTACCGTTACCAATGCCAGTCTTTGTACTTCGGCCACCTCTGCAAACGTGGTGATTAATGCCATACCAACCAATCCTTCCATAGGCGGAGCTAATGCTGTTTGTGTTGGATTAACCGCAAACGTAACACCTAATTCTGCTGGAACATG
>JBATMZ010000061.1:0-8038 GCA_049290115.1 Saprospiraceae bacterium | reverse complement strand
CATTCAACAATTGTGGTGTCACTGGACTAGGCGAAGTGGCAGGATCATAATCATCATACCAAAGACCAACGGCTGCCAAAACAACTCCCGCTACTGCTTGAAGTTCGATTCTTGTCACGTCATCTTCTAGTCTTCTACCATTTGGAAATCCATCCATATTCGGTATAAATTCAAGGTTTGCGGTCGTATTAAATGGTGCTACCGTAAGACCAATAGCTGCAGCTTGTACCAATCCCAAAGAACTGAAATTAGGATCATCTCTCGGTGTAGGCGGGACGGCCATATTTAATCTCAACATATCACCACCATTTGGTAAGAAGTTATTGACAAAAGGTTTTCCAGCGGCTAGTGGATTGCCATTTTTTCCTGTTGCCAATTGATAAGGAATCACGTTAGGAACACCTGTGTGAAAAGCAGGCCAAAGGTCTACCGATCTAGGCATTCCCGGACCAGGCAATAAAAGTGTTCCAAAAACAGCATCGTCTAACGCAGTTCCAGCCAAAGCAGGATTTCCTTTTAGTCCGTACAAACCATCTCCCCCATTTGAAAAGTCAAATGCGCCCAATGATTTGGTCTGAACACGAAGTGGCGCAAATGCTGGGACTGCACCTCCGAATAAATCGTCATCCATGTATAAAGCTAGCTCAGGATTGAAGAAATATTTGTCCAAAGTGGTTTCACTTATTTCGTCATAAGGTGTCAATCTATTCCAAAGATCTTTGTCACCCACAGCAATCACTGCTTCATTCGTCAATGGCATACCCAATCTGGATACTTGAATCCAATCACCATCATACGCCACATTATTGCTTGTAGAAAGTGTTTTGATAGCAGGTCTGCTTGCCGAAGCCCACACACCAATTACATAATCACTGTCCAAAATATTGGTAGGTAGTGCAGGTGCGCCAGTTTTAAGTAAGGTAGCTATTGGAATTTGAATAGCTATGGTATGAACATTGTATTTAGCCAATCCATCTCTAGAACCCTCTCCTTGTCTAGGTGCATCACCAAGATCAAATATACCTCCTAGATCAACAAAAAATGGATCGTCTACAGGACCGGCAAATACTTTTTCGCCAGTAGTAGTCGTCGCAATGGCACCATTAAATAATGCATCATACGTAGTACCTAATCCTACACCAGAATTGATAGACCTTGGTCCGATATTCGGTGGTGGCACGATACCATTCGCTAGAATAACTGCAAAACTTGCTCCACCATCCATACTTCTTTCAAGTGTGTAGGTAGTTTTTAGGTTTTGTTTGCCTAGTCGGATGTTAAAAAACGTGGTAGGATCTTCATTGACCTTGCTGAAAGTGAGTCTGTAAACGATCTCATCACCAGGCTTAGAAGCATCATTGTCCACATGGATTTCATACCTGATATTTTCACCAAAAGAATAATAATTTGGTCCACCAAAAGGTAGTTCACCAGGTATGTAATTGGCGATAATCGTTATTGTATTCGGATTATCAGGACTACGGAAAGCATACAAATCTGTATTGTCCGCCAATGGATCATTAGAAATTAAAGGGGCTTCGCGATGACTTGATGCCATCACTATTCCAGCCATAAGCCATAAAAAGAGGAAGGAGCATAATTTCAAACTACTCATCCCACCTGACCAAACAGTTAATAATGTTTTCATCTTACTAAAAATTTTGATTAAAAAATAAACAAGAGTCAATCATAAACACGGTTCTACTTCTAAATTAACAAGTTCGTTTTATGGTAAATGAAAATGTAAAATTTCATTTTGGTGACTTTCGGTAAATGCAACCGATCTACCCCCAACCCCTAAAGGGGAGATCTACCCAATTCATTAAATCTATATCGAATGTTAAAATAATTGCTGAACTGTAAATGCTTCCGTACCCTTGGCGCCCAACATAGGCTGTACATTTTTGATTTATATTTTTGCCATTAAAGGCTCTAGTTCTGGATGTTTTGAGTTTGTGATACTAGCTGCAACTGCATATTTCTGAGTCATGGTTTGATCAGATTTAGCTTTGTATATTCTTGCAAGCATTCTATTGACATCGATATTATCGGGTCTTTTGTCAAACTCTTTTTGTGCGTAGGTGAGTGCTTGTTCAGGTTTTTCGAGTAGATCTAGATAAATATGGGCATATTCTAGATTCATATTGTGACCACTTTCTTCATCATCTTTTAGCATGACGAATACTTCTTCCATAATTTTGGTCATTTCTTCCGTTCTACCTTGGATTTTATAAATCTCAGCTAGTTGTGTATAGAAACCTACTTCCGGGATGATGTCAATTGCTTTGAGTGTAGTTTCTTCTGCTTTTTTGATATCTTTATTTTTTAAATGGATGGCTCCCAATGCACCTACTGCAAAAGGATAGTCTGGTCGTTCAGCCAAAATCTCTTCATACAATAACTTTGCCTTGTTTGATTCGCCGTATCTTTCATACAATTCTCCTAAAGTCAACATTGCCCAAGCAGTATCTTCGTATCCTGGTACGCCAGCTTCTACAGCCATTTTCATAGCTTCGATCGCTTCAGGAATTTGCCCATGAATCTCACGGAGATAAGATATTCTTGCATAAGATCTCAAGTCAGGTTTGATAGATATCATGATGTCGGCCATCTCAACTGCCTTGTCATATTGGCCCAACTCTACATAACAGTCCGTCAGTACACCATATATCTGTGCATTTTTGTTGTTGAGTTGAATGGCTTTCTGACCTGTCTCCAATGCTGCCTTAAATTCGTGCAAAGACAACTGTACACCAGCTTTAGTCACCAAAGCGAGAAACTCCATATTATTGACTTTTGTCGTACTATTGATGATTCTATCGGTCATGGCTAGTGCCGCGGGATAATAATGTCCATGTTCGCCAGTAACTCTAGCTTCGCGGATAAAAAGATTGGCCATTTTGATTTTTGCTTCGTGGTCCGCTTCATTTTTTTGAATGGCAAGCTTGAGCGTTTGATAATTGTTGCTGACATCATCCCACTCTTTGCCGTATCGGATTTTTTCGTTTCTATCGAGCAGGGCGGGGATGTCATTGTTGATATTATCGGTTTTGGTTGGTTTGCTATTGTTACAAGATGTAAATAACAGCATGCTGAAACTGTAAAAGAAGGAGATCAAGATCAAGATAAGGTTCCTGTTTTTCATTGTGGGAATTTTAAAATAATTAACTAATAAAAAAATTACTACTGGTTTGATATCATATACGAGAGAGAAGGTGGACTTGGATTTGTAAATTTTATTTTTTTATTACATAAGTGAAAGAAAGGTGTAATTTGCTTTCAAATGGTTTAGAATACAGTAGATTGTAGGGACTTGTAGGTATTGTAGGACGCTAATTTTCGCGGATTTCGCTAATTTATTTTTTATCTCGAAGAAAAGAAAAGATGTATTGTTTGCTTAAAGTAATTATATCCGTAATTTACGGTTAATTACAAATAAAATATGTTTTGTAGGGAAATAAGTCGTAGTGTAGGACGTTTTATATTGGAATTATCAGAAATCAATACTTTTAGGTTATTTGATATATGTGGTTGATTTTAAATTCGGATGCTTAGATGTTTGGAAAAACCGTAAGTGTGTCGTAAGTTTGTTGGATAAATAAGTAAGTTGGTGGCAAGCTTAAACAAACAAACGTATGAACCAAAATCGAAAAGAAACAGCTTGGAAAAAGAACCGAAAATTTACCGAAATTCACGGTAGAAGAACACGTTTAAAATGTGCCGACGGAATTTTCAAAAGACATCATAATATTTTATCACCAGCAATTGGACAAGAAACACCAATTTTTATTGTAGAAAACACTTCAAGAGATTTTTATTTTCCTGTAACAATTGACGAAATTAAGGAAACTCTAAAAAAACTTCCCATTACACACAAAATTCTTGACTCATATTTGGCTTGATAAAGTTAAAAAATCCGAATATCTTAAAGGAGAAACTTTGCAAGGACAATTTATTTGCGGAAGCAAGGTATATCTAATAAAACTTTATGCAGTTCCAATAGACAACAAAATGCTTTTTGGACACGTTAAACCGACATCAAAACAACTAAATTTTTACAAACAATACTGCACAGATTTACATCACGAAAAAAATGGTTGGTATTTACAATGGACAACAGAAAGTTATAAAAAATATAATCTCGAAAAACTGCTTTTACACGAAATTGGACATTGTGTTGATTACATTTACGAAAGACATTGGAGCAAAGCTAACCTAAAACAAGTTGAAGATTTTGCTGATAATTATGCTGTAATTTGGAGCAATAACATAAAACAGACTATTGAAAATGAAGTACAAACCTCATAAAACAAGACATATTTGAAGGACAAAACACTATAGATATTTCAGGACTTCCAAATGGAATCCTTATCTTTGTGGTGGAGACATGAGATATAAGGTTTTGAAGGAGTAAATGGAGTTAGAAAAGTATTTATTACAAACAGATGAGCAACAAGAAGTCTTTGATTTTTACAGTCAGGGACCTAAAGGAAATATTCATAAAAGAATAGCTTACACACCAACAACGATACCAAATTTATGGCAACTTGTAATGGGAGATTATAATATTAAAACTGACGAAATAGATTTTTTAAATGTAACGAATAACAACGATAGAGATAAAGTATTAGCAACTGTCGGTTCAACTCTTTACTCATTTTTCAGTAAAAAACCATCTGTAATGGTATATGCAAAGGGTAGCACACAAGCAAGGACAAGATTGTATCAAATAGGAATAAACTCTATGTATGAAAGTATAGAACAAGATTTTGAAATATTCAGGGAATTTGATGGTGAGTTTGAACGTTTTACAAAAGATACAAATTATCATTCATTTATAGTCATTAAAAAGTAAATTATGAAGCCAAATCAAATAGAAACATTAGATCTTAAAAGGAAACCAATAATTGCCATTAATAAAAAATTAAACAGTGCTAGAAATATGGAACTTCCACAGTTTAAGATTGACAATGTTGAAAATGCTATTAAAAATACAAATCTGCTTGAACTTATAGATAAAATCAACAAAGAGAGAATCACTACAACATAACAGAAGCTTTAACGTCGGTTTTGGCTATCGACAAAAACCTTCGCAAAGCTCAAGCCCTTAAGATTCATTAAATAAAAGATAATTCTTCAAAATGAATAATCTAAGAAAAGTGATAATTTGACATCTTTCAGAGATCATCTAGATAAAGAATACGGAAAAGAAGGTACTAAATCCAGTCCTGAGTAAGAAGAAGGATTTGAAGCTTTTAAATTAGGTGTGTTGCTACAGGATATGCGCATCAAAGAAGGTATGACCCAAGAACAGATAGCCAATAAATGCGGAACAACAAAAAGTTATATTTCAAGAATCGAAAACAATGCTTCTGATATTAGATTGTCAACAATCATGAGGATTTTTAGAGAAGGATTCGGTAAACAAATCAAATTATCGGTGGATTAAAAAACGAATTATAATAAGTGCTTTGATGAGATTTGTTTGGCTTTTATCAAAAACCTTTGCAAAAAATAAGCATAAATCACCAGAAAAATTAAAAATCTATGAACAAAATATATTTTGAAGAAATAATGCAAGATCATTATTTTGAAGAATTCGATTTTTCTGTCTTGAGAATAGTAGAGTATATCTGGGAAAATAGATTTAAAGATCAATTTGGGCAGGTAATCCCACCTCAAAAATCAAAAAATTCAGAATATGTGCACAATGAATTAAAAATCATTGTAAAGAATTCAGATAAGAATGAAATAATTTTTAATTTTAATGCTGCAGGAATTATTGAAACAAGTACTTTCTTCCGTGGAAATGTGAAAAATTGTTGGCACTTCCAATATGATATTTTAAACAATTTAATTTCTAGAGTTTATAAACAAAATGGTATTGAACGAGAGAAGTACTTGTATCTATATAATGACAAATCTAATTTAATGAAATCAATTCATTATACAGATAGATCAAGTGGTGCTGGTGCAATCTTTTTACAAGAAGAGTTTGATTTTATTTACAACTCAAAGGAAGAATTGTACTATTCAGAAATAGCTGGACAATATAAATTTAAATATAAAACTTATTACACGTTATTTGATGAGGGCCAAGGACGCCAAAAACTCGTAATTGATACTTTGAATGATAAAATGGAATCTGTTTTAAAAATAGAAAAAACAGTTGATAAATATGGAAATGGAACTTCTAGATTACATTATGAAAAAGGCAAATATACCCACGGTATCTTTGTGGATTATAAATACGATAAATGTGGTAATTTGATTGAAAGAAAAGTTTTTAATGATCAACAAATTGTTTTGTCACTTGTAAAAAGAGAAATAGAATATAAATAAAATCTGGTGACTTACCATCGCTAAAATGTCCATACTTGCCATTCAGGCAATACTGAAAATAGTCAAACCTAAATTAAAATGCTTAATTAGTTAGAAAAACTCATTTTTATAAACAAAAACATGATTTTTACTAAGTAAATTAATAATCTATATATCACCATTCCAAAATATTCAACACTATGTTAACATTCACACCAACAATCACCCGAATGGTTTCCCACGAAATTATCTAAAAACGATATTGTACAATAAACACATTATCAATAAGATACATTTAATATAAAAATATAATTCAGGGATACAGTACTTTTTTAATGCTAATTAAAATCCAAGGTGTCCTCATCCATCGTATATGTATTTGTAGTTCGATAAATAAAGTGAATGTAATTAATTAAAAAAAATGTAGAAGTTTAACTATACCGTTACGACAAATAAATTTACCTTTGATTACCGCGAGAATATAATACCAGTAAATCAAAACATAGACCATAGAGTTACAATCTGTCATATTATCTATAAAACAAGGGGAAGAATCCGGCCTCAAGTTGTTGTATCATCACTATTCTGATGCTATATATGGTATTATCCACCGCATACTGAGAAGGCAAGAAGAATCAGAAGAAGTACTCCAATCTGTTTTCTTAAAAATTTGGAATAACATTGATTCTTATAATGAATCTAAGGCAACGTTATTTACATGGATGGCACAAATAGCCAGGAATACAGCTATAGATATCAAGCGTTTGAAGTCATTCGAGATGGCATCCAATACGACTTCTTTTGACAATACAGAATACGGTATGGGATCAGAGTCATCCGAAAAAAATGTAGATATCAAGGCACTGATCAAAGATATGCCTGTAAAATACAGGGTGCTGATCGATAAGATGTTTTTGCAGGGTTATACCCAGCAGGAAATTTCAGATGAACTGGAAATACCTTTGGGTACAGTCAAAACACGTCTCAGAGAAGCCATCAGTCAGTTGCGGCATCGGCTAAAGGATGAAAAACATTTGTTGTATATGTTATTTATAATGTAAAATTAAATTGGACTTAAAAACATACATAGAATCAGGCATTTTAGAGCTTTATGTGCTCGGACAACTTTCTCCCGAAGAAGAGAAAGAAGTTCTGGATATGCAAGCCAAACACATTGAAATCCAAAGAGAAATTCATGAAATCTCCTTAAGTCTGGAAAAATATGCCCAATTGAACGCCATAAAAGCCCCTGCTCAAGTGGCCGACCGGATATTTGAAAATCTGCCATCCAAATCATCGGGTACTACTTCATCAGTCAATAATACAGTGGTGACACCAACTAAAACAGGATTATCCTGGAATACGTTGACCACTTTTTTTGCGTTGCTTTCCGTTTTGGGATTTTCATTGTTTTTTATTCAAAAAAGGGATCACAACAGTGCCATCCAAAAATATGAGTCTGATAAAAAAGCTTGTGATTCTATCGCCACTCAGCAACAACAACAATTTGCTATCATCAATCAAATCAATGATCCCAACAATAAGATCATCGATATGACACCAACAGCAGGATATGCAGGTATTTCAGTTTATTTGCATTACAATGTCGTAAATAAGAAAAACTTCCTTCAATTGGTCAATCTACCTGAGATAACCTCTGATCAGGCATTCCAGCTTTGGTCACTGAAAGACGGGGCTGATCCGATGCCGCTGGATG
>JBATMZ010000060.1:0-17376 GCA_049290115.1 Saprospiraceae bacterium | reverse complement strand
TGATTATGGTGCATATAATGGTTTCGGTGGACTGCACCCTGTATAGGGTAGTGTTTATATTGTATGTGTAATGGTTTGGGTGCGCTGCACCTTGTCATTGTGTCTGATGTACTGCATTTATGATTATGGTGCATATAATGGTTTCGGTGCGCTGCACCTTGTCAATGGTTATATATTGATCACGGTGTTATAGTGATTTCGGTGCGCTGCACCTTGTCATTGTGTCTGATGTACTGCATTTATGATTATGGTGCATATAATGATTACGGTGCGCTGCACCTTGTCAATGGTTATATATTGATCACGGTGTTATAGTGATTGCGGTGCGCTGCACCTTGTCATTGTGTCTGATGTACTGCATTTATGATTACGGTGCATATAATGGTTTCGGTGCGCTGCACCTTGTCAATGGTTATATATTGATCACGGTGTTATAGTGATTGCGGTGCGGTGCACCTTGTCATTGTGTTTGATGTGCTGTATTTTTAATGATTACGGTGCCTATAATTATTGCGGTGCGCTGCACCTTGTCAATGGTTATAAATTCATTACAGTGTTATAATGGTTTCGGTTCACTGCACCTTTTTTTGGGGGCGCTTTGGTGGTAAGTTCAATGGTGTGTGATTATTTAATAATAAAAGATTCCACATTCACGAAAATAGGTGCGGAGCACCGAAATTATTATAAATTATGACGTACAACCCTCATTCCAGGTGCGGAGCACCGAAACCATTATCATCATAATTGTTAAAATAGGTGGAAAGGGAATGAATATGGAATTAAATCTCATTCCTGGAAACCTGTATTACTTACAATTTTTTGAACCAATAGTCGCCCTTATTAAAAATTACTTTATTTTTGTAATCATTAAATTAGACGCAATATGGCCTACAGTGAATTGCATGCCGAACGAATTCGTGGCGTATTCTTCAGTAAAAATGTGCCTTTTACCGAAAAAAAAATGTTCAGCGGCGTTTGTTTTATGGTAGATGATAAAATGTGTTGTGGTACCCATACCGATAAAAAATCAGGAGAGGAAATGTTGTTATGCCGCATTGGCGAAGAGGTGTACGAAAAAGCACTCCAACAAGAAGGTTGTATCCCTATGGAATTTACAGGAAAACCGATGAAGGGTTTTGTTTTTATGCTAGAACACGCCATTCAAAAAAATGAAGACCTCGAACACTGGATTCAACTTTGTCTCGATTTTAATCCGAAGGCAAAAAAGAGCGGTAAAAAGTAAATAATGGACATCAAACCACTTGTCGATAGAGATTATATCCTTGAAAAATTTCCCGGTAAAGGGGGTTGGACCTACGCTAAAATACCCGAAATCCCTCAAGATAAACATGCCTACTTCGGATGGGTCAAAGTGTGCGGTTCTATCGATGGTTATTCCATCAAAAACTACAACCTCATGCCGATGGGCAATGGTCAGTTATTTCTTCCAGTGAAGGCAGAAATAAGGAAAATAATTGGTAAAGCAGCTGGTGATTTTGTTCGAATTGTCTTATGTGCTGACCATACTTTGCAAGAAGTCAAACTCGAATTTTTTACTTGTCTCGAAGAAGAACCTATCTTAAAAAAAAGATTTATATCGCTGCCCGAAAATCAACAAAAAAAATATTTAGAATGGATGAGCTTGACTAAATCTGAAGACGAAAAAATTGCTAGGATGGGAGAGACATTAGACCAGTTATCAAAAGAACCTTTTTTACTTTTATATAAGTAATGGATAAAGTGATAGTCAACAAAAAAGCAACCAAAAATTGGTAAAAAAGGATTACAAAGAGTAGTATTGATTTGTAGAGTTGGCTTTAATATTAAAGGTAAAGACCTATTTTTCAAAAATCCGTGTACCTTTGGAATTGGAATTATTTTAACTTTAACTATACATAAGAAATTGTGTTGAAAGTAATTTTCTTAAGCGTAATCAAGACTTAATACTACAGGAAGTAATCAATATGAATTCAACCCATTTTCACCATGGTCTAAGGAAAGTAAGTTTATATTTAGGTAGCTTCTTCTTACTTCAAACCATACAAGGGCAAAATTTTGTAAGCAGCAACCTTCCCATCGTTTTGATTACTACTGAAATCAACCCAAGTACTGGACAACCATTTAATATAAAAGAAGAGGTCAAAGTGCCTGCATCTATGAAAATTATTTGGAAGGAAGATGGAACACGAAATACCCTTTCTGACCAATTTAATCCTTTATTTCTCAATTATGATGGCAAAATTGGTATAGAGATTCGAGGGCAAACATCCACTTCTCTTCCAAAAAAACCTTATGGTTTTGAAACGGTCCAAGAGGATTTGATGACCAATAACAATGTCTCCATTTTAGGAATGCCCGAAGAAAATGATTGGGTATTGAATGCTTGTGCTTTTGACAAATCCTTAATTAGGGACAACTTAACCTTTTTGTTTTCTCAAAAAATTGGATTATACGCACCTAGGGGTCGCTATTGTGAGGTACTACTCAATGGACAATATATAGGAGTCTACGTTTTATTGGAAAAAATAAAACAGGATAAAAACCGGGTAGATGTTGCCGAATTGGGCACTGAAGATATAGACGGAACCAATGTGACAGGTGGATATATCACTAAAACGGATAAATTTAGTCCAGGAGATTTCAACCATTGGTCTTATGTTAGCCATATTGGGCAACCGACTTTTTTTATCCATCACGAGCCAAAACCCGACGTTATTTTACCCACTCAACACTTGTACATTAAACAACAATTTGACAAATTGGAGGAAAATGCAGCTTGGAATCCATCCAAATTGCATGGTTTTCCTTCGTTGATTGATATGGCTTCGTTTATTGATTTTATGCTAATTAATGAGCTGGCCTCCAACGTAGACGCCTACCAATACAGTACATTTTACCACAAAGAAAGAGGAGGCAAATTGCGGGCTGGCCCTGTATGGGACATCAATTTAGCTTATGGTAATGATTTGTTTCAATGGGGATATGATCGAAGCAAAACGGACGTCTGGCAATTCGATAATTTTGACAACGTCGGTGCCAAATTTTGGAAAAATCTTTTTTTGAATCCTACCTTTGCTTGTCATTTTTCTCAAAGATGGAAAGAATTGACTCGTGAAGCAGGTGTTTTACAAACGCCAAAAATGCTACAAATGGTGGATAGTCTCACTGCTTTATTGTCGGAAGCGGTAGGAAGAGAGCATCAAAAGTGGAATACCTTAGATAATTATACATCCCATGTGAATGAATTGAAACTTTGGATTTCAAATCGAGTCGCTTGGATAAATCAACATATAGCTCCTTTAAACAATTGTATTTTTGCGGATATTCCACCCATCGTCATTTCTAGAATTCATTATCATCCAAAAAAAGAGGACGGATTTGAAAGTACAGATTTGGAGTATGTAGAATTAACCAACAATGGTGGTGAAATGCACGATATGTCAGGATATTATGTGAGCGAACCAGGTTTGGGTTTTGTATTTCCAAACAACGCTTTCATTCATCCAGGACAAAAGATCTTTCTGGCAAGTAATCAACAGGCTTTTGAGGCATTTTATGGTTTTGCTCCCTATGGACAATTTGTACGAAATTTGTCCAATAGTGCCTACCATATTATACTTAGAAATCCATATGGGGAAATCATAGATAATGTGTTTTATACCGATAATTTTCCGTGGCCAAAAGATGCTGATGGAAATGGTCCATGTTTGATATTAAATTCGTTGAATGTTGATAACTCCAAAGGAGAAAACTGGTCGGCAACAGATGAAAAATTGGTAAAAACTGAGTCTCATAAAGTCTCTAGATTGAAGTTGTATCCCAACCCATTTGTAGACCAAGTATATATTGCCATTGAACATGATGGGATCGAAAATGTAGAGCTTTTTTCGGCTTTAGGAGAATTGATGCCTTGTGTTTTTTACCAAAATTATTTGACTACCGAAAACCTTGTTTCAGGTGTTTATTTTACACATATCAAAACATCATCTGGTAAAATAATTATCGCTAAGATTGTTAAATGTGGGTAGAATATTTTTTTAAATTTGTTTGAGATAGACCATTTTTAAATGATCGCTTTTTTGAAAGGTTATAATTATGCCAATCCATGACTATTGCTTCATTTCATAATCAGTATTCCAACAATTCTTAGTTTCGATTATTTTACTTTAAAATAAAAGTATACCTTAGCTTACTCTTACCAAAACACGCAAAAATGTCCAAACTTCAATCATTGGTTTTTTACTTATGTTTTACCTTGTGTAGTGTGCCTTTATTCGGACAATTTAAAGGTAGTTATAAAGTTTCTTCCAAGCTATTAAGCTCATTAGACGTACGGTCTAATAAGTCTATTTCTGTACATGTGGTCTTGGAGGATCAGGTAAATCTCGACGCTTGGGAATCTTATTTCAAGTTGAACAAATTATCCTATGAAGATAGAGCAAAAATACTCATCAAAGCTTTAAAAAATAAGGCCACAGCAACCCAACCTGAACTAGTAGAGTATTTGAAAAAACAACCAGGAATTGAGGCTAATTCTCTCAAAACACATTGGATTACCAATGCTATTTCTTTCAAATGTTCACCAGAAAATATCAAAGAATTAGCAGCTAGACAGGATATTTTTTGGATTGGAGAAAATGTTTTATTGGAAGGCACTAAATACGAAACTGTATCTTTAAACGCAGCACCAGCACCCAATAAAATTGAAAATGGTTTGGCAGCTATCAATGCTCCCGCTATGTGGGCATTAGGCTATACTGGTTATGGCACTAAAGTATTTACAGCCGATACAGGTGTTGATCCTACCCACCCGGCCATCGCACATCAATACCATGGAAATTATTTTCCTAGAGCTCAATCATGGTATCCCAATCCTTTTGCTCCAGGTCAAAACGCAAATGGTCCCTTTGATTGTTCGAATCATGGAACTCACGTAACGGGTACAGTTTTAGGAATTGATAGGGCAAATAATGATACAATTGGTGTTGCTTTTAATGCTACCTGGATGGGAGGGGCAATACTTTGTGGTGTAGGTACGGCTGACAACATTACAGCATTTGAATGGGCCGTCGATCCTGATGGAGATGAAAATACCGTGGACGATATGCCAGACGCCATCAATAATTCTTGGCACGATCCCAGTTTGATGGAATTAGATTGTTATAGTGTATATGTTCCTATTCTCAATACTTTAGAATTAATAGGGATAGCTGTTATATTCTCGGCTGGAAATGAAGGCCCTGATTCTGGTACCATTACCAATCCGCATAATGTAAATATCAACGAGGTCAATGCTTTTACGGTAGGTGCTTTAAACGGCAATTCACCAGCACTTCCTATTGCAAGTTTTTCAAGCAGGGGACCATCCCATTGTGAAGGGGAAGGTTCACTGAAAATCAAACCAGAAGTTTCTGCTCCCGGTGTTTCTGTTCGGTCTTGTGTTCCAGGAAATTCATACGCCGAACTAAGTGGTACTTCCATGGCTTGTCCTCACGTAGCAGGTTCTATTTTATTGTTGAAAGAGGCTTTTCCTTATTTGGGTGGTAATGAATTAAAAACGGCCTTATACCGCACTTGTACGGACTTAGGTGACGAAGGAGAAGATAATGTTTTTGGAATGGGTATCATCAATGTATTTGCTGCCTATCAATACTTAGTTGATGATGGAAATGTACCCGTCGATCCTCGGAAATCTAACGACGTTATTCTACTAGAAGTAAAACATGCACTCATGGGGTGTAATTCGAGTATTCAGCCTTATATTTTGATTGAAAATGCAGGACTAGATACCTTGACAAGTGCCGAAATAGTGTATGGATCTTCTTCAGTTTTTATAACCTTTGTATGGGAAGGAATTTTAGAACCAAAACAAAGAACCTACATTCAACTTCCTGCTTTTCAGCCTGGGGATGGTTTTTATGACTTGACAGTTGAAGTGAGTAAAATCAATGGTGAAATCGATGGAAAACCATTAAATAATAAAAAAACTTTGTCTATAGTGGTAACTGACAGGCAGGCACTGGGCAACAATTTTGAATTAGATAATCATTTGTGTAGAAAGGCAGATTTTATCCTCACTAGCCCTTTGGGTAGTCAGGGTAGTCACGAAACGAATTGGTACGACCAGCCGTTCGAAGGTGAAATATTGTACAAAGGCAATCTTGTTTTGTTGTCCACGGATTCTATGATTCCATCTTTGTTTGCAGAAGTAAAATACAACTCAAATCTTGGTCTTGAAACTCCGGATAATACAGTTTCTAGTTTTGAAAATATTAAAAATTCGGGATTGGTTTTTGACGCCTTAGGTGATTTTACCTTAAACTCCTTTGACATCATTAGTGAGGCAAAACATACACTTGAATTAGTCGTTATGGACAAAAATGATAATATTATACACTCGACGACGAGGCCATCAACTGATGCGGGCTTAAAAACCATGGTTGTCAATTGGCTTATTCCACAAGGAGAAAATTATCGATTACTCAAAAAAGTTGGTAGAGGGTTGATGTCCCAATCAGAAAATGTAAACTTTCCATTTCAAATAGAAAATATCGTCAATATAAAATCTAGTGTTGTTGATGATATGGAATCAACGGGCTATAAAAATTTCTTTAATTGGCAGGTTTCCTTTATTGAACCTTGTGGTAGGGTTCCACACCACTTTACGGTAAGAGAAGATTCTACCTTGGTTGTGGCAGAATTTGATATTTCATCTGATACCTTGAGACTGCCCGATGCCAATATTTTGGAAGGTCAAGCTTTGGTCAATGATTTTTCAACAGTACGATGGGATATGGGTGATGGAACTTCTTACAATAGTGAAACTATTTCACATGCTTATCAAGAAGCGGGAACATATAAAGTCTGTTTCCACGTAGTCGATCAGAACCAATGTTTTACGGCAGGAATCAAAGATATTGTTGTACTTCAATCAAGTAGTTCTAAGGATGTGTCCAATAAAAAGGATGTCCCTACGGCTTGGATTTATCCTAACCCTGTTTCTGGAATATTGACTTTGGAAATGGAAGATCAAGCGGCTTGTGTGTCTTGTCCAATTATGTTTTTTAACCAACAAGGCAGGATAAAATCCACGTTTTATTGGAATAATTCAAATCGTCTTGAAGTAGACACAGACGGTTGGATGTCAGGGATTTATTTTATAAAAATATTTCACCAAAATGAAATTCAGACATTAAGATTTGTAAAAATATAGAGGTTTAATAAACTAATTATTAAATACTGCATTTTATATTAAACATTGAAAATATTGTATGATTTCTTTATTCGCAAATGAAGATAACCTTAGCCTCGAACTTCGAAAAATCGCAAGTAAAGTTAGTGAAGGTGAGCGTATTTCGAATGAAGATGCCTTATACCTTTTTGAAAATGCTTCCTTGAGTTTTGTAGGTTCATTAGCCAATTTTATCAGAGAAAAAAAGCACGGCGATCACACCTACTTTAACCGCAATTTTCATATTGAACCGACCAATATTTGTTTATACACTTGTACGTTTTGTTCGTATAGTCGCTTGATAAAAAAAAGGTCTGAAGGATGGGAATATACTATAGAAGATATGATGGACATCGTTCGGTCCTACGATGGAAAACCCGTAACGGAAGTACACATCGTCGGTGGAGTATTACCCCAATACGACGTCAAGTTTTATTCGGAATTATTTAGACAGATTAAAAAACATCGACCCGAATTGCATATCAAAGCACTAACACCAGTCGAATACCATTATATCTTTAAGAAAGACAAAATTTCTTATGAAGATGGAATGGCCCTGATGAAAGAAGCAGGTTTAGAATCTATGCCGGGTGGTGGAGCGGAAATATTTCATCCAGAAATTAGAGACCAAATAGCTGGAGGGAAATGTAGCGGCGAACAATGGCTCAAAATTCACGAAGTGTGGCATGACTTAGGTGGAAGGTCTAACGCAACAATGCTATACGGACATATTGAGTCGTATTTTCATCGGGTAGATCACTTGGATAAATTGCGAGCACATCAAGATAAAACGGGTGGATTTCAGACATTTATTCCTCTAAAATTTAGAAATCAAGATAATCAAATGTCCCACTTGCCAGAATCCACTACGATCGAAGACCTACGCAATTATGCCATATCAAGGATTTATTTAGATAATTTTGACCATATTAAAGCTTATTGGCCGATGATTGGTAGGGAGATGGCTCAATTGTCCCTTGCTTTTGGTGTGGACGATATGGATGGCACCATTGACGATACGACAAAAATTTATTCTATGGCAGGAAGCGAAGAGCAAAATCCTGCATTGTCCACAGAAGAATTGGTCAACATGATTAGAAGAGTAGGAAGAAAACCCATTGAGCGAGATACGCTTTATAATGTTGTGAAGGATTATTCCGACGAGGTTTTTGAAGAAGACCACTTGTATAAAGGGTATGTTTCATTGCCTGTAGTGTAGTCAGATTTACGTCGAATTTACATTGTACGAAAGTATATTATACCCATTTTTCACCTGTTCTAAATACCGTTCCTTTGAAAAGTGCGACAGGTTGGTCTGCTTGGTTGGTAACAGTGACCTCGTAGACACCAAATTTGTTAGAGAGGTTTTTTTCTACGCAAGTAGCTGTTAAAATATCACCTTTGACTACTTTTTTTAAGTGAGAAATGGACGTTTCAATAGACACCGCTTTGATATTATGCGCATTGCTGGCAAAGGCCAAAGCACTATCCGACAATGAATAGGTAATGCCCCCATGAGCAATGTAAAAACCATTCAACATTTGATTTGATACGACACATTGTACGGTGCAAAATCCAGGTTTAACTTCTACTAATTGTATGTCCAATAGTTTTGAAAAAGCATCCCTGCCCAACATGAGTTCTTCGACTATTTTTTTCGCTATAATTTGTTCGTTTTTTTCCATTACGCAGTAAGATTATTTGAACTATCAAAAAAATATTTGTAGAGGATAGCATTGATTTTTTCGGCAGAAGATTCCACTGTTTTGATGACATCTTCGACGGTGGTTGGGCTTAAGTTCTGCTTAGGGTAGCACACATTTGACACAATGGAAAAAGCAGTTACTTTCAACCCAGCATGTCGGGCCACTATCACCTCTGGTACTGTACTCATACCCACCAAATCTGCCCCCATCCGATAGGCCATATTGTATTCAGCCGGCGTCTCCAAACTAGGGCCTGCCATTGCCATGTAAACTCCTTTTTTAATGGATATTTGTAATGAAGAACCTATATCGATACATCGTTGAATCGTCGTAGGACAATAAGCATACATCATGTCTGGAAATCGAAGGCCAAGACGTGTGTCGTTTGATCCTCGCAAAGGGTTGTCGGGAATAAAATTGATATGGTCCTCGATAGCGACAATATCACCTTCCTTAAAATGAGGATTTACGCCTCCTGCCGCATTGGTAAAAAAAATATGTTGGACGCCAAGTGCTGCCAAGACCCTTACGGGAAATGAAACTTTTTGGGTCGAAAATCCTTCGTAGTAATGACTTCTACCCGAAAGGACAATAACTTCGGTTTGATTGATTTTACCAATCATCATACTACCTCGATGACTTTCTACCTTGCCAACGGGAAAATGGGGAATGGTATCATAAGGAAAATGAACAACATCATCCAAGTTTTCGGTGAATTGATGGAGTCCTGTTCCCAAAACAATCCCAAAAGCTGGCCTACCTAAAATTTGTTTTTGAATAAAACGGGCGGCTTCTTGGATTTTATCGTACAAACTTTTTTCCATAGTTCTTAATCAATGACCATGGTGACCGGGTCCAAAATCTGTTGTTTGATGTTTTTTGGCACTTCCCTAAATTCGTATTGTTGGGTTCTCAATTGTGGCCTAAAACCTGCTTCAATAATGGCTTTTTGAATGCCATCTGCGGTAAAACGAAAGGCAGCTCCAGCAGCAGAAACGACGTTTTCTTCGATCATAATACTGCCAAAATCGTTGGCTCCTGAGTGAAGGCAAACTTGGGCAACTTTTTTTCCAACAGTCAGCCATGAAGCCTGGATGTTGACAACATTGGGCAACATGATTCTACTCATGGCAATCATGCGGACATATTCATCACCTGTACATTGATTTCTAGCTCTTTTTAATTTTTTTAAAATGGTATCTTCATCCATAAAAGGCCAAGGGATAAAGGCCAAAAATCCTTTGGCTTTGGCTGGCTTTTCACTTTGGACTTGCCTAAGAGCAACAAAATGTTCCATCCTCTCCCGATTCGTTTCTATGTGGCCAAACATCATAGTTGCTGATGTGGTGATGTCCAGTTGGTGGGCTGCACGCATCACGTCCAACCATTCTTCCCCTGTACATTTTCCTTTAGAAATGAGTCGTCGAACTCGATTATCTAAAATTTCTGCGCCAGCACCAGGCAAACTATCCAACCCTGCTGCTTTGAGTGCGCTTAAGACTTCCGTGTGGGTAGATTGTTCCAATTTGGTGATATGCGCAATCTCCGGTGGTCCTAGGGCGTGTAATTTTAATTGTGGGTAGAGCGATTTTAATTCTTTGAACGTTTTGACGTAGAAATCTAATCCAAGATCAGGATGATGCCCACCTTGTAAAAGTAATTGTTCGCCACCTAATTCAAAGGTCTCTTCTATTTTTTGTTTATATTCTTCTATAGTAGTTACATAGGCTTCTTCGTGGCCTGGTTTACGGTAAAAGTTACAGAATTTACAGTTGGCTATACAGACATTGGTGGTATTAGAATTTCGATCAATGATCCAGGTTACGGTAACACCTGGAACGTGAAATTGTCTAAGTTCGTTACCAACGTACATCAAATCAGTTGTCGGTGCTTGTTCTAGTAAAAAAATCCCTTCGTCAACCGATAAAAATTGTCTGTTTAGGGCTTTTTCTAACAAATCATTGGAATTAAAATCCATGGATTATTTTTGCCAACCTAACATTGTACGAATGGTTATGGTTCAATATATTTGCCGTTATATATGCTACAAGAAATAGAAAGGATTAGGTAGAAAGCAGGCTTTGCCATCAAAACCGTACATTTTAAAGAAAGTTAAAACATTTTTTGGTCTCATTCTGTTACACTTTCAAACAAAATAATAGATATTATGGCATTTGAATTACCTGCTTTAGGATATAGTTATGATGCGCTTGAGCCGCATTTTGATGCACGTACGATGGAGATTCACCACACGAAACACCATGCTGCGTACACGACAAATTTAAACAATGCAGTAGCCAATACTCCCTTGGAGGGAAAAAGCATTGATGAGATTATAAAAAACTTCGATATGAATAATAATGCCGTTAGAAATAACGGTGGAGGATATGCTAATCACAATCTTTTTTGGGAAATACTTCATCCTGAAAACAGAGGAAGGTTGTCAGGAGCTTTATTAGAAGCTATCGAAACGGCATATGGAAGCAAAGAAGTTTTTATGGAAAAATTTGCCGCAGCAGCCATGACGAGATTTGGCTCTGGATGGGCTTGGTTATGTGTTCACCCTGGAGGAAAAGTCGAAATATGTAGTTCGGCGAATCAAGACAACCCCAACATGCCAGGCATTGGTTGTGGAGGGACGCCCATTTTAGGTTTGGACGTTTGGGAACATGCATATTACTTGAATTATCAAAACAGAAGGGCAGACTATGTTGCTGCTTTTTGGAGTGTAGTCAATTGGAATGTCGTTGAGAAAAAATACGACGCAGCAAAATAAAAGATAAAGGCCCGAATTTCGGGCCTTTATTTATATCTCTATAAGGGAAGAGTCCTGACATCTAAAAATCCTAGCTGGAAATTTTTGAATCAATCGATAATCGTGTGTTGCGATAAGGATGGTGGTACCTTGTTCGCGGCTCAATCGGTTGAGCAAATATAATATCTCGTCGCTGGTCTCAGGATCGAGGTTACCAGTTGGTTCGTCGGCAATAATGATATCCGGATGATTCAACAATGCTCTCGCAATAGCGACCTGCTGCATTTGACCACCTGATAAAGTTTTAACCATTTTTTTCTCTAAACCTTGTAGGCCAACTAACGCCAAGACTTCGTATATTCTGGTCGTCATTTCTTCCTTTTTTCGCCAACCTGTGGCTTCAAGGACATACCAAAGGTTGGTGCCGACCGTCCAGTCTTCAAAGAGATGAAATTCCTGAAAAACCATCCCTATTTTACGGCGCAATTTATGTAATTCTTTTTCTTGAATGGAATGCAAGTCAAAATTGGCTACTTTCGCAACACCATCTTGGGGTTTAATCTGGCCATATAAGGTTTTTAAAAAACTACTTTTGCCGCTGCCCGACTTGCCTACAATGTAACATGTCTCCGCTTTCGCTAAAGAAAATTCTATGTTTTTTAATACCAATTCGTAACCGTAACAAATATCTACGTTTTTGAATTCTATGACTAATCCCTCGACCACCTGAAAATATTTTAGGCAAAAATACGAATTCCTTTCAGTTTAACCCTAATACAAATTAGAAATGTATGTAATATGTCTTTTTTCTATTTTTGTTAAGGCTTTATTTAAAATTGTAATATGTGTAGTTTGATATAGTTTTGTCATGATTTTAGTAAATTTTGGTTAAAATCTCCCCAAAACTTAGTCGTTTTGTTCAATTATTCCTTACTTTAAATGTCAAATATGGAAGGCAGACCGATGGTTACTTTTTTTCGTTTCAACACGATTAGACGAGAAAAAAATAGTAACTGCTGCCCGTATAGGGCAAATGGCAATAGTTTTCATTAATTCATCTAAAGTAATATATAAATTTAGCCTTTTTCAATATACTGTTTTTCAGTTTGGCTTGTGGTAAACAGCAAAGCCTGAGGTTTTGACTAACCCAACCTACCGTGTCAGGGAGGACGCTACGATTATCTCGGATTATTTTCTTGTCATTAGAATTGAAATCTTTCGCCATAAGTAAAACATTTTATCCATTTAAAGTACTTAAGACGAGCTAAGATCAAAGCAACATTCTACAATATCATCTTTTTTCATAATTTTGCGCCTCAAATAGTTAACATGGTTTATCATCCTGAGCAAATTGAAGAAAAATGGAAAAAAGTTTGGCATGACCGCCAAATTTACAAAGTAGCCTTAGATACATCAAAACCCAAATTTTATGTACTAGACATGTTTCCTTATCCATCAGGCGCAGGTCTACACGTAGGGCATCCACTTGGTTATATTGCTTCCGATATTGTTTCTAGGTTTAAAAAACAAAAGGGCTTTAATGTGCTTCATCCGATGGGTTACGATGCCTTTGGTTTGCCCGCAGAACAATATGCCATTCAAACTGGCGTGCACCCTGCCATATCTACTGCAGAAAATATCACTATATACCGGTCCCAACTCGATAATATAGGTTTTTCATATGATTGGTCTCGACAAGTGAATACGTCGGACTCTGCTTATTACCGCTGGACACAGTGGATTTTTATTCAGTTGTTCAACCACTACTTTGATAAAAAAGAAAATAAGGCTAAAGCTATTTCTGAACTGATTTCTTTATTTGAAACGGAAGGAAACAAAAATCTTCAAATACAGGGGAGTCAAGATGTTATTTTTTCCGCTTCAGAATGGATTTCTATGTCGCCTGCCGAAAAAGATAAAGTATTGATGAATTACCGATTGGCATACCGAAAAGTAGGTTATGTCAATTGGTGTGAAGCACTTGGAACAGTTCTAGCCAATGACGAAGTCAAAGACGGACTTTCGGAAAGAGGTGGATTTCCGGTTGAAAAAAAAGCGATGAACCAATGGTCACTTAGGATCACGGCTTATGCAGAAAGGTTGCTTTTGGACATGGAATTGCTCGAATGGTCCGATGCCTTGAAGATGATGCAAAAAAATTGGATTGGTCGTTCTGAAGGTGCAAGAGTCTTTTTTAAACTCGAAAACTCCGACACTTCAATAGAAATTTTTACCACAAGACCCGATACAATTTTTGGTTCGACTTTTATGGTTTTGGCACCAGAACACGATTTGGTACAAGTTATTACTACCGCCGAACAAAAAGTAGCCATAGAAAGCTATATTGATTATGTACAAAGTCGCTCCGAGCGGGACAGAATGGCTGACGTTAAGGAGGTGACAGGCGCCTTTACAGGTGCGTATGCCCTTCATCCAATTACCGGTGATAAAATACCCGTTTGGATAGGGGAGTATATATTAAAAGATTATGGAACAGGTGCCATCATGGCCGTCCCAAGTGATGATGAAAGGGACCATTTGTTTGCCCAAAAATTTAACTTACCTATCATTCCTGTTGTCGACAAGAGTGATTTTCAAGGAGCAGGCATGCACGAAAAGGTAGGTATTATGATCAATAGCGACTTTATCAACGGATTGAATGTCAAAGGGGCTATTGAGGTTATGTGCAAGTATATCGAAAAAAATAATCTCGGTCAAAGGGAAATTAATTATAAATTGAGAGATGCCAATTTTTCGCGTCAGCGGTATTGGGGAGAACCATTTCCTATTCTTTACGACAAGGACGGAGTTGCCCACACTTTGCAAGAAAACGAATTACCTTTGACTTTGCCAGACTTACAAAATTTTCAACCAGCGGCGGATGGTCGGTCACCTTTAGCAAGGGCGGAAGCTTGGGTAAACGAAAAACCTGGATTCACAAGGGAGACGGATACCATGCCTGGTTTTGCGGGTTCGTCGTGGTACTTTTTAAGGTACATGGATGTCGAAAACCAAGGAGAATTTGTGTCTAAGGAAGCATTGGAATATTGGAAGGAAGTGGATTTGTATGTAGGAGGAACCGAACATGCCGTGGGTCACTTAATGTATTCCCGATTTTGGCATAAGTTTTTATTCGATATGGGTAAAGTACCTACGCAGGAGCCCTTTTTGAAGTTGATCAACCAAGGAATGATCCAAGGAGTGATTGAATACATTTACATGAAAAAAGAGAAGGTTGATGGACTATCTGTTTTCACAAGTTCGGATATTGTTCACCAATCTGATCAAGTTGATTTATATACAAAAATACCCGTACACATTGATTTTGTAGAAGGTTATGGAACAACAAAACCTAAACTGAATCCTAAGGGAATCGAACAATTTAAAGCCTGGCGTCCTGAATTTGATAATGCCGTTTTTGAATGTAGCCAAGGTATAAACTATACTTCGACGAACACAGATCAAAACCTTGAATTTTTTACCCTTTCGGAAGTAGGGAAGATGTCAAAGAGGTATTATAATGTCGTTAATCCTGATGATGTTGTAGGCAAATACGGCGCCGATTGTTTTAGGATGTATGAAATGTTCCTAGGGCCGATCGAACAATCCAAGCCATGGGATACCAAGGGAATTGATGGCGTTCAGAAGTTTTTACGCAAATTTTGGTCTTTGTTTTTTGACGAAAGTTTGTGGCTTGTCGTCGATGAAAAACCGACGGCTGATGAATTTAAAATACTACATACCGCCATTCGAAAGGTGAGTGACGATATTGAAAAATTTTCTTTAAATACATCGGTGAGTGCCTTTATGGTTTGCACCAACGAACTAAAAAGATTGGATTGCCACAAGAGTGAAATCCTAGAGCCATTGGTTCGATTGTTGGCTCCATTTGCACCTTTTATTACGGAAGAATTATGGGAATTATTAGGTTCAAAAGGATCCGTTCATCATTCTGCTTATCCTGAATTTAATCCCGAATATTTAAAATCTGATACCATAGAATATCCTGTGTGTGTCAATGGTAAAAAAAGGGATATGGTCGAAATCGATAGCAAGATGAGCCAATCAGACTTAGAGGCCTTAGTCCTTTCCTTGAACACTGTACAAAAATGGCTGGAAGGAGCCACGCCCAAAAAGATAATTGTGGTACCGAATAGGATGATCAATATTGTCATATAAACACATATTTATTTTTATGATTTTATCAATTATTTTATATATTTGCACGAAAATTTAGATTATAAAAAAAATTAATATGAAAGCATATCAAGGATTAATGATGTTATGTTTTACCATTTTTATGATGGCATGCAAAAATGACACAAGTAAAACTGAAGCGAGTAAGACGGAAGCCAATATGCCTACCAATCCGGCAGATTTGGATATACCTAGTTCTTGTTCGCTAATCACCATTGAGTGGTTAAAAGCAAATTTGGGTCTAGAAGGAAAAGATATAACGATAAAAGACGCATCAGATCCAACCAAAAAAGATTATACGTCTTGTTTTTTTAAGTGGGTTAATTCCGAATACGAGCCAGATGCAGGGATTTTGATTCAAGTGATGATTAATCCAGTTTATGATGAGTTTCCTGAATGGGTGACTAAATTTATTTCTGCTAAAATCACCGATGGTGAAAATACAGTGGATGGGTCAGCTCCTATAAGATACAGCCCATTTAAAGCGGGTGTTGAAGGTGCTTATTCTTATGCTATGAAGAGATTTTATTGGAGGAATGACGACAGATATTTATATATGTTAGCTTTTAATATCGGCGACAGCGAGCCAGAATTGGTAGCAAAAGCTGAAAAAATTGTAACAGAAATCAATAAAAATTTCGACGGTAAATAATCGGATTTTTTTAAAAATAGTGATGTAAAACTTCGGGAATATTCCAATCCCGAAGTTTTTTTTTGTGTTTAATCCCCAACCAATTCTATTGTCTGAAGTGTATAAAGTAGGCTTTTCACTGCGATATTATCCCGAACTGGATAGGGTATTGCCCCAAGCTTTTATCGTGCCTGTTCACGACAATCACAAGATGATGTACTACGTGGCTTTGGCAAAAATAGACACCATTCCAAGCTATGGAATTGACATGAACGATTCACATTTGACAAAAGCAATTCAATATACCGAAGAGTTGTCCCCTCTGGCCATAGAGCAATTTTTTAATAAGAGTCAAAAGAAAAAACAATCACTCCAAACATTATTTTTACATAAAGAGCATAAAAAAATATTGTCCAATTATATCAATGTTCGGATGAATTCATTTTTGGAATTATGTTTCGAAAATCAATGGGACATTTGTTGGAATCTTGAACGAAAAATGCGCTTTGAAGATGGACGAATGGTTCTTTTGCCAATGATATCTCAAGCGATTCTTTGTTTTGACAAAACAGTGAACGGTGTTTTGTACAGTATGAAATTGGACATGGGTGAACAACAATTGTTCCCTTCACAAATACAAGTAAAAATATTAAATGAGTTTCCCGCATGGGTCTCTGCTGGAAATAAAATATTTCGAATTGAGCATCTTAATGCCGTCAAGTTAAAACCATTTCTAAGCAAAGAATCCACCTATATTCCCAAGGAAAAAGTAAAAGAATTTTTTGAAAAATTTGTTCTCGAAAACTTGTACCAGTCCAAGGTAGAAACCACGGGGTTTCATATTGAACACGATGAA
>JBATMZ010000059.1:0-25297 GCA_049290115.1 Saprospiraceae bacterium | reverse complement strand
AATTAGAACACGGCATTGACATTTAAGAAAGATGTTTTTAAACATCGAAATTTTTAATTACCATAATAAATACGTAATCATGACTTCAAATATGGGTAGAACCGATAAATTAATCAGAATGGTGGTTGCTTTAATCATTGCAACCCTTTATTACTTTGGGTATATTTCGGGGTTTCTAGCGTTAATTCTTTTGGTGATTGGAATCATTTTGGCTTTAACTAGTGTATTAAATTTTTGTCCAATCTACAAATTAGTTGGCATCAATACTTGTGATGTAAAGCCGAAATAACGGTAAGCGTATAAATTTTTTTAGTTAAGCGTTGACATTTGATAGGATACAAATGGCAATTTTAATTAAAAAAACTTACAAAGCCCAAGTTTTACCAACGGTACTATATTCAATACATCCTTTATAAGGACCTGGAATTGGACGATAGTCAAATAATCCTCCTTTGGCTCCCACTTCACTAGTACAATAACCTAAAACTGTCAATTCCCTCATCGTTCTGAAAATATGTTTGTTTTGACCCTTTTGACTTTCGAGTTCTTTCATGTCTTCAATAATCAATTCTAAAACATTTTCTTTTTCATTTTTATTTAAAGCTAAAAAAGCTTTTGCGTATTTATTTTTTGAATAAACATTAAAAATCTTTAGTTCATTTTTGAAAACACTTTGTTTTTCTTTGGTGTAAAACCCATTTACAGCCGCATCAATATACCGTTCACACAAAGCATCTTTTGCACCTGGGGTATCCGTTTTTGGTAGAATTATTTCAGCAATTTCTGCTATCAAATTGATCTCCTGCTGACTAAAAAACTTTGGAGTCCAGTCCAAATTGGTTTCTATCTTACAACCCTGAAACAAAACCATAGCCGAGGTGCCAGTAAGACTATATCCTAATATTAGTGAAGTAAATTTTAGTGCTTCTCTTCTGTCCATAACGATAATTTATAAGTTTCCCAATTTTAATTGTTCAACAGCAAAATTAGCTGCCCTAGCTGTAAAGGCCATATAGGTGAGGGAAGGGTTTTGACAGGCAGACGATGTCATAAAAGAACCATCTGTCACAAAAATATTTTTTGCCGCATGTACTTGATTCCATTCATTTAAAACGGAAGTATTAGGGTCTTTCCCCATTCGTGCCGTGCCCATCTCGTGGATACCTAATCCCGGATTACAACCATAGTCGTAGGTCTCAACATTTTTCAGACCTGAAGCTTCCAGCATTTCTGCCGCTTCTGTCATCATATCCTTCCTCATATTATGCTCATTGGTTTTCCATTCGGCATCTATGTTTAGAGTAGGAAGTCCTAATATATCTTTGATTTGGGTATTAAGTGAAATCTTGTTTTCATGGTAGGGCAAACATTCGCCAAATCCCATTAGATCCATATTCCACATACCAGGTTTTCCTAACATTTCCTTTAAGGATTCTCCAAATTGTGCTTCTGGAATATACCTACCCCAGCCATCTCTATATCCGCTACCTTGATATCCAAATCCCCGAATATAATTTTTTCTACTATTAAAACCCTTTAGATTTTGAAAGCGAGGAATATATGTGCCGTTGGGGCGTCTTCCTAAAGTGTATTTGTCTTGAAAATCCTCAGAATGCCCTCTAGCACCCAATTTGAAATGATGATCCATTAGATTATGACCTAATTCGCCACTATCATTGCCTAGTCCGTTTGGAAATCTATCGGAGGTCGATTGTAAAAGGATTTTTGTAGAATGTAAAGTGGAAGCACATAGAAAAACAATATTGGCAAAATATTCATGTGTCTTTTTAGTTTCTGTGTCCAAAATTTCTACACCTTTGGCCCTTTGGGTTGTATCATCGTATATAATCCTTGTGACTACGCTAAATGGTCGTATAGTTAGATTACCAGTCGCTTCTGCTGCTGGCAAGGTAGATGAATTGCTAGAAAAATAAGCACCAAATGGACATCCTCGCATACACCTGTCCCTAGAAAGGCAAGTTCCACGACCAAGATGTCCTCCTGGGCTTGTAATATGAGCTGCTCGACCAATAGTCATCCGCCGTCCTGGATATCTATTTTCAATGTGTTTTTTTACATGCGTTTCAATGCAGTTCATTTCCATTGGTGGTAAAAATTTACCATCAGGAAGTTGGGGCAAATTTTCTTCTTGTCCACTCACTCCGATGTATTTTTCAACATGATCATACCACGGGGCAATATCATCATATCGGACTGGCCAGTCCACTGCAATGCCTTCTTTAGCATTGGCTTCAAAATCCATTTGACTTAGTCTATAAGACTGTCGTCCCCATAACAAGGATCGGCCGCCAACGTGGTAAGCCCGGATCCAGTCAAATGGTTTTATTTCATTGTAGGGAAATTCGGTGTCTTTGGGCCACCAGTGTTTTAATGCGGGTGTCATTGTATAGCCTGTTCTTCTTTGGATTGGGTAATCTTTCCATTCTTCTTCAGTCAATCTGTCTCTGTTTGGAAGTTCCCAGCTTTCAAGATTTGCCGTAGGGTAGTCGGGATGTTTTACCATTCTGCCTCTTTCCAAAACCAAGGTTTTAAGTCCTTTTTCGCAAAGCTCTTTAGCAGCCCATCCTCCACTAATACCCGACCCAATAACGATGGCATCGTAGGTAACTTCTTTTTCTCCTTGTTTATTAAAATACATCGTTTTGGTTATTTATGATTGTTCGAGTAAAAGAATCGAATCCATCAATGATTCTAGTGGGTTAGGTTTTATTGGAAGAAATTCCTGTCCAATATATTCCCTATACCCTGTTTTTTTAATGGCATGAAAAATAGCCTCGTAATTTAATTCCTGGTTTTTATCCAGATCGTGCCTTCCTGGTACACCAGCCGTATGGAAATGCCCAATATATTGAATATTTTGTTGAATAGTTTCAATGATGTTGCCTTCCATGATTTGCATGTGGTAAATATCGTATAATAATTTAAATCTTTCTGAACTTACTTTTTTAACCAGCTGTACTCCCCAGTCAGTATGGTCACATTGATAATCTTTGTGATCCACCTTGCTATTGAGCAATTCCATGATTAGATTGATGTTGTATTTTTCAGCTAAGTTGACTACTTTATCTAATCCTTTTGCACAATTTTCTAATCCTTCCAAATCATTCAAACCTCGTTTATTGCCCGAAAAGCAAATAATGTTAGGTATGCCATAATCAGCAGCAAGTGGAATAAGTTTGGTGTATTCTGCTAATAAATATTCATGTAGATTAGGTTCATTAAAACCTTGGGTAATATGTGAAGAAGGACCGTTTGCCACAGCACAACTGAGACCATTTTTAATCACATACTGATATTCTTCTGGCTCTAATAATTCTATTGATTGAATACCTTTTTCTACACAAAAATCAGTCAGAATTTCTAATGAAAGAGATTGATAGCACCATCTAGATACGGAATGTTTTATATTCGAAGGATGAGATTTATTTATGGACAATATAGCATGTTTTAATGAAGTATTTTGTAGAGTCCATAATCCAATTAACCCCAAGCTCGAAGATTTAATATACTTTCTTCGGTTCATGATTCTAAAGATAATAATCGCTAAGGTAAATAGTATTTAATAGTTTTTTTCACTTTAGGTATAAATATTAAAAACGGTTTGGTTGAAATGAATTTTTTTGTAGTTTAGTGGCTAAATTTTAGTCCATAATCGAGGGTAGATATGATAAATTTAACAGAATGATATTAATCAAATTTACGTATGATTTAAATCAGTTTTACAAAACAATCACCTTACTATCTTGCACTCGATTTTGAGGCATCACATTAACGTTAATAGATAAATTATGAATATCATTTTGCTTCTGATTATAGTAAGTATTTTAGTAGCTGGACTTTTTCTTGTTGCATTTTTTTGGGCGGTCAATACTGGTCAGTACGACGATGATTATACGCCTTCCGTTAGAATATTACTAGAAGATGATATGATTGAAAATAAAAAACAAACCAATAATTAACCTTATAACTAAATTTAATTTCTTATGGCAAACATGGAAACATTTTATTATGACAATAAGATTGTGCGAAATTTTGCATATGCCACCATCGCATTTGGTGTTATTGGCATGCTTGTCGGTCTAACCATAGCTTTTCAGCTCATTTTTCCTTCTTGGAATCTAAATACAGCTGAAATGACCTATGGTCGTTTAAGGCCGCTTCACACCAATGCGGTTATTTTTGCTTTCGTTGGAAATGGTATTTTTACTGGAGTTTACTATTCATTACAACGTTTGCTTAAGACACGAATGTATAGTGACCTTCTTTCGGCCATACATTTTTGGGGATGGCAACTTATCATTTTATCTGCGGCCATTTCTCTACCCTTGGGTATGACGAGCAGTAAAGAATATGCAGAATTAATTTGGCCTATTGATATTGCCATTGCGGTCATTTGGATAGTTTTTGGTATCAATATGTTCATGACGATTATAAAAAGAAGAGAACAGCATCTTTATGTAGCCATTTGGTTTTATATAGCCACATGGGTTACAGTAACAGTATTACATGTATTTAATAACTTACAGATTCCGATCAATTTATTTCACGGAGTAAATGTATTTGCCGGGGTGCAAGATGCATTAATCCAATGGTGGTATGGTCATAATGCGGTAGCATTTTTCCTTACGACACCTTATTTAGGTTTGATGTATTATTTTATGCCTAAAGCGGCCAATCGGCCAGTTTATTCGTACAAATTATCAATTATCCATTTCTGGGCTTTAATATTTATTTATATTTGGGCAGGACCACACCATTTATTATACACATCGCTACCTGATTGGGCACAATCTTTAGGAACCGTGTTTTCAATCATGTTGATAGCCCCATCTTGGGGTGGTATGTTAAACGGATTATTGACTTTGAGGGGAGCATGGGATAAAGTTAGGGTAGATCCAGTTCTTAAGTTTTTTGTGGTAGCAGTCACCGCTTATGGTATGGCCACTTTAGAAGGACCCCTACTTTCCATCAAATCTATTAATGCCATAACACACTATACTGACTGGACTGTAGGACACGTTCACATAGGTGCTTTAGGATGGAATGGGATGTTAACTTTTGGTATGTTGTATTGGTTATTTCCAAGAATTTTCAATAGGCCATTACATTCAGTAAAATTAGCTAATTACCATTTTTGGATTGGAACATTAGGTATTCTTTTTTACGCTATACCTCTTTATTGGGCCGGTTGGACACAGAGCTTAATGTGGAAACAATTTTCTCCCGATGGATTTTTAGTGTACGGTAATTTTTTAGAAACGGTGACCCAAATATTGCCGATGTATGCTATTAGGGCTATTGGTGGAACTATCTATTTTACAGGCGTTTGTATCATGGTATACAACCTATGGAAAACGGCAGCAGGTGGTAAGTTGGTTGCCAACCAAGAAGCTTCTGCACCTCCAAGAGAAGTGGCCGTTTCTCACAAAGGCGAATATTGGCATAAATGGATAGAAAGAAAACCAATCCAAATGTTGGTTCTTAGTGCAGTCTTAATTTTGATTGGCGGTATCATAGAAATCATACCTATGTTATTAATCGACAACAATGTACCTAAAATAGCTTCTGTCCAGCCTTATACACCACTAGAATTAGAAGGTAGGGATATTTATATCCGAGAAGGGTGTGTCGGATGCCATTCTCAAATGGTTCGTCCATTCAGGTCAGAAACAGAACGATATGGTGAATATTCCAAATCAGGTGAGTTTATTTATGATCGTCCATTCCTTTGGGGTAGTAAAAGGACTGGGCCAGATCTCCATAGAATAGGTGGTAAATATTCGGATTCATGGCACTATAACCACATGTGGGATCCAGAATCTATGGCTGCTGGATCTATCATGCCAAGATATCCATGGTTGTTTGAAGATGACATAAATACAAAATATACGGCCGCTAAAATTAAGACATTACAAATGTTGAATACGCCTTATCCAGATGATTATGCAGATCGAGCGGTCCAAGATTTGGAAACACAAGCCAAAAAAGTAACCAAAAGCCTAGAGGCAGACAATATCAAAATGGAAGGCTTGGAGAATAAGGAAATTATAGCTTTGATAGCTTACCTACAAAGATTAGGAACAGATATTAAAGTGAAATCGGATAATCAAACCAATAAATAAAAGAAGATGGGAAAATATATAATTGAATCAGCTGGAAATTTTAATTGGATGGCATTATTTGCTTTGATTACATTTATGATTGTCTTTTTGGTAGGTGTTTACCTAGTTTTTATGGACAATAAAAATTTTATTAAAAAAATGGAAAATTTGCCTTTGGATCCAAATGATGAATATCCTCAACCAACTTCAAAATTTTAAAAACGCAAAAATTCAACAAAATGAATAGGCTTTTATCTTTAATCTTAGTGTACACCCTCGTCCTTTTTTCAGGTGTACATTTAATTGCCCAAGAAAGCACGGTTACAGCTGGTCAGACCACTAAGTCCAATATTTTGGATCTTATTTTTGACAATATTATTCTTGTAATGGCCATCATAGTACTTATTGGTGTTGTGTTTACCGCTTTAAACCTGGTTTGGGCTTTGATTGATTTACAAAAAATAAAACTAATTGACGAATACGGACCTGATGTAATTGAAAAAGCAGGCTGGTCGAAAAAAAGTTCAATGTGGTCACTTCTCTATGATAAACTTTCCGGTTTAAAACCAATGGAGCAGGAAAATACCATAGAATTGGATCATGAATATGACGGTATTCGTGAATTGGATAATTCACTTCCTCCTTGGTGGTTATACATGTTTTATATTACCATCATATGGGGAATAGGTTATTTTATTTATTACCATGCTAGTGATTGGGGAATCAGTCAAGAGAAAGAATATTTGATGGCTTTAGAAGAAGCGGAAGTCGAAAAGTCTGCTTTTTTAGCCACACAAGCGGATATGGTAGATGAAAAAAATGTGACGCTGCTTACAGATGAAGCCTCGCTTGCAGAAGGGAAAGAAGTATTTTTAGCTAACTGCTTAGCCTGCCATGGAGCAAATGGAGAAGGAAATGCAGTAGGTCCCAATTTGACTGATAAATATTGGCTAAATGGTGGTGGCATTACCAATGTCTTCTCCACGATAAAATATGGAGTTCAAGAAAAAGGTATGCAGCCGTGGCAAGCTCAGTTACGACCTCAAATCATTCAAAAAGTAAGTAGTTATATTCTCTCTTTACAAGGTAGTAATCCTCCGAATGCGAAGGAGCCTCAAGGGGAATTATACGACGAATCTTCCGAAAAATCAGACAATACAGAAACGAAAACAGATACCACTGTCGTTAAGTAATTACTTTTGTTCATAATTTAATGTAGAATGGCCGAACTGAACCACGAAAGAGAGGAATTCAGAGATTCACTTGCAACGGTAGATAAAGATGGAAAAAGGATATGGATTTATCCTAAGAAGCCTAAAGGAAGGTACTATAACTACCGAAATTTATTAACCATCTTCTATTTAGCGTTATTCCTAATCTTACCATTCATCAAACACAATGGTCAGCCACTAGTATTATTAAACATCATCGAAAGAAAATTTATCCTGTTTGGCATATATTTTATGCCGCAGGATTTTTATTTATTCGCAATTGCGATGTTAATCCTCGTTGTATTTATTATTTTGTTCACTGTGATTTATGGAAGACTTTTCTGTGGTTGGATTTGCCCCCAGACGGTATTCATGGAACTCGTTTTTAGAAAAATAGAATACTGGATTGATGGCGATTTTAGGGAACAAAAAAGGCTGGATAGTGCTCCTTGGTCAACCTCCAAAGTATATAAACGTGTGCTAAAACACAGTATTTTTTTAGCCATAGCTGTCCTTATTTCCAACTATTTTCTTGCCTATATCATAGGAATGGATGAAGTCTTACACATCATCACCGACCCCATTTCACAACATATGGTTGGATTTTTTTCGATGATTATTTTTTCCCTTGTTTTTTATGGTGTTTTTGCTAGGCTAAGAGAACAAGTTTGTACGACAATTTGTCCTTATGGACGACTTCAGGGTGTGTTGTTAGACCAAAAATCTTTGGTCGTGGCCTATGATTTTGTTCGAGGCGAACCAAGGGGAAAACTGACCAGAGAACAAAAAACACCTTCGGACATTAAAACTTTTAGGCAAACTGAACCTTTCCAATCTATCGAATTAAAAAAACCTGGTGAAAAAACAGAAACCATTGATCCGAAGGTAGTGTTTGAGAAAAATTTAAAAGGAGATTGTATTGATTGTAAGTTGTGCATTCATGTTTGTCCGACGGGCATAGATATCAGAAACGGCACTCAATTGGAATGCGTTAATTGTACGGCTTGTATGGATGAATGTGACGAGGTGATGGATAAAATTGCCAAACCTCGAGGGCTTATCCGTATAGACAGTTTGGAAGGTATAGAAAGTGGAAAGAGAACCGTTTGGAACGGTAGGGTTATCGCTTATTCTATTGTTTTACTTTTACTCATTGGAATTGAAGTACTACTTTTTTCGTTCAGAGGCACAATGGACGTTCTGTTTCTTAGAACCCCTGGAATGACAGCCATTGAAAAAATGGACGGATATATAAGTAATTTGTATACGTATACAATGATTAATAAAACGGCAGATGATGTCAATGTACAATTTAGATTAGTGGGACAAGGTAAAATTGAAATGGTAGGACAAGCTCAAATCACTGTTTCTCAATCAAAAAAATCTTCGGGATCCGTATTTATTCATCTACCTAAAGACCAAGTAGAACCAGGTAAAAATAAAATTGTAGTAGAAGTGATTGATAGTGTGGGCACGATTGTAGAAACGGTCAAAACGACATTTTTTGCTCCACCAAGATAAATATTCCATTTTAATGAGTCAAACCTTTATACTTTTTTATTGTTCCATATTGGCACACAAAAAATCAAAATGAAATTTAATTGGGGAACAGGAATATTTATTTTTTTAGCCTTGTTTATTGCAACACTGGCTTTTATATTATACAAATCAAAACAAGTAGATAATAGTCTTGTCATTGATAAATATTACGAAGAAGACTTGCAATATCAAAAGAAGTTTGAAAAAATTGATAATTATATTCACTTAAAAAGAAGGATTAATGTGATTTATTCTCCAGGAGACTCTTTAATTCAATTGGTATTTCCAACTTATGAAAAAAAACCACATGAGGGCACTATAACTTGCTATCGGGCAAGTGCAAGTAGTCAGGACAAAACGTTTGATTTTAAACTTGACAAAGATTCTATTGTACTGATTCCCGTTAGACATTTAGCATCTGGAAAATGGATGCTAAAGCTCGATTGGAAATGGGGAGACGTACCTTATTATAACGAGAGACCCATCATCATCCATTAATCATGTATTATATAGCCTTTACATTAGGGCTTCTTAGTAGTCTACATTGTTTGGGCATGTGCGGACCTTTGGCATTGGCCGCTCAAAGTGTTTTTCAAAACGATAAAGGAAAGGAATGGTTGAGCGCAGTACTGTATAATACGGGCAGACTTTTTTCTTATATGTTTCTTGGCCTTTTATTTGGCTTGTTGGGTAGTTTGTTTGTAATGACGGGTTATCAGAAAATGTTGAGCATACTCTCGGGTTCCGTTTTACTTCTATTATTTTTGTTTAGTATGCAACCCGACGAATTTATCCAAAAAATTCCGTTTTTAAAAAATAGTTATCGTCGTGTGCAAAGTGGTTTCACTAGGTGGATTAAACAATACAATATTGTTTCAAGATTTTTTCTTGGCGTACTAAATGGTTTTTTACCTTGTGGAATGGTGTATATAGCGCTGGCAGGTGCTATAAGCGTACAAAATCCGTTTGGTTCAATGGGCTTTATGCTTTTTTTTGGTTTAGGAACCTTTCCGGCGATGGTGGGTATCATGCTGGCAAGAAATTATTTTAAACTTAATTGGAGATTAGGGCTGCAAAAAATTTACCCAATTGTCAGTTTAATCCTTGGATTATATTTGATATACCGAGGTGTTTTTTCAACAACACCCCTTGAATTAAACTTTATTGAAGCATTAAATAATCCAGTGATGTGCCACTAAAATTTAATGTTAAATTAAGGCTAAGGACTTTATATCTAGCCGTTTTTTTTGCTTTTTGCTAAGGTGAAGCTGAAGGTAGTTCCTATATTTGGAGTAGATCGAACCTTTATAGTTTGGTCATGTGCTTCAATAATATGTTTAACAATAGAAAGCCCAAGCCCAGAACCACCTTGCTTACGACTCCTACTTGAATCAACCCGATAAAATCGATCAAAAAGATGTTTGAGGTGTATTTCCTCTATACCAATTCCATTATCTGAAACTTCAATTAAAATATGTTTTTCCATATCGTAAAAGGAAACTTTTGTAGTACCTTTATTATTGCCATATTTGATGGAATTGACCAATAAATTACTGAAAACCTGGCGGATAGAATCTTTATCACCCATGACAAAATAGACATTGTCGGCACCCTCTTTAAACACTAATTTAATATTTTTTTCATTCGCAATGGGTTGTAAATCCATGAAAGTTTCAATAACAAGTTCCTTGAGATCAAATCGCCTTTTATCTAAATCAAATTGACCCGATTCCAACTTCGAAATAATATCTAAGTCCTCTACAATGTTTTGGAGTCTCTCTACATTTTCAGCGGCTCTTTTTAAATATTTGATATTGATATTTTCATCTTCCAGACCACCATCTAGCAAAGTGTGTAAGTAAGCTTGAATTGAAAAAATAGGTGTTTTAAGTTCATGAGAAATATTGCCCACATAGTTTTTACGGTATTCCTCTAGCGTTTTAAGGTCGGCAATTTCCTTTTTTGTATTTGTTGCCCATTCAACAACACTAACATTAACATCAGAAATACTTTTTTTATGAAACTCTTCTAAATCTTTGCCAATGTGTTCTTTTTTGTTGTCGTTGATGATTTTGTAAATGAGTTTTATTTTTCTAAAGACATATTGTTCCAATATTAATCGTATTAGAAAATAATGAGCAACAATGAGAAATAGGCTCAATATAAAAATGGAAATTAAATTGAAAGGAGCCCGGGAGATATGAAAAAACAGTAAACCTGTCAACGAAACTATCGAGACAAAAAATGTAATCAGGAAGGTGACTTGCCTGATCGTGATATTTTTAAATATTAAATTAAAATTCAAATTTATATCCTACTCCTTTTAAAGTGAAAATATAATCTAGGCCAATCTTTTCTCTTAGTTTTCGGATATGTACATCGATCGTTCTGTCTCCAACGATCACTTCATTGCCCCAAATTTTTGACAAAATTTCTGTTCGTTTGAAAACTTTTCCTGGTTTAGAAGCAAGCAAGGTAAGTAATTCAAATTCTTTTTTAGCTAAACCTGTGTCTTTTTCATCGACTGAAACTTTGAATTGTTCAAAATCGATTGTCAGCCGTCCAAATGTTGCTACTTTTATGTTGCCCGCACCCTGTAAGTCTGGATGACGTCGTAGTAAGGCATTTACACGGGATTTAAAAACGTTTGGTTTAATCGGTTTATTTATAAAATCATCCCCTCCGCTATCAAGTGCAGAAATTTGCGTAAAAGGTTCTGAACGAGCTGTTAAAAATGCAATGATGGTTTGACTAAATTTGGGATTAGCCTTCAACTTTTGACAAACTTCTATGCCATCCATTTCAGGCATCATGACATCGAGTATGATCAAATGGGGTTCAAACTCACTAGCTATTGCTATCGCTTTTTGGCCATCACCAGCCGTTGAAACATCATAACCTTCCTTTTCTAGGTTATAGCTTAATACTTCTAGTATATCTTCTTCATCGTCAACAATCAGTATTTTTGCTTTTTTGTTCATTTTGGATAGATTAATGCGCAAATGTAGTACGATGAAAATGATTCCTTATTCAATTGAATATTATATAATTGTTAATTTATTGCAGACTATTTTTTTTATCATTAAGACTGTCCCGATTTTTTTTTAATGAATCCAAGGCTATTCCTTGTAAGGTGTACATAGAATCTGGCATTTCTGCCAATTTCTGAAGAAGATCTTCCATCTCTCGTAATTTCATACCATGCATTTCTGCTACTTGTGTTAAATACAAAGCTTTTAAACTGTCTCTATATTCTAATTGTGCATATTCTGACATACTTTCTGCCACGTAAATATCTATCATCATTGCAATAATTTTTTCCTTCTCCATTGGCCATTCAAATTCTTTCTTTTTGCAAGATAACATGAGAAGAACAAAACACAAAAAAATTAAAGAATACCGTTTTTTAACCATTCATAAAATTTGAAACCATCATCAAAAAATGTTCGGTAAAATTACAATTTTTCAATCGAAAAACAATAGAAGGCATTGATTTTAGGCTCAAATGCCGTGAACTAATAAAAGTCTTATGTACCTTTGTTGTATTATGGCAGGAAACTCATTCGGTCAAACCTTTAGGATAACAACATACGGAGAATCCCATGGTCGTGGTATTGGCGTCATTATTGATGGTTGCCCTGCTGGAATGGATATCCATTTATCCAAAATTCAATACGAATTATCGAGAAGAAAACCAGGCCAGTCTGACATCGTGACGCCTAGGAATGAAGATGATCTTTGTGAAATTATTTCAGGAATTCACAATAATAAATCACTCGGTAGTCCTATACACCTTTTTGTAGCTAATCGCGATATGGCGCCAAAGGATTACAGTACATTTGAAGGTAAATTCCGCCCATCACATGCCGATTTTACGTATTTTTCAAAATATGGTCCTTCGGGAATTACAGGCGGAGGTCGATCTTCCGCTAGAGAAACCATAGGCAGAGTAGCTGCGGGTGCTATCGCCAAAATGATTTTGGAAAAACATGGAATTGTAGTCACCGCTTATGTTGTGCAAGTGGGGTCTATCAAAATCCCATCCGATTACACACTTGAAAAACAACAAATTGAATCAAACGAAGTTAGATGCCCACATCTTCCTTCCGCTGAATTGATGAAAGAATATATTCACCAGCTCAAAAACGAAGGAGATAGTACAGGAGGAATCATTGAATGTGTAGTGGAAGGTTGTCCGGTTGGTCTTGGCGAACCTGTTTTTGATAAACTCAATGCAGACCTTGCCAAAGCTATGTTTAGCATCAATGCAGTCAAAGGATTTGAAATAGGTTCGGGTTTTGATGGAACCCAGATGCGAGGGTCTGAACACAATGATTTGTTTACAAAATCAAATCAAACAATCCAAACAAAAACCAACCATTCTGGGGGCATTCAAGGTGGGATATCCAATGGTATGCCGATAACATGTAGGGTAGGTTTTAAGCCCGTTTCTACCATAAGGCAAAACCAAGAAACGGTTACTTTTGAAGGAGAAAAATCATTGATAGAAGGGAAGGGTAGACATGATCCTTGTGTGGTTCCGAGAGCTGTTCCCATCGTCGAAGCGATGGCTGCGCTTGTTTTGGCCGACCATTTGCTCCGCAATAAAATCAGCAAATTTCAAGAATAAATCACTTTAATACTCAAATATATGCATATAGCACTCATAGGTTATGGGAAAATGGGCAAAGAAATCGAAGCCGTAGCAACAAGGAGAGGGCATAGTATAACCTGTAAAATATCGTCGGCCAATAAGTATGATATGAATCCTAAAATTCTGCAATGGGCAGATGTAGCCATTGAATTTAGTACACCTGAATCTGCTTTTGAAAATGTATCAGCTTGTATTTCTTCTGGACTACCTGTGGTGTCTGGTACCACAGGTTGGGCCAATAAAATGCCTGAAGTAGAAAAATTGTGCAATGAAAAAAAAGGTGCTTTTTTACATGCTTCAAATTTTAGTATTGGTGTCAACATCTTTTTTGAGATAAATAAAAAATTAGCTCAATTGATGAATAAATACCAAACCTATGATATAAGCATTGAAGAAATTCACCACACAGCAAAATTGGATGCACCTAGTGGAACAGCTATTTCATTAGCTCAAGATGTAATTAAACTTTTAGAAAGAAAAAAAGTGTGGTCTATTCATCCAGTTGATCCTAATGGGAGGAGCGTTTTTATAGAATCTAAAAGATTAGACAGTGTTCCAGGGATCCATTCCGTTATGTATTCATCTGAGATTGATGATATTGAGATTACACATACTGCGCACTCTAGAGCTGGGTTTGCCCTTGGTGCTGTTTTGGCGGCTGAATGGCTCTCCGACAAACAAGGTATTTTTCATATGAAAGACGTTTTGGATTTGTAAGGTATGATTACAAGGTTAAGTATAGAAAAGGTTTTACATGCCGCCAAAATTGAGGAGGTCGTTGGTGACTTTGTCAACTTAAGGAGACGTGGCGTAAATCTCATTGGACTTTGTCCTTTTCACGATGAAAAAACACCTTCATTTACGGTCTCTCCTTCTAAAAATATATATAAATGTTTTGGGTGTTCTAAAGGAGGCGATCCCGTAGGTTTTATCATGGAACATGAGTCTTTCAATTACATTGAAGCGATCCGCGCTTTGGCACAACGTTATAATATAACGCTTGAAGAAACTCAAATGACCGATCAGGAAAAGGAGTTAAGAACCGTGGTAGATTCTATGTACATTGTCAATGCGTTTGCCAAAGATCACTTTGTCCACAACCTGAATAAAAGAGAAGAAGGCAAAAATATTGGCCTTGCTTATTTTAAAGAAAGGGGTTTTAGGGATTTTGTGATACAAAAATTCGAATTGGGGTACGCCATTGAAGAAAAAGATGATTTTGCCCAAAATGCTTCCAAAAAACAGTTTAATATCGAATTGTGTAAAAGCCTAGGTTTAATATCTGAATACGGAAATGATTTTTTTCGGTCTAGGGTTATGTTTCCTATTCATAGTACTTCAGGAAAAGTGCTTGGTTTTGGGGGGAGAACACTGTCTGCTGACAAAAAAATTCCCAAGTATATCAATTCGCCAGAATCTGATATTTATAACAAAAGAAATGTACTTTATGGTTTATATTTTGCCAAAGAATCCATTCGAAAACAAGATGAATGTATCTTAGTAGAAGGATATACCGATGTGATTTCGTTGCACCAAGGGGACATCACGAATGTGGTTGCTGCGTCGGGCACTTCGCTTACTACTGAGCAAATAAAACTGATCAAAAGATATACATCCAATATTAAAATTATTTTCGATGGAGATCCTGCGGGTATTCGTGCATCACTAAGGGGCTTGGATATGATTTTGGAGGCAGATATGAATGTAAAACTTGTATTACTTCCTGACCAAGAGGATCCAGATTCGTATTTATCTTCTGTAGGAACTGAAAAATTTAATCAACATTTAAAGGAAAAGGAAGAGGATTTTGTTTTTTTCAAAACAAGGGTCTTGTTGGAAGATACCGGCAATGACCCGATAAAAAAAGCTGCTGCTTTAAAAAATATTGTCCTATCCATATCTAAAATCGAAGATTCGATTAAAAGAGCCTTGTATATTCGTCAATGTTCGATAATGATGGACATTGACGAAGCTATTCTTGTTCAGGAAACCAACAAATTCATAAGAGAGAGCTTAAAGAAAAAAAGCTTGAATATCGAATACAGGCCTGACAGAACGGAAAATGACGAAGATAAATGGATTAAAGAAAAGCGGCAAAGTGACCATTCACAGGTACAGTACACCTCTTCAGAAAATGACGAGATACAGGAAAAAGCTGTGGCACAAATTTTGGTAAAATACGGTGGAAATTGGATTGATGAAGAAAATAAAATTTTAGTCGCCCGATTTATTTTAGCCGAAATGGAGGATTTAAGGCCTTTGATTCAGGATGATTTTACCCTGAAGATCCTAGATGAGGCTGCAGTATTATTAGAAAGTGGAAATGAGTGGAGTCATCAGTTTTTTATAAACCACGATGACGAGGAGATTAAGCAGTTTGCGATCGATTCTTTGAGCAATCCGTATGAATATGCAAATTGGGAAGAAAAAGGAATGTTATTGCAAACCCAAAAGATGCCCGACGATAATTTTGAAAGAGATAGCCAAAATGCTATTATGAGACTCAAACTTAAAAAAGCAGTTCGCAGCATCGAAAAAATTGAAAAGGAGTTAAAAGAAATGGGGGATCAAGTAGAAGATCAAGAGGAATATTTAATCCAAATAAAAATTCTCCAAGCACTAAAACGAGAGAGAAATGATATTGCGCAGGAATTGGGTACTGTTATTTTGTAAAAAATTGTTATATTAACACCTGAATAAACATAGCCTAGGTGGGAATTGCCATCATTTTCGAACGATTGACTAAATAATTTTAACCTAAGTTTTCATTATTTTGTAGTAGATTTGCGCTAAGTAAGATACATTGTATGCCACAAATAATTACATATTTTATTGCCGGATTTTTTGCCGCACTTTTATTTTTAAACCTCTTCTTTAGATGGAAGGTTATTAAAATTTATAAAAATTTAGTGAATAAAAAGGTAGAATTTAAATCCGTTGATATATTAAAGTCAGATAAAAAAATGGCTGTAGTATATGCCACTTATCCGGACTCAGTGGAAGATATCAAAAGGTTTATTCGTTATATAAGGATTTCTGTTGGCATGGCTGTATTAATTGTACTGTTAATAACACTGCTGGGGTATTTTCTACACATCAGTAGTTAACATTCCTTCTTCCTCTTAGGAAAAGATATTTTTCTTCTCAATTTTGAAATTTTTTCGACATGAAAATTGGTTTATTTGGCGTAGGGCACTTAGGTAAAATTCATCTAAAATGTTTGCAAGAAACAGGCTTTCAACTGATAGGTTTTTACGATCCAGATGATACGGCTGCTGCTTTTGTCGAAAACACACACCATATCAAAAGATATTTTGATATTGAGTCATTGCTGAATGATTGTGATGCAGTCAATATCGTGTCTCCTACTTTATATCATTACGATATTGCCGTCAAAGCTTGTCAACATAAAAAGCACGTTTTTATTGAAAAACCCGTGACAGAGACCGTAGAGCAAGCTCGGCATTTGATGGAATTAGCAGAAGAAAATAACGTTTTAATACAAGTTGGGCATGTGGAAAGGTACAACCCTGCCATCATACCATTGGAGAATAAAATCAAAAATCCACGGTTTATAGAAGGACATCGATTGGCTATGTTCAATCCTAGGGGCACAGATGTTTCTGTCGTACTTGATTTAATGATTCACGATCTAGATTTAGTATTATCCATAGTGCAAAGCGAGGTAAAATCTGTGGCTGCAAATGGTGTAAAAATTGTCAGTAATACGCCTGATATTTGTAATGCTCGAATTGAATTTGACAATGGTTGTGTCGCTAATCTAACAGCTAGCAGGATAAGTTTGAAGAATATGAGAAAACTAAGAATTTTTCAAGATGATGCCTACATAAGCCTTGATTTTTTAACTAAGGAGTCCCAAATGGTAAAAATTGAAGAAGTGTCGCCGGGGAGCGAAAATGATCACATGACGATATCGACAAATTCAGGATTAAAACGTATATCTATAGAGCAGTTTCCTATCGAACAGTCAAATGCCATTCAAGCGGAATTAACTGATTTTTACCATGCCATCACCCAAAACAAAACACCAAAAGTTAGTATCAGAGATGGCTATCGGGCACTGCATCTGGCACAATTGATTCACCATAAAATTGAAAATCAACATGTTGAATAGAAAATACATCTTCTTTTTTTTAATTTGCTTTGTATTTTCTTGTGGCTTAAATGATAACTTGGCTCCAGTTCCAACCTATCTTATTCTTAATAGCCCCAAAGTTTTTTCTGTCACCACCATAGAGAATGACAGCCATAAAATCACGGATGTTTGGGTTTATTCAGATGGACAATTACAAGGCATATTTCCATTACCCGCCAAAGTACCCATTATAGCTACAGGAGAAGAGAGTGAAATATTTATTTTAGCAGGAATTCGCAAAAATGGTATTTTCGATGAACCCGTTTTTTATCCTTTTTATAAAGCAATACAAACTAAAGTTGTGCTAGAAGACTTAAAAGAAATAAGTATTCCGCTTGAGTTTAGCTATTCTGAAAATTGTATTTTTGATGTGAATGCAGACTTTGAAGTCAGTAACCCCTTAGAGTATGATCTCGATTTTGATGGTAAAATTGGTTTAACGCTTTCAAGTGATGACGCCAGCTTGGGATTAAAATCGGGCAAAGTTGAGTTAAATTCATCAAATTCCACAGTTGAAATAGCCACATCCGAAACATTTTATAAAAATTCGCAAATAAGTGGTAATGCCTATATTGAAATGGACTACAAAGGTGAAGCCGAAATTGGTATTGGCCTAGTAACCTATGATGACTTTAACCCATCGGGTAGCTTACAATATAAAGTGGTGGTCGTGCCAAGAGCACAGTGGAACAAAGTGTATGTAGATATAACAGAAGAACTATCTTCACCTCGATTGAAAGCATATAAATTGGCTTTAGGTTTGACAGTTCCTTTGGGACGAGATTCGGCTACAGCGTATATTGATAATATCAAATTGGTTAGATTTTAACAACTATGCCAATAGCTCGAAAAACTGAATTAACCTTATACAAACTGGCAGATTATTTTTCGGCCATGTTGGCTTGGTTTTTATTTTATTTGAGCCGAAAAAATATTGAAAATCCCGGGTGGACATTTGAAGCAATACTGCAAGATAACAGGCTATGGCAGGGATTGTTTGCCGTACCATTGTATTGGCTCATGCTTTACTTTATATTTGATAAGTATCGGGATATTTATCGCATTTCAAGGCTGGAAACCTTGAAAAATACTTTTTTTATCAGTTTTATGGGAAGTCTCGTACTACTTTTTACGGTAGTGATGGACGACCGGGTTTTAGAACATGTCAGTTATGTTTATTTGTTTACTAGATTGTTTTTGTTAAACTTTTTTATCACGTCGGTAGCCAGAATGATCATACTGACCATAGCCAGCAAACGGTTAAAATCTGGTAAAATCCAGTATAATACCATCATCGTAGGTGGTGATAAAAATGCCGTCGAATTATATGATGAAATAACATCAAGACCCTATTCATTAGGTCACCGGTTTATTGGCTATATTGATAGCAATGGGAAAAGCAAAAACGTTCTGGATGCCTCACTTCCAAAACTTGGAAAACTAAGTGATCTTGGCCACATTATTTCACAACACAATATCGAAGAAGTCATCGTGGCAGTTGAAACATCAGAACACGGCAAATTGAAACAGATACTGGATGCTTTGTTTGATTTTTCAGAACAAATATTAATTAAAGTCATTCCAGACACCTACGACATCATGTTGGGTAGTGTTAAAATGAACCATATTTATGGTGCTGTTCTCATAGAAATTGAACAAGACCTGATGCCTAATTGGCAAAAGGTCATCAAAAGAATGATGGACGTTTCTATTAGTTTAATTGCCTTAATTATCCTTTCTCCTTTTATTTTATATACCATGATTCGGGTGAAAATGTCTTCACATGGGCCTATATTCTACAAACAAGAGCGAATTGGACTTAATGGCAAACCTTTCGATATTTATAAGTTTAGAAGCATGTTTGTCGATGCGGAAAATGGAGGGCCTATGTTGTCACATGATCATGACGACCGAGTCACCGGATGGGGCAGGGTAATGCGTAAATGGAGATTGGATGAAATACCTCAATTTTTTAATGTCTTAAAAGGGGACATGGCCATTGTTGGACCGCGACCTGAAAGAAAATTTTACATTGAACAAATTTCAAAAGAAGCGCCTCACTACAAACATTTATTGAAAGTGAGGCCAGGCATTACTTCTTGGGGGCAGGTCAAATACGGTTATGCCTCTACGGTAAAACAAATGATTCAACGACTGCAATACGATATTCTTTATATCGAAAACATGTCCATAAGCCTGGATATAAAAATATTATTTTATACTCTGGTTGTATTAATTCAGGGAAAAGGCAAATAATGAAAAGGTACGGATTGATTGGATTTCCATTGAGCCATAGCTTTTCGCTGGAGTATTTTCGCCGTAAGTTTGAGGATGAAAAAGTTACGGATTGCGAATATAATATTTACCCACTTGCAACCTTGGATGAGTTTATACCACTGACAGAAAAAATTAAGTTTGACGGTCTAAATGTGACAGTGCCTTACAAGGAAAAGATTGTAGACTATCTCGACGTATTATCAGAAGAAGCAAAAGAGATAGGGGCAGTCAATACTATTGTGTTTAAAAATGGACTAAAAATAGGGCACAATTCAGATGTTTGGGGATTTGAAGTGTGTATCAAAGATGTTTTAAAAGTCTTACAGACTAAAAATAAAAAAGCCCTTATATTGGGAAGTGGAGGCGCTTCATTGGCCGTAAAATATGTGTTGCTAAAATATCAAGTAGCTTTTACAACAGTGAGTAGAGATGAACATTCGGGCATTAGTTATCACGATATTGATAAACCAATGATGAGAGAGCACAAACTAATCATCAATACCACCCCTTTGGGAATGTATCCAAATCTTCAAACCTTTCCAGACATACCTTATAAGTACCTCGAAAAGTCACATTTTTTATTTGATTTAGTATACAATCCAAAAAAAACTGTATTTTTGACCAATGGAATTAAACAGCATTGTACCATACAAAATGGACTTGACATGTTGAAATACCAAGCTGAAAAATCATGGCAAATATGGAACCAGAATTAAACTCAGAAGGACCAGAACCCGAACCGGGTGTCCAATTTGATGTAAACAACACAGAAATAGCCTTTCGGGAAAAATCGGATGAGGCTTTGAAAAAAACTTTCCAACTGTTTAAATTAATGAATAATTCCACCTTGGTGAAGTTTGGTTCCACTTTGGGTTATTATGCCATCAAGTGGAGGTTGCCTTTTACGGATTGGCTAGTTAAAAAAACAATATTTCCTCAATTTTGTGGCGGCGAAAACTTATTGGATTGCCAAGGAGTCATCGACGAACTATATGAATACAATGTATTAACAGTTTTGGATTACGGAGCTGAAGGTAAAAGTGGCGAGGAAAACTTGGACGCTACCATGGAAGAAACACTTCGAGCTGTAGAAATGGCTGCATCCAATGAATCTGTCCCGATGATTAGTACCAAAATCACAGGTTTGGTCGAAAATAAAATTTTACAGAAGTTGCACAATGGTGAAACATTATCTTCAGGAGAAGATCGTGGATTTAATCACCTAAAGGAAAGGCTTGATGAGATTTGTGAAATTGCCTTGACGCACAATGTAGGTATTTTTATAGATGCAGAAGAAAGCTGGATTCAAAAACCCATCGACGATTTGGCCATGGAGATGATGGAAAAATATAACCAGGAATTTCCGATTGTGTACAATACGTACCAAATGTACAAAACAGAATCATTAGACAATATCAAAAGAGATCATCAAATCGCTTTAAGTAAAGGTTTCATATTGGGCGCAAAATTGGTCCGGGGCGCCTATATGGACAAAGAAAGAGAAAGAGCAAATGAAATGGGCTATCCAAGTCCTATCCATCCAAATAAAAAAGCAACGGATCAGGCATTTAACGATGGTATTGAATATTGTGTACAAAATTATCAAACCATCGCTTCTTGCTGTGCTTCACATAACGAAATCAGTAATGTTCATCAAGCCAATTTGATGGAAAAATACAACATTGATATTGACCATCGGCACTTAAATTTCTGCCAATTATACGGAATGAGCGATAATATCACGTTCAATTTGGCCGATGCAGGCTATAACGTTGCCAAGTATGTCATCTATGGTCCTATCAAAGAAGTTATTCCATATTTGATACGTCGCACCGAAGAAAATGCCTCTGTTACAGGTGAAATGAGTAGAGAATTAAGTTATCTGGCCAAAGAAATCTCTAGAAGAGGGTTGTAATTTATTATGACCAGATGGATTAAAAACATAACAATATGGAGTGGACTCGTGAGCAGTTATTCCACCTTGGTATTGCTTGTGTTGATTATGATTGATGTGTTTCTTCGCACCTTCCTTTCTCAAAGTTATAATGTGTTGATGGAACTACAATGGCATTTTTTTGCTTTGATTTTTTTACTTGGGGGTAGTTATAATATTTTGACGGATAAACACGTCCGGGTTGATTTTTTCTACGAGGATTTTTCTCAGAGAAATAAAAACCTGGTTAATTTTATTTTTCATATTCTTTTACTGATACCTTGGTCATTGGTGGGAATATACACCTGTTACCAATATGCTTCCAATTCTTTTTATATCCGAGAAGCATCAGCTAATCCAGGCGGATTGACGGCTATATATCCCATAAAATACATAGTGGTGTTGTGTTTCGTTTTGGTTTTATTACAAGGGGTTTCGGAGATCATTTCATTGGGAAAAAATATAAAGAATACATGGAATACTTAGCCGTTGTACTCTTTGTAAGCATACTTGTTTGTATGTTGACAGGCTACCCTGTTGCCTTTGTACTAGGTGGGCTTTCGGCTATAGTTGGCTTTTATTTTGTCCCTGATTTTTTAGACTTTTTGCCCTTGAGGATAATGGGTATTTTGCAAAATAATTTATTGCTTGCCGTACCTATGTTTATCATGATGGGTCTTGTCCTTGAAAAAACAAAAATAGCAGAAGATTTACTTCAGTCTATGGGCAATTTACTGCGAAGATTTCCTGGAGGTCTTGCCGTTTCCGTTGTATTGGTAGGTGGGATATTGGCAGCTTCGACGGGAATCGTAGGTGCCACAGTGATCACCATGGGATTGATTAGTTTGCCGGTGATGTTAAAAGCGGGTTATAGTAAATCTCTCAGTACAGGTATTATTGCTGCATCTGGTACTTTAGGCCAAATTATTCCCCCTTCCGTCATCCTTGTTTTACTAGGAAGTGTGCTACAAATCCCCGTTGGTGATTTGTTTAAAGCCACTGTTTTGCCCGGAGCAATTTTGATGTCAGCATATATCATATTTGTCATGATCTATTCTTTTTTTTCCGAAAGGAGGGCTAAACCAATAGCACCAACAGAAGAAGAAATCGTCATTGAAAGACAAAGTTTTAAAAGCTTAGTTCAATCATTAGTATTCCCTTTACTTTTGATTTTAATGGTATTGGGCTCTATATTTTTTGGATTAGCCTCACCAACGGAAGCTTCGGGTATCGGTGCTATGGGCGCTTTTCTAATAGCTTTTGTAAAAAATAAAATGACTTGGGTTTTGATGCAAAAAGTGATGAAAGATACCGCTGAATTGACCACAATGGTGTTTTTTATACTGCTTGGGGCGACTACGTTTGCCTTGGTATTCAGAGGCCTAGACGGTGACGAATTATTGACTTCATTTGTAACAAACTCAGATTTGACATCCATGCAATTTATGATTCTTGTGATGGTGGTTGTGTTTATTGCCGGATTTTTTATAGATTTTATAGAAATCATTTTTATCATCGTTCCGGTTGTTGCTCCCATTTTTTTGATGTACCAGGTTGATTTGGTTTGGTTGGGCGTTTTACTAGCCATTAATTTGCAAACGTCTTTCTTAACACCACCCTTTGGGTTTGCTTTGTTTTACTTGAAAGGTGTGACCCCACCTGAAGTGCAAACGAGGGATGTGTATAAAGGTGTTTTACCTTTCCTCGCTATACAAACATTGGTGTTTATTCTGTTTTTACTTTACCCGGGATTAATTTGGTATTAGACATATACGGAAAAGTGGAGGATACTTAAGCCTTACTTTCCCTGCCTTTCCAAGATATATTGGTAGGAAAAAGTGCTTTAATACCCATCAGGAGGATGTAGATTTGATAAATAGAAAAGGAAATGATAAAATACTTGTTTGCCTTCTCTTCATTAAAATATTTACACAGACTTTTTAGGAAAAAATAATCGATCGTTTCCTTCATCGAAAAAAGGAAAATAAAGAAAATAATATATTGTACGTCCAGCAAAACAGCGCCCAACAACAATAAGAGCAAACTCAGAGCGAAGAAAAAAGACAAACCTAAAAAAAACACCAAGTAGTGATTGGCATAAGCTTTCGTTTTTGTAGCCCAACGCACTCTTTGGTTCCATAAATCTTTCCATGTAGATTCTGGTTCGGTGTACACCAAACCTTCGCGATTATTAATGAATAAAATATTTTTATTGGGCAAAACCGACAATTTCTTACTTAGAAAAACATCATCTCCCGAAAGGTTATCTTCATTGCCTCTGTAGCCTTGTACGGTTAAAAATGCCTGTCGACTAAAACTCATGTTAGCACCGTTGGCCAAATAAAACAAGTTACGCTGGAGACCAAAATGAGTCATGGTCATGGTAGCGGCAAAATCTAAAAATTGAAACTTTTCGAGAAAAGAGGTAGCCCTGTTTGGTAAAACAATTCCCGTTGTCATGACTGTTTTTGGTTGGTCATGATATGCTTTTAGAATTGAATGGATCCATTCAACAGAAACTATACAATCTGCGTCCGTCATAAGGATGATTTCTGAATCTACATATTCCACACCAAACGTTATGGCTTGTTTTTTTCCTTCCCGGCCATAGGGAAGGTCAAGACAATGAATGCGTGGATGGATCATGTTTTCTACAACAACTTTGGTATTGTCTGTAGAATGGTCATTGATGACAAATACTTTTGCATGAGGAAAATCGGCTAGTAAAGGTATGATTGAATGTAGGCAAGCTTGGATAGAATTTTCTTCATTTCTTGCGGCTATGAGAATGTTGAAACTTATCGAATAATCTAATGACACATCTTCTTCCTTCTGCTCTTTGGTAAAATTGGTCGAAGCTACAAACAAACAAACAGCATACCCCAAAAGAAGTAGAGAGTAAACAACCAAAAGCGTTGGAATCAATAAAGACATGAAGTAATGTTCAATTTAGAATACTTCATCGTAAGGATTATCATTTTTGGGTTTTTGCTGAAGTGGGGGCAATTCTAGAAAATCATCCTCTTTTTCTACTACTTCTTCGTATTCTGAATAGGTGTTTTTTTCTTTATGGATAGAATCAATTTTCTTTTTGATACCTCTTCTGAGAATAGCTTTTAAAAACAAATATCCACTGACAAAAGGATATCCAAAAAACAATAGAACCCCTGCGAGTATTCCTAGTAATGGGTTGTCTTTAAATAGACGCCATAGAAAGGTAAAGAAGTCCTTGACCACCGTGTAGTCTAAAAAAAGTGTAAGGATTAATAAGACGGGGGCGATAATGTTTAATACGTAAAACAATCCTTTGAAAAAAAAGTATAAAATGGCAAAAAAGATGGTGAGAATTAATAGTGGTCCCAGGAATCCCAAGGGATTATTACTATTTCCTCCAACTTTAAATTC
>JBATMZ010000058.1:0-1856 GCA_049290115.1 Saprospiraceae bacterium | reverse complement strand
GTATATAGCCGACTATTTATATATTATTTTGAAGTCAGTGCCAACGTCGGTGACCATTACGATAATATTTGCCTTTACCATGTTGATGAGCGGCTTTGTATCCAATAATGCAACAGCCATCATTGTCGTGCCTATAGTTATTGCAGTGGCAACAAAATTGAGTTTAAATCCCAAACCCCTTTTGTACGCTGTTATGTTTGGTGCAAATTTTAGCTTTTATACACCAATGGGTTACCAAACGAATGCGATTATTTATGGTTTAGGAATTTATAGATTCAAACATTTTTTAATTATTGGAGGCATTCTTTCCCTTGTTTTATTGGTTTTGGCCTCTATTATATTACCAATGCTCTATCTTTAATTATCGGAAGCATTGGAGCATTAGTTTGTGTGATAAAATTAAGGCTGAATCACTGTTTTTTTGCTGTCCACCTTATTTTTATGATGGATATACTTTCTAGTTCAAGGCGTTTTTTTCTAAGAAGGTCAAAGCCACAGTTTTTATAAAAACCTATTGGAGAGGCATAAGGTAAACCACTTTTCATTTTCTCTTTCCAAAGTCAAAGCCCATCCAATATTAGTGTTTTCAGAGTTCTTCAAAAAAAAATGAGTTTGGTTGGTTAGTTTTTGCAAATATTCTTCAAAGTCAGATAAGTTTTGGTGCGATAAGTTTTCTGGATATTCAATATTCCATAAATTGTGTACTTGAAGTTTATCTACATAGTTTAGATAAGTTGAGTGTGATATTTTCAATTTTTCCATATTTAATATCATAAAACAAAAAAAAATACCAAGGACTCATTTTAAGACTTTATTGAGTATAAGCTGACCAATTGTATTTGTTTGACAAGCAAAGGCTCGAACTGAATTACATTCCGATTGTTACATAAGGATATTAAACACAATTTCAATACATGATCAGAATTGCACTTATTGCCCACGATGGTAAAAAACCAGAAATGGTATCTTTTGTCAATACATTTAAAAAGGCTTTAAAGCAAGCCCAACTTTTTGCCACAGGCACAACGGGTCTTTTTATTCAGAAAGAAGGATATGACGTTCAACTTTTACTCTCTGGCCCTAGGGGTGGAGATGCTCAAATAGCTGCTATGGCTGGTATGGGCCAGCTAGATGTGATCATATTTTTTAGAGACCCTTTAGACAAACATCCCCACGAACCGGATGTACAAATGCTCATGAGGATTTGTGATGTTCATAATATTCCGTTGGCGACTAACCCCAAGTCTGCTTCCCTCATCATCAATGGTTTGATCGCAACGAAGGCTTTATCTTAAACCGAGCGTTTTGAATAATCAGGATTTTGCTCAAATATCGCCCACCATTCCCAAAGAACCAGGTGTTTACCGTTTTTTGGACGGAGAAAATACTATTTTGTATGTGGGAAAAGCGAAAAATCTAAAAAACAGATTATCCTCATATTTTGGAGACAAAAGTAATCAAGCCTTTAAAACAGTAACCTTGGTGCGACACGCAAAACGTATCGAATTTACGGTCGTGGCATCAGAAAATGATGCGCTATTATTGGAAAATAACCTCATCAAAGAAAATCAGCCTAGGTATAATGTTAGACTGAAAGACGGTCGATCGTATTCTTATATCGTGATTCGCAATGAACGATTTCCAAGGGTTCATTTTACTAGAAATATTATCAGAGATAAGTCGTTGTATTTTGGTCCTTATACTTCAAAATATAGGGTGAAAATCATTCTTGAAATCATCAAAAAAGTATTTCCACTTCGAACTTGTCCCTACCAATTATCTCAAGATAATATCAACAAAAACAAGTTTAAATTATGCTTAGAATACCATATTAAAAACTGTCTAGGCCCTTGTAC
>JBATMZ010000057.1:0-51313 GCA_049290115.1 Saprospiraceae bacterium | reverse complement strand
TAATAGCAGCGACGATAAAAATAATTAAAAAAGCTTGACGTCTAAACTTTTTCATAATATTTGGACCAACGATACCCGCTTTCGCTAAAAAATAAACAACGATAGGCAATTCAAAAGCCAAACCAGTGGGTATCGTAAACATGGTTAGATAATTTACATAAGAAGCTAGGGTAGGGCTATTTACGGCATCTACACCAACGGTATAATTTCCAAGCCAGGTTATGGCAAATGGTGCAATGACATAATATCCGAACAAAACACCAAGTGTAAAAAGTAAAGAGGTTACAAAAACTAGGCTTCCAGCTACTTGTTTTTCATTTTCTTTAAGTCCAGGTTTTATGAATTTCCAAAACTCATAAAATACGTAGGGAAAAGAAACAATAAACCCCAAATATATCGATACCGAAATACCTATAAAAAATTGTTCGCCTAACTCCCGAGTAATTAAAGGCAAATCTGGCGGTGCAAAACAGGTGATTTCTGATAACCAACAGAAAAAATCGTAGGTGGGGAATCCAGGATTTTTAGGTGCAAAAATGATGTTTTTAAATATCCATTCTTGAAAAGTCAAGGCCAAAATAGCAAAAAAAACAATAGAAATGGCAGCCCGTACCACATGCCATCTTAGTTCTTCAATATGATCCAAAAAACCCATTTCTGCGTCTGGACTTTCTTCTTTTGCCTTTATAAATTTATTAAAAAATTGTAATGCCATATTGATATTAAGAAGTGCGCAAAGATATACTTTTTAATCGTAATTTGAAGGATGTGTTTGAGTTTAGGTTTTCTTTTATTGTTTTGTGTCGATAGAGCTGTGAAAATAAATGTCTCTTATTGACAATTCTCAAATGAAATTTTAATTAAAAGTGCTTTTTTTAGTAACTTTACAGTTCCTATTTTTAAAAATTAGTATTGTTATCTTTTCTTTCAATTTAATTACAAAGACACTAAAAATGTTTAATAAATTATACAATAACATGATGAATACTACAAGATTAATGACATTTTCTTTTTTATTTACCTTTTTTATCTCTATCCAAGGTTTTGCTCAAAAGACTATTTGGAGTGAAACAAAACTTTCGAATATACCTTCTCGATCAGATTGGTCAGGAAGTTTCGAATTAGAAAAAGTTAAGTTTTACAGCTTAGACCTCAATAACTTTAAGCAGAGCTTGGCGAATGTTCCAAATGAGCAACAGGTGCAAAAAACTATCTCAAGTCGGAATCTTCCCAATATTCAAATTCCAATGCCCGACGGCAATATGTATTCTTTTGCCATTTTTCAATCCTCTGTAATGGAAGAAGAACTGCAGTTAAAATATCCATCCATCCGTTCTTACAAAGGATTTAATATTGAAAATCCAAAAGAAATCATTCGCTTTGATGTGGGACATTATGGTTTTCATGCATTGATACAAACAGACAAAGGTCTCGTGCAGATAGATCCTTATTTTAAGGAAGACCCTACTCATTTTGTCGTGTACCACACGGAAGACTATCAATCGGAAACATATAAAAACATGGATCTTTGTGGTTCTGAACACGAAATGGAAAGCAAAGCCCCAAAACATGTATTTGGAATGCAACGATTTGATCACGAACCTATGTTATTGCGACAATATCGATTGGCCTTAGCTTGTACACCTACATGGGCTAGCTCAAGAGGAACCGTTGAAAATTGTTTATCTGATATGAATACGATGGTCAATAGAGCCAATTTAATCTACGAAAAAGAATTAGCCATCAGGATGGTGTTAATTGCAAAAAACGATCAAATTATATTTTTAGACGCAAATGCTAATCCCTATACGAATACAGATCAGGGAAGATTATTGATTGGCCAAAATACACAAGTTTTAAACCAAAGAATAGGAACGCCTGCCTATGATTTAGGCCATGTACTTTCGAGATGTTTTGACGTTGGAGGTATTGCCTCTCTAGGATCCATTTGTTCCCAAGGAAAAGGAGCTGGTGTAACGTGTCATAATAATACTAACTTGGAATCCATAGTCACAAGGGTTATGAGCCACGAAATGGGGCATCAAATGTCGGCTAGTCATACTTTCAGTAGTTGCGGACAAACAGATCAATTGGCATTAGGAACGGCTTTCGAGCCAGGAAGTGGGACAACTATTATGTCTTATGCTGGTGGATGTGGGTCGGACAATGTGGCTAGTAATAACGATGATTATTACCATGTTGGATCCTTAGATCAAATATTGAGCTATACCAACTGGACACACACCGATGCATATATTTGTGCAAATAAAATTGATGTTTTTAATACGATTCCTTCTGCCTCTATAGCGCAAATGGGTGGATTTACCATTCCAATTTCAACCCCGTTTGAGTTAACAGGTATTGCCGAAGATCTTGAAAACGACCCTATGACCTATGTTTGGGAACAATACGATGCAGGTGGCCCATCACCGTATGGTAGTCCAGTGGGGATAGTGCCCATTTTTCGATCGCTTAGGCCAAATTCTAAAACAACTAGATTTTTTCCAAACGAAAGTCGAATTTTAGCCAATAGACTTGGTGAAAGAGATGAGATTTTACCGACTTATGACAGACCGATGACTTTTAGATTTGTCGTTAGGGACAATAATGTAAGTGGAGGGGCAGCCAACTGGGATCAAATAAAGTTTTTTGCATCAGCAGAGGCAGGACCCTTTACCTTGAAATATCCGCTGCTAAATGAAAATTTTGAAGTTGGACAAAAAGTAAAAGTTGAATGGAATGTAGCCAATACCGACAAATTTCCAGTAAATTGTAAAAAAGTACATGTTTTTCTTTCCGTTAATGACGAATTGGTCACAGGTCAACCTAATTTAATTCCTTTGGCTTTAAATGTTGAGAATGACGGAGATGAATGGGTAATTATTCCAAACTATGTTACGAATAAAGCGAGAATAGTCATTAAAGCCGTAGGAAATATCTTTTTAACAACAGGTATTTTTCCTTCCGTTATTAAAGAACCAACAAAACCTGCTTTTTTTATGCAAGTAAATGATAATGAAAAAGCAGCATGTTTGCCCAACTCTTTAGAATTTGAATTTGAAACAGCTGCCTTAGGTGGTTTAACGGAGGAAATACAATTTGAAATAGCAAGTGGTTTGCCACCCAACTCCGAAGCAACTTTTTCAAAAACAAGTGTAACGGGTGGGGAAAAAACAAAACTTACTCTGAACCTGGAAAACGTTGTGGGCTCAAATTACTATGAAGTAGTTGTCCGTAGTTTTGTACAAGGTATTGATACCTTAGAGCGAACCTTATTCATAACACTTACGGGCACGGATCTAGATTATCCTGCACCTTTGCTGCCAGATAATGGTTTGACTGGTGCTGCACAAATACAAAAATACAGATGGAATTCTAAAATAGATGCCACTACATACCAATTCCAATTAGCATCAAATCCAAGCTTTAGTACTAACGATCTTGTCATAGATATGCAAGTATTAGATACTTTTGTAAATAGTAATTTGATTTTAAATAAATCCTCGATATATTTTTGGCGTACCAGAGCTATTAATCATTGTAGAAATGGAGAGTGGTCTGAAGTGTTTGCCTTTAATACGGTTGCATCTTCTTGTTTTACGACAAATTCAGGTCAACTTTCTTTAAATATTTCAGGATCAGGGATGCCTACAGTAGAGGGTTCTTTATTCGTCAATCAAGAAAATGTGATCACAGATATCAATGTTAAAAAAATGGTAGCAGACCATGCTAGGGTGGGAGATCTTTCGGCTACATTAATCTCACCAAGTAATACGGAGTTATTGTTATGGTCTAAAAAGTGTGGTACTTCCAAAGGGTTTTATGTTGGTTTTGACGATGAGTCAGTTGAGTTTTTTAAATGTCCCATCAATACTGGAAAAATATATAAACCAGATGTTGCATTAGATATATTTAATGGTGAATCATCACTAGGAGTATGGAAATTACGTATTGATGATTTAGTCTCAGGCGAAGGTGGGCGGTTTCATGAATTTGAATTGGAAATTTGTACCAATGTCACCTTAGATCCACCTTTAATCGTAAAAAATTTGGGAACAGAATTACCTCGCCTCACTACAAAAATTATTAATAATGATGTGTTGTTGACAAGTGACAATAATACAACTCCTGATAAATTAATCTATACCATTGTTAAAAAACCTGGTTACGGTTATTTATCTAAAAACAGCATTGTTTTAAATGAGGGAGATAAATTTTCTCAAGTTGACCTAAATTCCGGTACGATTACCTATAAACACGAATGGGGCCTTGAAAAAGAAGATTATTTTGCTTTTACCGTTGAAGATGGTGAAGGTGGTTGGGTACCCATTTCCAAATTCGACTTACTGATTGATCAGACAACCTCCGTTTTGGATGAAAAACAGCAACCAACACTCATGTTGTACCCAAATCCAACAGATGGATTGGTATCGGTTTATTTGGAAAGCCCATTATTGAATGCGGCTGACTTGACTATCTATGACATTCATGGAAAACCAGTGTTTCAAGCAAACATTCAGCATAGAATTGAACTAGACATGAAAGATTATCGTTCAGGTATATACATCATACAACTAAAAACGGGTAGTGCCATTTTACAAAAAAAATTAATTAAAAATTAAACATTAAAACAATCAAAAGCATGAAATTTATATTCCAGATACTTTTCTTTTTTGCCTTTTTGAACTTGGGATATTCCCAACAATTTTGGAAAGAAATTAAAGAGAGTGAAATGACTCAAAGAGGAAATAAGGTATTTCAGGAAATGCCAGAATCGTATAAAACTTTCCAATTAGATCATTCAGATTTAAGGTTTTTTTTACAAGACGCTCCTATGATTCATCAGGATTTTAGTCGTCAACAATTTATAGAACTTCAAATGCCCAATTTGGAAGGAGGAACACAAACCTATTTGGTGTTTGAACAACCTGTTATGGAGGCTGGTTTAAGCCAGAAATATCCTGATTTAAAAGCTTATAAAGGGATTTCAAAAGTTAATCCTAAAGAAAAAATATGGTTTACAGTTTCACCATTTGGCTATAGCGGGGCTTTATCCACAGAAGAAGGAACTGTTTATATAGATGCTTATTACGAAAATAATAAAGAGTATTATATAACCTACAATGTAGATAAATTCAAAAATAATCCATATGCCGGCGTACCATTATGTGGGGTAGAAACAGTCAATTCAGAAAAACCACAAGCTTTTATGCCCTATACACGAAGTACGGCAGAAGTAGAAACAAGGGAATATCGTCTTGCTATGGCTTGCACAGGTGAGTGGGGTAAAATTCGTGTAACCGTAGCAAAATGTCTTTCAGATATGAATATAATGGTAACTCGTTTGACTCAAATTTACGAAAGTGAATTAGCTATTCGGTTTGTTTTGGTCAACGATAATGATAAAGTTATTTTTCTTGATCCAGCCACAGACCCTTATATCGGTTCTGATATGGCAAAAACTATTTTGCCAACCAATACTGGAATATTGAATGATAGAATTGGTGCCAATAATTACGATATAGGACACGTTTTGTCGATTTGTTTTGATGTTGGTGGTGTTGCAATGTTAGGGTCTGCATGTCAGTCAAATAAAGGAAATGGCGTAACTTGTTTTAATAATCAGAATTTTGAATACGCTGTAGCTTCCATCATGGCTCATGAAGTTGGCCACCAGTTTAACGCTTCTCATACCTTTAATAGTTGTGCACCTAGCCAGGAAAATGTCTCTCCGGGAACTGCTTACGAACCAGGAAGTGGCTCAACCATTATGTCCTATGGTGGATTATGTGGTGTGGACGATATTTTTAATGGGAATAATGCGTATTTTCATGTGGCATCTCTGGAGCAAATGTTTGGAAAAACGCTTTCAGGAGGTAATGCTTATAGTTGTGCTACAAAAATAGCCTCAGGCAACAGAATTCCTGAAGTCATTATGCCTGTAGGAGGCTTTACTATTCCGATTTCTACGCCTTTCGAACTAAGAGCAACAGGTACTGATGAAGATGGGGATAATTTAACTTATAGATGGGAGCAATACAATTTAGGCCCTCAAAGTACTCTTGGAAACCCAGTCGGAACTGCACCTTTATTTAGGTCTTTTCCTAGCGTTTCGAGCCCAACTAGGTTTTTTCCAACAAAGGAAAGGATATTTAAGAATCAATTTAATGCCAAAGATGAAGTTTTACCAACCATCACACGAGATCTAAAATTTAAATGTGTGGTGAGAGATGAAAAGGCGGTTGGCGTTGGCGTTACTTGGGGAGAAATGAATTTTAGTGTGACAGCTGATGCAGGTCCTTTTTCTATTACTTACCCAAAAGTAGACGCTAAGTTTGATGTTGGAGATGAAATTACCGTAACGTGGTCCGTGGCTAACACAGATGTAGCTCCTGTCAACTGTAAACTTGTCAATATTTATGTTTCATACAATGAAGCATTGTTGAATAATGATCCTGACATGATACTCGTAGCCAATCAAGTGCCAAATAATGGTGCTCGTAAAATTATCATTCCTAACAAATTGTCGAATAGAGCAAATTTTGTCATTAAGGCAGCTGATAATATTTTTTTAACTACCTCTGTTTTACCAAGTATTATACAAAATCCAGTAAATCCAGGTATTTTTGTTGACGTTGCGGAGGATTATAGAAAATTATGTTTGCCTGCATCACCTGAATTTGTTTTTGAAACTGCAGGTTTATCTGGACTTACGGAAAATATACATTTTGAAGTAGTCAGTGGTCTTCCATCTGGTGCCATACCTATTTTTTCCGCTGATTCTATTGCTCCAGGAAGTAGTACGACTTTGAAGATAGACATGAATGATGTGGAAGGAAAAGGAATGACTGAGGTTGTTGTGAGAGCTTTTGTCCCAGGTTTAGATACGTTAGTTCGCTATCTCCGCATTAATTATACAGCAACTAGATTAGATGAATTTACAACCTTGACACCATCAGATGGTACAACAGGAGGAAGTGTCCTGCCTATGTTTTCATGGACTTCCAATACTGATGCTTCAACCTATCAATTTCAATTAGCTAAGAATCCGTCTTTTTCGACAAATTCCCTAGTTTTTGAAAGAACTGTTGGGGTGACAAGTTTTACGTCATCTGTCATTTTAGAAAAGTCAAATGTATATTATTGGAGAGTAAGGGCTATAAATGAGTGTAAAGAAGGCGCTTGGTCAGAAATCAAAGCTTTTAGTACGGAAGTATTAAGTTGTAAAGAGTTTAAGTCTGGAGAATTGGCGATTAATATTTCACCTTCAGGAAGACCTGTTGTTGAAACTTCCTTAGATATTCCTATTGAAGGAGTGGTAAGTGATTTGAATGTAACAAAAATACGATGTGACCACCAAAGAAATGGCGATATTATTGCCTCTGTTATTTCGCCAAGTAATAAAGAAATTGTTTTGTGGAGTAAAAAGTGTGGAACACAAAAAAATATTGTCATAGGGATTGATGACCAATCTCCAATATTTTTTGGATGCCCTTTAAGTACAGATAGAATTGTAAAACCGGATATTCCTTTGGCTGGATTTAATGGTGAGAATGTTAAAGGCGTATGGACATTGAGAATTACCGATGACGAACCAGGCGAAGGTGGTCGTTTGCTTGAGTTTAATATGGAAATTTGCTCAAATCTCGCTGTCGCAGCACCTTCACTTTTGGTGAATGAGGTTCTACAAATTCCACCTGGAGACAAACCATCTATTCGTCCATCACATTTGATGGCAATTGATGAAGATAATACGCCAGACCAATTAATATTCACCATTGTTTCGCTTCCTCGGTTTGGAATTTTAAAAATGAATGGAGTGGATGTAGTTATCGGTTCAACGTTGACGCAAGAAGATATTAATCAGGATAAATTGAGGTATTTTCACGATGGCTCGTCTAATCCAACTGATTCATTTGAGTTTACCGTAATTGATGGTCAAGGAGGATGGATTCCTATCACTGCTTTTGAAATGGAGATTGACGCTTCATTTCCTTCAAAAACAACTGATTTATCAAAACAAATTAATTTGATGGTATACCCAAATCCAGTAGGAGATCAAGAACTTCACGTGGTGATAAACGATGAAGGAATACAATTTTCGGATTATATTATTTTTGATGTCAACGGTAGAAAATGTGCCTCTGGAAAAATGATAGAAAATAAAACGTCTATCCAAATGTCCACTTGGACATCAGGCGTATATCGAATTCAACTGTATTCAAAAGAAGGTACTGTATCTTCAATTTTTATGAAACAGTAAATTCTAGCTAAATATAAAGAAAAAAAATGGGCGGTCTATTGGCTGCCCTTTTTTTATACTTATAGTTTAAAAAGTTTTATATTTGTAGAATAAATTTATTCACCTTGAAATTTAAAAACCTCTTTACCCCGCTTGATATTGGAGCTACTATATTGCCTAATCGTTTTTTAATGGGCTCCATGCATACTAATCTTGAAGAGGTTAAAAATGGCTTTGAAAGAGCTTCGGTCTATTATGCCGAACGAGCAAAAAATGGGGTGGGATTGATTGTTACAGGTGGTATTTCGCCCAACGAAGCTGGCTGGGTAGGCCCACATTCGGCAAAATTGACCAATTATGACGAGGTGAAAAAACATCAACTGATTTCTAAAGCTGTACATGACGTTGGTGGTAAAATATGCATGCAAATACTCCATTCCGGAAGATACGGATACCATAAAAATGTTGTCGGTCCATCTGCCATTCAATCTCCGATAAGCTTTTTTATACCAAAGGAACTTTCTGGAACAGAAGTAGAAAGCACTATTGAAGATTTTGCCCAATGTGCCTTTCTAGCGCAGGAATCAGGATATGATGGAATTGAAATAATGGGGTCAGAAGGATACCTCATCAACCAGTTTTTGGTAGGACGAACTAACCAGCGTTCAGATGAATGGGGTGGCTCTTATGAAAAAAGAAAACGATTTCCATTGGCCATCATTGAAGCCATTAAAAAAAGAGTTAACCCTAATTTTATCATCATTTATAGACTGTCAATGCTAGATCTTGTGGAAGGCGGTAGCTCTTGGAGAGAAGTAGTCAGCCTAGCTAAAGATGTGGAGCAATTAAACGTACATTTAATCAACACCGGTATAGGCTGGCATGAAGCGCGCATTCCTACAATTGCTAGTTCTGTGCCTAGGATGGGCTTTGCTTGGGTAACTGGAGAAATGAAAAAGGAATTGAAGGTGCCTTTAATAGCCGTCAATAGAATCAATACGCCGCAAATTGCCGAAAATATTATTTCAAGGGGTTTTGCTGACATGGTTTCTATGGCAAGACCTTTTTTGGCAGATCCAGCCTTTGTGAAAAAAGCACAAGAAGGAAAAGACCATTTAATCAATACATGTATTGCCTGTAATCAAGCATGCCTGGACCATACTTTCCAACTTAAAATATCGTCTTGTTTGGTTAATCCCGTGGCGTGTCATGAGACCGAATTAATTATTAAACCAGCTGAAAAAATAAAAAAAGTTGCCGTCTTAGGTGGTGGGCCATCGGGTCTTGCCTTTGCATTGGTGGCAGCTCAACGAGGTCATAAGGTTACACTATTTGAAGCATCGCCTTCTTTAGGTGGTCAGTTTAATTTGGCAAAAGTAGTTCCTGGTAAAGAAGAATACGCCGAAACCATCAGATATTTTACCAACGCCTTGAAGGAACATCACGTTAAAATTGTATTGAATTGTAGGATAAATCCAAATGATAATTTGCTATTGGATTATGAAACCATTGCCATGGCCACAGGGGTTTATCCTCGTATCCCAAAAATAAAAGGAATCCATCATAAACTCGTGGTTCGCTACGATGAGTTATTGTCTGGACAAAAACCAGCCGGAAAAAGGGTGGCTATTCTTGGTGGAGGAGGCATTGGGTTTGATGTTGCGGAATATTTGTTGATGCAAACAAACCCTGATTTAAAGGCACAAACGCAAATTTTTTTCAAAGAATGGGGTATTGACAATAAATTGGAAAAAGTCGGTGGAGTTAAACTACCCCAAGTTGATTCTCCAGAAAGATTTGTCTATATGTTAAAAAGGTCTCCGGGTAAATTTGGCAACACCCTAGGAAAAACAACAGGATGGATTAAAAAAATGTCCTTGGCAAAAAAGAAGGCCATGATGATTTCATCTGTGACTTATCACGAAATTACCGAAGAAGGTATATGGATTGTTGTGGAGAATAACAAACATTTGTTGGCCGTAGATACCATAGTGCTGTGCACAGGACAGGTAGCAAATCAGGACTTATATCAAAAGTTGCAAACTTCGGGTAAAGAAGTTTTATTGGTCGGCGGGGCATTTGAAGCATCCGAACTAGATGCCAAAAAAGCCATTGATCAAGCGTTCCGCCTAGCAAGCCAAATCTAATGACATGACTCGATCTTTTGTTGTCAAATGGCTTTTCATCAATATACTAATACATATTGGCTTTTCATTATGGCCAACTCACTTTTTATGGATATACCAAAATTGTATATTTCCAGTTTTTAGAATTGGCTATGATTCGACTTTTGGACTTTTGCCATTTCCTGTTGTTTATCTATTAGTTGGCGTACTTTTGGTCATTATGGGTTTTAAAATTAAAGACCTTTGGGCTTTTCGAACTGCCTTTAAGTATCGATTTTACTACGTGCAAATAATGGAGAAAAGTTTATTAGTTGGACTTTTTAGTTTGTCATTATTTTATTGGGTTTGGGGTTTTCATTATTTCCAAAAAAGTAATTTCCCTGCTACAATAAATCAAAATAAGTTGATTAGCGAAGTATATCTTAAATCGGAATTTTTAGCAGTAGCGAAAAAATTAAATACAATAAAATATTTTATGACTGGCGATATTGTTCCTTATAAAGATGCTTCCAAGTATAATAATTTAGAAAAATCTATACGCATCATCCAAGAGAAGACGTTACATGATTTAGGTTATACTGCATTAGGTCATGTAAGGGTTCGTTACCTGTTACCTCAGGGTACGTTATTGAGGTGGTCAACAGCAGGAGTTTATTTTCCTTTTATATTTGAAGGCCATGTTGATAGTGGTTTGCATCCGATTCAAATTCCTTTCACATTGGCCCACGAAATGGCACATGGATATGGCATCACCAACGAAGGGGACTGCAACCTCATTGCTTTGATAGTTTGTTTGAAGCATAAAGATATCCAGGTTCGGTATGCTGGTTTATTTACTTATATGCGTTACTTATGGAGCGACCCAAGAATGCCTGTCGAATGGAAAAAACAGTTAAAAGACACATTGTCCAAAGAAGTATTGTCGGACTGGGCTGATATCAAAGAACAATCCAATAAATTTCCAGACCTTTTTCCTTTTTGGAGGGAGGTTGTTTACGAAGCGTATCTACATTGGATGGGTGTGGATGAAGGTTTGGATAGCTATTTTTCCATAGTGGATAAATACGCTGTGCTAAAAACCTCAAACCCCGAATTTTCTATGGATAAATTTGAATAGAAAAATTCTAACCTTAATCGACTACAGTTAAACTATCTAGAAAAATGATCCTCAATCAGGCTATCAAATAATAACTAATTGCGAAATTGAAACTTAACTCTTTAGCTTAACTATCAAAAGATTAACAATACTGCTCATAAGCCTGCGCCAAGTTATACGCAATCGTCTGAGCTGAATTTCCTTCGATGTGTCTCCTTTCCAACATATGAACTAATTTACCATCTTTGAACAAGGCAATTGAAGGAGAAGATGGAGGGTATGGTAGTAAAAAATCTCGTGCTCTTTCCACAGCATCTTTGTCAACTCCGGCAAAAACAGTAACCAATTTATTGGGTCTTTTGTCCCCGCTGAGGGACATCTTTGCACCTGGTCTTGCATTGGCCGCAGCACATCCACAAACAGAATTGACGACTAATAGTACAGTTCCTTCATTTTGGGATAGTACATTATCAACATCTTTTGCCTGAGTTAATCCTTCAAAACCAAAATCAGTTAAATCCTTTGCAATTGGTGTTGTAAGTTCTACTGGATACATATGTAATATTTATAAGTGTTTTAAATGTTGAATGATTATAAGGTATACTACAAAATTGAAATAAATTTGTTTTCAGAAAGGTATTACAACTACACTAAAATTAAAAAAAATCCTTAAGTTGAATTTACCTACTTTATTTTTTTCATCAATTTATGGATAAAAAAATGGACTGCCTTATAAATATCATCGTATTCAGCCTTAGTTTTCCCAACAAATAATACCATAATGATTAAATGCTTTTGATGGATGTTTAATGTTTCTTCCAATTCTGTTTTTTGCAATCTAAAAGCCTCTCTGATTTTTCGTTTTAATTCATTTCGATCAACAGCTTTTTTAAAATACTTTTTGGAAGCTGTGGCACCAAATTGCAGGCAAGAAGGATTTGTATCGTCTTGTATTTTTAAAGAATAGTGAATTTTTAATGGATAAAAAAAAGCCGATTTACCTGTTTTGAAAAGCGCTTGAATGGTAGCTTCGCTCTTGAGTTTTTGTTCCTTTGGAAATTTTAAAGACATGGACTAAGGTAAAAAGGTTATCTTATAAAACAAAGATAAGGGAAGTTTTTTTGTTTTCTACTTTTGATGTCATTGGTACCTTTCAAAAAAAAGTCCAAAATACTATAAAAATAAAATTCCGGTCAAAGTAATTACCTTAACCGGAATATTATATATAATGTAATGTATAATTATTTAATACCTTTCTCGTCTGATACAGTTAATTTTAACCTACCTCGGGCTCTTCTTTTTGCCAAAACCCTTCGACCGTTTTTAGTGGCCATCCTTGACCTAAAACCGTGTTTGTTTACTCTTTTCCTTTTGGAAGGTTGGTACGTACGTTTCATTTTCTTGAATTTTTATGCTCCTTTGTAAAAGAGGCGCAAAGGTAATACTAAATATTTTAAAAATATAATTATTTTAATTTTTTATCATTAAAAAATTATCGATTCATGGTAGAAATAAATTCTTCATTAGATTTTGTTCCATTCATGTGCTTTTTGACAAACTCCATGGCTTCTTCTGGTTTCATATCGGCCAGGTGATTTCTTAGCACAAAAAGACGTTGTAAAATATTTTCGTCCAATAATAATTCTTCCCGACGAGTACTTGATTTTGTAATATCAATAGCTGGGTACATTCTTTTGTTGGCCAAAGATCGGTCAAGCTGTAATTCTAAATTACCTGTTCCTTTAAATTCTTCGAAGATTACTTCATCCATTCTAGAGCCTGTATCAATTAATGCAGTGGCTAAAATGGTTAAAGAACCACCATCTTCAATGTTTCTGGCTGCTCCAAAAAACTTTTTTGGTTTATTTAAGGCATTGGCTTCAACACCACCAGTTAAAACTCGACCACTTGTCGGTGCAACTGTATTATAAGCACGAGCAAGTCTTGTAATACTATCTAGTAAAACGACTACATCATGTCCACATTCTACCAATCTCTTGGCTTTCTCTAAAACCATACCAGCAACCCTAACGTGGTTGTCCGCTGGTTCGTCAAAGGTGCTAGCAATAACTTCTGCATTAACACTTCTTTTCATATCCGTTACCTCCTCAGGTCGTTCATCAATCAACAAAACTAATAGGTAACATTCTGGATGATTATCCGCAATCGCATTGGCCACATCTTTTAATAAAAATGTTTTACCTGTTTTTGGTTGGGCTACAATCAATCCTCTTTGTCCTTTACCAATTGGCGTAAATAAATCAATCATTCTATTGCCATAATCACGCCCACCTGGATGACCAGAAAGTTTAAATTTTTCTGTAGGGAATAGAGGTGTGAGGTAGTCAAAAGGTATTCTTTCCTTCAGTTTTAATGGATCGAGGCCATTAATTTTTGAAACCTTTAATAAAGCAAAATATTTTTCACCTTCTTTCGGTGGCCTTACAGACCCCATAACCGTATCTCCCGTTTTTAAACCAAATAGTTTGATTTGTGAAGGGGATACATAAATATCATCTGGAGAGGTCAAATAATTGTAGTCTGATGATCTAAGGAAACCATAACCTTCTGAAGTTACTTCCAAAGTTCCTTCTCCTTCAATAACACCGTCGATATCTGGACTATACTTTATTTTATTTTCTTCTTTGATGTTTTCCCTTCTGTTTTCCTGATCTTCATTCCTTTGATTTGAAGATGGGGCATTTGGCTGATCGTCTCTAAGTGCTAATTCCTTGTCAGGATTGGTAAGAGGTTTTTCATGTCTAGGATGCTCTGGTTTGTTGTGATCCACTTTTATTCTAGACCGTTCTCGCTTATTTTGATTGTCGTATTGGGTTCTTTCCTCCTTTCTCCTAGTGTCTTGTTGATCAGCTTCCTGATGGTTTGACTTTTCGTCTTTAGACTTTTCTTCTATTTCTTTTACCTCTTCCCTTTGGTTTTTTACTTCTTCCTTTTCGTTAGGTTCAGTGCTTTTTTTATTCCGATTTGGCGTATTTTTAGAACGACTTAAGCCGGCTTCCATTGGCATGGTCTTAGGTAAATTCCTACTACCTTCCAAATCATCGTCCTTGACCGTGTGTTTGTTTTTTAAAGCTTGCTCATCCAAAATTTTATAAATTAGATCTTGCTTGCTGAGTCTTTTATAATTAGGTAGATTTAATTTAGCTGCAATATCCTTCAACTGAGGGACAAGCATGTCATTTAACTGCAGAATGTCGTACATCTTTTACGAATGTGGTATTTATAATAATAAGCATTTAATAATCTCCCCTCAACACAGTAAAATCGAATACTTATAATTTGGAGAAGTAATAATGAATGGAATTGATTTTTAAAATCAATGCGCAAAAATACATATATAATTTATAATACAAAGCATTATCTTTGCAAAAAATTTCGAAAAATTATAATATTTAAATAAATAAGCGAGAAGAATGTTAGAGATTAGTTTGTTGCGTGAGCAAAAAGAAAGAGTAGTAGCCGGATTTATTAAAAAAAATTTAACAGAAGAAGGCATAAAAACAATTGATGAAATCGTCGATTTAGATGATCAAAGGAAAAAAACACAAACGGATTTAGATAATCTATTATCGCAAATGAATACACTTTCTGGTCAGATTGGTGATCTCTTTAAAGCTGGAAAACAATCAGAAGCCAATGATTTGAAAAATAAAGTTGCAAGTATAAAAGAAAAGTCTAAAGAATTGGACATAGCACTTAAGGATATTAAGGAGGAAATTGAAGAAAAGATCATCCAACTACCAAATCTTCCGCACGAAAGTGTTCCACCAGGGAAAACACCTGAAGATAACGAAGTATTCAAATTGAATGAATCGAACATGCCCAAATTAAATGAGGATGCATTGCCTCATTGGGAATTGGCAGAAAAATATAATATTGTGAGTTTTAAAACAGGAGTAATGCTGACAGGTGCAGGATTCCCATTATATATTGACAAAGGAGCTAGATTTCAAAGGGCTTTAATTAATTTTTTTTTAGATGAAGCCAATATGGCGGGTTATACCGAATATTTACCTCCTATTTTGGTTAATAAAGAAACAGCTAGGGCAACCGGTCAACTACCCGATAAGGAAGGTCAGATGTACCATTGTGAAAAAGATGATTTATACTTGATTCCTACGGCTGAGGTACCTCTTACTAATATTTATCGTGATGCAATAGTGAACTTAGAAAATTTACCCATTAAGTTGACAGGCTATACACCTTGTTTCAGAAGAGAAGCCGGATCATATGGTTCTGACGTTAAAGGATTAAACAGGCTTCACCAGTTTGATAAGATAGAAATTGTACAAATTCAACACCCCGATCATTCCTATAATACACTGATGGAAATGGTTGAACACGTGGAAAGAATATTGGGAAAATTGAAACTTCCATACCGTATTTTGCGTTTATGTGGCGGAGATATGAGCTTTGGTTCAGCCCTTACTTTTGACTTTGAAACATATTCAGCTGCACAAGGTAAATGGTTGGAGGTAAGTTCTGTATCCAATTTTGAAACTTTTCAATCAAATCGAATGAAATTGCGTTTTAGGGACGTAGATGGTAAAACAAGACTGGCACACACCTTAAATGGTAGTGCATTAGCTTTGCCTAGAATGGTAGCTACTTTGTTTGAAAACAACCAAACAAATGAAGGGATTGTTGTACCTGAAGTTTTACGTAAGTATACTGGATTTGACATCATTCAATAATATTAAAACTTTAAATTAATGATAGGTTATTATGTGATTTTAGGTGTATTCACTTTAATTGGTTTTGCTGTGAGTGGTAGACTAAAAAGTAAATTCGCTCATTATAGTAAAATACCAGTACGTGCTGGATTTAGTGGTCGAGAAGTTGCCGAAAAAATGTTGGCACATTATGGAATTAGGGATGTTCAGATAATAGAAGGACAAGGATATTTGACAGATCATTACAATCCTCAAAACAAGACGGTATCTTTGTCTCCAGAAGTTTATCACGGTACCACCATAGCTGCTGCAGCTGTTTCTGCTCATGAATGTGGACATGCAGTTCAGCATGCCGAAGCCTACACCATGTTGACACTTCGTTCAAAATTGGTGCCCGTAGTTCAATTTAGTTCTAACATACAACAATTCCTTTTTATGGCGGCTATTTTGGGACTTGGTTCTGGACTTGGAGGAACTGTGATGATTGTATTGGTAGCTACCTTTGGTCTTACAGCTTTATTTAGTTTAATTACCCTTCCTGTAGAATTTGATGCTTCCAATCGAGCTTTGGCATGGTTAGATAATTCAGGTACTTTGCCAAGTCAAGAACATGATGGTGCAAAAGATGCATTATGGTGGGCGGCAATGACGTATGTTGCACAAGCTTTAGGAGCCTTGGTGATGTTTTTGTACTTCTTGTTATCATTTTTAGGAAGATCTTCTGATTAATTAACCAAATACGAAATGTATGTTTGAAGAAATAGACGAACAAATTGAACACCTTAATGAGTCTTTAGAAAAAGTAATTGACCATTTGGGTTTTGAATTAAATAAAATTAGAGCTGGTAAAGCTTCACCTGCTATGCTTAATGGTATCATGGTAGAATATTACGGTGCGCCTACACCTTTGGGTCAAGTGGCCAATGTTTCTACCCAAGATGCTCGAACTATTAGTATCCAACCTTGGGAAAAAAAGATGTTGTCTCACATCGAAAAAGCCATCTTTGAAGCAAATTTAGGGATCACACCTATGAATGATGGGGAAGTAGTACGTTTAATCATTCCTCCCATGAGTGAAGATAGAAGGATTGCTATGGTGAAACAAGCCAAAGCTTCGGGAGAAGAAGCAAAAGTAGGCTTGAGGAACCATAGACATAAGGTGATGGATATTATTAAAAAACATGTAAAAAACGGATACCCTGAGGATATCGGTAAAAGAAGGGAAGACGAAGTTCAAAAAATCATCGACGACTACAATCAAAAGATTGACAAAGTGATAGAAGCCAAAGAACAAGATATTTTAACCATTTAAAGTACGGTTTGGCGAATACTAAAACAGGGGCTAAAAGTTTATTTTAACCCCTGTTTTTTTTTTTAATGTAAAAGTTACTTATTTTTTCTTCTTATCCTGAATAATATCTCGGATGATGGCCGCTTTTTCATAATCTTCTTTTTCTAAAGCATCTTGCAAGGATTTTTCCAGTGATTCCAATGTCATGCTTTCTAAAGCGGGGGCCTTTGTTTTTGCCACCACTTGAGTTTCACCTTCTTGTCCTTCTTCTAGGATGACGCCTGCTGCTTCTAAAATAAATTCGTAAGTAAAAATAGGGCAATTAAACCTGACGGCCAGCGAAATGGCGTCAGAGGTCCTTGCATCGATTTGGAGGGTTTTACCATTTTGTTGGCAAATCAACTGGGCATAAAAAATACCATCCAAAAGATTGTTGATGATGATTTCATCTAGTTGAATATCAAAAACATCCAATGTGTTTTTGAATAGGTCATGGGTAAGAGGTCTGTTAGGTGTCATATTTTCCATAGCAACGGCAATGGCTTGTGCCTCAAAACCACCGATAACAATGGGTAACCTTCTTTTCCCTTCTTGCTCCCCTAAAATTACTGCATAATTGTGGGATTGGGTCACACTATGTGATAATGCAATAATGTCTAACCTGACTCGTTTCATTGTGTAAATTTACATGCAGCCACAAAAGTACTAATATTCTTTAAAAAAATAATATGTATGTCGAAACATCTTTGTTTTAGCTACATTCCTAGTTGCCTATAATACCTTATTGGCTTGATTTAAACTTTTGCACAGCACTGGTGAGCTTTGGCACAACATCAAATAAGTCTCCAACTATTCCATAATCTGCTGCTTTAAAAAATGGAGCTTCAGGATCTTTGTTGATGACAACAATAGTCTTAGAATTATTAACTCCGGCTAAATGTTGTATAGCCCCAGATATTCCAATAGCAATATATAGATTCGGTTTTATAGCTACCCCTGTTTGTCCAACGTGTTCGTGGTGAGGCCTCCATCCAGTGTCGGCTACAGGTCGAGAACAAGCCGTAGTTGCGTTAAGTGCTTTCGCTAATTCTTCTATGATGCCCCAATTTTCTGGCCCTTTCAAACCTCGACCGGCAGAAACAACCAATTCTGCTTCAGGAAGTGGAACGATGCCTTCTGATGTTTTTCTCTCTAAAACTTTAACACGGGCATCTTTGATTTTTACATCCATATTTTGGACAGTGACCGTATCACCTATAATTTGCGGTTGTAAGCTATTCCCAGCAAGGGTCAAAACAGCTTTTTGTGTTTTAATCTTGTAATGAGCCTTAGCTTTTCCTGAAAAAACAGACTTGGTTACTTCAAGGCCATTGTTTAAGTCGGGAAGGCTATTTACAGCCGTCACAATACCCGCATCCATTTTTACGGCCAATGAACCTGCAAAGTTTTTGGCAGTGGATGTATGGGCTAAAATGACGATGTTCGAACTTGTTTTTTCTGCGGCCTGAAAAACGATATCTGCGTAAACACCAGAGTCGAACCCTCCAGAATAATTCACCGAATAGACTGTTTCTGCACCGAATTTACCTAAATCTCCAGCGTTTTCGGCTGAGCCAATCAAAATGGCATTACAGGAGGTTTGTGCTGATTTGGCCAATTGACTTCCAAAATACATGGCTTCGAGACCAGATTTTTTAATTTTACCTTGATTATTTTCTATAAAAACTAAAACTGCCATTTTGTTATTTTTAGGTTAAATTACTTTTGCTTCTTCATGTAATAGTCGTACCAATTCATCCATTTGATCCACATCCAACATTTTTATACCTTTTTTTTGTGTGGGTAATTCAAATTTTACTACCTCAATTTTAGTATCAAATGGTTTGGGTGCTACAACTTGAAGCGGTTTTGATTTCGAAGTCATGATACCCTTCATATTAGGAATTCTTTGTTCTGCCATACCTTTTGCTGCAGAAATGACACAAGGGCCAGATACTTGACAAATTTCTTCTCCCCCTTCAATTTCCCTTGTTATGATATAATTTCCAGCTTCTTTAAGGTCTAATTTGGTTGCAAAGGAAACGAAAGGATAATCCAATAATTCCGCTAAAATACTGCCTAGAATTGCTCCATTGTAATCGATGGTTTCTTTTCCAGTAAAGATCAGGTCGTATGCTTTTTCTTTAGCTATTTCGGCAATTTGGAAGGCTGTTTCATAGGCATCTTTAGGGTTAACATCGACCCTGATGGCTTCATTAGCACCGATAGCCAGACCTTTTCTAATAATTATATCATTCGATGCATCACCTACAGTTATGGTCGTAACATTTCCACCTGATTGTTCGACGAGTTCAATTGCACGTACCAATGCATACCATTCGTCGTAGGGATTCATGATAAAAGTAACACCGTCAGCATTGTATTCTTTCGAATCACCTGAAAATGAAATTTTGGCTGTTGTGTCAGGAGTTTTACTGATGCAAACTAAAATATTCATAAAAAATATGTTTTTAACGTTTGTTTTTGTTTGTTTCTAAAATTTACGTTGAAATATTCTTACATATAATGAAAAACCAAAGGTACAAAACATCTCAAAATGTGGAATTACAGAGATATTTTTAACTTTGCACAAATGTACATCTTTTTTCAATTCTACAAAAATTATACTCAAAGTTAAATAATGAATAGACTTCAACAATTGTTAGAGATGTTTGAACAAGATCCCCAAGACTCATTTGTCCACTATGCATTGGCTAAGGAATATGAGTATGAGGGTAGGGAAGAAGAAGCCATTGAGAGTTTTTTGGTCTTAAAAGAAAATAACCCTGAATACATAGGACTTTATTACCATTTAGGAAAATTGTATGAAAAAAATGGACATACACTTGATGCTTTGGAAACGTATGAGCTTGGAATTCAAATGGCAAGGGCTATAAAAGATATCCATGCTTTGGGAGAATTACAAACTGCCAAGACTAACTTGGAATTAGGCGTATAGTATGTTACAAGAATCTAAGTATCCACTAGGCATAAAAATCTTGACTTTACTGATGCTGATTGCTTTGGCATTCATGTGCATGACTGGACTTATTATGGTAGTTATGTACTTTAAAGGGATTCCTATAGGAGGTCTGAATGGAATTGAAGATGTACTTCAGTATGGACTTGGATTAGCTAAATGGTTGATTTTTTTACAACATACGCTTCTCTTTGTAGCGGTTCCCCTTGTCTTTGCTTATTTTTTTTACAAAAATGAATGCATTCAATTTTTAGGTTTCAAATGGCCTTCTTTGGCTGATTTTTTAATCTTTATGGGCTTACTTTTATGTATTTATCCTTTGATGGCTATTTTGACTACATGGGTTTCTTGGATCCCTTTGCCAGAATGGATGCGTAATCTCGATCAAAATCAATTCAAAGCACTAGAATCGTTGATGCAAATGAATTCTTTGACAGATGTATTATTCAATTTGTTGTTGTTTGCCGTTCTACCTGGAATTGGCGAAGAATTATTATTCCGTGGCGTCATTCAAAAAGAATTAGAAAAATCATTGGGTAAAATTCATATGGCTATTTGGATTACTTCCTTGGTTTTTGCCCTTTTGCATTTTCAGGTGGTTGGATTTTTACCAAAACTTTTTATAGGTCTTGTACTAGGATACGCCTATTTTTATACAAAAAGTATTTGGGTACCTATGGCACTTCATGCGATAAATAATGGCTCGGCAACACTAGCTTTATATTTTGCTGGAAATAGTGGATTCGACGTAAAAGAAAATATATCTTATTTTACCTATGGACAATTATTTTTACTTGTTTTTTTTACTGCTCTGATTGGATTGTATTTTAGGTATATTCATCATTATTATAAAGTGAAATAAATGGACGTTAGTGTGCTAAAAACTAGAATTACGACGGCCGCCGTTTTTGGCATTTTTGTCATTGGTAGTTTACTACTTGGTAAGGTAACCACGATGCTTTTGCTTGCCATTATTGGGCTTGGCTGTACTTGGGAATATTTGAGAATGGTGATTAAAGATCAACCGAATGTGCAATGGGTCGGAATAATATGTTTTTTAATTCTTTTAGGCACATTGTTTTTGTTTGACATTCCCCAATATTTTGTAAAGGGTTTTATAATGGGCAATGGTATCGCATTTTTAATTATTTCGAGACATTTATGGCATCCTTATTTACAACATGAAAAGGTTTATACACAAGTCGTGTTGGTTTATATCATGGTACCGATATTATTGACATGTTACGTTTTGTTTTACGAAATGATCACTTCCATCAATTTGTTGTTTATCCTCCTTCTTATTTGGATGGCGGATTCCGGAGCTTATTTTATTGGTTCGCTTTGGGGGAAACATAAACTTTTCGAAAAAATATCGCCTAAAAAAACCTGGGAGGGATTTGTGGGAGGGGGATTCCTTACCGTAGGATTAGCCTTTTTATTAAATTATCTTACGGAAAATATTTCGTTAAGCCAATGGCTTTTGTTAGCCTTGGTTGTATGGATATTTGGCACCATAGGCGACTTGTTTGAATCATCGATTAAAAGAAATTTTCAGGTGAAGGATAGTGGCACGTTTTTGCCAGGTCACGGTGGATTTTTAGATCGATTTGACAGTTTTATTTTTGTACTACCTTTTGCTTTATATATTTTAATATACTTATAATAGGTTTGAATCAGTATATTTTTATATGTATGAGGTTAAATAACAGTTCTTTGCGGTCAAATAATATAATTTTTTATATCTTGTGCCGTCTTTTTGTTTAAGACAAATTTACAAGCAATATCAAATCAAAACAGGCCAATATTTATGACCATTCACAAAGAAGGGAAAGCTACTTTACTGCTGAGTTTTCTAGTATTAACAGGAATAAATGCCACGCTTTATTATTTTCTACCATCGGGTTTTTCAGCTTTTTTAATTTTATCCATTGGATTGTATCTTTTTTTAGTTTCTTTTTTTAGAAAACCTATAAGGATATTTAGTAGTGAAAATAGTTATGAAATTGTATCTCCTTGCGATGGAAAGATTGTCGTCATTGAGGAAGTATTCGAAGAAGAATATTTAAAACAAAAATGTAAACTTGTATCGGTTTTCATGTCTCCGCTCAACGTTCACATCAACTACTTTCCTTGCCAAGGGGAGGTTTCTTACTCAAAGTATCATCCTGGAAAATATCTTGCTGCTTGGAATCCCAAATCAAGTACAGAAAATGAAAGAACAAGCATAGGTTTAAAGACAGAGGGTGGTGAAATTTTACTGCGACAGGTAGCAGGTGCATTAGCTAGGCGCATCGTTTGTTATGCCCATACGGAGCAAACCTTCTCAGGTGGAGAAGAAATGGGTTTTATTAAATTTGGATCAAGGGTCGACATATACCTACCTTTGGATGCCAAAATTGAAGTGGTATTGGATCAGGTGGTCGAAGGTTGTCTCACAAGGGTGGCAACTTTACCTTAAATCTGTTTAATTTGCAAAAATATAAATGTATTTAAAAAGGGAAAAATTCAGGTAAAATGACCTGATTTTTCCCTTTTAATTTTCACAATCGATTTTTTTTAATGATTTCCGGTATGAATTATTTGTCGGTATCCGATAATCGTATACTTGCATTAATGGTCTCCAATTCATGTAAAATATCTTGAATCTGAGTTTCGTACAATTCCCTAAGATTTTTATTATCTTCTTTTAAGGACTCTATTTGGTCCTGCTGCTCCTGAATCGCTTTAATAGCCAACACACCAAATCCGCTGTAGTCCATTGTATAATTGGTTTCCCGTTCGCTGTTCGGGTCAGGTGGCGTCACTAAATGAGGAAAAATGGCTTCCACATCCTGAGCTATAAAACCAAAATAACTTTTTTGGGTCTGATCAGTTTTGTAAGCGTATGTTTTAGGTCTCAGCGTCAAAATTGTTTCCAATACTCCGGGCATATCAGCAATATTATTTTTTAATTTTCTGTCAGATGTGGCAGAATAAGCACCGGTCGTGTAATTAAAATTTCCTATGTTTGAGGCTGCATTATAAACATGTAAATTGCCTGCTACAATGCCATTTTGCCAAAATTCAAAAAAAGTAGAACCGGCACTTGAATTTTTCAATCTGAAACCAAAACCTGTATGCACCATTTCCAATCTACACGTTGGGTTGGAAACACCTATGCCTACATTTCCCGAATTAAGAATTGTCATGGCCATATCTCCCGTTGTAACCCCGGAATTGTTTTTGTAAATATTTATTCTAGCATCAGGTCTGATTTCCAAAGCACCGGTTCTATGCGTAAGATTATTGTCCTGAGGTACTGTGCCAATTATAGCCGATCGGATAAAATTGGAAGTATTTTTACCTTTTAATAACATCTGGACCCCTTGTCCTGTAGTCCCTGCTGTATTTTGAGTCAGGGATAATGTAATGTCATTCCCTAGGACATCGAGACTGGAAGTAGGAGAGGATAAGCCGATACCAACCTTGACGGCATTGGTACCAGTTCCTCCAAGTACCATACAGTTGGAGCAGTCTACTCGAGCATTTGCACCTATAGCACTTGCATTTTGAAGATTGTTTAAAAAAACATCAGCATTGTAACCAATTGCCAAATTATTACTTCCAAAACTATTCCAATCCAAGGCGTTGTATCCCAATGCCACATTATTTGTTCCAGTACTATTATTAAACATAGATAGGTAACCAATCGCTGTATTTGATTCTCCAGTATTATTAGTATTGAGAGATGCCCGACCAATTGCCACATTTCCATCACCTGTACTATTGTTCTCCATGGATTCGTAACCTATGGCTGTGTTACCTACACCTGTATTGTTTGTAGGACTAGTGCTTCCCCTTAAAGCTTCATAGCCTACTGCTGTATTATATGTAGTTATACCGGAAGTTGTATTATTCGCATATTTCATGGCTGACCTGCCTAATGCTGTTGAGCCAGAAGCGGCTACGTTATTTTCTAAAGATTCTATACCTAAAGCAACATTCTGACTACCAGTTGTATTATTTCGCAATGATCTATATCCAAAGGCATTATTAGAAATGCCAGAAGTCAGTTGTCCTAAAGCATCTGACCCAAAGCTTGAATTAAAACTACTGGATGTTCCCATATTGAGGCCAATATTTGCACCTATCAGCGTGTTTTCAAAACCAAGGCTACCACTACCAGTATTCCTGCCGATAATTGTATTATCACTAGCGTCATTCACATGCATGATGAGCCTGCCATTAACATTATTACGAATAAAGATTTTTTCCTGATTGCCTATAAAAAATCGAATAACATCTTCATCAGGTGAGTTTTCGACCATGACCCGGGTATCTCCATCTAAATCTTTAATTTGAGCAGATATCGGCAATTTTACAAAACCTCCATTTTCAAGGAATATGGTATCATTTGACAAGGACAATATTTGAAGTTCATTGGTGGAATCTATGTCGGCATCTTCATTTAATGCCAACCAAGTGCTACCATCAAAATATTGAAATACATTGTCAGTTAAATCAAAAACCAAGAGTCCTGTTGCAGGATAAACAATGGCATTTTTTTGAACAGAGGACATAGAAGGAATCAGTATTCCCTTGTTAATGGAAGAAACATCTAAAATAGCACTAGGATCCGGTGAATTGTGACCAACACCAACATTTCCATTAGAAACTATAGCAAGTCGCGATACCTTACTTGACACAACTTGTTCGATAAAGGTAGTCAACCAAAAGTCTCTAGTTGTAACTGGAATCCAGCCTGCCACATCAATAAAAGAATGACCTCCTGCATAAACATCGGTATCTGACCTTTGCCATTCTCCATCATCTCCGCTGAGTCGGCGGATAATAAAAGTCAGAGGGTCACCTGTGGTCACCGCTATTGGTGTGGTTAGAACAATTACTACGGTATCAAAAGTTGTATTTGAAAAGGAAAAATTTTCAGTACTCAATATACTTCCTGCTCCTGGGTCATTTCCGGAACGAATTTCAAGTTGAAAATTAGAAGTTGTGCCTATTGACCGGATTAAAACATCTACTCTGGAAAGTTCACCCGTTTGTCCAACTTCTGTACTTTGTGCTCCAGCAATAACAGAACTAATGGTCACAGGTGTGCCCAAAACATGGACATTTTGATCTTCTACCTCAACGATGTATGCTGAGTCAACTTTTACTTCAAATCGTTCATTGGTCATATCATCACCGATGACGACACCGCCAAAATTCATTATTTTGAGTCCTTCATTATCTCCGTCATCACTCAAGTAATTTCCATTGAGTAAAATATTTTGATTAGCTACATGGTCACCAAGGTTGTCGGTACCTACTTCCGTCCATTTTGTTCCATTATAAAAATAGAACACATTGTCTAAAGTTTGATACACAAGTAAACCTGTAGACGGACTAGTCACATCGGTTGTATCAACTCTCGGGATCAATACCCCTTTGTCCGTTGACTCAATATCCAAGATAGCACTAGCATCGGGTGTTAGTGTTCCGATACCGACATTCTGGCCATGCAGACTAAAAATATTGATCAATATAACGACAGCAACTAAAATTAATTTTGTGGGAAAAGTTTTCATAATACTTGTTTCTAATTTTAAAATGAAAAATATTACTCTTTATACGCTTGGGCGGAAAGATTAATTTGGTCTTTAAGTTCGGCAAATTCAGAAAGTAAAGTTTCCATTTGTTCGGAGTGACTTTGCTTTAGGGTTTCATTTTCTTTCTTAAGTTCTTTTATTTCGTCATGTAAGGCTCTAATAGCTTCTATAGTCATCGCATCATAGGTGCCATATCCAGTCTGTAAATATCCAAGATTATCCTCTTCAACAAGTGTAGGAAACACAGACTGAATGTTTTGTGCCGTAAAGCCGTATTGAATACCATCAGGTCGAGTCGAACCAGTTTCATCGTCGTTCCATTCATAAGTGATGCCTTGTAAAGAGAGCAATTTCTCCAACATTTTTTGGCTATTTAAGGGAGATATGTTCTTTTTCAACCGGGCATCAGAGTTAGCGAGCCAATCGCCTGAGGAAGACTTCGATGCGTTTCCTTCCACTTCAAACCGATTGGTAGAAGGTACCCGTTTGACACCCACATTTCCATTTGATTTTACTACTAAAATGTTCTGCTGCTCAAATGCTGATGCATTGTCATTGGTGCTACTAAAAGATAGTTCGCCGTTATTCATTTCCATGAATATCACTTTATTGTTTACTGCACCAGCCGTGTGCTCAAAGTAAAATCGAGGTCTAGGTGTACTTGCAGTGATGGCTATTCCCGTACCAAAATCAGAAAGACTTGTGGATAAATTGGATGTGGCATTACTGGCATGAAATTGTATACGAGGTGAAGAAGTACCCACGCCAACTTTGACGACGGGTGAGTCCGTATTACCTAAAGACATACAATTATCACAGCTCACTTCTGCATTATAACCTATGGCAGTAGCATTGGTTAAATTGTTGGAAGTTACATCAGCACGATAACCTAAAACTGTATTATAAGAACCAGTTAAGTTGGTAAATAGTGTAGTAGATCCAACTGCAGTGTTTCCACTACCTGAGGAATTAAAGTATACAGATGCCACTCCAATACCGGTATTATAATTTCCTGAAGTATTAGAACCTAAGGACTGATCTCCGATAGCTGTATTAAACAGCCCTGTGTTATTTGATGGTACACTACTCCCTCGCAAGGCTTCATATCCGATGGCAGTATTGCATGTAATTCGACCTGTGACGCGATTATCTGCATAATACATGGCGTATTTACCTATGGCCGTACTTCTGTTATTGCCCCTGTTATAATATAAGGCTTGCCATCCATTGGCCGTGTTATCGGATCCGGTGGTGTTTTCAAAAAGTGCAAGAACTCCATTTGCGGTATTGCCATCTCCGGTCGTATTGGAATACAATGATTCCACTCCAATAGCGGTATTATAATTTCCTGAAGTATTGGAAAAGAGGGACTGATCTCCGATGGCAGTATTATATTGTCCAAAGTTATTTGTTGCATTAGCACCCCCTTTTAAGGCTTCATATCCAACGGCAGTGTTGTATGTCTCCCGACCTGTGATGCGATTATCTGCAAAAAACATGGCATTATTTCCGATGGCTGTGCTTCGACTATTCGCAACATTATTATACAAAGAATTGGTGCCAATAGCCGTGTTTTCGTTTCCAAGGGTATTTAATGATAATGCCAAAGCACCATTTGCTGTATTTGATATACCTTCGGTATTGGATTGAAGAGCAGAAGCGCCAATGGTCTATTGTACTGGCCCGAAGTGTTGAATTTAAGTGCAAAATATCCATTTGCTGTGTTGTAATTTCCCGTTGTATTTAACCCTGCTTCAGTCCCTATAAACGTATTATCCCCATTGTTAAGCAATTCAAGTCGGGTTTGACCACTGGCATTTTGTCTTAGAATCATCCGTTCACTTCCTCCTAAATCAAAACGAATCATATCTTCATCAACATTTTCTTCTACTTGGATTTTGGTGTCTCCATCCGCATCAACAACTTGATTTGGAGATGCGGAGAGATCTTTCCAAATGGATGATTTGTAAAACCAGAAACTACCAAAATCTGTATCATAAACCAATAAACCATCAGCAGGCGAACCAATGGCTGATCTTTGAACACTTGTCATTCTCGGAATCAATACTCCTTTTTCAGTAGATACCATTTCTACTAAAGCACTTGATTTTGGTGCAATAGTACCTATACCGATTTGTCCACTTTCTGTCACGACAAATCTTGAAATGATACTCGATGCTTCTTGCTCCACATAAGTAGTCAACCAGAAATCTTTATTTGTCACGGCATTCCACCCAAAGACATCAATAAAGGAATGACCTCCTGCATATACATCGGTATCCGACCTTTGCCATTCGGCGTCATCTCCACTGAGTCGACGGATTATAAAGGTCAAAGGGTCTCCTGTAGTCACTGCAATAGGGGAGGTTAGGACTATTCCTACGGTATCAAAAGTCGTGTTTGAAAATGAAAAATTTTCAGTACTCAAAATACTACCTGCTCCTGGGTCATTTCCAGATCGAATTTCTAATTGAAAATTGGAGGTTGTACCTAATGTCTGGATTAAAACATCTACTTTTGATAAATTTCCTGTTTGCCCAACTTCTACACTTTGTGCTCCAGAAATTGTTGTATTGATGGCTACAGGGATTCCAGTGACATTGGCACTTTGATCTTCTAATTCATTAAAATAAACTGAATCAACTTTGACTTCAAATCGTTCATTGGTCATATCATCACCGATGACTACGCCACCAGAATTCATAATTTTGAGTCCTTTGTTATTTCCGTCATTACTTAAAAAATTTCCATTAAGTTGGACATTTTGTTGTGCAATGTGGTCTCCAAGATTATCTTTTCCCACAGCAAACCAGCCAACTCCATTATAAAAGTAAAATACTTTATCTGTAGGTTGGAAAATCAATAATCCCAAAGCTGGACTTGTCACATCTGATGTATCAACTCTTGGAATTAAAATACCTTTATCCGTCGAAACCACGTCCAAAATAGCACTAGCATCAGGTATTGTTGTTCCAATACCAACATTGTCATTTTGTCCTATTACGGTTAAGGAGGATAAAAAAAACAGTAGAAAAAAAGAGGCTGTAAGTTGGATTCTATTTAACATGATTAGGTTGTTTTGAACGCAGGATGGATTAAAGTAATAAACAAACATAGTAAAAATATTTTATTTTACACATTTAAGTCTATAATATTTGGTTTTACCGATCAAATTAGCATTTAAAAAAATTAAACTAAGTGTGTTTTTAGTGTTTGAATGGCACTTTTTAAATAGTTTATATTTTTAAATTTATCAGGGTATTAACTGATTTTAAGCGTGATTCCCCCCATTTTTTATTCAAAACCAAAGTTTAGCATGATTATTGATATATAAATAATAATTGTAATATGTTAAAACCCTGAAGTTGTGTCGCACCTTTGGAGATATATGTTGTGACATTTTTAATTATTCAGATAAAAATAAAGTTACCATGAACAAATTTTTGCCATTTTTTATGCTCTTTTTTTTGAACCTAACTTCGATTTATACCCAGAACTGTGTTCAATCTTTGCGATTCACTTGGGAAGGGGACACGACAGGGAATAAAGCTGTATGGAATGTAAATGACCAGTTGAATATTTATAAAGTTGGAACAGTAGATATTACGGTTTCCCTTGAAGATCCATTCAACGTAAATACTACGACATTTAATCCTAGTGAGTTTAACGACTACACCAAGTCAAATGCTTATTATGGCCCTGGATCATTGATGTTACAAGCGACATCCACAACAGTCAACCAACCACTATGTATTCATTTTGCCTTTTCAAGTCCTGTCATCATTCAGGATTTTGAAGTATTTGATATAGATTTTATTGCTAGAGGACGACCAGAAAGTTCGTTTCAGGATAGTGTTTCGTTTCGTTCTTCTATGAATAGTCGGAATGTACCTCTTGTTTTGGAGAATATGCACCTATTTCCGTACTTTACGACCAATGGACAGACCGTAAGATCTAAACATATTATCAATTCAAACGGAGATATTTCCTTTACGGACTTGAGGGGAGCCGTGAAGGTTCATTCTAATAATGCCGCTGTCAATAAATTTACCATGTGTTACTCAAATGCTTCCATGGATGATGGTGTCAGTAACAGTCACGCCATTCGAATGGTTGGTTTTGATTTTTGTAAAGCCGGTGTTGGATCTTTAGGGGGTATAGTCAAAGAACAATTGACGAATAATCCATTGGGTGGATCGGAAATTAAATTGATCGACACCTTCGGTTTACCTGTACTCAACCATATAGAAGACGTTTTTACAATGGTGACTGGACCAGATGGTCTGTACTACTTTGAAGATGTACCTTTCGGAATTTACGATGTTATTCAGGTTAATGATCCAGTAGGGTATCATAGTGTATCTGATAATGATGGCGGAAACGATAATACAATTAGAGTGACCATTGATATCAATAATCCGATATCTTTAGGCAACGATTTTATAGAAGGGTTTGGACCGCTTCCCGTAGAGTTTGAGGGAATGAAGGTTTCTTGGGAAGATAATAATAGTGTAGATATAGAATGGGCTACTTTAGCCGAGTGGAATAATAGTTATTTTACTGTTTTATCTTCACGTGATGGTCAATCCTTTTCTCCAGTGGTTCGGATTAACTCATTAGGAAATTCTAATTCAAGAACAGAATACAACTATTTAGATAAAATTGATCCGTCTATCCAATTAATGTATTACAAACTTATCCAAACGGACTTAGATGGTAGAATAAAAGAACTTTCAGTAGCTTTTTTAAAGAGATCAGCTCAAGAAGTTCAATATACGGTGTATCCAAATCCGTCGTTTGATTATATCAATGTGCAAGGATTAAACCAAACAGAAGAGATAATGACCTATATGATCTTGGATCAAGGAGGAAAATTGATTAAATCTGGAATTACCACACCTGGGCAAATTTTCATTTCAGATTTATCTCAAGGAACCTATTTTTTAAGAATACATGTTGCAGGCCAAAACGTAGTCCTGCCTTTCCAAAAATGGTGATTTAAACCAATGTAGAAAAAAGAGGCTAAACATTTGTTTGGCCTCTTTTTTTATTAAATTCCGTTTATTATTCTTTTTATTAAACTTTTTTTAATAAAATAGCTTAATATATCTGAATTATCGAACCTATGAATTTGCTGTATGTTCAGCCGCAAATCGTAAGTTAATAGGCAAGAAAATAAATGATTTTTAAAAAATCATAAATATATTTTTACTTTTGCGGCAAAATGTAATATTTCATGAGAACAAAACTGTCTCACTATAAATTTGATCTTCCCGAAGAATTGATTGCTCAGTACCCTACAAAAGAAAGGGATGAGTCTAGATTAATGGTGGTAAACCGTGCAACAGGAACTATTGAACATCGTGTATTTAAAGATGTTTTAGATTATTTTGATGACGGAGATTCCCTTATTTTTAATAATACCAAGGTGTTTCCTGCCAGACTTTTTGGCAAAAAGGAAAAAACAGGCGCTAAAATTGAAGTCTTTCTATTGAGAGAGCTCAATGCGGATGCTAGACTATGGGATGTTTTGGTCGATCCAGCCAGAAAAATTAGGGTTGGCAATAAATTATACTTTGCCGATCATAATGGAAAGGATGTCATGGTAGCCGAAGTGGTAGACAATACAACCTCTAGAGGTCGTACAATTCGTTTTTTTTACGATGGTGAATACGATGCGTTTAAAAATGCCTTAGACGAACTAGGTAGTACACCTTTGCCAAAGTACATTACACGTAAGGTGGAGGACTTTGATGAAGAAAGATACCAAACGGTCTACGCAAGTGCCGTAGGTGCGGTAGCAGCGCCTACAGCAGGTTTGCATTTTTCGAAGGAGTTGATGAAAAGGTTGGAAATTAAAGGGACGAATCTTGCAGAAGTAACATTGCACGTAGGACTTGGAACTTTTAGAAGTATTGATGTGGAAGATTTGTCCAAACATAAAATGGATGCAGAATACTACAGTATCAATGATAAAACGGTAGCTGGGATCAACCGCTCTAAAGAATTGCACAAAAGAGTTTGTGCTGTAGGTACGACGTCTATGCGAACTATTGAATCATCGGTTTCGGCGACAGGAATGTTGAAATCATCTGAAGGATGGACCAATCTTTTTATTTATCCGCCTTACGATTTTAGCATTGCTAATAGTATGATTACCAACTTTCATTTACCAAAAACAAGTTTGATCATCATGGTGGCAGCTTTTGCAGGGTATGATCTATTGATGGAAGCATATCAAGAAGCCATCAAAGAAAAATATCGTTTTTTTAGTTACGGAGATTCTATGTTAATCATATAATTTTTCATACTATTTTACATTGAGAAACTTATTTTAATTATAATACGTTTTGCATTCATTAATCATTGATAATAACACAAATATTTTATTTTTATGTATTGGACTTTAGAATTAGCCCATACGCTTGAGGATGCTCCTTGGCCTGCAACAAGGGATGAGTTGATCGATTATGCCATCCGTTCAGGTGCACCATTGGAAGTCATTGAAAACCTCCAGGAATTGGAAGACGAAGTAGAAATTTACGAATCCATGGAAGATATATGGCCGGACTATCCGAGAAAAGACGATTTTCTTTTTAACGAAGATGAATATTAAAACGAAGGCACCCGCTCAGGTGCCTTTTTTATAACCATAATTTTGCATGGATAAAATAGTCATTGCCATAGACGGTGTCTCTTCCTCAGGCAAATCGACCATGGCAAAGCAGTTGGCAAAAACTTTAGGGTTTACCTACATTGACACTGGTGCTATGTACAGGGCTGTGACTTATTATTTTTTAAAAAATTATGTTTCCCAAAATGATGATGTTGAGATAGCCAATGCATTAGACAAAATAAAATTAAACTTTAAGCAAATCAAGGGTCAAAATACTTGTTTTTTAAATGGTGTAAATGTTGAATCAGACATCCGAAGCATGGATGTATCAACTCAAGTGTCACAGGTTTCTGCTATTACTGCGGTTAGACGTAAGATGGTGGCTTTACAACGAGAAATGAGCCTAGAGGAAGATGTTGTAATGGATGGGAGAGACATTGGAACGGTTGTGTTTCCAAATGCCGCCGTTAAATTGTACATTCATTCACCGGCAAAGTTGCGGGCGGAACGAAGGTTTTTAGAAATGTTAGAGAAAGACCCTAAAATTACCAGAGAAGTTATTGAAAAAAACCTGGAAATGAGAGACCATATCGATTCGACAAGAGAAGATAGTCCATTAAAAAAAGCCGACGATGCCATATTAATTGACAATACGAACCTAAATGTGGCTCAACAGTACGAAACAGCGCTACAGATTATCAAAAATAAATTGGGGATTTCCTAGACTATATTTAAAAATAGAAAGATAGAACTAACCATTACATTTTTAAATACTGTAGTGTTTGGTTGAATAAAAGTATTTATGGTCAGTAAAACTTTTACCTACAGTCCAAATCGATTTGTGATTCTAAGTCATTGTTTGGAAAACAAGCACCTGACAGAACGGAAGTAGGTTTGTATCTTTGGAGATTGGGGTCTCTTAACCCTTTTGCCAAAAATGCTGTCATATCTTTTATTTCTTGTTCTGTCATGTTGAGCGGCCTCAAATATGGAGCCAATTGACTTTGGGGGACTCTTTTGTTTTCAGGTATACCGTTGTTGAAGTATCTGACCACTTCTTCAAGGGTGTTTTTACTGCCACCGTGAAAATATGGGCCACTGTCTCCAAGATTATACAATTGTGGGACCCTAAATTTATACAAATCTTCAGGTTGAAGTGTAAATCCACCCCTTCCTAAATTTCTTGCATCGTTGATATTGGTTTTGATACCGCCATGTTCGAATAAGTCATCTACACCTAGAGCAGCAAATTGCATAGACCCGAGATTTGGACCGTTGTGACAAGACACACAGCCGACTTTTCCAAAAAACAAGATAGCTCCTTTTTTCTCTTGATCCGACATAGCTGTTTTATCCCCTTTCAACCATCTTTGGAAAGGAGCTTCATCTGTGAGTAAAGCCCTTAAATAAGCACTTAGGGCAAAACTGGCAGCTTTTCGACTATATCTTTCTTCCTCATCCATGTCAGGAAACGCTTTGTCAAATAAAGCCTTATAATTATTTCTTGTAATTGTCTGTTTATTGTACATCATACGATGTACCTCAAGTCCAGCAATATTTTGCCCCTCCAATGCTCCTAATTCTAGGTTGTTTAAAGCCGTAAAAGTATCTGTGACTCCCCAAGCATCTCTAGTAGTAGCATTTGGTCCTGTATGACCAAAAGAACCATTCCACATCGTATTTTCAACAAAAGCCACATTTAAAACAGCTAAAGGTCTTGCTCCTTGAGCATCTATATCTTGATCTGCGTAAAGACTTGATTTATATCTTCTTTCGCCAATATGGCCAAATCCTTGGCCGCCATCAGCGATTCCTTGCATTCTACCTGGTCTAAATCCCGATTCCACAACATGGCAAGTACTACATGTAAAAGTGCCCATTCCTGCCTCATACTTCGCTTCGTTGGCAAAATTTGGTTCAAAAAACAAAAGTTTTCCTAACTCAACTTTCTCTTGTGTCAAAGGATTAGAAGGAGATTGAGGGATTTTACTAAAATCAGTAGAAGAGGGTAGTATGAATTTACTATGATCGCCAATTAATTTGGCCAACTCGTAGTCCAAATTATTAGGCACTTCATGATGACACGAAGTGAATAAAAAAAGTGTTAAAATGAAATACGTCAAGAGGGCTTTCATGGGAATTAATTTGAAAACAGTGTCAAAAGTATTAAAAATGTATTAATCGACAAACAAATAAGACAAAAATCATACCGAGATGGGTTAAATTCCAAATGAAAGGGGGTGAAATGACGCCTATTTTACATATTTGAAAAAGATTTAATGTGGAAAATAGGTATAAAAACAAAATTTACATTTAATTAAAATTATTTCATCCCTTTCAATAAAGCAATGTTTTAAGCATAAAATGATTAATTTAAGATAGACGGATTTTAACCAATTCACAAATTTTAAAATGAATGAAACTATAGATGGATTATCTACATTTACCCAACATTGAACAAAACATTGTACTTTTGACTTTAATTAGGAGTCGGTATGTTTTTTAGCGAAGATGCAAGAAACAAAACGCTGTTTTCGTTGATAATAAAAGATATGATGAGATTAAGAATATTTGGTTTTTTACTTGTTTTTTTATTTTGTTTGCCTAATATTTATTCCCAAGACCCACATTTTACCCAGTATTACTCCAATGCTTTGTACATGAATCCTGCCACTAGTGGTACTTATGCAGGTACGTTTAGGGTATCCATGTTATACAGGGATCAATATTTCCAACCTCTTGAAGAATCATACAAAACATTTGCTGCTTCTGGAGATGTGAAATTCAATATTTTAGATAAAAAATCAGGATTGAAGGATGTTGTTTCCTTAGGACTTACTTTCATGACAGACAAGGTCCAATTATTCGATTTTAATACGAATCAATTGCTCATGACGATGGCCTACCACAAAGCATTGGACAAAAAATACAGACAAACCATTGGTATCGGTATCCAAGGAGGTTTATTGCAAAGAGCTGTAAATTATGAAAACCTGTATTTTCACGATCAGTTTAATGCAATTGATGGTTATACCTTAGGTACGTCTGAGTTTTTACCGCCCAATAACCGAACAGTAGCCGATCTAAGTACGGGTATTTATTATTCCATAGCCCCTTCTAAAAAATGGAATGGACACCTTGGTTTTGGATATCACCACTTTACAAAACCTAATGTATCATACTACGACGATCCTGTCATCATCAATGCGGATATTGAAAAAACTAGCCAGTACCCTTCACGTATTACCCTACACGGTGGATGCCAAATACTACCATCTCACAGGTATGATATATCACCTCGTTTTATTTTTCTACAACAAGGACAAAAACAAACCCTCCAACTAAGTGCATTATGTAGAATTAAGTTTACAGAAAGAACGGGTCAGTACCTGCATTTTGGACCAATGGCGAGGTTTGTTAATCAAGTTAATGGAACCGGACTCGAATCTATGGCAGGTATGTTGGGTATAGAAAGAAATAATTTTATTATAGGGCTTAGTTACGATTGGGGATTATCCTCTCTGATTAGAGATAATCGCAATGCTTCGTCATTGGAAATATCGTTGGTGTATATTGGCGAACATGACAACGATACAAATTTTTGTCCTCAATTCTAATTTAATCCAAAAAGGATTGTACCTTTGATTTTTGACGGTTGCACATTGTGTGCATGAAAAGGGAATCAGGTGAAAAACCTGGACTATCCCCGTAGCTGTAAGTTTTATACACCAAGGCCTTAAGCCACTGTTTACACGGGAAGGCGGCCACAAAAAGGTAAAACGAGTCAGAAGACCTGCCGGCAAATATATTCGTTCACTTTCGGGAGAAAAGGGCAACGCATGATGGTTTACTATCTTAACAATGGTATATCGTTTTGTACATACGTTTTTCCCTCAAACAAATGTACCATGTTGACAAAACGATTCAAATTTTCTTTTTTTATTTTAATGTTTTTTTACCATATAGGTTGGACTCAAAATATAGTTTTGGATTCCCTGACCTTACTAGAAAATAGGGTATATGGATATGGAGTTCGCGAAGTTGCCGTGGATTCTGTGGGAATTCAGTTTTTGTCAAATACTTTATCGAGTTTGAATACGGGACAGTTCAGACAATCTTCCCCAGGGGGTTTAGCCTCTTTATTGTATAGGGGTTTTAGCAATAGACACATACCAGTCGTGTGGAATGGCCTAAATATTCAAAGTACTACCAATGGAAGTTTTGATTTGTGTTTACTACCTCAGTTTTCTTTTCACAATGTACATTTTTCCAATAATTTTCGCTCATCACTGCTTGGTAACAATACTTTTTCTGGAGGATGGGTATTTGACAAAAAACAAAAAGAAGTGCCATTTCTTTTTATCGAGACGGATGCTTCTTCCTTACAAAATTTTGGATTGAATATTGGCTTGCAGTTGAAGCAAAAAAAATCAATTTTCAATCTGGGTTTTATCCAACGGTACGACAGAAATATTTTTACCTTTGATTCTAGTGGAATTGATGTTAAAAGGCAGCCGACGGATTTCATTAACACACATATCACAGGAGAATATGAATATCAATTGTCCCCATTATGGACCATGGGGACAGCTATATGGTTTCAGAATAGTAGAAGAAACATCATCAATGATACCATTTACTATGTAGGCGACCAAAAGCAAGACGATAAAAATTTGCGGGCCAATATATTTATTGGGTTTCAGAAAAATAAACACCGTTTAAAGTGGTCCACCAGCTATTCCAACGAATCACTTAGTTACGATGTGACCAACGTTACATTTCCTTACGGATCACAGGCAAAAATAGAAGCTTTACAACAAAGTCTTCATTATTATTACGGGGATAAATCTCCACTACATATATTTATTAGACATCGATTGGATGTAGCCAGTGCTAATTTTTTTGAGAAAATACAAAAAAGAAATACCTCACAATTTGGTGCTTCATGGTCACATTTTTGGACACAAAATCTTTTTATGCAATTGAGTGGTCGACAGGATGTAGTGGATGGAAAATTTGTGAACCCATCGTTGCATGCTTTATTTGAGGTAAAAGGGTATAAGTTGGCGGTGTATAATAATTACCAATTGCCTAATTTTAATGATTTGTTTTATCCTTTTTCCGGTAATCCAGACTTAAAACCTGAACGAGCTATGAGTATTGACCTTTCTAAAAATTTTACATGGTCCAAGTCAAGCTTGAATATTGAATTGTTTAACCACTGGATTCAAAATTTGATCCAATGGGTGCCTATAGATTCTTCAGGGTTTATTTGGTCGCCATTGAATCAGCAAAATGTATTGAGTAGGGGAATCGACGTAAGATTTGCTTCATCTATTCAAATTCGAAAAGGATTATTACAATATCAAATAGGTTATGGTTTTACGGACGTCACGATTCAAAAACATAAAACTGTAGAAACTATTATAGGCAAACAATTGATTTTTATGCCACGACATAAGGCAAGATTTGGCCTTAGTTATACATGGAATAAACATACTTTGTCGGATGAAATTTTATTTATTGGGCAAAGGTTTTTAACGGCAGACAACAGTGCTTCTTTGCCGAAGGTTTGGCTGAATAACCTGACATATCGATTTAAAATAGAGCCGTGGACATTTACATTTTCTATCCAAAACCTGACGAATCAAAAATATCAATGGGTCCATGGATTTCCCATGCCAACCCGAAATTTTGAAGCAAGTATTCAGTTTGCCCTTCGATAAAAAATATGACGATATGTCATAAGTGATGCGTAAAATATGCCATAATTAACCTAAAATTGTTCAAAATTACTGCAAAAACGTCAATTTTTACGGTTGGCATATCAATTGAACATAGAAAGTTGTTACAATTTTTAAATAACAATTTTAATAAGATAAAATGGGTAAAATTATAGGTATAGACTTAGGGACAACCAACTCTTGCGTAGCCGTAATGGAAGGAAGCGAACCTGTGGTCATAGCAAATGAAGAAGGAAAAAGAACCACACCATCTATTGTCGCTTTTTTGGACAATGGTGAAAGAAAAATCGGTGATCCTGCCAAAAGACAGGCGATTACGAATCCTACGAGAACGGTAGCTTCCATCAAGAGATTTATGGGAAACCGATTTAGTGAAGTAGGTCCAGAAGCGGGAAGGGTTGCGTACAAAACCGTCAAAGGAGACAATGATACGGTAAGAGTAGAAATCGACGGACGATTATATACGCCGCAAGAAATTTCTGCCATGGTACTTCAAAAAATGAAAAAAACGGCCGAAGACTTTTTGGGTCAAGAAGTGACGGAAGCGGTGATCACTGTACCGGCCTACTTTAATGATTCACAAAGACAGGCAACGAAAGAAGCCGGTGAGATTGCAGGATTAAAAGTACAAAGAATTATCAACGAACCAACAGCCGCGGCTTTGGCGTATGGATTGGATAAAAAACACAAAGACTCTACGATTGCCGTATTTGACCTTGGTGGGGGTACGTTTGATATTTCTATTTTGGAATTGGGCGACGGTGTTTTTGAAGTAAAATCAACCAACGGAGATACGCACCTCGGAGGAGATGACTTTGATCAAGTGATCATTGACTGGTTGGCTGATGAATTTAAAAAACAAGAAAACATCGATTTGAGAAAAGACCCAATGTCTTTACAGAGAATCAAAGATGCAGCTGAAAAAGCCAAAATCGAATTGTCTTCTTCTATTGAATCAGAGATTAATTTGCCTTACGTTACGGCTGTGGATGGCGTGCCAAAACACCTTGTGATGAAACTTTCTAAAGCCAAATTTGAGCAATTAGCCGATAGTTTGATTAAAAGAACCTTGAAGCCATGCGAAGACGCCTTAAAAGATGCCGGTTTGGGCAAAGACAAGATCGACGAAATCATTTTAGTGGGCGGTTCGACAAGAATTCCTGCCATCCAAGAAGCCGTTGAAAACTTTTTTGGTAAAAAACCGAATAGAAGTGTAAACCCAGATGAGGTGGTTGCCTTAGGCGCATCGATTCAGGGTGGGGTATTGAGTGGAGACGTTAAAGATGTTTTATTGCTCGATGTTACGCCACTTTCACTTGGTATCGAAACCATGGGTAATGTGTTTGACGTTGTGATAGAATCCAATTCGACTATACCTACCAAAAAGACCAAAACCTACTCTACGGCAGCGGACAATCAACCAAGTGTTGAGATTCACATTTTACAAGGCGAAAGACCAATGGCGAGAGACAATAGGTCAGTAGGAAGGTTTATTTTGGATGGTATTCCGCCGGCCCCGAGAGGAGTGCCTCAGGTAGAAGTCACTTTTGACATGGATGCCAATGGTATTTTGAAAGTAAGTGCCAAAGATAAAGGCACCGGCAAAGAACAAAATATTCGTATCGAAGCATCAACAGGGCTTTCTCAAGAAGAAATAGCCAAAATGAAGGCTGAAGCAGCTGCCAATGCAGAAACAGACCAAAAAGCCAGAGAAATGGCCGACAAACTCAATGCGGCAGATAGTTTGATTTTCCAGACGGAAAAACAAATCGCTGAATTGGGTGATAAAATCACGCCAGAACAAAAAGGCCCGATTGACGAAGCGTTAAACAAGCTCAAAGAAGCCCACAAAATGCAGGATATGGCCGCTATTGATACTTCGATGAATGAGTTGACGCAAGTATTCAGTGCAGTAGCTCAAAACCTATATCAAAATCCAGGTGGTGATGGTGGTCAAACGCCGCAAGAACCTCAAGGAGACAATAATTCGACTGAAGACGTCACCGATGTAGAATTTGAAGAAGTGAACGACGGTAAGAAGTAATCACTTGGTCTAAATAGATAGATAAAAGGGAGTTCGTGAGGACTCCCTTTTTAGTTTGTGATGATGGGGTTGTAGAAGTTTATTTTGAAAGGTGGTATTAGAAAGGAATGGCTATTTTGTTCCACCTAATTTCAAAGCAAAGTCCAAGGTGTGTTTAGTTTCATGAATAATTTATTTAATAATTAATAACTTTAATCATGGAAAACAAATTGGAAAATTTATTAGATGCTCTTGTTAAAAAGATCAAGGATCCTAATGACTTTCAAGTCTTGCAGGACCAATTATTAAAACGTGGTATCCAGTCACTTCTTAAAGCAGAGATGGAAGTTCATTTGGGTTATCCTGCGGGCACAAAACCTCTTGCGAATAATTTACGTAATGGATATTCTGAAAAAACACTCAGCACCACTCAAGGGGAGATATGCATAGATGTTCCCCGGGAAAGACATGGTACATTTGAACCTACGATTGTACCTAAACATAAGACCATGGTTGGTAAATTGGAGGTGACTATCAACCTCTTATACACGAAAGGGATGAGCAATTCGGGCATATCCGATTTCATGCATAAGACCTATGGCGTCAGTTATTATACCTCATAAATATCCGTGATTACAAACAGACTTTTGGAGGATATTAAAGAATGGTTATACCGTCCAATTGATTCCAAATATGCCATAACTTGGATTGAAACCATTCATGACAAGATAAGACACGACAATAAAGTCATTTCCAAAGCAGCCAAGCTTATTATTGGCATTGGAATAGACAGTGAGCAAGATATGCTAGGTATTTATATAGTCAAAAATGAAAGTGCCGCTGCAAAGTCGCAAATTTTGACAGATATGCGAAACCGGGGAATGGAAGACACTTTGTTTTTGTGTTCCGATAATTTAACAGGTCTCCAAAAAGCTGTAGAATCCACTTTCCCTCATTGTGTTCATCAGATTTGTATTGTACATCAGATTAGAAACACACTCAAGTTTGTTCCCTACAAAGATAAAAAAGCTGTCATGACTGCTGTAAAAGCCATTTATCAGGCAGATAATGCAAACATGGCGCAAGATGCCTTCGAGACCTTCAAAAATAAATGGGGAACAAAGTACAGTAGTGCCACACAGTCTTGGGAAAACAATTGGCAGGCATTAACCGCATTTTTGGATTATCCCCAGGAAATACGGAAACTCATTTATACTACCAATGTCATTGAAAGTTTTAATTCTTGTTTAAGAAAGTATACATCTTCTAAAAAAGTTTTTCCTAATGATGATGCCGCTCTTAAATCCATTTATCTGGCTCTGATGCAAATAAACCCTACATGGAATAAATCTCGTTTTAATTGGAGCCAAATTTATAACCAGCTATTTATTCACTTTGAAAATAGAATGTAATCTTTTATGAAGCTTCCTTCTTTTTTATTAAACACAAAATTCTGGATAGGCTCTACAGTCCCCAAAATCTCTACAAGAACTTGGTTTTATTTTTACCCTTCGCGAAGAATTTTCTCCATTTTTCTACCCTTTGCTAGTTCGTCTATTAATTTGTCTAAATATCGGACTTGTTGGGTTAATGGATTCTCTATTTCCTCAATTCTATAACCACAAATAAGTCCTTTAATGAGGTGGGCATTTGGATGAATTTGTGCTTTTTGAAAGAAGGTGTCAAACGTAACTTTAGCATCAATAAGTTCATGCACTTTCATTTTAGTATAACCCGTCAACCATTCTATCACTTGATATAGTTCGTCCATTGTCCTGCCTTTCTTTTCAATTTTTGTTACATAATGAGGAAATACTGAGGCAAAAGTCATTTTTGCTATTCGTTCATTGTGTTCTGGTGTTACCTTCATTTTAATACAATATTTTTTTGATTATTTTTTGTTTGTTCGCATAAAGTCAAAAGCGCCTTTTCGAAGTTGTATACCATACTCCAAATAGGCTTTCATACAGGCTAGGAAGTTTGCCCATCCTCCCGAATTTTCTAAAGCCCATTTCAGGTTGTCTTCATTAAGAACTTTTCCATTTTCGTTGACGCTTACAATGGTACTCTTGTCTTGTAAAGCTTCCAGGGTAATTGTCACAACTGTTTCTGGGTCCCAAACAAAGGAAATTAACCGATTGGTTTCTATTTTAACTTGTGTAATTAAGAACTTTTCATCAAATTCAGGAAATTTCCAAATCACTTCCTTTTCTGTTTCAAGACGCCCACTACTTTCTGAAATGAAATAGTTGGTCATATGAGATGGATTTACTATCCCTTCAAAAACGTCATTTATTGATTTTTGAATTTGTATAGATGCATTAGGTTCCAGTCTCATGATTCATTCTTTTCGTTATTGAAATCTTTGTTAACATTTAAAAGTGAAGTAGCAAATATACAAAAGTGGACATTATCGGAATTATCCTTTATGTTTTCCCATTGTTTTTTTTGCCATTTCAAGAAGAAGCCTATCTATTGTGTCACACTAAAGTGTTTTATGATCGTTAGAAGTTTTTCGAAACCCTATCTATTAATTCAAATATTCGCAAAGTATAAGTATCGCTGACACTTGAAGTCCCAATTTTTATACCATACGTGTAACAATAATCAAACGATTAAATAGTTTAGTCAACGGAATAATAACTGGATGGCTAACACCATATAAATCCCGTTTGATTCAACAAAACAATCTAACATCATCCAAATAAAAGCAACTCAAAGATGTAACAATATGTTTCTAGTAGATTTTATGCTAACTTAAATCCTTCCTACCTCAACCACACACTCCCTTCCAAAACACATCCTGCGCCAGGCATATTTTTTATCACGGCTTCAGGAATTCCGCCTATAATACAGTTTTCTAAAATGATATTACCTTCATTAAGTAATAATGGTCGTTCTAGCGTGTTGTTCAACTGATAGAAGTACAGTTTGGATAAAGTCACATTGGTATTGCCTTCAATTTTTATCATATAATTTTTGGCCATAAAACCGGGAGCATTCAAATCTCCTTTGATGACCACAGTTCCTCCTCCTAGATATTCTATCGTGACGTTTTTGTTCAAATCAAGTGGTTTGGTCAGAAAAATGGTATCAATTGCCCCAGAAATCTGAATAGTTTCCCCTGGAGAAGCACAATTTAAAATGGCCCGTAAGGTATTGGCGCCTACATCGGTTGGATTGGTCACTATCAAACTATAATCTTCGTCAATCAAACCATTACAATTGTCATCAATACCGTTACAAATATCGACAATCGTAGGATGTCCCATAGTGTTGACACGCGTTAAAACGTATTGTCCGCCGTTCCTTACACCATTTCCAGTAGAAAAAGTAACCGAACCAGGCAGGGGGGCAACATAGGTGTCGCCATAATCTCGAACTTGTCCCCAAGTGGCACCTTCTTCGTGTTGCTCTCTTCGATGGTAGGCAAAATATGAAGAACTACAACCACCAGCAATGTTAGTGGCATTGACCAAAACAAAAGAATCAAGCATTGAAAAACCTTGATTTGTTCCATAATTATTAATCACCCAGTAATTATTGGACAAGGTAATACTAGGTGGTGGAAGATGAGGTTGTTGGTTGATTTTTGTAACGACGAGTTCTCCGTTGGGATACGTCCCTCCAGTCGGAAAATACATCTTCACATCAGCTAATCCAAAATCCTTTAATCCACCGCTATTGACCGTAAGTCGATGCACAAATCCTTTACCGACAGGAATATGACTGTTTTCTTTTACTGCACCATTGAGTAAAGTAACGTGTCTTTGGCCAACCTTGTCGTAATCATGGGGACAGGTACAGTTAAATTGGTAGTAAGAGACCAAATCTGGGTCGGACGATGGGTCTTTAATCAAATGTCTCCTATCTCTTATTTCTGCATCCGTCAATGCTCTGTTATAAATGGCTACTTCGTCGATCCATCCATTCATGTTTCGGTCAGTCCAGCCTCGATAACTGCCAAGTCGAAAGCCAGAAATATCCGTTTGACTTAGACTTACCGTATGGGTACTTTTGGATTCATTACAATATACAGTCATACTCGTTGGCCTAACGACCATCACCACAAAATTCCACACATCTGGCGTAACGATGATGTTACTATTCCATGACCATGAACCACCTGGCCAATGGTATGCTAGGGAATTATTGCTATTATTAAAATTGATACCTGCTGCATCGGGTCCATCACTCATAAATATTCCTGCGTAATTGGGCTGAATGCCGTTGGGTTTTACCCAAGCCATTACGGTCAATTCGTTGGTAACCCCTAGGTTGGCATTGGTCACTTGTCCATGTTGATTATTACCCGTAGCTTTTAAGGCTTTGCCAGGAATCGTATCGATGTCACATTCACTATTTACCGTGATCATGTTGGTTATGGTCTTTGTATGGGTGCCAAAATCGTCAGTAACGGTAAGGGTTACGTCGTACACACCATTTTGACTATATAAAACTTTGGGTTTTCTCAACGTTGACGTGCTGGGATTTCCACCTGGAAAAGTCCACGACCACGTTACATTTTGATCGGAAACCACACTATGATCTACAAAGTAAACAGTATCCTTTGAACAGCCAACAAGACTTTTATCGGCAGATGGAAAAGCAATAGGTTGGCTAGGAGAATACAATGGACTTTCCCAAACAGAACCATCTGTGGCATTGCGAATCTTTTGTTTTCTGTAATAGGTTTCCAATCGAGTACTGTGCACCAAAGCAGGAAGCCCCGAAGAATATAGAACCCAATCAGACAAGTTGTTGTCCTTGTAGAATACACCCCTTCGTGTGCCGACATAGAGGCCATTTGGCGAACCTTTTTGTAAAAATATCGAAGTGGGAGACTGCCCATGTAAGCCCGTTCCACTTATATTTTGCCAAGTGCTTCCTCCGTTGTTGGAATAATAAATGCTATAACCGTCGATGTTTCCATCGTACATGTTTGTTCGTGCAATCCAAACTTTCATTGGGTCGTCATGATCCACTACAATATCATAGGGAATCCAAGTATTTCCATTGAGTTGTGTTGAAGTAGGCGTAATTTCTACCCAAGATAATCCTCCATCCTCAGACCGATAGATACGTTTTAACCCCCACCAATCAGGAAAGGTACAAACGTACAAAACATTCGTGTTGGACCAACACTGATCCATAGAGGCGATATTGGAACCAAAATCATACAAAGTTTCAAAAGTGTAACCATTGTCCTTTGTTTTCATTAATCTGGTTCCACTGCCAGAAATCCAATGCGTATAAAATCTGGGATCAATCAATAAATCGCTTGAAGCTCCTGTAATATACGTATTGTTTGGTTTATGTTGGAATGTTCTTGTAGTTGGCTCGATCGTTCTATCCCCGTTTAAAGTTTTAATATCATATTGGCTGTAGGCTTGTCTGTCCAATCCTGGATTCACAAAACCCATGGTGCCATCACCTCCATCCGTACAAATCCAGTTGTTGATATAAACCACTTCTTCACGAAGTAAAGTTCCGTTATGATAAGCACCGCCCAACATCACATCGCCATACCACCATCCCTGACCATAACCCCAAAAGTCGGTACCTGTGATGCCTACATTTTTTCTTTGAAAATTGGCTCCATTGTCCTCAGAATAGAATATTCCACCATCACAAGCAATCCATATTTCCCTAGTGTGGGCATAATAATGAATATCGTGGATATCGGCGTGAACATAATTTGGTTTGTAGGAATGTGACCATTTGGAAGGACAGGTAAAGGTAGCGCCACCATTCCCAGAAATCCAAAGATTTACACCGGCAAGAAGGACAGTATCTGCATTGGTTGGAGAAACTACAAAACCCATATCGTAGTAGTATTGTCCCCCATCATCCGTTCCTATATCACTCCATCCCATTAAGTTTGGATTGGACAAAGAGGGTGGGCCTGCAGGTTGTGGACCACAGCAGGTAAATGTCCAGGAATTTCCTTGATCGGTACTGACATACATTCCATATAAACCACTTCCTCCATTTGCTTCACCAGAACAATGCGCATAAACGTAGTTAGGTCGATGGGGAGAAACGGAAATTTCAGTTCTTTCTTGGTCACCACCTGAAGGAGGTACTGGCCATCCGTTGGTAATTTGTGTAAATGAAGCGCCAGTATTAGTAGATTTAAAAAACTGCGTGGTGGTACTATTTTTTCTTACAGCATAGATAATGGTGGAATTAGTTGGATGGATTTCCACTTCTTGGAAGTCACCAGATTGAACGAGTGTCCATGTATTTCCCGCATTTATGGTGCGATATAAACCATTATTTGTACAAGCAAAGACGATTTGATTATTCTCTGGCAACATGCGGATATCCCTTACGTTTAGATTAAGAGCTTGAAAATTAGCGTCACCTGTTGGCAAAAAAAAGTTTCCTCCATTGGTGGATTTATAAACAGAGTTTAGGAGCGAAACATAAATTGTTTCTGCATTACTGTGGTCTATTTCTATAGCATAAACCGTATTTTGTAGGAGGTGGTTCGTGAGGGGGAACCAACTATTTCCACGGTTGGTAGATTTCCACAATCCAGTGGTGGCTGTTCCAGCATATAAAATATCTGGGTTAGAGATTGATTGTTCGACGGTGTACACGTGAGCAGAGCCGGGTGCATAACTTCTACCAGCGGCATCATGATCCCAGTCGATGGGGCCAATACAAGTCCAATTGTCATTGTTTCGAAGTTGTATGGAATTTTTTATTTGAGTGAGGTAGATTCGATTTTCTTCCGCCGTCCTTTTATCTTCACGAGCGATACTTCTCAACCATCTTTTGTAGTATTGTGTATGGCTATTTTTAACAAAAGGATTTTCTTGATAATAATTTTCATATAAAGAAATAACGATGCCAGGATCGGGCTTGTCCTTATACATTTCTTGAATCCAGCTTGGCAGGCTGTCGTCATTCGAACGACCATATTTAAGTAACTCCTGTGAAAAAAGAAGTGAATGCGAAAGTAGAAGAAAACAAAGGATGAATAAAAAGCTCAAAGGGATTCTTAAAAACATAAGGTAAAAAATGGTTTTACAAAAATAACTTAAAAATAAATAATTCCAAGGCAAAAACTAAAAGAAAAACCGAATCAGATAAAAAAAAACTCCCATCACTGCGATAGTGTGGGAGTTTTTCTACATTTTTTTAACCAGAAATCAAACGGCAAAACTTTCACCGCAACCACAAGTACGGGACGCATTTGGGTTGTTGAAATAAAAACCTTTGCCATTCAGACCACCTGAAAACTCAAGGGTCGTATTACATAAATATAAAAAACTTTTTAAGTCTGTGACCACCTTGACACCATTGTCATCAAAAACCTGATCATTGGGTTTAGATTCGTTGTCAAAATCCATGTTGTACGACAACCCAGAACATCCTCCGCTCGTCACGCTGACTCGGACAAAATAATCTTCAGTGAGATGTTGGTCTCTGATGATTTCGTCAATTTTTTCTTTGGCACTGTCTGCTACAAATAACATACGCTACACAAATTTTACGAAACATTAGCTTCAGCTAATACTTCTACGTTTTTATTTTTATAATCCGCAATGGCACTTTTGATGGCATCTTCTGCGAGAACAGAACAGTGGATTTTCACCGGCGGTAAAGCCAATTCTTCTACTATGTCCATGTTGTCTATAGAAAGTGCTTCATCAATCGTTTTTCCTTTTAACCATTCTGTGGCTAATGAAGAAGAAGCGATCGCCGAACCGCAACCAAAAGTCTTGAATTTAGCATCTAGGATTGTTTGCGTAGTGTCATCCACTTCGATTTGAAGTCTCATAACGTCACCGCATTCAGGTGCTCCTACAAGGCCTGTGCCAACGTTTTTTTTGCTTTTATCTAAAGTTCCAACGTTTTTTGGATTTTTAAAATGGTCTAATACTTTTTCAGAATATGCCATGATTTTATTTTTTTATGGTGAATTTTAAATTAATGTTCTGCCCATTCAATTTTGGACAAATCAATTCCTTCTTTATACATTTCCCAGATGGGACTTAAATCTCTCATGTGATTCACACCTTCAGTTACCAAGCGGATGGCTTCATCTATATCTTCGTCTGTAGTAAATCTTCCCAAACTAAACCTTATGGAAGAGTGGGCTAAATCATCTCCCAAGCCTAAGGCCACTAAAACGTATGAAGGCTCTAAAGAAGCCGATGTACAAGCAGATCCAGACGAAACGGCAATATTTTGATTAAACGTCATCATGAGCCCTTCACCTTCTACGTGTTTGAACGAGATGTTGGTTACATGAGGCATTCTATGATTTACATTGCCATTGATATACACTTCTTCAAGGTTATCAAAAAATGTTTTTTCCAATCTGTCTCTAAGTTTAGATAACCGGTCAGCATCCTGAGCCATTTCTGCTTTGGCAATTTCGGCAGCTTTTCCAAAACCTACGATACCGGGTACGTTTAAAGTACCTGAACGCATTCCTCTTTCGTGTCCACCACCGTCCATTTGAGCTGTAACTTTAACCCTAGGGTTTTTACGATTGACAAATAAGGCTCCAACGCCCTTTGGTCCGTACATTTTATGGGAGGTGAAAGCCATGAGGTGAACGCCTACTTCCTTAGGATTGACAGGGATTTTACCAACAGCTTGTGTTGCATCGCTCATAAAAAGAATTCCGTGTTTTTTACAGATGTCCCCAATTTCTTTCATCGGTTGAATGACGCCTGTTTCATTGTTGGCCCACATGACAGATACCAAAATGGTTTTGTTTGTAATCGCTTTTTCTAAGATTTCTAAATCGACAAGTCCATCACTTTTTACGGGAATGTAAGATACTTCACCTCCAAGTTTTTCAACTTTTTTACAAGCATCTAAGACGGCTTTATGTTCGGTTGTCAAGGTGATGATATGATTTCCTTTGGAAGCATACATTTCGAAAACACCTTTGATAGCCAAGTTGTCAGATTCTGTAGCCCCAGATGTAAAGATAATCTCTTTGGAATCCACATCGATCAAATTGGCTATTTGTTCACGAGCATAATCCACCGCTTCTTCAGCCTGCCAACCGAAAGGGTGGTTTCTACTGGCTGCATTTCCTGGTATTTCGTAAAAATAGGGAAGCATGGTTTCCACAACTCTTGGGTCGGTTGGTGTGGTCGAATTATTATCTAAGTATATTAATTTACTACCTTTATTCATAATATGAGAAAAATCAAATTGTTATTTAAATTTAATCTAAATACAAAGGTACGACAATTTTGTTTAAAACTACAGTCTGAAAAGTTAATTATCCCCTAATTTTTGTAAAAAAGAGGTAAAAAAGAAATCAATGTAAAAAGAATGATTTTAGGGTTCAATATTTGGGGTGAATGATCCATTTTTTCTACCCACAGATGGAAAATATTGCATTGAAGTTGCAGACTAAGGCGAACATATCGGATATTGAATTGAATTTTAGGTAAATCGGTAACACCATATTTAAAGTGCAGGGCATAGCACCAAAGGAAGTAAGTCCTTTGATATAGGTATCTGAATAATCCGCAAGTATTCTAATAAACCACTGTCATTTTATTCTTGAATATTGATGTTTTCTGATGGTTGCTCGGTAAGTTGACCTCCTGTTTGGATTTCCAAAGACCTTGCAAATGCATTGATCTTATTTAGAATGACCGGTTTATTTATTGTATCTTGGATGGTTTACAGCCCTGACTTATAATTTTTAAAACCTTTTTATATTAAATATAATTTATATCCACTAGATCTATTGTTTAAAAACAACCCTTTCTGACATTGATGTCAAGTATTGTTTTTTATTTACCTTTGAGCCATGATTTATATTTGGCTTTGTTTTTTTGGAATATTAACCTCATGTCGCTTCACAACGGACGTAAACGTAGCACAAGAACAAAAAATTGATGTCTCGACAAAGGACACTTTTACTATTTCATTAGCATACATCACCGGCCAATTTGAACCATCAAAACACCCTGATTTTACAGAGATTCCTATTCAATATGCCGATCAAAAAGGACGGTTTATTCGCAAAGATGTTCTGGAAGCCTTCAAAAAAATGTACGATAAAGCTGCCTCAGATGGCGTTCATTTAATCATCAAATCGGCTACTCGAAATTTTGATGCACAGAAAAAAATATGGGAAGACAAGTGGTTGGGTAGACGTAATTTGGACAATGGTATCAATGCTAAAAAAGACATCAAAAACGAAGAAAAAAGGGCATTGAAAATTTTGGAATACAGTTCGATGCCGGGTACGTCTCGACACCATTGGGGCACAGATATTGATTTAAATGCGTTTAACAATGCTTATTTTGACAAAGGTGAAGGATTAAAAATGTACGTTTGGTTACAAAAACATGCATCTGACTATGGGTTTTGCCAAACCTATACCACTTTTGATGATAATCGAACCACGGGTTACCAAGCTGAAAAGTGGCATTGGTCCTATACTCCTGTTTCTATTCCCTTGACAGAGTGGGCAAAACAACATCTAAAAGATTCCATGATTACAGGTTTTGCTGGTTGCAAAACAGCCACCAAGATTGGCATAGTGAAAAATTATATTTTAGGAATTCACCCAAATTGTCAAACCGTAAGTCCATAAAATGTCAGGAGCTCATTCATTAAAAGTGGACGCTTCTGTCAAAGGAATCATTCTACTCACCATACCGATATCCTTATCAAAATTAGTGCCCGAATTAAATTACTTATTTAATGCTGTTTTTTTAAGCAGATTGGGCGTCAAGGAGCTGGGTTTGGTAGGTTTAGTGGGCGTTTACTACCTCATCTTTTCAGCTATAGGTTATGGTTTGAATAATGCACTTTTGGCCATCATGAGTAGGCGGGCAGGGGAAGAAAATCCGGACGCTATTTTTCGTACACTCTGGCAT
>JBATMZ010000056.1:0-45008 GCA_049290115.1 Saprospiraceae bacterium | reverse complement strand
CAGTTGGACCTGATGGTAAAATCCTATTTTCAATGCGAAGGTGTGGTTTACCATTGTCGCTGATTCCATAACAAGGACGATTCCATCGATAAACAGTGGAATTATGAACTTGTAGAGCTCGCAATTTAGGTACCTGATTATTTTTGATAGCAGCTAATGAATCTTCTTCAATATCTGAGCTCAATAATACCCGAAATCGAGCAATATCTTCCCTATAAATCTCTAGAATTGAGTGATGAATCCAGTCTTTGCCAAAACTGACCCTTGGGCTTCGTTCTCGCATATGATCATGTGTCGTCCTAGTGTCCAAAGATTGTTGAAATAAGGCTATACGTGTTTCGTGCCAAAGCCTTTTTCCAAATACAATGGGACTATTGGCAGAGATGGCCATGATGGGTGCAGCTAATCCCATCGAGATATTGTACATGTTGACAAAATCTTTTGGGGCTATTTGTAGGTGAACTTGAAAACTAGTATTACATGCTTCTAGGAGAGGGGAATCGTGTTTGACCAACAATTCGTCGATACCTAAAATACGCAATTCATAAGCTTGTCCAATTAATTGTTTATTAATGGCTTCCATCAAAGCAAAGTACCTTTTTTTAGGCGTAAGGTTTTCCATATTGAGGTGATACTTTCGCAATGTCGGGCAAATACCCGTCAGCAACAAGGAAGTATCCAAGGTATCCAATACGGCTTGAATTTTATTTAATTTATCTGAATTTTCTTTCTCAAGATCTGAAAAACAAGTTCCAGTAAATTCACGAGGATCGAGATTCGTTTCCAAATTAAATTTCCCTAGCTCTGTTTCAACCCATGGATAGTCCGTCATTTTTTCAAGAGCCTCCATAGCTACTAGTGATGGTTTGAAGGTATTGTTATCTACCATAACCATTTCTTGTTCGGCGCCAATCCTACTAATGTCCGACTCAAACCATTCATTTTCAAGCATATATTCTAGGGCACTCACGTCATTAAGTAGTGAGCGGACGAATTTTTGCATTTGTTTATTGTCGTTGACCAAAGAAACTCTTTGTTCTCCCATACTTTCTTTTAACTTTTACTTATCCAAAATTAATCCAAAAGTATAAAACAGTGTACAATTAATCCATTTTTGATTAAAAAAAAGTCCCACCCTCACAAAATGAGCGTAGGACTTTATGATATATTCCTAGGAAATAATTTTATTGAGTGACGGAAGCGTTTAAGTTTACCTGTAAATCAACCTCATCGTTTATAAATTTATCTTTTAAGTCTGCGAAGGATTTGGACTTATATTTTAAACCCCAATCCGTTCTATTAATTTTAAAAGGAGCACTTACTACAGTAACGTTATTATCCAAAATATTAATATTAGCTTTAAAATTGACTTCTTTGGTTACATCCAATAGCGTTAAATTACCGTATACCAAAGCATTTCCAGTTGAATCATTGGCTAGGCCAGTAATTTTAGTAATGTCAAATCTCGCAGTAGGGTATTTGGATACATTAAAAAAATCTTCGTTGCCATCTGTGCCTGTTCCTTTCATGTGTTTTTCAAGTTTGGCTTTCTGATCTCCTTCCAGGTCGTCAACTGTAAGGTTAGCAAGATCAATAGTAAAAGATCCAGCAGTTACTATACCGTTTTCAACAGAAAGACTACCCTTAGATACGGGAAAAGTACCATAATGTTCTCCTGTAGGCTTATAACCTTTCCATAATACTTTTGAAGCTGCCGCTGAAACAGTGAAAGACTTACCACTTGCCTCTGCAACTGCTTGTGCTTCATTTGCTGGAGAGACTTCTGTGTTATTTTTACAAGCGTAAAATACAGTTAAACTGAGTAGTAAAATGGAAACACCATACTTCATCATAAATAAATTGTTTGAAAGGATAAATAATGTAATTTAATAAATTTAAAACGAGATATTCCAAGCATTGTTTTTTAAAATATGCTAAGGATTTGTTAACCTGATTAGTTCAAAGATTGGCCAACCGATAGATATGAAGTAAATGAATGTAGCCATCATCAAATAGTCACCTTTTTGAATAGTCAAATGGTCAGTTCCTCCTTACATTTTATGCCCTTTTATCAAAACTACTGATTGAATAGAAGCTTCTTTCATGTGTAAAAATTGTTGTCTCTCCTCGTCTTTTAAAAATAATTCAAAGTCCTCATTCGAAGCAAATTGGACAAGATGAATTTCATAGGGATGATCTATATTTGATTCAATCCACTCTTTCTTATTTGGCCTTGATCTAAGAAGTAATTGCCCGTTATATTTACCGATGATAGGAATGGCTTTATCTTCAAATTGATGAAATATGTCTTCCATCCCCTCCTTAATATAAATAAGCTGTGTAATAAAAATTGCTTCCATACAACCAAAATTTATTTTACTTCATCTTGGGTATAGAGTCTTTAGCTCCTTCAGTATCACCGCCGACCCATTTTCCAAAACTAAAAGATCTGTTGTCCAATAATGCTTTTCCGGCTGCAGTCAAAGACGCTACATAACTGTTTTGAGTTTCAGCCATTAATACACAATTGTCTACATTTTGGATCAACTCTGGTGTTATTGACAAACTATCTCTATACAACTTAAGGGACGCCAAATTTTCTTCAGCTATTTCAAGGCTATTTTTAATTTTTAATGATTCAAATGGCATAACAGGTTTTAAAGAATCAGATCTCATCAACAAAAGTTTGTGTGTATTTTCCGCCGATTGAATGGTCGCTTCCAATTTAGAAATTAGGGAAGCATGTACCTTTGGTTTTTCTGTGTTAGACTTACAACTAATCACAAAAACAGAACACAAAACCATCCATCTTACTAACAGCATTTTATTTTATTTTAATAGTTTACAATGTCAACATCGGGTTAAAAGTAATCTAATCCTTTCGAATAATACAAATTAAACAAGTTAGCCGCTAAAAAGATTATTTTACAAAAAAATGAAATAGAATAAATAAAAGGGTATAAGCTCTCTCTTCCTTAAAAAAAATAACTTTTTAATGTTTTTTCAAAAATTCCTCTACTTGACCAATACTTAATAATATATCTGTATTTGGTGGTAAATTGATGTTTTGTCGAGTGGTTTGGAATCCGGAAATGAGCAGATGACTGTCAGGACAATATTTATTTAAATCATCCAAATAGGGTTGTAAGGGAGATTCTGTGAAACTATCGTTAAACATAGTAAATATATAGTCCGGGCTAAATATACTATAGGCATCAACCACATCACTAATGGACACATTTGGTCCTAAATTCAAGACTTTGATTCCAGATTTAGCCAGAATATAATGTAGAAATAATAGGCTCAACTCGTGGCTTTCGTTTTCAGGTAAAAAAATCAAATATTTGGTATTTTGTTTGATTTCCCGATACTGGATTTTTTCAATGGCAACAATGGTTTTTTTACGGATAACGTTGACGACAAAATTTTCGTGAACGCGCTTAATGCATCCAGCCAACCACATCGTGCTGAGTTTATCAAGCAGTGGGTAAACTACATTTTCTATTGTGGCTTCAAATCCTTTAGCCTCAATCTGTAAGTCGAGTACTAATCCAAATTTTGATTCCTCAAGGTCCAACATAGCCAACATCATAGAGTCCAATTGGTCTTCAAAAAACGAACTAACCTGAACGGTTTCAGCCACCTTGGCTTTAAGTTCTTCGTTGCTTAAATCAGCTATTTTTGATATTTTAAGTCCGTGTCGATTCAGTAGAGAAATATTGAGAATCTTTTGTAAGTCTTTTTCCTGATAGTAGCGAATATTTGTTTCTGTTCTATTGGGTTGAATGATGCCATATCGTTTTTCCCAAATACGCAAGGTGTGGGCTTTGACGCCTGACAAGTTTTCCAAGTCTTTGATTGAATAAGCTACCATCTACCTTTTGTACGTAAAATAACGGGCTTGAAACAAAATTAATTCTACTTTGTTCACCGTCGGTATTTCGACAAAGTCCACTAAAAGAAGTGTAGGATATAGGAAATTATACCAAATTGACTCATAATGGCCATGACTATGACGACGATCAAGAGACGGTAAGCCCAAGTATTGATATTTTTCCATTTAGAAACGTACCTTGCTGTCCAATATCCAGCCAATATTTGACCTGCCGCCATAATCAGCCCTACTTGCCAATTGATCAAACCTTTTGATTGAAATACAATAATAACTAAGGTCGTAAAAATCAACACAATGATGGTTTTAATGACATTGGCTTGCATGATAGTGTACCCTGAAAATAATACGAGGACAGCCAACATAAAAATACCCACACCCATCTGTATAAATCCTCCATAAAAGCCAATAATAAAAAACGCTACCCCTTGAAAATAAACATTGGTTTTTAACACACCGGGATGTTCTTTAATCCACTTTTCTGGATTGAAAACAACGAGGATTAACAGGACAATCATCATGTACTTAAACACAAATAAAAAGTTGTCATTTGACGTATTGAGTACGACAAAAACACCCACTAAAGCCCCAATTGTACTTGCGATAATAAAAAGCCAATTTTTACCAAAGTGAAGCATTTTATTTTTGGCAAAACCCGTAGTCGTTCCAAAAGCCTGAAATAGGATTCCTACCCTATTTGTTGCGTTGGAGACACCTGCATCCAAGGCAAGGACATCGGTGAGGATACTTAAGGTAATGACAGAACCATTTCCCGAAAGGGTATTGATGATGCCAGCCAAAAAACTACCGAAGAAGGCAATCAGGTACTCTGTTCCACTAAATTCCATCAGGAGTGTCTCTGATTTCCTGGCATAGCTCGATCAACACTCCATTGGTAGACTTTGGGTGTAAAAAACAAATCCATTTATTGTCTGCACCTCGTTTAGGTTTTTCATGGATGAGTACAAAACCTTCATTTTTAAGACGTTCCATTTCGGATATAATGTCTTCTACTGCAAAAGCTATATGGTGAACACCCTCTCCTTTTTTTTCTACAAATTTATGGATGGCACTATCTTGAGAAGTCGCCATGAGTAGTTCGATTTTATTAGGACCATTCATAAAAAAGGAAGTAATGACGGATTCAGACTCGACCACTTCTCTTTTGTAGGGAGGAGTACCCAATAATTTGGCAAATATCTCCTCACTAATATTCAAGTCTTTTACGGCGATTCCGATGTGTTCAATTTTTTGCATGGTACTGGAATATAGGGCGAAGGTAGTGAATTTGATGAAGATGTAAATATTGTTTGCATAGGGTGTTCAAATATTCCCACCAATTTAATGTAGTATTTGGCTGAAAAACTTAAGGTATATGTTCTATTTTGTTTAAACGATTAATTCATTTTGAATTATTTTCAAAAGATCCAACCACTAGGCTTTAACTTTTTTTGTCTCGTCTCGACAATAAGAACAAGACAAGGTTTAAAAAAATATACAAACCCTTTTGCCAATTATTTTTAATTTAAATGATGGTGTTTTTTATGCTATTTACTGAAAATTAGATTCAATAATATATCTTTTTTCAATTTAATGCTTAAAGAATATTTACCATTAGGAAAAACAAACCACAACCATTATCTTTTTTATCTTTGTTTTCTAGTCAGATAAAGTTGTGTATGAATCGACCTTTCCATCGAAAACAAAAACGAGATCTTGCATTTTTTTTAGAAGGCATTTCTCAAAAAAACAAATTTGTTTTAGCGGAAGCGATTACTTTGGTAGAGAGTAGTACAACTGATGACAAAATATTGTCGGAACAATTGTTGACTTGGGTGTACGATCAAAAAGCCCCTTCTTCAATGCGGATTGCGGTTACTGGTAGTCCAGGATCTGGCAAAAGCACCTTTATCGATTATTTAGGTAGTTCACTGGCGAATGTTGGTCATCATGTAGCTGTTTTGACCATTGATCCTTCTAGTTCGACGTCAAAAGGAAGTATCCTTGGAGATAAAACTCGGATGGAAACCTTATTGGGCATGGACAATGTATTTGTTCGCCCATCTCCTTCCGGAAATATTTTAGGTGGTGTGGCGCCCCATACCAAAGAAGCCATTTTACTATGCGAGGCAGCAGGATTTGATCGGATTTTAATAGAAACAGTGGGTGTAGGACAAAGTGAAGTAGAAGTTTCTTATCTGACGGATGTCAATGTTTTTATTTTACAACCTGGTGCCGGTGACGATTTACAAGGAATCAAGCGAGGCATTTTGGAAAACATGGATATTGTGGTGGTCAATAAATCCGATGGAACTCAAAAAGATTTGGCTAAGGAAACGGCCAATTACTATGGTCAATCTTTTTCTTTGTTTCACCATCCGATGGTGGATTGGAAAATACCTGTTCACCTAGTGTCTTCCCTCGAAAAAATAGGTTTGTCTGACGTCCTTCTTTCTTTGGATCGCTTTGAACAGTTGGCGAAAAGTAAGGGAACATGGACATTTAAAAGAAGGCAACAAGAAATCAAATGGTTTCAAAAAATGATACCAACCCTTTTATTAAAATGGGCGTACACCCATCCTTCTTTTACTGTAGAAATCAATCAGATTGAAAAAGAATTGTCCCAAGAAGAAATACACGCAGTTATGGCACTTAGGGAAGTAGAAAAAAGCATTCAAAAGATATTTGGTATTTGAATATTTATCTTCAGCCAATGTAAAATCTCAAAAATATTATATTAATATTTTATTTATGAACACTAAAAAAGGTTTAATTCTGGCTTTTCTACTTGTTGGTTTTTGGGGTTGTTTTTGCCCAAAGGTGGAGAGTCATTGGAATATAGGCTCGTTTGTAACCTCCTTTTACGACAAACAAGGACAAGCGGTAGAAGATGGACAGATCAAAGGGGATTCAGTTCGATTGTTGGTCACATTTGTTCCCGTTTTTGTAACAAATGAGCCCAATTTTTCCAATCCTTTTATCCCATCTGTTTTGGCACTTTCTTGTCCTTATCCAGGTGATGAGGGCATGGAAGATTATATGGTGGACTTTATATTGTTTAGTGACAAAACATTTAACGGAATACCAGCTGGTGAATCTTTAAATGACATGTTTGTGACCAATAATAAGTGGACTATCGCAGAGTGGATATGGCATACAAAAGACTATCCTTTTCAAAATGGTTATCAGCATTCAGAATTTATATTTACACAAACGCCTGAAAAGATGATTCCCCATACGTTTACATTGCGTTTTGTCCTGAATTCTGGAAAAATACTTGAAGGGAGTTCGGAAGCGATTATGTGGAAATAAATTATTTAATCAAGATTTGAGTTTTTTTTGTTTGAAGTGATTATAAATTTTGGCTACTTTTTTATGAACCAAATATTTTCCCTATTTTTTAATCACTCAATAGTTAATTCTTTTCGAATAGCTTTAAAATAGAAAGAAACGCGACCAACTTTTTGGAGGCGTTTCTTTATGCAACAGTCAAATCCCAATGAGTATTTACATCTTTCGGCTAAGGTTTCAATCACTTGGGAGAGTGTATTGAAGCCATAGCCTTTATATCTTGTTTGTTTTAATATTTTAAAAAATCGGCAGTGGGTAAATCACCTTCTAAAAACCAAAATTTATAAACACGATGTCAGGTCAATTTGTGTAGGCAAACTTCTTATGACAAAAGGGAGGCCGGGGGGATGAACAATATAAAACCGACGTAGCAATCCTTATATTGTCCATCCTTTCTCCGGCCATCTTTTGTCGATACCGTAAACCTAAATAGAGAATTTTGTATAGTGTCCGATTCTTTAATAAGACACAAGTTTTTAAAAACAACCAAATCAAATCGCCAGTATACTATTTATAGTGGCCCTGCAAATAAGCTGGCATAAACAAGAACCAACGCAATAATGTGATCTACCCATTGGTTCTTGTTTTGTTCTGCCGTCAATTGCAATTTCTGAATCATTTTTTAACTACTTTTAATATTACAAAGGTCAGGATTTTAATATCACTAAACATCGTAGAATTCACCGATTTTTTTATATAGGGTATTCCCTCAATTTTTAATAGGGGAAATAACTGTATCTTTGCCTTTGTAAAATGAAGCATCTATCCCAAGAGTAATCAAAATTCATTTTTAAATTTACATGCTCGCCAATGATTAAGATCCTTATAGCAGACGACCATACCATGTTTGTGGATGGAATTGAGTCTATTCTAACTTCTGAAACCGATTTTAAGATTATAGGAAGGTGCTACACTGGCCCAGAGGTACTCAAGTTTGTGCAAGCTGAAGAACCAGACATTTTACTTCTGGATGTCAACCTACCCGGTAAAAATGGTATTGATGTTTGTAAAGAATTGACAGCAGAACATCCAAAAATTAAAGTGCTGGCCATTTCAATGTTTAATGAAGAAAGTTTTGTTTCCGAAATATTAAACAATGGTGCTAAAGGCTACATTTTGAAAAATACAGGTCGAGATGAATTATTTAAAGCCATACGCACCGTTAATAAAGGAGAATCTTATTTTTCTAAGGAAGTGACGGAAACTATCATGAAGGGTTTGATGAATCAACGTAAGTCTTCTTCTAAAACAAATATGTCGATTCCAAAACTATCCAGAAGGGAAAAGGAAGTTTTAAAACTCATAGCACAAGAATTTACTACCCAGGAAATTGCCGACAATTTATTTATAAGTTTGAAGACGGTTGAATCACACCGAAGTAGTTTGTTGTCCAAACTCAATGCTCGAAATAGTGTTGGTTTGGTGCGAATAGCTATTGAAAACGATTTGTTGGTGTAACCTAATTCTCTTAATTTAGGTGTAATTTTGTCACAATTTACATCAAATAAAGGCCAACTATGTTTTCAATATTTGGTCAACCTAGTTTTATTATATTTAGACTGACATTTTTTCTAATAGAAAACCTGAACTAATTTTTCCTTGGAAATCAAAGGCGAATATCGTTCAATTATCTGGCTTCAGGGATTTGTTGAATGATATTGTTGAAGTTTGAAATATAGGATCCATTCAAAGGGTGGAATAGAACCTGATAGAACAACATATTTTTATCATCATCTGGGTTGTCGTATTTTGATTTACTATTCATATTAAAATCCCCTTGTAAATAGCCGTAACTGAAATTATAATTTCCCATAAAATCCTGATTGGCTGGAAATGAAAGTACTTCGAAAAACAAAATATTTTGATCATCCTCAGGGTTGACAAATTTAATCCTTCCATTGGAGTCAAAATCTCCTGCCCACAGCACTCGTACGCCTAGAAGTTCGTCGGTTTTTAATGAAAGACCCGTATAGTCGTATCCATTTCCTTTACTTGTACCAAAGTCAAAAGTTGGTGTAGTGGCTAATGTAAAATCAAGAAGGTTTTGTGTAGCTACCATTTTAGACATCACACCGAAGTGGTTTCTGTGTTTTAAGACTACAAAACAACTGTCTGCTCTCACTCCAGGAAATTCTACTGGGCTAGTTCCATCCAAATCAACTACATCTCCATCTCTTTGAATTAAAGCAGAACGTGTACCTAAAATCAACGTACTGTCCAATCGAGATCTAAGTTCGATAAACACCCAATCTACGATCGCATTTTGACCCAATACTGAAAAAACTGTAGTCGGGTTTGGAATGGATGTATATAGTGTTTCTGCGGAAGCACCCAAATGAGTATAAATCCCAGACAAATCGAAATAGGTTTGTGGTAATGAATATGGATCCGTTGTAGGTATATAATTTGTTCCAGTATATGGACTCATTCTCAAATCATCGCGCATCAGAGGCCTGTTGTCAGAACCTCTTTGATTACTATTTTCCATTAAAGCACCTTCAAGATATGCCCTGATTCTCATTTTGAGGTTTTCCAAAACCAAAATATGCGCCGTAGCCATGACACAGTAATTGCCTGGACTACAGATCGTATAGGGAATATCGACAGGACCTGAAAACGTAGGAGATGGCGTAAAAAACAAATCTCCTTCTGAAGTTATATAATAACTACCCGAGCTAATGGAGATTGGATTGGAAGCGTCTCCCAAAGCCGTAATAGTCGTCAAGTCCCCAAATACGTCTTTGTCATTGGTTTTAACATTGACACCAGATAAACTTTGACCCTTGGAAATAAAAAAGAAATCATCAGCAGCTGCTAAAGCTCTAGAAGCACTATTTGCCATGACCGTAACGATTTGAGCAGCCGATTTACAATTAGAAGGATTATTTGAAGCACATATTTGGTATCTAATCGTATCTAATCCTACAAAATTTAGATTAGGTGTATAGGCAATGTTTCCAGAAGGTAAAATATTAGCGACACCTCCCTTCGGATTTACGACGATGCTCATCAGGTTTGGATCAATTTCACAAGATAAACCTGAAATACATCGGTCATTTTCAGTAGAAAAAATAGTGACACTTTGGTTTTCGTAGGTATAAATAATATCAAGATTGGTGATGATATTGTGTGTTTCAGAATTAGGGTTTATCACGTGGATGACAAGCCTTGAAACTGGGCAATTCCCACCCATAGAAGGAAGACAAATCATTGTTTCATAAATGTACGTACCAACTGTATTTGCCGTAAACGTATATTCTCCAATAGAATTTAAAGTTATATTAGCTACACTTCCCAAGGGTTTTGACAATAGAAAAATGGTAGGCTGATATGTGGTACCTGCTGGCACTTCGTCATTAGTTTTAACATTACCTGTAAGGGTGACATTAACCATTGTAACATTAAAATCTGGGTCGATACAATTGGCTACGGTAATAATATCGGCTGGAAGGTGTGTCGTACAACCCGATGTCGCATCGACAAAATAAAAAGATACTTTTCCCGGTGCTACGCCTGTGACCAATCCATTTGAAGTTGTTTTTGCTATGTCTGCTCTAGTACTAAACCATACGCCAGTCGTTGATGCTGATAAAGTTGAATTATAACCCATACAAATTTGACTTGGCCCTGAAACGTTCAAAGTTGCCGGTGGATTTACATTGACACTTACTGTTGGGTTAGAAGTACATCCTGTTGTACTAGAAGTAAAAATAAACGATGTTGCGCCCTGAGAAACTCCAGTGACAACACCAAGATCATTTATGGTGGCAATAGCTGGATTACCAGATGCCCAAGTTCCCCCATTATTTGGCAAAAATTGTGTATTTCCTCCAATACAGATAATAGATGATCCATTAAGTGCTATGGATGGTTTGGCTTGTACAGTTATGGAAGTACTCGGTAATGAGGTACAGCCATTCGTTGCACTTGTGAATACAAAAGTTGCAATACCTTGTGCTAGACCTGTAACAATTCCCGCATTGTCAATAGAAGCTACAGAAGGATTTGTGGTTGCCCATGTACCTCCACTATTAGGTGTAAACTGTGTTGTTCCTCCAATACAAATTGAAGGAGGTCCATTTAGATTTGTAGACGGACGAGGTAGTATAGTAACAGAACCGTTTAATGTTGATTGGCAACCCGAACTACTTTGTGTAAAAGTAAAATTGCCCGTTCCCGCACCAATTCCTGTGACTAGCCCACCATTAGAAATGGTAGCAATAGATGGTGTTAATGACAACCATGTTCCACCTGCTGTTGGAAACAATTGTGATGTTTGCCCAATACAGATTTGATCTGCGCCAAGTCTACCTACTGAAGGTGCAGGGTTAATAGTCACAAGTGAGGATGAATCAGATACACAACCTGTTGTCGTATTTGTATACACAAATCTAGCTGTTCCAGAAGTCAACCCAGTGACCAAACCTCCTGATGTAACCGAAGCAACGGATGGTTTTGAAGAAACCCATGTTCCAACTGTGGAAGGGTTTAATTGAGTCGTCGTGCCTACACAAATGGATGAAGAACCTGGCAATGAAATAAACGGTTTACTGTTGATGATAATTAAGTCTGTTGGGTCTGCCGCACAGCCCTGAGTTGAGGTAAAAATAAATTGTACTGTTCCACTAGATAATCCTGTCACTAAACCTGTACTATTTACTGTAGCAACAGACGGATTTGTACTAACCCAGTTTCCCCCTGATGTTGGGCTAAGCTGTGAGGTTGATGCTTGACATATTTCTGGTTGTCCTGTAATGGACGTAATTGGTTTTGGGGATACGCTAACAGAAGCTGTTGGATTAGATACACAACCTGTATTACTATCGGTAAATACAAACTGAGTGCTTCCTTGCATTAGTCCTAAGACAACACCACTGTTATTTACGGAAGCAATGGAAGGCTGTAATGAAACCCATGTTCCACCTACAGCAGGTTGTATCGTTGTACTTGCTCCTATACATATTCCTGAACTACTTGTACTAACGGTAGGTCGTGGAAAGACAGTGACATTCCCTGAAGGTAAGGAAGAACATCCTGATGTCGTATTTGTAAAACTAAAATTCACTAAGCCTGCTGTAAGTGCAGTGACAACACCTCCATTGGTTATTGTAGCTATAGAAGGGTTAGATGAAGTCCAAGTGCCCCCAGAAGTTGGTGTCAACGTAGTAGTTGCACCAATACAAATACCATTGGGCCCTGAGAGTACAGCTACGGGTCTAGCAAACACAGTTATGGAACTTGTAGGAGATGATGTACACCCTGTACTACTATTTGTAAACACAAAACTTGTCGTACCCGCACTAATTCCAACGACTAAACCACTGTTATTTACACTTGCGATAGAAGGGTTATTGCTAACCCATGTTCCTCCTGTACTAGGACTAACTATAGTAGTGAGGCCAACACATATGGAAGCTGGGCCAGTCAAGGAAACCGTAGGCCTTTCTACTACCGTGATGATAGCTGAAGAATCGGATTTACACCCACTACTGTTATTGGTAAATACGAACCTAGCACTACCCGAAGAAACGGCTGTGACAATTCCTCCATTTGTAATGGTAGCTACTAGTGGATGAGAAGATGTCCACGTTCCTCCTGATGATGGTAGGAAAATCGTAGTGGATCCAGCGCAAAGGTTGGAAGGTCCATCCAAAACGATGCCTGGTTTATTGTTGACAGTTACCGTCAAAGAACCGCTTGACAAACAACCCAAACTATTGGTAAATGTAAATTGTGCACTACCTTGAGATTGCCCTGTTACTAAACCAGAGGTAGAGACAGAGGCTATCGATGGGTGAAGTGCAGTCCATGTTCCTCCTGAAGAAGGTACTAATTGTGTTTGACTTCCAATACAAATTGAAGAAGGTCCTCCAAGACTAATAGTAGTCCTTGGATTAACCGTTACATATCCACTTGTATCTGACTTACATCCGTTGGATGATTGGGTGAATATAAATCTTGCAGTTCCTCCAGAAAATCCAGTGACCAAACCTGCTTGTGATATAGAAGCAATAGAAGGGTTTACTGAAATCCAGGTACCACCCGATGAAGGGGTTAGATTTGTTGTTTGACCTACACAAATAGCAGTTGACCCGGTAATCTGTGCAGTTGGTTTTGGGTTGACAAATATGGTTGCATTTGTTACTGCATTACAACCAAGCGTATTGGTTACAGTGACAAAATAGGTTGACGATGGTAAAGTAGGAACTACAACAACAGAAGAAGAGGTAGCACTACCTGCATTTTCGCTCCACAAATAAGAAACGGGTGAGGAAGCGTTTACGGATAAAGTAGCACTTTGTCCTACACAAACCGTAGTATTTAAATTGACGATAATTGGGTCAAACTGTTGATTAACATATCCCGAAACGTTGGCTTTACACCCATAACTATCCGTGACTGTGACATAATAAGTTCCGTTATTTGTAATATTAACCAAGTCTGTAGAGGCTGAAAATCCTAATGGACCTACCCAATTGTAAAAATACTCTGGTGTTCCTCCAGTAGCTATTACACTAATTTTTGAAGTATCTGTAAGACATACACTACCGTGAAAATCAAGCGATGCAGAAGGCGTTGTTCCTACATTGATCACTACACTCGTATCGGATACACAACCCGTTTCATCATGTGTAAATGTAAAAGTAGAACTTCCAGCTCCATTGGCTGTAACAGCACCACCATTAGTGATACTAGCAACAAACGGATTTGAACTTGACCAAACGCCACCTGAAAATGGAAGAAAATTGGTTGAACCTCCTAAACAAAGTCCTGAAGGACCGTTTAATGAAATGCTAGGTTTGGCAAAAACTGTAAGCGTGCTCGAGGTTTCAGAAATACAACCCGTTTCACTATGTACAAAGGTAAAGGCTGCGTAACCACTTTGTAAACCTGTCACTAGACCCTGGTCATTTATGCTGGCTATGTCTGGATTCGAACTAGTCCAGACACCACCTTCGCCTGGTGTCATGTTGGTAGTTTGTCCTACGCATATTTCATTTGGCCCAGCAAACTGACCTGCTGGTATTTCGTATATGTTTATTGTTTTTGACGATAGTCCATGACAAACACCAGAAGTAAAATGGTAATAAATGGTTACCTCACCTGTATCAATACTTGTCAATATACCTGAATTATTAATCTCTGCGATTAATGTATCACTAATAGACCAAGTACCTCCTGGAAAATTTGCTGTGAATGTTTGATTAGATCCGAGGCACATTCCATCAACTCCCGATATAGAAACCGAAGGTAATGATTGTACTGTAACTGCTTGTGTAGCGTCTGATGCACATTCAGTTAAGTCATTGGTAAAGATAAAAGTAGTGGTACCCTCTTCTATAGCAGTAATGACACCATTATTATTGATGGTTGCCACAGAATTGTTAGCACTTGCCCAAGTTCCACCTGAATTAGGTAAAACGGTCGTTGTATCTCCAATACAAATAGTGGCTGGACCACTTACACTTACGATGGGCTTTGGTTTAACTACAATGGAGGTGGAAGCATCTGAAGAGCAATTATGTACGGATTCCGTAAATATAAAAGTAGATGTCCCTTCACTCAATCCTGTTACTAGTCCGGTATTTGTTATTTGAGCTACTGAAGGGTCGGTGCTCGCCCAACTTCCTCCGCTCGACGGTAGTACGTTGGTCGTTTGTCCTACACATATTTCATTTGGCCCACTTACACTAATCGTGGGTTTTGGATTGACATTGATTAAAATTTCTGGTACAGATACACACCCCAAATCATTAGTGACTGTGACCCTGTATAAAGTAGATGGAACACCGGGTGTCACCGTTACCATTTTAGTGGTTGCATTATTTGCATTGGCATCCCATTGGTATGATATAGCTGTAGCTGACGTTACATCTAAGGAAATACTAGTACCTTCACAGATAGTGGAATTTAAGGTTACGATTAATGGTTCATATCGAGTATAAACAAATCCCGAACTCGTAGCAGTACAAAAGTTAGCATCTGTGACCGTTATATAATAATTTCCGTTAAGGGTTATATCAATGGTTCCTAAGGTTGAGGTAAATCCCGACGGACCCGTCCAATTATACATAAACGGTCCTGTTCCTCCAGTGACTGAAGCGGCAATTTGTTTATTATCCGTGATACAAACTGTTCCTAGATAATCAATAGAAACACTAGGGCTTGTAGGCATATTTTGAATAGCAACATTGGCAGAACTTGCTGAAGTACAATTATTGGCATTTGTCACAACAAATGTATAGGTTGCATTGACAGGTAAAGAAGTAACCGTATAAGATGTGCCAGAACCCGTATACGTTGTACCACCAGGATTTCTTGTTATCGTCCAACTTCCCGATGAAGGCAAACCACTCAAAATGACACTACCTGAAGGTGTGTTACAATTCGGTTGAGTTATGGATCCCACTACGGGTACGGTTGCACTTTCATGAACTGTAAATGGTTTTGTATTGACACAACCATCTGCTGTTCTTGTATATGTCAAGGTGACTGAACCTGCTGCCAATCCTGAAACTAGTCCAACATTAGTAATAGTTGCTACGCTAGAATTGCTACTTAACCATGTTCCCGCTGTACTTGGCGTAACATTGGCAGTCAATCCCACACAAACGGCACTGGCACCACCTAGGGTTGGTATGGTCGGCACGGCATTAATCACGACATTTGCAGAAGCAGTTGACGTACAAAAACTAGCATTGGTTACAGTAAAAGTGTAGGTCGTACTAACCGGTAAACCAGTCACCGTGTAGGATGTCCCAGAACCTGTATACGTCGTACCACCTGGACTTCTTGTAATCGTCCAGCTTCCCGACGAAGGTAAACCACTCAAAATCACACTACCTGTCGACGTGGTACATGTTGGTTGTGTTATCGTCCCAATGACCGGTGAAGTAGGGTTTGTATAAACTGTAAGTGTTCTTGAGCTAGTAGCTGTACAACCTAATTCGTCGGTAACAGTAACGGTGTATGTATTTGCTGTGTTGACATTTATAGCCGCCGAAGTCGCTCCAGTACTCCAAAGGTATGAATCTCCACCAGTGGCAGTAAATATGGAAGATGCTCCAGAACAGATCACATTCGTTCCCGAAATACTTGCAGAAGCACTACTTACCTCTACTGTGAAGTCCCTTACCAATTCACAATTGTTGGTATTACTGGTTACACTAACCGTATAAGTTGTTGTCACAGTAGGAACTTCCAACAGGGATTGTGAGGTGGCACCATTGGACCATAAATAATTAAATTCGTTTGAAGGATGGGGAATGGCACCGCCATCAATATAAAACTGTTGGTTTGTGCCACCATGAAAACTGTATATAATCATAGGAGTTCCCGATGAAATATTACCTCCTGAAACATCTAAATATTTTCCCGATTGAACATGTTTAATATGATATCTACCGACACTATGGTAAACCAATTCCCAATGAAAAGAAGCATCGTTTCCATTGGCTTGGGTGACATTTGTTCCATTTGAGGTTCCACCATTTAATGGTCTAATATATAAATTACTCCCTGAATTTTTAATAAAATATCGATCAGAATAACCTGAAACCAATTCAATTTGCCAATTTTCATACGCTGTATTATTGCAATTGGATTGAGTAATAACCGCATTGTTATTATTTCCACCAGGATCTAAACATAGATAACTATTGACTGGTTTTAGTTTGGTAGCATGAAAATTTATATTGGCAAAAACACCCGCACTTCCACCTTCGCAAACATTAGGAGTACCAGCTAAACTCAAGCTAGGACAAGTTATGATTGTATTATATTCATAACATTTAAAAAACAGACAATTTAATCTTTTTTCACTATTATCATTGTGACTACTTCCTGCAATATATTTTCCGCCATAATTGGCTATCACCGTGTGTGTATTGATATATAAAAAAGTAATCATTGAAGTCAAAGCTGTTTCATCAACTCCATCAAATGCTGGCAAACTTCCAAGAGCTCTTAAGGCATTACTAATGGTTAGTGTAGTCGGTGTTTCGACTTTATAATTATGGAATCCCGTTGTTTCGAAAAATTCTCTAATGTCTACTCCATTTCCGTCCACATCAATAGCGGACATATTAAAGGTTGGCAAAGTGTAGAGATTATTCGTACCTGCACTTAAAAATTCAAATTTAAACGTAATATACTTATCACTATTTGAACTCTCCATAGAGCCACCTGGATTAAGCCAATTATAATCAATTATGGGTTGGAATGCCCATTCATAACCACCATTTGTAGCTTCTGGTTCGTCTAATGATATCAATTCAATGTCATTATGTGATCTTGATACATAGGTTACCCGAGCATCAACACCAGCAATTATATTACTGAATCTATAAACGGAACCTACCTCTCTATTGGTTCCAGAAATTAACACTGGATTTGCAAAAACATAATCTTGTGGATCACATTGAACGGTACAATCATTATCCAATCCATCAATCAAACCATCGCCATCGTCGTCAATCCCATTGTCACAAATTTCAAAGGACTGACAAACTTCAAAAAATTCTACATTATCAATCCATACATTTTGACTAGATTGACCTAGATTAAAACCAACTCGACCATTAGGAATGGTCACAGGTTGTAAAAAAGTGTATGTAAATGTTTGGGTAGAAGTTGTCAGTGAAACATCTTGATTAAAATAGGTTGTATAAGGACTTTCGCCCAAATCTACAAAAGCATTGATGGTTCGATTAGAAACTGCTTTAGCTTTAAACGAAATAGCGTAAGTTTTCCCAGCTTGTAATGCTACATTTTGTTGTAATAGTTGGATGTGCCAATTCGTGCCAGAAGCGGAAGAAATATTGACTCGAGCTGAATTTGTTCCAGAAATTTGAGAAGTATTATCAATGGTCAATGAGGCTGAGTTGCCACCTTGAACGTACAAATTCCAAAAATTAGACCCATTATCAAATTCATTGTTTTTTAAGCTGTTCGTTTCACCTACATGTACCGTTGCTGTGGTACTTTCTACACAAGAAGAAAAGTTTATTAATTCCCAATTATCGACAAATAGTTGTCCACCTGCACCTAGTTCAGCAATCACGTACAATGACGTTGTATTGGGAGGAGAAACCATTTCAAATTCATATAGTTGGTAACTGTTTGATGTTACCAGTGCTCCTAATCCTTGTTCTATAACCGTTCCACCTTGATAAAACTCATATCTAATGGACGGAAGAATATTGGTATTTGTTGTTTTCGCATAAACCCGTACCCTAAATTTTGTACCCGCACTTGTGGTGATACTCTGTGCAACACCTCCCCAACTTTGTCCAATGGTGTTGACCATAACCGCTTTTGAACCGGCATATACATTAGATCCCGTCGTTGTGATAGAAGCATTAGCCCAGTTTTCCCAATATTGCATATTTGTTGAAGACTCATAACCTGCATTTTGCAATAAATTTGAAGAGCCTCCTGGTGTACATGTAACAGAATAAGACGTAGTTTCTAAAGGGGATACTATAATAGAAGATTGATCTGAACCATTGCTCCATGATAAAGTACCTGGGTTACATCCATTTGCTGTTAAGTAAGCTGTTTCTCCTGCACATATAAATTCATCCAACACCTCAAAAGATCCTGAAGAAGCATATGCTATATTAACCTCATCCGTACTTGCACAGGATGGCAAATCGTAGGTTACTGAAACTTCATCTATCGAAGCTGGTGGATTGGACCCTGAGGAATTATTATTTTGCCAAGTAAAAATCAAACGAAAAGTTGTTCCTTCAAGGCCATTTGATAATAAAATGTTTTCATTTACATAATTCATTGTAGAATGTAAATTGACTGAACCTACTAGAGTTGCACCAGACAGAGAAGTACTGCTAGAAGAAGGTGAACCTGAAGAAGGGGTTACCGAAGTAGGCGCTGTATACACTAATAAGCGATCATATCCACTTTGTCCGTTTGCTTTCCATTTGAAAGATAAATTTATGTTGGTTGCACCAGGGTGAACTTGAACATTTCTATATAAATGCGATGTTTGGCTAGTAGTGTTTGTATAAGCATACGACGTGCCACTGTTATTTGATATATAAGCAGCTCGATTTCCAGACGAAGGATTAGACACAGAACCAATATGCCATTGGTTTGTAGAATGATTTGAAGTTGACCAACCATTATCAGATGCCGAACAACAATTTTCAAAACCACCTTCTCCTTTCGGGTCTAAGGCTGTATAGGATGTAAGACTTCCTGTTGCGGAGACCGTCCATCTAAGTCGTGCTGCCGTTCCTGAAGAAAGGGTAACATTTGAAGTAGGAGAAGAAGGGGTTGCTATTGAAGCGTTTCCTGATACGACACTCCACATTCCGCCATATCCAGAAGAAGGCGTATTGGCGCCCATTGTAAAGTCATTACTACAATTAAAAATATCTGATCCTGCCTGAGCGATAGAACCACTAAATATCTCTTGAATACACATATCGTCAATGACAATACCATTGGTATTACTTGACGTTGTAAAAACAAAATCAGACCATTCATAACCTGCAGCTGGTACGGTAAAATCAAAACTATACCTTTGCCAATTTAAACTGTTCCATGACGAACTTGTCGGTGCAATGGCTTGATGTGCCATACTAATCGTAGGTAAGTTTGTACCTCCAGCAAAAAATTCCAGAAAAAATGGGGAGGTGGTCTGAGGGGAACCATTGGTATACGCAGCCACCCAAACAGAAACCCTGTATGTTTTTCCACATTGAAGATTGTTTCCAGTTTTTAGGCTAGATAGACAAAATCCATTACCAGCCATGTAAATAAACTTAGATCCACTTTTTGGGTTTCCGTTAGAACCCGTCTTATTGAGGTAGTAAGCTCCAGTAAAGCTGGACGTATTTGGTGAATTACTTCCGTAGGCTTCGCTCCAATTGATCGGATTATTATTTTGATAAATCAAAGACGCAGGTGTTCCTTGAAAACTTTGACTATAAACAGATATATTACCTGGTAATTCCAAATCACCATTTGCATTAATTGGGTTTACACAAGTAGGTGTGCAACTATTATTATTAGTCAAAATAACGTCATCAGACACGGTAGTTGAACCATTGGTCACCGTAAGCCTTACGGTTGTAGTGGAATTGCGAGGTATAATAATCGTTGTACTCAACGTAGAATTGTCATAAATATAACCAATTCCAGACACTACAGACCAGGTGGCAGTATATCCGGATGGTGGGGTAATTGTATTAACAAAAAATAAAGCATTATTGCATTGTGTTTGATCTACACCTGCATCAACTGTAAATGTATACGTAATTAAAATTTGACCATGACCGCCTGCACCTCCACTAGGACTACCTGAGGACCCTCTTACGGCACCACCTCCACCACCTCCTGGATATAATCCAGCATTTCCGCTTCCTGTATTTGTTCGCCCTTGTCCACCGTTTCCTCCACCTGAGGGGGCTGAACCAGCATTAACACCTGAAGCATTATTTCCATTAGCACTAGTGCCCGCTGAAGATCCACCACCACCTGAAGATGTTGAACTTACGCGATCCGCTCCGTCGCCGCCAGAATATCTTACAGAACCTATACCTGATGATGCACTTCCGCCCGAAGCTCCTGATGTACTATTTGTGGCAGCAGAGTTCCCCCCTTTTGCAAGAACTATAGCATTTGAAATATCATCGATTGAAACCCAAGAATCATCTCCTGAGGATGAATTACTTACACTACCGGCACCCACGTTCACTACGTAACTCTGTCCAGGAACAACTGAAAAGGTGTGGCGAGAATAAGCACCTCCACCACCTCCACCAGTTCCATTGGAACTTGAAGTTCTCGATCCTCCACGGCCACCACCACCCCAAGTATCAACTGTAAGCGAGGTGACACCTTCAGGAACAGTAAAAGTATAAGTTCCCGGAACCGTATATCGCGTATTTAAAGTAGAAGGAGTTGGATTTACTAATGGTGAAATTAACAAATGATTGGCAAGGGTCGTCATTGTCCTGATGACCAGAAATATAAATAAACTTGGCAGCCGCTTATATCTTTTCCAAACCAAACATGTTTTATTATTCATCTGTTAAAATCGGGTATTGGTAAAATGATATTCTTACAGATGTATGTTTTTATCAAAACAAATAAAAACATATATGCTGCAATATTCTATAGGATTATTCCATCCTACTTTTGTAAAAAAGTAGATTGGATAATTCCAATTAAAATGTGTAAGTTATTGTTCTTAAAATCGTAGATAATCTGGTTACTGTGATTATCCCTCGTGTAATAGCATTCCGTATCAATAAGACAACTAATTTACAAATTACCCCTATGTCCAATATATAACATAGAGGAATACCGAGTCAATATTGTAAATACTTTGGAAGCACGAATATATATTATTTTTTTTTATCAACTAAATATAATTTAAAATATTTATTAATATGATTTATAATTCAATGATTTACTGTTATTTATAAAATCGTATATTTTCACGATCAAGTGTAACTAGGCTTATTCCTATAAAAGAATACTTATTTTTTATGCTAAAATTATAAACAAAAAATGATCAAATATTATAGAAATAATTCTATTTTGATTTTAGGAAGTTTCATTGATGATTAATTTTTTTATATGTCGTTTAGGTTTCAATATTCTTTATATAATAAAATATGTTGTGATAAAAATCGCTGAGAATCATTTCAAAACTACCTTGGACTAGGTACTTGTTGCAATATATTATTGAAATTTGAAATAAACAGCTGGTTTAATGGGTGAAATAAAATTTGGTAGAATAAGATATTCTTATCATCATTTGGATTATCGTATTTAATCTTTCCATTCATATCAACATCCCCTTGTAAATAACCAAAACTAAAGTTAAAGTTTGACACAAAACCAATATTGTCAGGGTATGACAATAATTCAAAAAATAACAAATTTTGGTCATCATTTGGATTAACAAATTTTAGTCTTCCATTACCATCTAAATCTCCTGCCCACAATGACATATAGCCTGGAACAACATCTGGCTTTTGTGCCAAACCCTGGTGGTTGTATCCATCACCCAATGAGGTACCAAAATCAAACGTTGGAGTCGAAAGGCTTGTAAAATCAGTTAGATCATTTGTAGATACTTTTTGTGACATAACCCCTAAATGATTTCTGTGATGAATCACAATGAAACAAGAATCCATTCTAACTCCTGGGAACTCAACGTCTGAAAATCCGTCAACATCTACTATGTCACCATCTCGCTGAACCAGACATGACCTAGTTGCTAAAATAAGTGTTGAATCCGCAGCACTTCGAAGCTCTATAAATAACCAGTCGACAATAGCATTTGCACCTGTTACGCCAAAAACGACTCCTTGGTTTATGATATTTCTCCATTTCTCTAATCCTCCTTGTCCAATATGTTGATATTCACTTGAAATATCAAAAAACTCAGTGGGATAGGAATATGGATCTTGAACAGGTATGTTCGTTTCCCCAGTAAATGGATTCACCCTTAAGTTGTCTCTCATTAATGGCCTATTATCTGGCCCTACTTGTTCTCCATTTTCTAATAAAGCTCCTTCAAGATAAACTCGGGCTTTAATTTTCAAATTATCTAAAACTAAAATATGCGCGGTGGCTTTTACGCAATTATTGGTAGAGTCACAAACTTCATACACTATATCCACTGGGCCTACATAGTTTTCAGCAGGGCTAAAATAAAGCAGACCTTCACCATTGATATAATACGATCCACTAGCTTGGATAATCTGGTTTTCTAATGTACCCGATGGGCTAACCGTGAAGCTCCAGTTTTCAGGGCTATTGTCATTCAATAGGATTGAAGAAAGATCCAGCACATTATTTTTATCTATAAAAAAGAAGTCATCTGTTGCCGATAAAGAAGGACTTGCATCAACATCTTTTATAACTATTATCATTCGAGTAATCCGACAATTCTGGTCATTATTTTCTGCACAAATTTTGTACACTATGGTGTCAGATCCAATAAAATCCAGATTTGGAACATACTCCATTTTTTGATCAATTCTAAATTCTGCCAAACCATTTAATGGAGGAACCTCAATTGTCACTTTGGATGGATCAATAGCGCATGAAGTCGAATTGATACACTTGTCATTTTCCAACACCGAAACAATAGCCGTAGTATTTTTGTAAATCGTTACCAAATCAATATTTGGAATAATATTGTGATTGGTCACCATTGGGTCAACCACATTAAAAGTTAGTGGTGTTAAAGGACAATTTGATGACATGGATGACAAACAAACTTGGATAAGGTATCGATATTGACCAGCCGTATTAGCAGAAAAACTATACCTTCCATCTGGCAGAATCACTAATGATGAAATAGCCTCATTTGGTTTTGAAATCAAAATAGGTGTAGTGCCATAATGAGTTCCTAAAGGCATTTCGTCGTTTGTACTTACATTCCCTTCTACTAAGGTAGAAATAGTAGTAACATTGAAGTCAGGATCAACACAATTTTTAATATTGATTACATCTGTTGGGAAATAAGTTGTACACCCACTAGCTGATTCTATAAAATAAAAATTTGCTTTACCTGGTGCAAGGGCTGTTACTTTTCCAGAAGAATTAATGGTTGCTTTCTGAAGATTACTACTATACCAAACACCTGGCATATTCGCACTCAAGTCTACATTATAACCAATACATACATCCTCGGAACCTAAAAGAGACAATATTACAGGGGGATTAACTGTGACTGTTGGAGAAAGGTTTGACTGGCAACCTCCAGGTAACATAGTATAATAAAATTGGGCCGTTCCAGTTTCTAAAGCTGTGACCAGTCCTTCGTCATTAATTTCAGCTACTGTTGGATTTGTAGAAGTCCACATTCCTCCAGAAGAAGGTAAAAGCTGTGTTGTCTCCCCCATACAAAGAATGGCTGGGCCATCTAAAGAAATGACGGGCGAATTTGTTACGGTGATATGTAAATTTTGCGATGATACACATCCAGTACTAGAATCAGTAAACCTAAATCTTGCAATCCCGGAGTTGACTCCAGTAACTTGACCTGAAGAATTAATGGTTGCAATCCCAGGATCAAGGGCAGTCCATATCCCCCCCGACATCGGAAGTAAATTTGTCGTACTACCTGTACAAATGACAGAAGGTCCTGATATTGAAATGGTTGGCCTTGGATTTACCGTAACAATATTGTTTAATTCTGCCGCACATCCAGTAACACTTTCAACAAATCTAAAACTAGCTAAGCCAGCAGACAGTCCATTGACTAAGCCATTGTTATTGATACCAGCTATTGTTGGAGAGAGAGGTATCCAACTTCCACCAGTTGTGGGTACAAGATTAGTGGTCTGTCCAATACAAATCAGAGATGGTCCATTTAAAGCTAATTGTGGGGGTTGGTTTACCACGACAAAATCAGTGGAATCAGAAACACAACCTGTTGTACTATCTGTAAACACAAAACGAGATGAACCAGCTAAAATACCTGTAACTTCACCTGCATTATTTATACTTGCTATCAAAGGTTTTGAAGATGTCCACGTTCCACCCGTTGATGGTAAAAACTGAGTTTGACCCCCTATACAGATGACAGGTGTTCCTGTTAAAAATATTTGAGGTAGGTCATATATTGTCAACCAAGGGCTAGGTTCGGAGACACAACCGTTATTTGAAGTAAAAACAAAGCGAGCTGAACCACTTGAAAGCCCAATTACTTTACCCTCATTATTTATAGAGGCTATTGAAGGTTGCAAAGAAGACCAACTGCCGCCTGTTGTAGGGCTAAGTTGGCTAGTATCAAAATGGCATATTTCATCAGCACCTGTTAAGGAAACTATAGGGAGCGCCTCTACAAATATCGGGTTTGATTCTAATGAAGGACAACCTGTACCACTTTCTACAAAAACAAATGTAGAAGAACCTTCCGTTATACCCGTTACCACACCTGAAGAAGTAACTGTTGCAACAGATGGATCTGTGGATATCCAATTGCCACCATTCGAAGGTGTAAGTGTTGTAGTTGATCCTACACAAATATTGGTCAAACCTGTTATAGCAACATTCGGACGAGTATTTACAGTAACAAAACCTGTAGGATAAGAAGTACAACCTGTGATTGTATCTGTAAAAGTAAAATTTGCAGAACCCATTTGTAAAGCCAAAATGTTTCCTGACGCACCAATATTCGCTACAAGGGGATTACTGGAGGTTATGATCCCATTCAATGGTGTCTCAATAGTAGTACTATCACCAATACAAAGTGTTGTTGGTCCTGTAATTACTGCATTTGGTATTGATCGTACCTGAATTGGAATAGAATTACCAACAAAACATTGTGTTGCATTACTAATGTATGTAAACGTTGCCGTTCCTACTTGCAAACCAGTCACAATTCCAGATGGAGATATATCGGCTATAGTAGGATTATTACTGACCCATAATCCGCCAGACGTTGGACTGAATTGGGTCGTACTACCAACACATATTTCGCTTGTACCCAAAAGGATGATATCTATAGAATCATTAACAATAATCCATGTTGATGTATCAGAGGTACAGCCTGTCTGCGAATTGGTGTACAAAAATTGACTTTGGCCTTCAGAAATGCCGGTTACTGTACCATCATCTAAAATTGTAGCAACCGCTGGATTAGTACTTGTCCACAAACCACCTTGGGATGGTAAAAAATAGGTATTGGTGCCGAGACAAATTTGACTATGTCCGTTTAAGGTAATAGCAGGTGTGTTATTTACCGTAATCGGAATGTTTGTATTTGAAGTACAACCAACGTCATTTACAAAAGAGAATATTGAAACTCCCTGAGACAAGGCCGTTACTATTCCCGTTACATTGACAGATGCTACGGACGGACTACTTGAAAGCCAGATTCCCCCTGATGAAGGAGATAATTGAATTTGATCTTCGATGCATAATTCGTCAGGGCCTGAATATAGCACTTCCGTAGGTGTATGAACAATCAAAACATTTGATGTGTCAGATATACAACCTGTACTTGTACTTGTATATATAAATCTTGTTATTCCTTCATTTAAACCTGTTATCACACCTGCATTTGATATAGAAGCTACTGTAGGGTTGATACTAGCCCAAACTCCTCCAGTAACGGGTTGAATATATGTATTTTCTTGGGTGCAAATGGTGGTTGGCCCTGTAAATGTGACGACTGGAATGGGGTGAACCGTTATAATCGCTTGAGTGGCCACTTCACAGCCTTGAGTATTAGTTACGGTCACCGTATATACTGTGGTTGGGAGTAACGGTGTTACGGTCACATGATCACTTGTTGAATTACCAGCATTTGCACTCCATAGAAAATCCGTGGCCATATTGGCATTTACTGTCATTGTAATGGACTCGCCAAAACATATTTCCGTATTAAAACCAGCAATGATGGGGTCAAATCTTTCATGGATTGTCCCTGAAATCGAAACTGAGCAACCTGCATTGTCCGTAACAGTAACATTATATTGACCATGATCTGAAATAAAAATATTGTGGGAAGATGCTGAAAAACTATTCGGACCAGTCCATACATAGTTATATGATGGTGAGCCTCCCTGAGCAATCACACTTAATTGTGAATTATCCGTCAAACAAATACTTCCATGAAAGTCAAATGAAATGGTCGGATTTTCGGTCACTTCAATCTCCATCGTTGCTTCTGAAACACAACCTGTAGCAGAAGTAGTATAGGTAAAAGAAGCCGACCCCTGTGATAAACCCGAGACAATCCCTCCGTTAGATATACTGGCAACGGTCGGATTATTACTTTGCCAAATTCCATCCATTGTTGGTGAAAAAGAGGTCGAACCACACTCACAAATTTGATCAGAACCTAGTAGTTCTGTGGTAGGTTTGACATGAATAGTTAGGTCAGATGAAACGTTAGATACACAACCTGTAATGGAAGACAAAAAAGTAAAGTTGACTATTCCAGGTTGAATTGATGTGACTTCTCCATTGAGAATAGTTGCAATGGAAGGGTTTGAACTTGTCCAATCTCCTTCAGTTATTGGCGTAAGTGAAGTGGTTTCTCCGACACATATTTCTGAATCTCCAACAAAAGAAATTTCTGGTTTTCCTTTGACTAATATATTTTGGTTTATTTGATAGGTGCAGTTTCCTGTTGGATAATGGTAGGTAATGACCACATTTCCACTATCTATTCCAGTAACAATGCCCGAGTTATTTACGCTTGCTATGGAAATATTACTACTAGTCCAATATCCACTTGGTTCATTTGGTATTAAAAAAATATTGGATTCAACACATACTTCCGTCGGTCCAAAAATACTTAATGGAATTTCATCTTGGACATAAATGGCTTCAGAAGGTGATGAAGCACAATCAGAGTTTTCAAGTGTGAATGTAAATTCTACAAAACCTTGAGATATACCTGTTACAAATCCTGAACTATTTATGGTAGCGATGGTTGAATCTGAGCTTTCCCAAATTCCATTTCCAGTAGATAACAATTGTGTGTTTTGTCCGACACAAATCAAAGAAGGTCCATCTAATATAATCGTAGGCACTTCCTGAACTGTAATGACCAATGAAGAGTCTGAAGGACAGTTATGGCTGGTATTTGTAAAAATAAATCTTGCATCACCTGCAGCTAAACCAAAAACAAGCCCAGTTCCATCTATATAGGCTATATCGTTATTTGAACTCTCCCAACTTCCAAGTTCGCTAGAACTAAATCTGGTAGTATCACCTACGCAAATAGTTTGTGGACCTTCTAATATTAATTCAGGCTTTTCATGGACAAGAATTTCTATGGAAGGAACTGCTGTACATCCTTCATCATTCGTTACTGTAACCCGATACATTGAAGATGGATAAGTAGGGGTGACTAAAACCGTTGCTTGCGTAGAATTACCCGCATTACTTCCCCAGTTGTAAGCAATAGCAGATGAGCTATTCACAGATAATTGGACCGATTCTCCTTCGCATACAGTACCATTAAGTGAAATAATTAATGGGTCGTATGATTGATGTACATATCCTTGAGTAGTGGCAGTACAACCTGCTGCATCTGTTATCGTTAGATAGTAATTTCCATTATCAAAAATAACAATGGACTCGGTGACTCCCGTTAGTCCTAAAGGTCCAGTCCATTGGTAGGTATATGGTGGTGTTCCATTTTGAGCTATGGCCGTTAATTCATCTCCCGACGCTAAGCAGGTCGAACCATTATAATCAATATTCGCACTTAAATCAGAGCTTATAGTTATTTCTTGATCAGTTGATCCTGTACAACCAAAACTATTGGTAACCGTGACTGAATAGATTGCAGAATTATTGACAAATATAGTAGGTGTATTAGCTCCAGTGTTCCAAATGTAAATAACGCCACCCGTTGCTTCCAATGCACCCCATCCACCTGAACAAATCACAGGCGATCCATTGATATTTGCAATTGGATTTGGGTTAGAAAAAAAGTTCATCGTATTACTACAACCATCGTCAGTTCTCGTAAAAGTAAGGACAGCACCACCTGCACCAAGGGTAGTAACCATACCTTCATTTGTGATATCAATAACTGCTGGTTCACTGCTATTCCAAACACCTCCTAAAGAAGGAAGTACCTGACTTGACTCACCAAAACAAACGTTGTTATTTCCAGATAATATAGGGTTGTCTGGGATTGGATCTACCATTACATCCAAAGCTGTACCAGAAATACAACCAAATTGGTCGGTAATTTTAAAATTATATAGATAATTAGGTAGAATATTTTCAAGGGTATATGAAGAACCCGATCCTGCTTTTTGAATATTGTTGGGGTTACCTTTTAAAATCCAATTTCCTGTAGTAGGCAAACTACTTAATTGTATAGTCCCATATGGAATAATACAAGTAGGTTGCGTTATAAGACTCAAAACAGGTGCATTAGGTAAAGCTTTAATCGTAATTATTTTGGAAGAAAAACAACCATCTACATTTCTAGTATAAGTCATCGTTGCTGTACCGGACTGTAGTCCTATTACCAAACCTGAAGAATCAATGGTTGCAATATTGTTGTCCGAACCCAGCCAAGTTCCTAAACTATTCGGAGATAGCTGTATCGAAGCATTTATACAAACCAAAGAATCGCCACTCAAAGTAGGTTTTTGAGGAATGGGTTGAATAAAAACATTTGCGGAAGCATTTGAAGTGCAATCCTGGTCACTGTCTATAATAAAATGGACATTTGTATTCGGCGACAAGCCAGTCACGACGTATTGGCTTCCAGAACCATTGATTACTTGCCCACTTGGTTGAACCGTTATTCTCCAATTTCCACTAATTGGTAATCCACTCAATTGAACACTTCCAAAAGGTAAAATACACGTTGGATGTGTCACCGTACCTACAAATGGTGTGTTAGGATTGGAAAACACTTGGAATTCTTTAGTATCATCACAGCCATCAATAGCTCTCACATAAGTTAAAGTGACTAAACCAGGCGCAATACCTGATACCAGTCCAAAATTATTTATGGTTGCAATAGCCAAATTACTACTTGACCAACTACCGTCAGAATTTGGAAATACATACCCATTTTGTCCAACACAAATTTTTTCATCACCTGTTAAAATCGGATCAAGTGGAATATCGACAATAGTAGCTTCCTCACTATTTAATGAGGCACAATCTTTTGAATCAATCACCTTAAAAGTATAGATACTATTAATGGGAAGATTGGCTATGATAGCACTATTACCGACATCTTGTGTTGAAATATTACCAGGATTTCGAATAATGGTCCAGGAACCACTTTCTGGTAATCCTTCTAAAAACACACTGCCTGTTGGTATAGTACATGTAGGTTGAATCACTTGTGAAATCAAAGGTGATGATGGATTTGCCAAAACTGTAAATGCTATCGAATTACTACAACCGTCTATCGTCCTAGTGTAAGTAAAATCTATATTCCCAGGACTTATCCCAGTTATCAGTCCTGAATGATTAATAGTTGCAATATTATCGTCTGAACTGATCCAAATCCCATTTGTATCAGGAAAAACATTAGCCAGTCCACCTTCGCATACACCAATATCGCCAGATAAAGTAGGATTGTTTGGTACGGGCAAAATTACGGCATTTGCACTTATGGAAGAAGGACAGTCTTGTTCATTATTGACAGTAAAATAATAAGTCCCTCCGGGGAGTAATCCTTCCCATACATACGTTGTGCCCGTAGAAGAAATACTTGTTTCTCCAGGGTAAATGGTTAATGTCCAAGTGCCTGATGGTGGTAAATTTTGCAGATTAACCTTACCAAATGGTAATGTACACGTAGGCTGCGTAACGGTACCTAAGAATGGAGAGGCAGGATTGCTATACACCCAAAATGGTTTTGAGTTTTGGCAACCATCCACCGTTCTGGTGTAGGTAAATGTTACAAGTCCTGAACCTATACCGGTCACTTCCCCATTATCGGTAACGGTTGCAATGGAAAGATTAGAACTAGTCCATGTTCCACCTGTATTAGGCAAAATTGTAGCAGAATCAACAATACACATTTCATCATCACCTCCTAAAATTGGGTTTGATGGAATGTTATTGATAACGATTTGTACTGTTGCTGTCGAGGTGCAGATATATTCATTTCTAACGATAAATGAGTAGGCTTGGCCTGGAGGTAAATTTGATATGGTGTAGGAAGTACCACTTCCGTTGTATTGAATTGCGTCTGGTAACCGGGTTATCGTCCAGTTTCCAATTTCTGGTAAACCACTTAAGTGGACGGATCCTGTAGGGACAACACAAGTAGGTTGCGTTATGAGTCCAACTATAGGTGTTGAAGGGTTGGGAAACACGGTAAATGGTAATGAATTAATACAACCATCTGAGGTCCTGATATACGTAAATTCAACTTCTCCGTCTGAAACCCCATTAACGAGTCCAAGGTTTGTGATCGATGCAATGGAAGCATTACTGCTCGTCCATGTTCCGTTAGCATTTGGCAAAACATTTGCTGTAGCACCTGTACATATCGCTGGTGGCCCAGACAAAATAGGATTTACGGGCATGCCTTGTATTATGGCTGTCGCCGAAATAGCAGAAACACAATTATTTTCATTAATGACCCTAAAAGTATAACTAGTACTTATGGGCAAACCACTGATCAGCAGACTACTCCCTGTTCCTTGGTAAGGGATTGCACCTGGGTAACGAATAACCGTCCAAAAAATGTTGGTAGGAAGACCTGTTAATTCAATCGTACCCGTAGGTGTATTGCAAGTAGGTTGTATTGTACTATTTATAATAGGGGCTGTTGGATTAATATACACTGAATAAACCAAACTGTTGTCACAACCATCCGAATTTCGAGTATAGGTTAAAATCGCGGAACCAGAATTATTTGCCGACACAATACCTCCATTTGTAACGGATGCAACACTGGGATTACTACTTGACCAAACCCCATCTATTTCTGGTTCGACATAGGTAGTACTTCCTACACAAGACTCTAAATTTCCACCAAGATTAGGATCTGAAGGAATTGACCCTATGGATACTGGCAAGCTAAAAGTTGAAGTACAATTGTTTTGATTAATAACCCGAAACGTGTACGTTTGTTGAGGCAGAAGATTAATTATATTGTAAGAATCACCCGAACCAGCATAGGTAGTGCCCGTAGGACTGTTGACCACTGTCCAAGTACCCATAGAAGGCAATCCACTTAATGTTACCCCACCTGTAGGAGGAACACATTTTGGTTGTGTTATATCACCTATAATGGGTACTGTAGGATTGGTATGTATGGTTATTATATTTGACGTGGAAGCCGTGCAGTTTTTTGAATCTGTTACGGTCAAAGAATACAATCCAGCCATAGAAGTTGTCGCACTTGGTCTGGTAATGACATTTGAGGTAGAAATAAAGCCACTTGGCCCGATCCAATTGTATACAAAAGCAGGTGCTCCATTTGTAATATTTGGTGTAATCAACAACGTGGCACCTTCGCAAACAGCTGGTGCATTTAGAGTAACTGTGGGGACCTGATTAACAACTACCGTTACATTGGCCACTTTGGTGCAACCCAAGTCATCTGTAACAGTAACCATGTAAGTTTTTGTTGAGCTAGGCGAAACGTTTTTACTTGCCCCTGAGCCTAAGCCATCGCTCCATTCATAAGTATAAGGGGAATAACCATTGGTAGCTAATGCTGAGATATCAATATTATTTCCCGCACAGATGGTTCCGCCGGTTCCCGAAATATTTACCTGACAACAGAAAAGGAAATTTCCAGTCACCTTACCATCTACAAAGTTTTCGTTGGCGTCTTTAATTGAGGAAACGACCTGTCCAATAGAATACGAAGAACCACAACCACCAACGAGGCTATTTCCTTCGTCAAACAACTGTTGAAGTGACATGGCCCTAAAGGGTCCTGAACCAATTCTTAAATCTTTTAGTTGCTGTGTAGATGAACAAAAATCAGGATCGTAATCATCAAATCCCAAACTTAGCGTAAGAGCAATTAATTGCCCAGTAAAACCATTATCCATACAGGTAGTATCAATAATGTGTCCTTCAGGCAATAAATCTCTTGTACCTGAACAAGGTATATAGGCTTGTATATTGGCTGATGAAGTTAATAAAAGTGTATTGTCACAACCTATTTGTAAACCCGTTGGAAATGCAGCATCGAAGTTTGCGTCTCTATAGGTACCCGAATTATTGTTTTTTGCTTTTGCACCCCATCCACCTTGAGTTTGTGTCCTAAACCCTTCACAGTCAGCTGGGTGTCCTACAGAAAATTCAGGCTCGCTAAATACTTCACAGCCTTTTGCATCTACAATAGTTACCCTGTATAAACCGTGTTTTAAATTAGTAATATTTTGTGTTGTGTCTCCATTAGACCAAAGAAACGTGAAAGGCCCGGTACCACCAATTACTGTCAAATCTATTATTCCTACACTATCATTAAATACGGTATTATCCGTAATCATTACTGAATAAGTAGCTTTTGGATTTACAATTACATCTATACTCATGGTGTCAACACAACCAAGTGAATCCGTTATTGTAACTGTATAAATTCCTGACATAAAAATGGTACTCTCTAGTCTTTCAATATGTTGTGTACTATCTATATATCCATTGGGCCCGCTCCACATATAAGAAAATGGGGCAAGTCCGGCATATGGATTGTTGGTAATTGTCAGTGTATTAACTTGGCATACTTCTGGAGCCAACAAGTCAGATGCAGGTAATGGATTAACGGTAAACAATTTTGAGGTCTGACAGCCATCAATACTTCTTGTAAACGTCAATGTAACAGTGCCCGCTGAAATGGCCGTTACCACGCCTCCATTTGTAATATCTGCAATGGTATTATTATCTGATGACCAAACACCACCACTTGCTGGTAAAACACTAGAAATAGATCCAGCGCAACTACTTTCTGTTCCTGATAACACTGGATTAGTTGGAATAGATAATACTTCAACATTTGCGGAAGCAGAAGACAAACAACCATATTGATTTACTAGTGAAAAAGTATACACTTCACTAGGTGGAAGACCGGTTATAATAGTTGATATTCCTGAATCCATGTAGGAAACATTTCCCGGAATTCTGTAAATTGTCCAATCACCTTCATCTGGCAATCCTGTTAGTTCGACGCTGCCCGTAGGTTCAATACACGTGGGTTGAGTTATTTGGCCTATACCTGGTGCTAAAGGAAGTGGATGTACTGTAAAAAGTAAATCACTACTACATCCATCAATACTTCTTGTATATGTCAATAACACTTCGCTGGCAGCAATACCACTTACAAGTCCACTATTATTTACTGTAGCAACCGTAATATTATCACTAAACCAGCTTCCCTCAGTCGAAGGCGTTAATTGTACAGAAGCATTGATACAAACATATGGTGTACCTTCAATCACTGGGTCTTCGGGAATATCTAAGATAATGATATTATCCGAATTTAATGATGTACATCCCCTAAAGTCAGTAACATTCATTAAATATGTATCATTAGGTGCTAGATTTGTTACCATGAATGTTTCACCTGTTCCATTTATGGAAATACCTCCAGGATTAACCGATATGGTCCAAGTGCCAACTGAAGGCAGCCCTTCTATATTAACACTACCTGTGGGTGTCGTACATGTCGGTTGTACAATACTTACTATACTTGGGGTTAATGGTAATGGATAAACCTGGATACTTGTCGTTTGATCACAGCCATCAGAATTTCTTGTATAGGTAAAACTGGCTGTTCCTGGCGATATTCCTGTCACAAGTCCTGACGAAGAAATGGTCGCTATAGAAGGATGAAGACTAACCCAATTACCTAAAGTCGAAGGGAGTAGATTTGTGTTAGAACCAACACAAATGATCGTGTCTCCACTTAAAATTGGAGGTGATGGAATTGGTGCAATAACGACATTAGCAGAAATCTGGGAAATACAATTATTGGCATCAACTACAGCAAAAGTAAAAGTAGTCGCTGGAGCTAAATTTGTTACTAAATATGATGGGCCTGAGCCGACAGTTGTCGTTCCACCAGGATAAGTATATAGTGTCCAAGAACCTGTAACTGGCAATCCGTTTAACTGAACACTTCCAGTAGGCATGGTACAAGTTGGTGGTGTGATTGAACCTACTATTGGTGCCAAAGGCTTGGAAAATACTTCAAAATTTTTAGTGTTTTGACAACCGTCTATGGTTCGCACATACGTTAAGGTGACAATACCTCCACCTATTCCCGTCACTTCACCTGAAGATGTAATGGTTGCAATGGATGTATTTCCTGATGTCCAAACACCTCCTGAAGATGGAAGTACTTGAGCCGTCGAACCAACACACACCGTGTTTTCTCCACTCAATACAGGATTCAAAGGAATTGGGTTGATAACCATATTTCCCGTTAAAGAAGACAAACAACCTTTATCATTTTCTACCTGAAAAGTATACGTTGTGTTTGGGGTTAAACCCGAAATTGTATACGTTGTTCCACTTCCTGAATATGTTGTGTTACCTGGAAATGCTGTAATCGTCCATGACCCTGAATTTGGTAAACTTGACAGTGAAACACTACCAGTTGGAATAATACATGTTGGTTGAACAATATTGGTTTCCACAGGTACAATTGGATTTTCATATATCGTGAATTGGACATCTGAATCACATCCATCAATGGTTCGAGTATAAGTAAGCGTAACAATTCCTGACAAAATTCCAGTTACAACTCCTCCATTGGTTAAGGTTGCAAGTGAGGTATTACTACTCATCCATGTTCCATTTGAATTTGGAAGTACCTGAGTTGTAGCACCAATACAAACATGTGTACTACCACTAATAACAGGGTCTGTTGGTATTGGATTGATAAAAAGATTAGCAGAATTTGGCGAATTACACCCATGTTCAGTATGAACACTAAACGTGTAATTACCATTAGGAGGAATACCCGATGCAACGAACGATGAACCAGATCCCGTGTACTCAAAATTATCTGGATTTCGGGTAATAATCCAATTCCCACTAGATGGTAAGTTTTGAAGGGTGACACTTCCTGTAGGGGTCGTACATGTAGGTTGAATAATTGTTCCTACGAATGGTGTAGCAGGATTTGCAAAAACGTCAAACAATTTTGTTTGGTCACAACCGTCAATGGTACGTGTATAGGTCAAAATGACATTACCAGGTAAAACACCTGAAACCACTCCACCGTTTGTTATAGTGGCAATGGCAGTATTTGAAGAAGTCCATGAACCGCTACTGTTGGGTAAAACTATGGCATTTACCCCTACACAAGTTGTACTATCTCCCGACAATATTGGATCACTTGGTATTGGTAAAATTTGAACAGGGACAGACATATTGGATGGACATCCGAAACTATTTATAACCGAAAAAGTAAAGGTACTGTCTGGCGGTAATCCAGATACTGTATACGTTGCACCACTTCCTGTATAGTACAATATACCTGGATGAACATTTAAAGTCCATGAACCAGTTGCTGGAAGTCCACCAATTTGAACTGCACCAGTTGGAATTGTACAGGTGGGGTGAACAATACTTGTGATAGTAGGTGCACTTGGCGATGGCCTAACAAATACTTCTGTATTGACTGCAGAAACACATTCTATGTATCTATGTAATGTCCATTTATCCAAATATATTATTCCACCATTTACTTCAGCATACACACGCATGTGTGCAACACCTGAAGGGATGACAAATTGTAACGTATATTCTTCATAATCTGATGAACTGATTTTTTTTCCTTTATCATTAGAAATCTGAGTAGCCCATCCAGCGCTATACAATTGAAAAGATATTTTAGGGTTTTTATTTGTATTAGTAGTTTTAGCCCAAACTTTAAGTATATACCTTTCCCCTGGAGTAACATCCACTGGTTGGTATAGTGTAGCATACCCAGCGGTACCATTGATCATAGCTGCTTTGCTACCTTCGTAAACATCTTGCGAATTTGTGGTAATGCTGGAAGGAATGCCACCGGTTGTCCAAAATTGTAAATCTGTAGCAGATTCAAATCCAGGATTTAACAACACGTTTGAAGGAATATTGGGTGTACATGTTACTGAATAGTTGGATGTCGAAATAGGTGAAACATTGATAGACGAAGTTGTTTCACTTGTAGACCATTCCAATGTTCCATTATTACAACCGGTAGTTACTAATGTAGCTGTATCTCCTATACAAATCGTGTCCTTGCTTGCTGCAAACATGGAGGGATTAAATCCTAATACTATATCATCAAATTGGGTACATACAGCCACTTTGTGGGTTAATGATATTTCATCAATGGTACTTGGTGGTTGAACACCATCGGCACCATCATTTTGCCATGTAAAAATCAACCTTACATTTGTACCTGCCAATGAATTAGGTAAGGTTATGACAGTGGTCTGATAGTTATTTGACGTATGCAGATTTAACGTACTCACTAAAGTTGCGCCCGAAAGTACGGTGGATGGGGAAGATGGAATTCCGCCAACAGGTGTTACACCAGTTGGCGCTGTATATACGAGTAATCTATCTTGGCCACTTTCTCCCATTCCTTTCCACTTAAAACTCAATACGATGTCATTGGCTTCTGGATGAATAGTTACATCTTTGTAAAAATGAGAAGTCTGGCTAATACCAGAAAAATATCCGTAAGAAGCACCTCCAAAATAAGAAACAAAAGCTGCTGAAGAACCAGATGTTGAACCAGCTGAAGAACCTGTAGCCCACCTTGTCCAAAATTGGTTTACAGATGTCCAACCATTTTCTTCAAGAGTACTCCCAGTTTCGAAACTTCCTTCATTTTCTGGATCAATCAATTGAATCGTATTTTGAGAACTATTACTAGTTATAGTCCAGCGTAATCTGGCATTAGTACCAGATGTAATACTGCTTGGACTTGATGGTGATGTTGGGTTTGAAATAGTAGCATTTCCAGAAACAACTGACCAAGAACCCTGATATTGATCGGGAATGGCATTGGCAGAAAGTTGAAACTGATTCGAACATAAAAATTGGTCTTCTCCAGCATCTGCTCTAGCACCTGAAAACACTTCTTCTATACATAAATCATCTAGAACAATTCCATTTGTATTGGATAAAGCATTAAAGAATACGGTGGATAATTCATAATAAGAAGATGGAATGGTTACATCAAAACTATACCTCTGCCAATTTAAGGTATTCCATGAAGTGCTGGCCGGTGCTTTGACATGATGCCTCACCTGATAATTTGTAACCTGACTTCCCTGGGCTAAAAAACCCATTATAAAATCAGCATTTTCTTGTGTACCACCATTCGTATAAGCTGCGATACGAACAGATATTCTGTATGTACGTCCACAAACTACATTTTCTGAGCATTCCATACCTGAAACCCCAAAACCATTTCCAGCTAAAAAAAGAAATTTTGAACCAGAAAATGGATGACCACCTCCACCATTATTGTCTAGATAATAAGCTCCTGTAAATGAAGCTGTATTGGGAGTATTTCCATTATATAATGAAGACCATCCGACAGGATTTACATTTTGATCAATTAACGTCGCCAGTGTACCTTGAAAACTCAAATTATTGGTCGTCGCTGTGCCAGGCATTTCAAGATCTCCGTTATAGTTAAGACTACTTGTACACAATGGTACACAGCCTGTATTATTAGTTAATACTATATCATCCGTTCCTGAAATAACACCGTCTGTTACCGTCAATCGGATGGTCGATGTCATACCAGAAGGTATGTGAACAGTACTCGATTTTGCGTTTGAATCATATATAAAACCGGTTCCTGAAATGATAGACCACTGGATGGAAAAACCACTAGGAGGTGTGGGTGCCTTAACAGAAAATAATGCATTGTGGCATTGTGTAATGTCTTCTCCTGCATCAGCTACATAGGTATATGTAATTAAAACCTGTCCTCTACCTCCGTTTCCTCCACTTGGGCTTCCAGAACCACTTCTTACGGCACCACCGCCACCGCCACCAGGTACCAAACCTGCTGAACCACTACCTTGAGATGTACGACCATTTCCACCATTGCCTCCACCCGAAGGTGCAATTCCTCCTACATGCTGGGACCCATGGCTTCCATTTGCCACTGTACCAGCGGAAGATCCTCCCCCTCCAGAAGTAGATAAATTTATACGAGGTGCACCATTTCCACCTGAATATTTTATGGTACCTACACCTTCACTAGAAAGACCACCTTCTCCACCATTCGTTCCGTTATTGGCAACAGTTTTACCACCTCTTGCCAATACTAGAGCTTCGGCAATGGTGTTTGGTGAAAACCAAGAATCACCCCCATCTATTGAATTTGAAGTGCTTCCCACCCCAACTTCAATTACAAAGGATTGACCTGGTACTACACTAATCACACTGCTCGAAAACGCACCACCACCTCCACCACCAGAACCATCAGATCCAGAAGTTTTAGATCCACCACGACCACCACCGCCCCATGTTTCAACAGTAATACTGGTGACTCCTTGGGGAACAGTAAAAGAATGGCTTCCTACCGAACTATAGGTTTTTGTTATGACAAATGGGGGAACAGGATTCGGCGTTACATCGTACGATGTACCAAATGATTCGATTGAAAATCCAAAAAGTATAAATGCTAAAATATAACAATGACTATACATACGAAAGTCTTTCGCATGAGCAAGGTTTATAAATTTCTTTAATCTTTGGAGCATTATATAGGTTTTCAAAAATGAAAATAAATGTAGACCCTGGTAAGTCTTCATTCAAAATCCATACTTGTTAATATAGGCTCGCAATCAAATGTCGGGCAACCAAAATTTACCTTGCGTTGTATTAATGGGACACAGTTCCCACAACTTTCACCTACATTATGTAAAATAAATAATTGAGCTATGAAATCTATACCTCAAATTTAATGTGTAAATACTGGAAAATAACGAGTCATTTAATTGATAATAAATATGAATATATATTACATTTTATTACAATATGGCAAATATAGTCACATTTTGTCGTACACCAAACAAAAATTCTTAAAAAAATACATTACCTCAATTCCTAGTCTTTAAAAATGAATCTTTTCATTTCACCATAATCAGATTAAATAGAATATTAAACCTATTTTTAGTTAATTTTTCCATTTATTCCTTTTGATATTTTGAATTAAGCCTGATTAAGGATTTACAAATATTCATAAATGGTAGGATTTTTGATAGTCAATAGGAAACCTTTCATATATGGAAATAATTAAGTTAAACGCAGAAGTTAAGGTATATGATAATGAAAGTATTTTACCACTTTTAGACAAAGAACTACTAGAAATTGCCATAGAACAGTTGGAATTTGCCTATGCCCCCTACTCAAAATTTAGAGTAGGAGCTGCCGTTCGTCTTCTTGATGGAACTGTTTTTCCAGGTTCGAATCAGGAAAATGCTAGTTATCCGCTATGTATGTGTGGCGAAAGAGTAGCTTTATATAATGCAGCAGCAAATAAACCTAGTGTAGCACCCGCAACTTTGGCCATAGTCATTAAAAATGAAGTAAAACCCATCGATAAACCAGTGTCCCCTTGTGGTGCTTGTAGGCAAGTCATTGCAGAATTTGAACACCGCTACCAACAGCCCATTAGAATTTTATTAAAATCTGATGCTTCCAAGGTATATGAAATACAATCTATCAAAGATATTTTACCCCTTGGTTTTGATGCTAGTTTTCTGTAATTAAATATTAGCTGATCGATTTTTTTCCCAAGTCCATGCTGTTTGCATAATATCATCCACCGTTTTTGTTGGTTGCCAAAGTAAAACCTCCTTTGCTTTTTGAATATTAGCATAAATCGCTTGAACATCACCAGGTCTTTTCTCACCTATATGGTAATTTAATTTCTGCCCGCTAACTCGTTCAAAAGCTTTAATAATTTCCAACACAGTTAATCCTTCTCCAATACCTAGATTAAATACATCAATTTTTACTTTTTGTCTGCCTTCCAACACATATTTCAGAGCCAGCGTATGCGCATGAGCCAAATCACAAACATGAATATAGTCCCTAATACATGTGCCGTCCCTCGTCGTATAATCTTCCCCAAAAACAGTCATGGATTTTCTTTTTCCAATGGCTGTTTCGGTGATTACTGGTACTAGGTTGAGCGCAATATTTCTAGGTGATTCTCCGATTAATCCCGAAGAATGAGCCCCAGCAGGATTAAAATATCGCAGCAAAACGGATTGGAATTGGGTTTTAGGTGTGTAGTCATTGATAATAGTTTCGCTAAATTGTTTGGTGCTTCCATAAGGCGAACTGGCAGGAATTAATTGAGCCTTTTCATCAATTGGGCTTTGTTGTCCTTCACCATAAACCGTACATGAAGAACTAAAAATAAAAGCCTTTATCCTGTATTTATCAGATAACTCTAACATATTAATCAAACTAATCAGATTGTTTTTATAATACATCAGCGGAATTTCAGTGGATTCGCCTACAGCCTTTAAGGCAGCAAAATGAATGATACCAACAATATTTTCGTTTTCTTCAAATATTTTTTCGGTATCTTTAAAATTACATAAATCAAATGGATAATGTTTTACATCCTGACCAGTAATTTTTTTAATTTTTGAAAGAACCGAAGTGTCTGAATTCCAACCATTATCTACCGAAATTGGTACATAACCACATTCAATTAAATCAATAATGGTATGGCTTCCGATATATCCAGTTCCTCCAGTTACTAATATTTTAGGCTTCATCTGTAATTTTGTAATTTTTATCTTCCTTGTAAATTGGGATAAAATTAAAAATGTATTTTTACCATTAATATGACAATAGACATTCCTCACATGATTAAATTATGCCTTAACGTGGGCCAATCTATCATGGATATATATCAAAAAGAAGGTACAAAAGTACAAAATAAAAAGGATTTAAGTCCTTTGACGGAGGCAGATTTATTGGCTAATGAGATGATTGAACTAGATTTAAAAACTAAGTATCCCGAAATTCCCATTATCTCAGAAGAAAAAATAAACGCTTCCTATTCCGTAAGAAAAAATTGGGAATATTGTTGGATTATAGATCCGATGGATGGAACTAAAGAGTTTATTGAAAAAACAGATGAATTTACTGTCAATATTGCTTTAATCAAAAACACAGAAGTTGTGTGTGGTTTTGTCCACATTCCAACCACAAAAACAACCTACTACGCTGTAAAAGGTACAGGGTCATATAAGGTGACGAATGGAAAAATTAAACCCATTCAATGCAGACCCTACCCTAGTAAAAACGAAGCTAAAATTATTACAGTCAGTCGTTTTCACAAAGACAAAAAAACTTTTGATTTTATCAACAAATTAAGAAAGTTTGAGCTCCTGGAAATTGGCAGTGTAATAAAAATTCTTGCTATAGCCGAAGGAAAAGCTGATTTGTATCCTAGACTAGGTCACCTTTCGGAATGGGATATTGCCGCAGCTCACATTATTCTATTAGAAGCTGGTGGAAACTTGGTCTCTTTGTACGGTAAAAAACCATTGTTTTATAATAAAAAAAGATTAAAATTACCCTATTTTTTAGCATTTGGCAAACAATAATTTGATCGTCAATCATAAAAAATCAAATCAGCGAATGAAGATATTCGCTGATTTGATATACTAATTATCGTGCTATTTTTACTATTCGGCGCTCTGTTTTATATTCTCCAATTTGGAAAGAAAGGTTGTACATTCCATTGGCCAACTGAGATGTGACGAACGTATTTTTATGACTTCCTTTTTCCATTAGTTTATTACTCAAAATATCTTTGATCCAACGTCCTTCATTATCAAAAAGGGAAATACTTACTTTGTAATCGGCATCAAGTTCTAAGTCTATGGTTGCTTCGTGAACCGTTGGATTAGGGTATACGTCGATCTTCCATTCTTTTTCAACTTGAAGAGAAACTTCACGACTCAATAACTCTTTACCATCCAAATCAACTTGTCTAATCCTGTAAAGATATAATCCTGGACTATGTGTCATGTGATCCGTAAATTCATACCATGTTTCAACTTGGGTGTTGCCACCTGCTGCCAAATCTGGTGATAATTTAGAAAAAGTAAGCTCATTTACCAATTTCCTTTCAACAATAAAATGTTTTGAATTATGTTCTTGTTTTGTACTCCAACGAATCAAGTGTCCATCGGAAACTTTGAGTGCAAATAGATTGCCCCATGTGATAGGTAATACGCCAAAAACAATACCCAAATCAATGTTTTCATTGACCATACCAGACAACATACTAAAAGATCGAGTTGTCATACTTCCATAACTTCCGTCTACATCACTATCCGTGTCATCTGTACCAACTCTAAATAGAGTTGGACCGTAATTATCCAAATGGTCTGGCAAGGCAAATTTAAAATATATGTCCCTTTTCTCTAAATAATCCATCTCATAAAATCCATTATGATCCGTGGTTACGTTTCTCAAAAGGTTTCCGGTCTGAATGTCGTGTGCTGAAACTTCTACACCTTCTACTGCGCCTTCAGTACTTTCTTGAATTCCATTGGCATTGGTATCAAACCAAACTAAATTTCCAGCCGTTGCCATCGGATAAAAGCCACCGGCAAGATCTAGTTTATTTTGCCCTGAATTCAAATAAAAGGTGTTGGTGGTTAATATTCCATTGGCATTTGTCAGATCACTATCTTTAAGTGGATTTCCGCCTATATTTGGTCTAGCCCTAACCAATCCCAAAGGAGGCATGATAATTTTTATATAATATTCTCCTGGAGGAGCACAAAACTTCCAATAACCATCGTCAGAAGGTGTGCCAGGCTTATGTCCAGTACTTGTCTGCGTCCAAAGTGTCCAAGCCCCAAAATGATTTTTCCATAGCTGCACTTGAAGACCATTGATACCATTTTCGACTAAATCTGCTATATCATTTTTATTACTGTCGTACCAAATCAATTCTCCTATGGAGGCACATTGGTAAAAACCAGCATCTAAGTTCGTACGATTTTCTTCAGAACCTAAAGTGAATACATCTGTAAGTCCCTCTTGATTAATATCGCTGTCTATATTGTCATTAATTCTATCTTTAAAGGTAGGTGTAAATGACGATGGAATCTCAAATCGCAATTGATATCTTCCTGGAAAAACTACTGGAAAAATATAATTTCCAAGTGCATTGGTCAGCTGACTTCCAACAAATACACCGTCTTCACTGTATAAGTTTACATAAACATTTGGTATTCCTGGTTCACCCAAATTCTGTAAACCATCTCCATTTAAGTCATGCCAAACAAAATTTGAAATCGACGATGGTTTACTTAAATTTACAAAAGTACAGTCAGGGCAATCTCCATTATAATTAGGATCATCTGGGTCTAAAGGAGTTGGATCTTTTGATGCATTGGAAACAGGAACGTTGTTTTCAGTCGTCCCAGTTGTGGAAGCCTCATTATATATTCCACTGTTGTCTATGTCTAATGTTGTTATTGAATATTGTACTGCAACGGAACTAGCTCTTCCGGGTTCCAAAGTTGGATTTAACACAGGTAAATTAAATACCCCAATACTTGGGTCATTAATATCCACATTGTATAATGTCACATTACCATTATTCATTGCCAAAAATAAAAAGGTTATTGTCTCTCCTGGTTGGGCAAAACCATCACTATTTTCATCATTAAAAACACCTTCTTTATACAGAACTATCGATGGGTTTTGGATTGCATGAACAGTCACTTCAGCATTATCGGTTATGGTGGTATTGTTTGGATCCACGCCGACTGCTTGTGCTTCATTGTAAATTTGGCCAATATCTATACTTTGTTGCGTCACCGAGTAAGCATACGTATAGGTTTGACTGGCTGAAGGCAATAGCGAAACAGGGCCAAAGTTTAATCCAAATAATGGATCAGTCACTATCACATTGGTCAAGGTTACGTTGCCTGCATTGGTCACAATAAACGTGTAATTAATGATATCTCCTGGACTTTCATACGTCAATGGTAAAGCCAATTTTTGAAGATTTATTACTGGATTTTGTACAGCTGTGATCGTTTCATCATCGTCATCTTCAATCGGATCATCATTTGGATCCAAGCTACTCACGGAAGCTAGGTTATAAACACTACCCGCATCAATATCATTTTGTGTCACATGATACGTATAAGTAAACACGTCACTTGAATTGGGTGCTAAGTCCACTGGTCCAAAGCTTAGACCAAAAAGTGGATCACTAACCATTACGTTCCCCAAGGTTACATTACCTGTATTCGTCACCACAAATGTGTAATCAATGGCATCACCAGGACTA
>JBATMZ010000055.1:0-1561 GCA_049290115.1 Saprospiraceae bacterium | reverse complement strand
GTTGTAGCCGACATAGCCGCCGGAGTTGAGGTCGTGGAAGAAGCTCGAACCGGCGTTCCAGGCCTGCATGTCGAAGGCGTAGTAGTAGTTGTAGAAGCCCCACTGCCAGAGCTGGCCGCGCGTGTCGTAGTAGTCGCTCATCACGGCGTGCCAGGTGTCCTCGTCGATGAACAGCACGCGCTTGCCGTAGACGTGGCGGAAGCCCTCCTTCAGCGTGCCTTCGACCACCCAGACGCGACGCAGCTCGTAGCGCATGAAGTCGGGGTTGGCGTGCCCGGGCTTGAGAAGGTCGGCGTACTTGACGGTGTTGGCGTGCACCTTGTAGGCGTTGGCCGGAATGTAGGCCTCGCGCTTGCCGGCGAGCTTCCAGTTGTAGCGTTCGGGCGTGCCGTTGAAGAGGCGGTCGGAGTCGATCGTCATCTTGCCGCCGGTGAAGGCCAGCGGCTGGTCGAAGCCGAACTCGGGCAGCTGACGCACGCGCCGCGTGCCGGGGTCGTAGTTCCAAGCCAGGCGCTTCTCCTTGCCGAAGTCGAGCGGCTCCTGCGAGATCGACACCGTGCCCTTGTCGCGCTCGGGCAGGAAGGTGAAGCTCATGTTCCAGGACTGGACGCCTTCCACCGGCTTGCCGACGTTCTTCTGCTCGTAGATGGGGGTGTAGCCCATGTTGCGCACGCGGCCCCAGGCGATGGTACCGTTGGACAGCACGTTGGCGTTGTCACGCACCGTGACGTCACTGAAGGCGCGGTAGGGCAGCGTGTGGTTCCACAGCACCTCGAGACCGTCCTTGGGGATCGGGAACGGCACCGCACCATTGACCGCACCCTTGACCGACAGCGCGCGGTCGCCGAGTTCGGCCGACAAGGCATTCTTCTTCGCGCTGGCACAGACGAAGTCCGGGTAGCGGAAGTCGCGCCGGCTCTGGTAGACGGGCAGGCGGAAGGTCTGCGGGTACTTGGCGAACATCGCCTTCTGGCCGTCGGTCAGCTTGTCGGCATACTGCGACTGGTTCTGCGCGGTGATCGTGAACAGCGGCTTGTCGGCCGCGTACGGGTCGACCGGGTGCTGGCCCACGTTGGGCGTGTACTGGATGCCCGCGGGCGTGCCCAGCCACTTGCCCGAAAACTCGGGAATGCTGCCGTCCTTGTTGCCGGCCTTCTCGGCGCCGACGCAGGTGAGGTCCTTGCCCAGGCGTTCGGCGTCGGCGGCGGGGACCTTGGCCAGAGCTGTCGTGCCGGCTGCGCAGACGAAGGCTGCGAGTCCGATCAACACAGGTCGATTCATCGTTGTCTCCTTCAAGACGTTTTGTGGTTTGTCCTTCGGGCGGCAGCGCTAGAGCGCGTCGTCCCCAATCCGCATGCACAAACTGCCGGCTTCCTGACAGAGACATTCTGGTTTGCAGTCGCCGTCGGCCAATCGTCCATCAGGACTAATGGTGCACCCGCAGGCGCAGTCGCAGGTTCAGGCTGCGTACTGTGACTTCAGTTCTCCCTTGAGCAGCTTGCCCGCCGGGTTTCGCGGCAGTCTCTCGCTGCGGATCACTACCCGCGACGGCACCTTGTAC
>JBATMZ010000054.1:0-1554 GCA_049290115.1 Saprospiraceae bacterium | reverse complement strand
CTACAAGTAAGTGGATACCGAGTGAAATACCTACAATGAATGCTACTAAAAGCAGAATTCTTTCATTGCCCTTTTCATCAGCTTTTTCCCACCAGTGCATAAGCAGCCAGATACATAAACCAACAAGCATTGTGCCCAATGCGTATACTTCCGATTCCATTGCGTTGAACCATTCGGCATCACTGAAAGTGAAGGATAGCGCGCCTATTGCGGCGGCTGAATATATCATTATAGCATCCCAGTTGGTGGCGATCTCTTTTTTCCATACCTTAATAACCGAAACTATAACGAGGTATAAAAATGCCGCCGTAAACGCGGAGCTTATCGCTGCAAGCGCATTCATTCTTAACGCCGGGTTTGAACCAATGGGTATCATTGTTGCTACTTTGCCAAGCAATATCCATAACGGCGCGCCCGGAGGGTGCGGTATGGAAAGCGTGTAAGCGCATGCTATAAATTCACCGCAGTCCCAAAAAGAGAGGGTTTTCTGCATGGTGTATAAATAGGTAACAGCGGAAATGAGCAGTACTATCCCCGCAAATATATAATTCAGCCTCTTATAATTCATGTATTTGGAAAAATTTTATAAAAAACAAATATATTTAATCATAAGGTCAGTTTCAATGAAAAACGAAGTTTTTTGAGGTTTATTTATTTGCGGATTTTATGGAAATGATGATAAAAACTCAGCCAAAAACTAAGAGAATACTAATGAAAGTGAATGGAGGGATTTTAGAAACTTCTGGAAATTTCCCTCACCCCCCAGCCCCTCTTCCGGAGGGAGAGGGGAGAGGAAACCTGAAGTTTTGAGTATTTTTCCCCTCTCCCTTGACTGCCTTTGCAGTTTTCAGGAGAGGGGTTAGGGGTGAGGTCATTCAACTTACCATGCACTATAGAACACGGATGAAACTGACTGGACTGATATTCACGGAATAAAGCACTTAAATTCTATGAATTCAAAGTCCCCTCTTTTGGAGGGGATTTAGGGGAGGTCATTAACTTATTTCAACTTTAACCTCAAATCTCTTTTTGGATTTTGATTCACACTTCATTTTGACCACCCCATTCAAAACAATCTGAAGATTGTTTTGAATTTCCCCTCCTAATAACAACTGCAGCGGCAGTCAGGTGAGGGGAGCTGTGTTGCGCATCTTTAAAAACAGAACACGGATTACGCTGACTATCACGGATTTTTATCAGTATATATCAGCTATATCCGTGTTATCCGTGTTCAATTCTTTTTCACTTCTGGCCAATAAAAAAGGGACGCATAATTGCGTCCCTTCAAGTTAAAACTAAAATTGATTCTATTATTTTACAAGTATCATTTTATTTGTTTGAACAAAATCACCTGCGGTTAATCTGTAGTAATATGAACCGCTTGGTAAGCCTGTAGCATTGAAGTCATATTTATATGTTCCGGGTGTTAACTCCTGGTTAACAAGCGTTGAAACCAACTGTCCAAGTGAGTTGTATATCACAAGGCTCACGTCGCGGGTTTTTGCTACGCTGAATTCAATATTAGTTACGGGGTTAAACGGATTTGGATAGTTC
>JBATMZ010000053.1:0-1706 GCA_049290115.1 Saprospiraceae bacterium | reverse complement strand
CTGAATTTCTGGTAGAAACGGGCACCATCCGTGCAGGCGAAAACCTGATGGTCATAGGCAGGAATACAGGATCAGACAAAATAGTGCTGGATGAACTCATCGTAAATGGCGTCAAACAAGCGGAAGCCAATAAAGGAGATAAAATCACTTTCCCTTTCCCCAAGCCTTTAAAATCCAATGACAAACTATACAAAATCGTAGCTGAAAATGGCTAAAATCATCCATTATCGCAGCAAATGTATTGGCTGTAATATTTGTTTTGAGATGCAACCCGAGTATTGGCGATTATCCAAAAAAGATGGCAAAGCAACGCTAATCAATGGCCATCTGAAGAAAGATACCCACATTTTGGAAATACCATTTGACAGCATCGAACTAAGCAAACAAACCGCAGAACACTGTCCTGTGAAGGTGATTAAGGTATTTTGAAGATCTATTACTCGACAAGGTCTGCAACATAAAAACCCTACATTCACATTTTTCAATGCTACCGGTACTTACTTTTGAATCTTTTAGTATCTTTATCTCATGGTAATATAAAAACATTACAGCGCAAGGTTTGGTACGTGATAAATTACAAATAATACAAATCAAAAATCGCTTTTACAGATGGATGCTATCTTGTTTATGAAGGAAAAAGTATAAATAAAATGACCAAGTTGATGTATGTAAACACACCCGATATGTCGTTTACGGATGAAATAAAGGGTGCGGAAAGGTTTTATTATAGCCTAAAACCAAATTATAAAGCAGAAGGACAGTTTTTTGTGAGTGATATTATAGAAGTCAATGGACCAGACATAAAAAATAATAAAAATAGGAAAAGATGAGAGTAGGAGTGATCATATTATGTCTTTTGGGATTTTTTGGGGTTAATGGGCAGCGGTATACTAATTTGAATGTATTTGAGGGCGACGGTGGTAATGATCAAACTCAAATATTGGTGGACCAAAATAACTTTTATTCCCTAAATTATATATCAAGAGATTCCTTATTTCTGAATAAAACTTTTATAGCAAGGGTTGCACAAGGAAACAATTCCAGTTTGGTTTTAAGCAAGTTTGAGCATAATGTTGCTGTAAAACATATTCACCTAGAATCTCATGTGACCTTTGGTCGTATATATCATGTGAATGACAGAATTTGGGTGACAGGATATAGACAAAGTGATTTTTTTATTGATGGTGAACTAAAGTATGTTGCAGACTCGATAGTGCAAGGCGAACCAAGAGACAGAGGAAATGGTTTTATACTCATTTATGACAAAGATTTGAATCTGGAAAGAAGTATGTTGCTTGGAGCAGGTGAATATGTCAAAGCCGTAACCCATGCAAATAATAAGTATTATATAGCGGGTAACTTTGGACTACACTCTACTGAAATGACATTAGATGGAATAACGATTTACAATAATTTTTCTTCTTTGAGAGAAATGTTTTTATTTACTTTAAATGATACAACTTATAAGGCAGAAACTGGAATTTCTTTTGGCGGACCTGGAAGTGATAGTGTTGATAGGCTCCATGTAGATGATGATGGGAATGTATTGTTATTGGGTTCTACTATTTCTGGTGCGTTTTTTTATGGATCAGAAATATATCCCACATCTGGAAACCCAATTTTGCCGTCAGTCTTTTTAATTAAAGTTAACAAATCAGGTGTACCTGTATTTTTTCATTTCTTTGACGCAGGAGATGGTGTTGACA
>JBATMZ010000052.1:0-8807 GCA_049290115.1 Saprospiraceae bacterium | reverse complement strand
ACTTTGTTTTCAATACCGGAATCTATGGATTTTTTGACGACAACACTTCCGGCAAGATCAGTAATAACAACATCAACAAATGCCACGTCTTCAATATGAATACTTACATTATCTACAACGGGGTTTGGGTAAATTTGACTCCATGTTGGAATAGACTTTGTTTCTTCGGTGGAGGTAGAAATGCCCAGTGTTTTTTCGTCTATGGAACATACATGAGCATACCAATAATCGTAACCGTTTTTTCGAAGAAGTATGTTACTTTCCACCACGATGGAACCATTATCTAAAAAATCAGCTTTCCTTACTTGTATTCTAAAGTTCGTGTTTCTGTGATCATAGGACAAAAACTGTCCTACTTTTGTTACAATCATTGTCTTTGGCTCTATGCACAAGACATCCCATTTCTCGACAGGATTATCAATACTGTTATAATAATTGGCTAAAAAATATGCTTTTCCGTTTTTCAGTCCTATGGGTATCAAAACACCGTAAATTGTATCTTTATATGAAACATAGTCAAATTCACCCAGAATATTGCCATTTCTGTCTGCCCACCATAACCAAGAAAAATATTTTACAGGTAAGCGGGAGTTGGGTTGCATATGTTGTATCAGAAAAATATGATCAGATTTGAAGGTTAGTTCTGGAGTATACCTAAAAACATTAAATTGGGGTCGTGCAAAGGACTCAGTGACTTCGATGGTTTTAGTTATGTGTACACTATCTAGATTTGCGATATTAAACCAATGCAAAAAAGCCTTCGACGGAGATTCTTGGAATTGAATTTTATCTTCCAGACCGGTCAGAATGATCATTGTATCTTTATTAAAAATTTGTTTTGTCCAAGGTCCATAATATTCTGAATATTCCGGGTTCATAGTCATTAGTGTGGCGGAGGTTTGTTCAATATTCAAACTATCATTGACCTTATTAAATTCAAAATAATCTTTCGCAGATGTATCGGTGTACACAGACCTATAAAAAAGACTAAAGTATTTACCTTCTTTCTGCCTGTGCAGTCTTGCTCCTCCTGCTGTAAATCGGGCATGGTCAAATCGAGTAGTATCCAGACCATAATCAAAACTTTTGTTTTTTCCTGTATGGTAATCAATAATATGAACTGTAGGTGTACCAATAAAAGTAAACCAATTCGGATCGTTTTTAATAGTCGTATCTCTGTGTCTGAGTGTCAAAATCTCAATGTCTCCGGTAGAAGTAAATCCAATGTATGGCGAAGGTCGTTCATAATTTTTTATCCCGGTATGTTGATTATGCTGGTGTACCCATATTTCTTTACCGGTATGTTTATTCAGCTTCGTAAGTCTGAATCCGTCCCACCCAATATAACCTATGACAGATGTAGCCGTGGCTTCCAAAATAAAAAAATCATCCCCATTTTCAGCAGATTTAACATAATTACTTTGACTATAAGGAGTGTCATAAGGTGTCCTTGGGTTTTCAGGAAAATAATAATCGTAAGTGTAATATTGCCATTTTGGATTATTAATCGTAAATGGAGGTATGTCGGACAATTCCTGGCAGTATAAATGAATTTGACATCCAAATAATAAATAAATAAATAGGATAAAAATTTTCATTGTAGATCGTATTATGTTGAAAGGGCGTAACTAAATATAATTACGCCCCTAATTTAATTATTGACACTCGTTGATACATGAAGAAGTGTAGATCCCATCCTCACAAACATCTACCTGCAATTGGTATTCACAGCCAATGCCTCCAACCTGAGTTTTCGTTTCATCAATAATGACCCATTCGCCATTAAATTTCTTTACGGTATATGAATGCTGACAACAAGCATTGCTACATCGTAATTTTCCCAAAACATAAAAATATTCATCACGAGGATTATAAGGTGATGTCAAACACCATTGATTGCAAGCAGCCTGATAAAAGGTTAATGCTACTGTTGGACTTGGCGGGTTTTCAAAATTTAAGAGGTCGATAATGATGGTTTTCATAATTTCACCATTTAGAAACTCCATACACAATTCAAATCCAGCAAGTGAACTCATACAATTGTTTATCCAAGTATCAAAAGAATCACAATCCTCAGCCAAGATTCTAAAATTTCCAAAATAATAGCCACCATCAGTACAAATATATCTTTCATATTCGATACCCATATCGCAATCAAAGAAATCCATATGTACAACTCTTAGAACCGTGTCAAGATAACAATCTAACATGCTAGGGGGCTCACAATCAGTTACAGTTCTGTTTTCTAAAAATACGTCTTGAGCAGAGGGCTTTTTCTTCACGTCTTCTCTCTGACAAGACAGCATAAATAAGGTCATCATAAGCATGATGACTCCACTTTTAAGAATGGTGGAATGGTGGAATGGTAGAATATACAAAAACTTTTCATAATAAAAAAATTATAAGGGTTAATAAATAACTAAAAACAGTAACGGGCTTAGATGTAAAACTGTACAAGATAATCACTTGTAATGAGTTATATATTGACAAATATAAATGTATAATTTGATTCGTACAATAGATAAGGAAAATAATTGTTTGTTAAAATTCATTTTACTGATATTTATGAAAAATTGGAGATGACAGTTCAAGGTAAGCACTTTATAGATGGCCTATATACAGAGATAATGACTACGAAACGTAATCATTCAGATTTTTACTACATTAATTTATCTTATTTATGAAGCATTTTTCACAAAAGATAAAAAATTAATCACTTACCAATTTTAGTAAAATCTATGTATGAAAAGAGTTTGATAAATACAATTGCTTACAAATTCGGTTTTTTTCGGTTTGCACCTACTGGTAACACAATAATCTCTTGTAGAAATGCAAAATAGCCGACATAAGGTGATTTATATGGTATTCTTGAGCACTTAATCACGGAAAATCATTTAAAACTTAAGTTTAGGTACTATTTTTGGCATATCTTTTATAGATTCCTTCACTTTAGTGGAGGTAGAACTACAATTTTCAGGTACATAAATCCAAAAGTTAAACCAGTCTCGTAATTGACGTATTGCTTTACTGGGTTCATGTGACTAAATGAGAAATAGCCCAAGCAACCTATTTATTCATTCAAATCCTTATGATGTTTTTTATTCTATTTGTAAATCTATTTTCTTTCTATTCTATGCAGGAAATGGAAGTTTCAAATCAACACAAACCTGTCCTTATATTTAAAAAAGCAATAGATGAAGATTGTGCTTCTTTTGAAGTTTTTAATTATGGAGAAGGTCAAGAATATTATAAAAAATCCATAGAAAAAAGAGATGATGCTTCCTTTTATTACGTTGATGAAGAGAAGGAAGAACTCATTATTCAAAAGAAAATTTCGGACGACGAATACCAATTGAAGTATATTTTTTTATTTCATAAAAAAACATATGAAATCATTCTCAAATCTTGTGGAGCCAAATTAACTTACAATAAAAAAGAGCTGAACCTACTTCATCAAAAGATTATCAATGAAGCTTTGTACAACTAGGATTTAAATGTAAATAATTGTTTAGTCCTTAGTCTTTTTCCGGTGTAAGGTTGGGTAATCATACGTCTTTTGGCGATAAATATCAGGCTCTTCAGTTAACGCTTTACATGGCTTCAACGTATCATAACATTGTTTTGGTAGTGCCTGATACAGTTTAGTTCCTTCCAATTTCCAATCAATAGTATCATCTGAAAGTGCTTTTATGACCTTTGCCGGGTTTCCTACCACAAGGCTCTTATCAGGAAAATTTTCTCCAGCTTTCACAAAACTAAGTGCACCTACGATACAATCTTTTCCAATCACAACATCATCCATGATGACACTATTCATACCAATGAGTACATTTTCGCCAATATGGGCGCCATGGATGATGGCACCATGTCCAATGTGTGCATTTTTTTCAAGGATAACTTCCACACCAGGAAACATGTGAATTACACAATTTTCTTGAATATTAGCACCGTCCGACACACGGATACTTCCCCAATCTCCACGTAACACTGCACCGGGACCTACATATACATCTTTTCCAATCACAACATGTCCAATGATAACGGCTGTTTCATGAATAAATGATGATGGATCAATGACTGGTTTTATTCCTTCAAATTCATAAATCATAATTCAAATATTTTTTATGTGCCAAAACTATTACAACACCAAAATACATATAAACATTCTTATACAAAACTTAAGATGTAAGTTTTTATTCTTCTTTTTGTAGATTTTCTAGATGCGTACGCAAACGCTCCGCAACGTAAAAGGCTGCTGGACAAACCACTACATTTTTAGCATTTAAATGTGAACGATCAACGTAATCTGACTCGTCCGTATGGGGAAATCTTCGACAAGCTTGTGGCCGAATTTCATATATGGCGCAGGTATTATCTGATTGCAGAAAATGACAAGGCACTTTATTAAGCGAAAACTCACCATTCACGTCTTCTAGCACAAAATTTTTACGAAATTCTTTAGTAGAAATATTTAAATATTTTGAAATTCTAGATATATCCTCCGGAAGCAACAATGCTGGAGAAGTCTTACAGCAATTGGCACATTGAAGACAATCAATTTTTTGGAATGCTTCTTCATGGAAATCTTTTACTGTCGATACAAGGGTATTTTTTTGTTTCCTAATTGAAAAGAAAAAAGATAAAAATGCCCGATGATCATTTTTTTGTAGTGCTTGCCAATTTTGAATGATTTCCTTCATGCTTACTTAACTACAAGAGTTGACATATTTTGACTATTTTGAACTGTTAAGTAAACCAAATAATAGCCTTTTTTCAATTCTTGTACATTGATCATTTTTTGTATTACATTTGATTCAGCCTTTATCATAATTTGGCTTCTTATATCTTCAATTTCTAGTCGATAATATTTTTGGTCAGGGTTATCAATATAAATGTGTTGTTCGTTAGGAGGACCAAGTGAGTAGATAGAAACCCCAAACAAAGATACTGGTTTTAGGAAAGTATCACTTGCGTAAAAATGGCCACTTGCCCTAAACTCCTGGCAGTAATCATTAGAATTTAAAGGTTTGACCCTCCAATATAAAACTTGATTGGGAGGTGCTTCATTACAAGTATATTCTGTTTGAAAAATAACTATACTTTTTTCTATTTGATAAAACTCCTTGTCTGTTGCGATTTCTAATAAGTAATGATCAAAACAACTTTCTTTTTTCCATTTAAATTCTATGTTCTTATGATATAAAACTACATTTTCCAAAGGTTTATATACTTCAATTTGTTTGGTAGAAATGATTGGTTGTTCAAATTCAATAAAGTCATTATTATATTTTTGCAATAAGTTTTCAACTTTATGAAGGTCAAAACTCACCTTGCAATCATATTTATCTGAAATATCAAAAGTAATAATCGAATAAATGGACCAAACATTTTGTGTCCCCTTTTTTGGATCAATCAAATAAAAAGAAATCTGTTGATCAGCATACAAATGATTTAGCTGACAGAGGGATTCCACCATTCCATTTCCACATAGTTTAATAGAATCATCCTGCGGAGTGTATGTTAGTGGGATTTGAATAATTTGACCAACTTGATTCTTTTCTTTTTGAATCAATAATGGTTCGTTGGTCGTCAAAAATGGCATCAAAAAATAGATAAATATAAAATTAAACATCCCTTGGATTCTATGAAGTGCAAAATAAAAAATATTTAACGAATTTAAAAATATTCTAACCAATTATAAGATACATTTTTTAGGTTCTAAAACCATATCTGTAAATGTCTGTTACGCTATCATAAAAGTAAATTATATGAAATTTAGATATATGATGGCTATTTTGGTGGGTGTTCAGGTATGGGTTTCCAGTTGTTTTAATGCTAACAAAATAAGTTCGGTAAAGCAAAATATTGTAGAAAAAAAGTCAGAAGCTTCATTTTACAATCTAAAGGCACAGACCATTGAGGGAAAAAATATCTCTATGTCTGACTATAAAGGAAAAAAAATTATTATTCTAAATACTGCGTCAGAATGCGGATATACTCCTCAATATGCTGATTGGCAAAAGTATTATAGTAAAAACAAAGACAAGGTGGTAGTTTTAGGATTTCCGTGCAATCAATTTTTGGGCCAAGAGCCAGGCAATGAAAAAGAAATAGCCACTTTTTGTCAATTAAATTACGGTATTACTTTCCCCATGTTTAAAAAAGTAGATGTTAAAGGTAGTGACCAACATTCCATCTACCAATGGTTAAGTAATCCTGAAAAAAATGGATGGTGTAGTGATGTACCCACTTGGAATTTTTGTAAATATTTAATTGATGAAAACGGAAATCTTACCCACTTCTTTGCGTCAAAAATTACCCCAGACAACGAAGAATTTATTCGTGCAATTCAATAATTAAAAAGCTCGTTATAATCCAAATATCATATAGGGTTAGTCGATACTTAATGCTCCTGCTTTTAATTCTTCCACACATTCAGGGTTTAATAAAGTAGACGTATCGCCAAACTGGTCAAACACCCCTTCAGCTATTTTTCTAAGAATCCTACGCATGATTTTACCTGATCTTGTTTTTGGAAGTTGTGTGACGATTTGAATGGCATCTGGTTTAGCTATTGGTCCAATTTGTTTGGTAACAACATCCAATACTCCTTTTCTAAACAAATTGATATCAGAAATGTCGCCATTGGTTATGACGTAGGCATAGATTCCTTGCCCTTTAATGACATGAGGAAAACCTACCACCGCTGATTCTATCACATTTTCATGTTGGTTAATGGCATCTTCTACCTCGGCTGTTCCTATTCTATGTCCTGAAACATTGATGACATCGTCTACTCTACCAATGATACGATAACGACCGTGTTCGTCTCTTTTGGCCCCATCACCAGTAAAATATTTATTGTTGAAAGTTGAAAAATAAGTAGTTCTACACCTTTCGTGATCGCCATAAGTTGTTCTTAAAATAGAAGGCCATGGAAACTTCATACAAAGTAATCCTTCAACGTTATTTCCTTCAAGTTCTACACCGTTTGGATCGACGAGGCAAGGCTGAACGCCAGGTAGAGGGTAGGAAGCAAAACATGGTTTGGTATCTGTGATACCAGGAAGAGGAGAAATAAGAATTCCTCCTGTTTCCGTTTGCCACCAGGTATCAACTATTGGGCAAATGCCTCTACCCACCTTATCGTGATACCATATCCATGCTTCCTCGTTGATTGGTTCCCCTACTGATCCTATCACCTTTAAGGATGATAAGTCATACTTGTCTGGTTCATCAAAACCTGTTGCCATCAATGCCCGAATGGCTGTAGGGGCAGTATAAAATTGGTTAACTTTATGTTTTTCGCAAACCTGCCAAAATCTCCCTGAATCGGGATAGGTAGGAATCCCTTCAAACATTAAAGTTGTAGCACCTGAAAGTAATGGGCCATAAACAATATATGAATGTCCAGTAATCCAACCCACATCTGCAGTACACCAATAAATATCTCTAGGTTTGTATTGAAAGACATTCAGAAAAGAATAACTGGTAAAAACCATATAACCGCCACAGGAATGCACTACACCTTTGGGTTTGCCCGTTGACCCAGAGGTATATAATATAAAGAGCGTGTCCTCTGCGTCCATGACTTCAGGAACACAAACTTCACTTTGGCCTCTCATGGCATCATTCCACCAAATATCCCTATTATCATTCCATTGCACTTTTTGGTCTGATGACTGGAACACCAATACTTTCTCAATAGAATCGCAACCCATTGTTAATGCTTGATCTACAACATCCTTTACGGGAATATTTTTAGCTCCTCTACAATTATAATCCGAACATATCACCATTTTACATGCAGAATCCTTAATCCTATCTGCTAAAGCATTAGCTGAAAATCCTGCAAACACAATTGAATGGATTGCGCCTATCCTTGCGCATGCCAACATAGCAATAGCTGCTTGAGGAACCATTGGCATATAAAAACAGATGCGATCACCCTTTTGAATACCCATAGATTTTAATGCATTAGCACATTGATTGACGGCTGCTAATAATTCCTTGTATGTAAGCGAAATGGAAGGTTTTTTTACATCATTACCTTCCCAAATAATAGCTGTCTGGTCTCCCCTTTCCGGAATATGTCGGTCTAGGCAATTTTCAGTAATGTTCAACTTCCCCCCTTCAAACCATCGGATATCAGGTGTTACCATATCGTTATGAAGAACTTTGGTCCATTTTTGTTTCCAGGTAAATTGGGCAGCAATGTGGTCCCAAAAACCTTCTGGATCTTCTAAACTTCTTTTATATATTTCATGATATTCTGCTAGTGAATTTATTTGAATGCTCATAGGATAAATTTTATAATGGCAAACCTACTAAACAATTGACAGAAAAAAATGGAAGTCTGTTGAATTTTTGAAAAAATTGATAGATATCCTGTATAAGTATGATTTGAATTAATTCAACAAATATTGTAAAAAAAATAAAAAATATTTTGAAGAACAGTATAGAATAATTCATATATGTTAATTCCTGAATATTTAGGCTTTTTGAAAAATACTTCATTCAATATCGTTCTAAAAATTGTATACTGAGCAAAAAATGGCGATTTATATCCAGAGAATTCTAAATTTTTTTTCAAATTAATTTGTAAGAAATAAAAAAACCGATTACCTTTGCGGCCTTGTTCAAAAAAGCGGTAATAAAGCTTATTGATTTTTGGGACAAGGGAGATTAAGGTAGTGAGATAGACAAAAGAAGTTCATTGACACGATTGGAGTAGTACAAATAGACAGTAAGTGTTTTGAGAGAGGGACAAAATTATATAGAAAGTTCTTTGAGAGAGCTTTAGGATT
>JBATMZ010000051.1:0-1989 GCA_049290115.1 Saprospiraceae bacterium | reverse complement strand
GAACGAAAGCAAAGAATCAATCAAAATTTCAAAAAACATGCTCGGTGTATTTATACTTCAGTATGCGAAACATCAAAAAAACAAAGATTATCAAGGAAGTATTTCAACACGAAACTTGTTAATGCTCCGTACTTTAAAGCCACCTACTGTCTTTGTTGAGACAGGTAATATCCAAAACAAAAAAGATCAGGCACGTATTATTGAACCAGAAAACAGGCAATTGCTCGCTCAATGGCTATATGAAGGTCTTATTAAATAATTCCTGACTTGTCCCTTTTAGTGCGGTGCGTTTAATTTTGCAATTAATTCTTTCATTTTGAGTGTTTGTTCCGCATTTATGGTTACTATTTTATTTGTTATATGATTCAATATTTCCCCGTCAACAATTTTTTTGGACTCGTCTATAAATTTTCTAATGGATACCCCTGTTTTTAGTTCGATGTGTTTAGATACGACCAGTGCCATAAAGCAAATAAGTATGTGTAGTTTTATGGGTTGCTCTTTAAAGTGAAAGATGGGTCTTGTTTGCAAGTCGTTTTTTGATATTCTGAATGCCTGCTCTATTCGATACAGCTCATGGTAGCGTTGTATTATAGTTGAGTTGTCTGCTACGGATGTTTCTAGGTTGGTATAATACCCTTTAAGACCAAGCAGCTTTTGAGTTTTTTCAATCAAGGCTTGATTTAATGATATTTTCATTCCATCGGTCTGTGTAAATTTAAGTTTTTTGCCTTTCGACGGTTTTTCAATCACTTGTGTTGCTTTTTCTATTTGCTTCTCCATTTCATATTTGTCCTTGCGATACCTGAGCGCGGAATAACTGCAAACCAGATAACCGTTATCTGTTTTTATTCTGATGCTTTTGCCGTCTTCCCTATTGATGCTTTTGTCTATAGTAGAGAGCATCGAGGTGGATATATTTCCCAGCCTTGCACCCACGATGTAGTTTATTTTATTTAGAACTAACTGCTTTACATTTTCGGTGCTAATCATCGCAGCGTCTGCCACTACAGTAAGGTCTTTTACCGCATTGTTTTTAATAAAATTCTGAATGGAGGGAATAATGGTGTGACCTTCAAATGTGTTGCCCGAAAATACTTCGTATGCAATAGGGAAGCCCTCCTTGCTTACCATTAAGGCTATTAATATTTGTGGTTGTTGGGATTTATTATCTTTGGAGAATCCGTTTTTACGCAACTCATCCTCTTCAAAAGTCTCAAAATAGAGTGTAGTTACATCATAAAAAAGCAGTTGGTAATTGAATGCATAATGTGCTTTTGCAAAACCTAAAATCTTTTCTTCTATCTTCTGCTTGAGTTCGATACATTTGGGAGCAATCTTGTAGTATGTTTTACGACTATGACCAATACCAAAGAACTGTTCCATCAATACCAAAGAACGCAACTTGGAGGCAGGTTCAAATATCCGCATCGCCACCAAATCATTGAGCAATGCTGGCAAATCGCCCAGCCCAATTTGATGTTGTAAGGCCATTATTTGTTGATAAAAGAACCGGTATTTAACCCCCACAAAACTGCTGTGGTGGAGATGCAACAGCTTGCTTGGATTGTCATCGGGAAATATAGACAGTTGACTGCTAAAGTCCTTAATCCATTCATCTGCTAATACCAATAAGTCGTTTAGAGCTTGTTCAGAATGGGCAGAACCAATGTGCTGCATAATGACCCTTTTGTTTTGATGATACCGCACCACCTGAACCGCCTTAGCATTTGATGCAGTTTTGACAACTCTTGTTTTCATAAAAACACCTCTTAGTGCGGTAAAAATAGTACTTTTAAATATTAATACACTATAAATCAATGTTTTATGACCGCACTAATTTGCTATGGGACAAGTCAGGAGTTTAAAACTGGTTTTCCAGTAATAGAATGAAATCGCAGGAGCCTGTGTTGATTTTTTGCAAGAAAATAAAGTAAAAACCAATAATAAGAGAATGAAAATAGACCGATAAATCATTTTGTTAAATTC
>JBATMZ010000050.1:0-4099 GCA_049290115.1 Saprospiraceae bacterium | reverse complement strand
TGGCGTTACGTTTTCTGATACCGTACAATTAAATACAGAATATCCTGTTAACAGCATTCACCTTACAGAAAGAAAAAGAGTTGCCTTCACTGGTTATAGTGGTGTTACTCAATTAAGATTTAAGTTTGAATTGATCGGTAACTTCTATTACTGGGGTATTGATGATATCGTAGTTTATGATGAAAGTGTAGTAGACTTACAAGTAGATAGAGACTGGTACTCCGTTTCTCCTTACTACAAAATGCCTAAAACTCAGGTATCTGAAATTCCATTTATGTCTGACTTAAGTAATTTAGGTAATTCAGATGCTACAGATGTTCAGTTAAACATGAATATTACAGGACCATCTACAAACCAAAGTTTTGACTTAGTTTACGGTGACTTTCCTGCTGCGTCTATTTGGGACAATAGACCATTTCCAATGGCTTATAAATCACCTGCCAATGTAGGAACTTATAATGCTGAATATTTTGTTACATCTGCAGAAGATGTAGACGGTCCTAACAATAGAGCTGGATTCCAGTGGAAAGTAACCGATAAAACATTTGGTAACTTAGATAATGAAGCCGATTTTGGTGGTAATTACATGGAGTTTTACGCTGCTCCGTGGGTAAGTGTACCAGATTCAAAAATCTATTCATGTGGAAATGCTTATTATGTTCCTAATGGTACTGGATATGTAGCTACCAAAGCTAGATATGGTTTATTAAACCCATTAGCTGATGTCATGGATCAAGCGGTTCGAATTGATTTATTCGAGTGGGTTGACGCAGATAATAGTGGTACGGCTTCTGCAAATGAAAGAACAAGAGTAGGAACCAATTTCCAAGTGATTTCTGATGAAATAACCAATTTGAGAAATATTGAAACCGATATTTGGGCTTCTGATGAAGACGGATTTGCGATTGAAGGTGAAAGGGTTAAATTAAAAGATAATACGCATTACTTGATTGCAGCCAGTGTTACACCAAATTCTCCTGATACGGATCCTCAAATGCAATTACTAGGATTTACGCCTAGAGCTTTGGATGCTTATAATAGAAGTATTGGTCATATTTTAGCCACTAATTTTGCTTTGGATTCATTAGAAGCACTTGGTGTTTTAGAGCCACGTGCCTCAGGATCACTTCAAGCTTGGGAAAATACAGTAAATACAAGTGTGGAAGATATCGATGCTAGAAACTTTAGATTTATTTTCAATGGTGCTTTGTATACGAAATCTTATGTTGAAATGGATGTAGATTTAGCTAATAATACAGCAGAACCTACACTTCCAACTGTTGCTGTTAAAACTTTCCCTAACCCTGCAGCTAGAGATTTATTTGTGGACATTAAATTAGAAAATACATCAAATGAAGTTCAAGTTACTATGTTTGACGTAGAAGGTAAATTAGTTTCTACACGTACATTTAACAATGTTCAAGATGATCGTTTGAAATTAGATGTGTCTACTTTGACCAATGGCGTGTACAACGTAAGAGTTGTCACTGAAGAAGGAGTAGCTACAAGAAAAGTGATCGTTCAAAATTAAGAAGGTCAAACTTCAAAATATCAAAGGCTCTTCACTCAGTGAAGGGCCTTTTTTTTTGTATGTATGGGTTTGAGTATCACTACTTATCTTTTATTTATCCATAATTGTATTATGGAAGACAAATATTTTGAGCACCAAGATGTATATTTGTTTTTGTTAAAATCGAGTTGGTCAAATATTTTAATAAAAGCATCTTTATAGTGAAAACGAAAATCGGCTTTTTTTATATACTTTTTTTTTTGATGCCTCTTCAGATTTTTTCGCAAAATCTAAATACCTTAACTGTCAACGAACCTTCAGTAATTTCGGGTGGTTATCCAATAGCTCAAGTTGAATGGAGTATTCAATCAAATATAAACATTACAGCTGAGGCTGTCTATGCTCGTCCTGAACTTGGTTGTGAAACCATCACGAATAATGTTTCAGAAAAAATAGTTTTCGTAGATAGAGATCCAGCTGGTACTTGCGCCTTTGACGTAAAAGCATTAAATGCCCAGAATGCAGGTGCGGTTGCCGTCATTATCTGCAACATAGTGGCCATGGAAACACTTCAATTCATGGGTGCTGGAACAGTGACTGCTCAAGTAACGATTCCTGTTTTTAATGCTTCACTTGAAACATGTACTAAATTAAAAGTAGATTTAGGCGCAGGTGGTATCAACGCCACCTTGAGTTTTAAATGCGACCAACCTATATATGCTTCAAATGCAGTATGGGGAACCAATCATGGTGAAGGTGATTTTAGCAATGGTTTAGATACCTGGACCACGGACAAAGGTTGGGTAGCTAATGCAGAGGGTGTTATTAGATTAGGTGCCTATATGGGTAACCCTAGAGTAGTAGGATCTGCTACAGCTTGTAATGGAGTAGCTGAATTTAACGCTGATTATTTAGATACAAGAGGAACAGCGGGTGCTTTTGGTACGGGCGATTGTCCTGCTCCTTGTACAGGATATTTATTATCTCCAAATATTACATTAGCTAATCCATTAGGAGGATTGACCATTGAGTTTACTCAAAGTTTGAGACAATTCCAAAGTCAATACTACATGATGGTTAGTAAAGATGGTGGCGTTACGTTTTCTGATACCGTACAATTAAATACAGAATATCCTGTTAACAGCATTCACCTTACAGAAAGAAAAAGAGTTGCCTTCACTGGTTATAGCGGTGTTACTCAATTAAGATTTAAGTTTGAATTGATCGGTAACTTCTATTACTGGGGTATTGATGATATCGTAGTTTATGATGAATCATTTGTGAAAATGGAAATGAATAAAGACTGGTATTCCGTTTCTCCTTACTACAAAATGCCTTCAAGTCAAGTTTCTGAAATTCCCTTTATGGCAGATATTAAAAATACAGGTAACTCAATAGCGAAAGATGTAAAAACAACTATAAATATCAAAGGACCTTCTACGAATCAAAGCTTCGAATTAAATTATAGTAACTTCCCTGCTTCTTCTATATGGGAAAACCGTCCTTTTCCTTTGGCATATATTTCTCCTAGTCATGTTGGTACATACCAAGCAGAATATGTGGTAAATGCCGATGAAGAAAATAATAGTTTTAATAATAGAGCAGGGTTTCACTGGCATGTTACCAATCATACATTTGCCAATTTGGATAATGAAACAGAAAGAGGGTCTCTTTTTTTATACGGGTTTTACCCAAATTTTTGGATCAGTCTACCAGAACCTAGAATTTATTCCATAGCCAATGTATTTTATGTCCCAAATGGTGAAAAATATGAGGCCACTAAAGTAAGATATGGTCTAACTAATACATTAGCACAAGTAATAGATCAAGCAATTCGAATTGATTTATTTGAGTGGGTTGATTTGGATAATAGTAATACTGCTTCTCCAGAAGAAAGAATTAGAGTTGGAACAAGTATTCAAGTAATTTCCGATGATCTTTCTGATTTGAGAAATATTGAAACCGACATTTGGGCTGCTGATGAAGACGGATTTGCGATTGAAGGTGAAAGGGTTAAATTAAAAGATAAAACTCACTATATAATAGCAGCGAGTGTTAGTCCAAATTCTCCTGAGACTGACCCAATCATGGGACTACTTTGTGCTTCACAGGGTGGGTCGGATAATTTTACCAAGAGTTTGCATCAAATCAGAGCTACCAATTTTGCATTAGATACACTAGCAGGACTTGGCATATTGGGCCCAAGGGCTTCAGGTTCTCTAATGGCCTGGGAAAACATTGAAAATACAAGTGTAACGGATATTGATAAAAGAAATTTCAGATATATCTACAATGGTAATTTATACATGAAATCATTTATAGAAATGGACATTGGTTTTATTGTAAACATAGACGAAGTTAGACTTCCTCACCTTGCCGTCAAAACTTTCCCTAACCCTGCAGCTAGAGATTTATTTGTGGACATTAAATTAGAAAACACCTCAATTGAAGTTCAAGTTACCATGTTTGACGTAGAAGGTAAATTAGTTTCTACTCGTACATTTAACAATGTTCAAGATGATCGTTTGAAATTAGATGTGTCTACTTTGACTAATGGTGTGTACACCGTAAACGTTGTCACTGAAGAAG
>JBATMZ010000049.1:0-12608 GCA_049290115.1 Saprospiraceae bacterium | reverse complement strand
ACATAGGTCAAGATCAAGTTATAGCTTCAATACTAAGGTGGATAATGTAGAACAATTGGATGAACTAGATATTTTTTCATATGCCGATATAACTACTTGGAATGGTAAATTTATGGCCGAATATTTTATGGCTCAAAAACATGTTTTAAAGTTTGGAGTAGAATATCTTCACCACATGTTTAACCCAGTAGTAAAACAAAGTACGATAATTCTAGAAGGTGAAGAAGCAAATATTTTGGATAGAGATTCTATTATACGAGCTATTGAGTCCAATTTTTTTATTGAAGATCATTACAAAATAAACGAACGACTCTCCATTTATGGAGGACTTCATTTTAATGTTTTTGCACCTTTAGACACCGTTTATACGTCTATTCAACCTAGATTGAATTTAGTTTGGAAACCTTTTAAAAACCACTTAACTTCACTCGCTATTACACGTATGCGGCAAAACATACATTTGTTGGTCAACTTAGGCTTAGGGTTGCCATCAGATTTATGGGTGCCTTCTACCAAAAACATTGGGCCAACTAATGCATGGCAATATTCAGTGTCGCATAGTTACGAAATGGATAAATTTCATTTTTTTCAATTGGGCGCTTTTTATAAAACTTTTGAGGGACTATTTGAATTCCAATCACCTGTAGATTTATTTTATTTTTTTATCAATGAATCTGAAGTTGTTCCAGCTTACAATACTTCACGAGACTGGGAAAGAAATGTACTAAAAGGCGATGGAAAAGCGAAGGGATTGGAATTTCTCTTTCAAAGAAAAAATAAAAATATCAATGGATGGTTTTCTTTGACCTGGAGTAAGTCCACAAGGTCTTTTCCAGATATAGATAATGGAAAATCGTTCCCATTTAAGTATGACAGAACCTGGGATATCAATACTGGAATCACGTACAAAATAAATCAATACTTGAGTTGTGCAGCCAACTTTGTATATGGAACAGGACAAACCTTTTCTTTATCAACCGAAGAATATTCTTCTATATTAGGAACTAGTGTGATCAATGCTGGAACTAGAAATAATAGACGACTTCCTGACTTTCACCAATTGAGTATCAATGTCAATTATACTCGACCTTTTAACCAAAACAACACTTGGTCCCTACACTTTAATGTGTACAATGTCTACAATAGACTTAACGCCTACTTCATTTACATTTATAAAAACCCATTGACAAAAGAAAGTTTTGCCCGAAAAGTAAGTGTACTTCCAATTACTCCTTCCATATATTTTACTGTTTCATTTTAGTATTTCAAAATATTAATTTTTTAAACCACAATATGCCTCATTAAACGGAACAATATATTGTGTAATGTAATGTTGTCAAAGAGAGATTGCCAGAAGTTGGATAAAGAAGAAATATTTTTAATTTATATTGTTGATTTTTAAGACAAAAAGCCTTAAATTTACCTTTTCAGACAATCGAATGAAATACTTTTATTTTATATTGACCATTACCATTCTTGGATTGCTTACTTCATGTGAGGAAGAATATGTATTTGAAAAGCAGAATTTTGTTCCAAAAGTTGTCGTAAATTCAGTATTTACTGAAGGCAAACCTTTTAATGTTCATTTAAGTTACAGTAGAGATATTTTGTCTAATATAAGGGATGTCCAATTGATTGAAAATGCCATAGTCTCTGTTAAAGAAAAGGCTACGGGAAGAACAGAAGAATTAAAAAATGTTGGATTGGGCAATTACACCTATAATTATTTTACAGCTAAGGCAGATCACACGTATGAATTATCCGTAAGAGTTCCTGGTTATGAGACGATTTCAGCCACGAGTAAAGTACCAATGAAAGTTGGAAATGTAAATGTGCTTACTGAGAATTTAATTTATAACGAACAGGAAGTGCTTGAAATAAAATTTAATATTCAGGATAAAAACCCTGGCTATTATGCTTGGAACTGGATTTTTTCTGATAATAAAACACCAATCGATTCTAGTTTAATTGGTTCTACTGGAAAGTTTGTTACTTCAGTTAGTAAGTTTAGGAATATTGATTGGCAGGCTATTGAAGATGACTCCAATTTGGGCATCAAAGAAGGGGAGGGCGATTTTAAAAAATCTTTTTATTATCTAAATAAAACCGCACAAGTTGGAGGCAGCTTTGGTGGCCCTGATGAAAAATATTTTCTTCGAATATTATCTTTAAGTAAAGAGATGTTTGACTTTTACGAGTCAATTGAAAAATACATTGATGAAGAAAGCCAAATTTCATCCTTGTCCTACCTTCCAAAAGTGTACTCAAATGTACACAATGGACTTGGCCTTTTTGCAGGTTATTCTCAGAAATATATTGAGGTAAAAAAATAAGTATGGTTTCTGAGTTATTCTGCTGCCCGCTGGATTTTGGTTCACCGGAAATGGATGAAGCCTTGTACTTAAGAGATAAGGAATTGCGACAACCATTAAAACTGGAATTTGAAGTCATTGATATTGAAAAAGAATGGGACTCTTATCATATAGGCGCTTATCATAAAGATGGAATATTGCTAGGGATTTTAATTTTAAAACCCGTGGATCACTTAAAAATTAAAATGAGGCAGGTTGCTATTCATAATGAAGCTCAAAATAAAGGGATTGGATCAATTTTGGTTACGTATAGTGAACATTTTGCACGGTCAAAAGGATTCAAAATAATGGAACTTAGTGCAAGGTTAAAAGCCGTGCCATTTTATCAAAAATTGGGGTATTCGAAAATGGGAAAATTATTTCAAGAGGTAGGCATTGACCATTATTACATGCACAAAAAAATCGTTTAGGAGGTAAGGTTTATTTGTACACACCGAAACGCTTAAGTTTCATAAATTTGCATTCTACGTAACCAATTACTAATAATTGAGTCCTCGATTTATAATCTAAGATGTTTTATTATTTTGGTATACCTGGTATTGTCTAAAACTTTTATCCTTTTTAATTGGGATAGTGAAGTAAAAAGACCATGATTTTCTCTATAATTTAAAAGAATAGTGACCAGATTTTTATCAAAATAGGGATGCTTAATCAATACGTGATAACTTGCTTGGTTTATATTTATCTTTTCCATCCTAGTCGTATCAACTGTGACATGAAGTCTAATTTTATTAAACACACTGTCGGGCAACACGTTGCACTCCACGATTTGGTCTATGTTTGCGTATCCTCCTAATATCTTTCTTGATTGAATAATTTTTTTAGCGTAATAGGGCCCTATGCCTTTCAAATCTACAAGTTGTGCACTATCTGCACTATTGATTTCAACCAAGATTATTTCACCTATTTTTGATGGTTTAGTAGGATAAATACTGATTTTATCCGCTTCCTCAAGAGAGTTTTCTTTTTGCATTTGTTTTGGCTTTTCTATGTCAAAAGAAGTGAAGGGTTCTAAGTTTTTTAATAAAGTAGAATCCATACCGTAAATTTTTTTTAAATCTGAAATAGATTTGAATTTTCCGCCTTTATCTCTAAATTTTAAAAGATTGTTGGTCACTCGATCTGAAAAACCTAATAATTTTAAGGAATCTTTTGGTAAAGAATTGGGATTAAACATGAACGATTGTCTCTCCTTTACTATATTATTCTTTTTTTGTTTTGAGTTCCAGTACCTTTGATTAGAACTAAATTCTCTTTTGGTAATGGCTTGGACTCCTATAGTATTTCCTGAAATACTGACTATAATTTTTTCCTCTGATTGTGACCAATATCTGATGAGTAAAATACCAGCGATGGATAAAAAAAAGAATAATAGAACACCGTTTCTTTCACCTTTAGGTAAATAAAAGTTTTTTTCTAAGGGTTTCGTTTTTTTCATAATACCATTTGATTAATAGTATAGATGTTGAATTAAACCTATACAAGTATCAAGAAATCAATATATAAATATAAAAAGTAGTCCAGTAATAATGTATAGAAACGTTTTTGAAATTAATTTGTTTTCAATGGTTCAATAAATTTTACAAACGCAGCGTGTGGAGGAAGTATATCAACAAAAGAATCTGAAATTCCAAATTGATATATACTTCTTTTTTGATGAAGAAGAAAAGGCAATTTTTGTGGAGTATCTGTAGGGTTAATACAAATGATTAAGCTTTGATTTTCTATCGACCGAGTGTACATAAGTAAAGGTGAACTTTCTAGATATTCAGTCACAAAAACACAGTCTCCTTGGGATAAGCAGCTGTATTTTTTCCTTAATTTGATCAGGTCTCGAAATATTTTAAATAAATGGGCATCAAAAGTTGGTTGTAGGGTATATGTATAATTTGAAAAAGAAGAATTGGACTCATCGTCAAAATGAATGTCCGGCCAAATAAGTGGTTTTCGATTATCGGGGTCATCAGCCCCAATCATGCCCATTTCATCTCCATTCCAAATGTGGGGAGCACCTAAAAATGTAAATTGATGAATTAATAATAAAATACTTCTTTTGTAAACTAGATCATCTGGGTAAAAAGTCAAGTACATGGCATCTTCTTGGGGTTTACAGTGATATTTATATTTGTTTTTATTTTGGAGTGATGTCAGAAGCCTTGGAGAATCATGGGAAGCTGTTAAATTCATCAAAGCTTGGCAATTTTTCTTTTTAATGCCCTTAAATAGTGACTGTGTAGAAACAATGAATTGCGTCAAATTTATATTATCTTCAGAGTCTCCGAAAAACGATCTTGCTACTTGAAACCAGTGATAATGCATTACGGAATCAAAAACGTCTCCTTCTAGCCACGGCCTTGGGTCAAGTAATTTATCTGGCCATTCTTCCCACCAGTTTTCACCCACAAGGAAAAAATCAGAATTTATTTTTTTGGTAAATATCCTTAATTCTTTCCAAAAACTTAATGGTACTAACTCAGCTACATCCAATCGAAAACCGTCTACTCCGTTTGTGATACTACCATCGTTGTATGGATCCATCCACCTTCGACAAACTTCAAATATGTGAGATTTAACCTCAGGATGAAGGTTAACACTAGTCTCAGAATTTTTTTCATTCCCTGGAGTTTTGACTTTTTTAAGTTCGGGCAAGGTTGTGATTCCATTCCATGACCCATAGGTAAAAGTCTGTTTTTCCCCTTTTGTAAAAAATTGAACATTTTCATACCATGAAACGTAATTAGAGTTAGTCAATTTTTCTTTAAGATCTAAAAATGCCCAAAAGGTGTGCCCAGTGTGGTTCCATGAAAAATCCATGATTACTTTTATATTCGCTTCATGAAGCTGTTTGACGACATTCAAAAACAGTTTGTCAGCACTCGTCCACACCCAAGTATTTGGATCAGAGGGACTTTCATTTTTTATCAAAAGGAGGTCACTTTCAGGATCTGGTCCAAAGTGGACATCAATATGATGGTAACAAGTGGCATCGTATTTGTGCATTGAAGGAGACAAATTAAGGGGGTTAAAATAAACAGCCGTTATACCTAAAAATTTCAGATAGGGTAGCTTATCTAAAACACCGACTAAATCACCACCATACCGACGGAATTGCACAGTTCTGTAAAAGTCCAAGGGCATTTTATTAGCCCAAGATTCCTTTTCATACCAATTATGTCCCCATTCTGTTAAACTCCAATCTTTAGGTACCTCATCCACAGTAGCGTACTGTATATTGGCTATAGTTGGGTTATTGGCATTATCCCCATTTCTAAACCTTTCTACAAATATTTGATACCAGATGGCTTTAGTTGCCCATGCTGGTGGATCAAATACATTTGGTTTGTCTTCCATGTGCCCATCTTCAAATTGTGCTCATTATTCGATTAAATATTTGGAAGTAGCTTGGATCACATCTCTCACACTCGACCCACTCTTGTGGATGAAAGCCACTATGGAAGAGTTTTCGGCAATATTTAATTTCCCCTCTTCAGCAGGTAAGATGTAGGAATAATTTTTTTTGAGAATTTGGTTTTTACTTAAGTTGTTTCCAAAAAAATCACCTGAAAAGTTTGTAACTGTTTTCCTTAACACGTGGTTATGTTCGTATTCTTCAATAATTTCACTGCCATTGGCTTGCGCAGTTATAATATGGGATTCTAAAACATAAATTGAAATATTGTAATCTCCTGTTAAATCATCTAAAGGATTTACAGCCACCTCAATATCTATTTTTCTTGAATTTTGATCAAATTTAACGTCCATAAATAAATTTAATTGGAGGGGTTTTTCTAATTCATCTTCGACCAACGATTCCCATAAATCGGGTACATCATTGACGTAATACTCAATATTTTCTACTATTCGGTTTACCGAAGCAGATGGTTTTCCAAACCAAGGTTTAAACCAATTTTCTAAATTTTTTGCATCTTCATTTCGTAAATCCGGATCACCACTTCGAACGGGTTCGGCCAAAAAACTACCATGAATTCCTACAGCAATAACGTTTTTAGGGTATTTATGAAGGATGTTTTCAACTACTTTAGTCCCTTTAGGACAATTCGGGCACTTTGCCCCCGTCAATTCCTCAATTAACACAATCTTTTCTGTTGGTTCGATGATCACATCATGGATGTTTATGGGAATTTCTTCGCAAGAAATCAATAATCCAAACCCAAGGAGAATACTTAATCTTTTCATCTTAAAATAATCAAAAGTCATTAAAAAATTGTGTTTAAAGTAAATCTTACACCACTAAAGGCAGGCTCCAGCCGACAAATTCCACCGCTACAAACTACACCTTCAACTTGTTTAACGTATCGAAGAGAAAACCTATTGTTTCCTTGATTATATACGGCTCCAAATGTCGGGTATAAAGTTTTTTCAATGACACCCCGTGCATCTGGCTTTTTAGGTATTATGTTGTACATGCCGGATGTTTCAAATACCCATTTTGGTGCCATACTAAACTCCATTAATCCAAAAATCCAGCTACCGAAATCTTGTTTAGTAGACATATATTGAACTTCAGTCCTCAACGCTTTTTTTGGACTAAATTTGTATAAAAAATCAAGATAAGGTACTACCGTTTTTACAATAGGAGCTTCTGACTTTTGTTCGTAAACTTTCTGATTGTAATGTACAAGTTGTAAGCCTGTGGTCAATTGCCATTTTCTTTTATATTTATACATAATTTCAGTAAACATTTCTCTAAATAAAGGGTCATTATCTAGCGTCGTCACATTTGAAAAATTGGCCAAAGCACTCCAAGATTTTGATATTTTATACCTTGCATCAAAGGAATAAGCTAATTCACTGATGTCTTGTGCTGCTGGAGAGTAACGGGCAGTCAATCGATAGGTATTCTGGCGATTCAGAGGAACCAAATAATTGACCAAACCTCGAATCAATTTAAGATTTGGGTCAATCCTAAAACTAAAATTTTCAGTCCTTTTTACTTCCGCAGTCAAGCCTAGTTTCCCTACCGCCAACGAGAGACTATTGTATATAACAGTTCCAGATTTTTGTTCATATTTACCAATGGAATTGCCAACTATTTCTGATTTTATAGCTAAAGGGTTAAAAAATATATCATCCGATTTTATAGCAACTTCACTATACCAAGTTAGGCCTTTATATGACAGTGTATTGTAAATGGAAGTTGCATAGGTATTGTGGAGTGGACTAAACCTATCTTCTGGCAAATAGGTTCGCAAAGCACTGACAACATTATCCATATTTGCATCAGAGATAGTGCGATTTACTAATCCAATCCCTGGTGCTAGAGACAAAGGACTTTCTTCGCCTAAACTGACAAAACCTTCTAACCGAAGTCCTTTTATATTACCTGAATAAGTGTCAAAAGCATTTTTTTGTACACCAGCAAATCCCATGATTTTCCATTCTTTCCCCAGATCATATTGCACTTTTGCTCCATATAAAGCATTGTCGATAAACAAAGGCCTTGTTTCAAAGGATCTGAAAATCAATCCGGAGCCTATTTGATCGTAAATATATCCAGCCTGCAATTCCAATCTATCAAACGTCTTTTTTACATACCACCTACCGATGCCAATACCGGAATACGAACCAGTGGGATTTTGAAGATTCGAGTTATTGAACATATCAAACCTGATACCAAAGTTAAAACCTTGAATAGCATAATTAAGATTAAGCCATGCCTCGCCACCAAAAATTTGATGGTCATACTGAGGTGTATTGATTGCATTGATGGATGAGTCTCTGAGAAAGACATTTGCATTGGTTTCAAATCCTCCGGAGAAAATACCTTTTTCTTGTGCTTGAATGAGAGACACCCATAAAAAACAAGGTGCGATAAGGTACAACTTAAAATCACCAAAAATATTCGAGTTCATTTTATTTAATGGTTTAAAGGCGAAATTATAAAAACTTCTTATATATCTACCCTAAAAAATAAAGACTTTTTAACATTTGGTCATTTGATTCAGAAATGTCATCATATATTCACGTACTTAAGACGTCAAATTGAAACTTAGTTAAAATTACGTTAAGTTTTATCCTAATTTATTCCAAGATGTATCCTTTTGTTATATTTTTACGTCATCACACTAAAATAGTATACAAATGCAGTTTATCATTTTATTTTTATGGTTAAGCTTTTCATCAATCCCAACCTCTTTACCAACTCAAATTAAGCCATTCCCTTCTATTGATGTCAAAACAGTTGACGGTAAAACGGTAAATACCAAAGATTATTTACAAAACGATAAAATAACAATTGTTAGTTTTTGGGCTACTTGGTGTACACCTTGTAAAAGAGAATTGGATGCAATTAATGAAGTTTATTCCGACTGGGTTGACAATTATAATGTTCAACTACTCGCTATCACCATTGATGATGCAAGAGGTTTGACTAGGGTTCCAGCTCTGGTATCGTCAAAAGGGTGGGAGTTTATCGTCTTAGCTGACAGCAAGCAAGAATTGATGCAAACTTTAAATTTTCAAACGATACCTCAAACATTTTTACTGGATCAAAATGGCAATATTATATATACCCACAGTGGCTATAATCCAGGAGATGAAATTAATTTAGAGGAAGAAATAAAAAAATTGAGACTTTAGAAGTTCCATTCATTTAGCGTTATTTTGCAGCAATATCAAGAATAACATCGGCTGCACGATTTGAAGCACCTTTACTACCCAATACATGCCTTAATTGCTCGTATCCTTCTAGAATGTTGTTTTTATTTTTCATTCCTTCGTGATACGCTAAAATTAAATTTTCTTTTGTCATATCCTGTTGGATCAGTTCTTTGACCAAAGCTTTGTTCAAAATTAAATTGACAAGGGAAATGTAGGACAGTTTTACAAGTTTTTTTGCAATCCAATAAGATATTGAACTGCCTTTATAACAAACTACTTGTGGTGTTCCACATAAGGCTGTCTCTAAAGTGGCTGTCCCAGAAGTAACAAACGCAAATAAACTGTTATGTAAAATATGGTACATCTTACCAGAAAGCAATTCAACGTTTATATTTGATACACCCGTTTTTTGTATAATATTAGTATAAAATTCTTCAGGTAGATGTTGGCTTTTTGCAATAATACAATCTAGGTTTAATGCTTCTGCAGTCGTAAGAAATATTGGCAACATTAATTCAATTTCTTGTTTTCTGCTTCCTGGCAATAAGGCTAAATTATATCGTTTTTTTTGATCTTTTTCCTGACCTATATTTTGCTCTTCCCAATGATTTAATTCATCCAGTAAAGGATGTCCTACATACACCACATCGCAATCATGACGCTTGAAAAAATCTTCTTCAAATGGCAAAATAGCGATTAAAGTATGGGTGAATTTTTTTAGTTTTTTCACCCTACTTTGGTGCCAAGCCCATACCTGAGGCACAATATAGTATACTACTTTAATATTTTGTAAAGTTGCCCACTTTGCCATTCTTAAATTAAATCCTGGATAATCAATCAATATCAAAACGTCTGGTTCGAAATCTTGTATATCTCTTTTGCAGTTTTTGAATAATCGCAAGATAATTTTTAGGTGTACCATTACTTCCCAAAATCCCATAAAAGCTAGCTGGTGAACATGACATAGAGCTTTTACACCAGCCACAGATTCCATGACGTCCCCTCCCCAAAAAGCAAATTCAGCATTGCTGTCTTTTTGCTTAATAGCTCTTATTAAATTGGCTCCATGTATATCGCCAGAAGATTCGCCGGCAAGAATAAAATACTTCATGTCGAATAGAACTAAAAAACTTAAACTTAGAAAATTTCCGTATAGAACTTAAACAACCAAAAACCAACATAAATAAGTGTGGGTATGACAATTCCTCTTAATGTGTCATCCCATCTATTTTTTTTGGACCACTGGAATGGGATTAAATTGCAACATATGGAAAACAACAAAACAGTTCTGAATCTTCTGCCAGATGTTGATACACTTACCGCTTCCATTAATCCGTAGTGGGTCAAAAGTTGAAAAATAAAATCAATCAACATGTATCCTAATACAGGACATATTGCACCCAAAACAAAACCCATGATAAACGAATCTTTTTGCATTTGCCTAATTTTTAATTAAAAGTTGGTTTCTAGATGCTTTAGCCGATCTACCGCTGTATAGGCTGTTAAATCATAACCTGAAGGAACAACAGAAACAAAATTTTGATGTAATGCGTATACGTCAGAATCCTTACCTTCATCCTCCAATTGAAACTTACCAGTCAACCAATAATATTTTTCACCTCTGGGATCTATTCCCTCTTGATATTCTTCAATCCATCTGCCTTGCGCTTGTCTACATACTTTAATTCCTTCAATTATTTTGGAATTTGGAATATTGACATTGAGTAATTTACATCCATCTAACTTTTTTTCTAATACAGCCCGGATAATATTGTCAGCAACTTTTTTAGCTTGACTAAAATCTGCTTCAAATGAATAATCCAATAACGAAAAACCGATGGAGTCTATTCCTTCAAGACTGGCTTCCATTGCAGCTGACATAGTACCTGAATACAAAATGTTGATCGATGCATTAGAACCATGGTTAATGCCAGAAACACACAAATCTATATTTTTATCTTTTAGTAACACATTTTTAGCCAATTTGACACAATCAACGGGTGTGCCTGAACATTCATACGCTGTTATACCTTTATAAAGGTCCACTTTTCTCAATTTAACTGGCTTGGTTATCGTTATAGCGTGACCTTGGCCAGACTGTGGAGCGTCAGGCGCTACCACGATTACTTCGCCAAAACTTGAAGCAACTTCAATCAACGCTTTGATTCCAGGAGCAACTATTCCATCATCATTAGTTATTAAAATCATTTTGTTTTAAGGGTTTTTTCTTTTAACATATTATTCTTAACAACGGCAATACTAGCATTGAGTTCAAAACCAACTAATAAAATGAACGAATTAACCTGTAACCAAATCATCACGACAATTAATGCACCAATGGAGCCATAAATCTCATTATACCTTCCAAAATTATTAATAAAAAAGCTAAATAACCAAGTACCTAAAATCAACAAACAGGAAGCCGTAATGGCACCTACATTGATGAAAGGAAATTTTCTAAACAAGGAAGGTCCATATTGATAAATTAAACTTATTCCCGTGTATATAAGTGCAATGCCAAGAATGTATCTAAAGCCGGCAGAAAAGGCAAAAATGAACCAGTCACTCAATATATATTGAGTAGACAACCAATCAATAAAACTTTGACTCACCACAAACATTACTATGACCACAATAAATAATAAGGTCAATATTAGTGTTAAATTTAAGGCAATGAACCTTTTTTTAAATATGGATCTTGAAGAAAAAACTTGATTGTATGATTTGTCGAATCCAGACATGAGCGTTATCATGCCATTGGACGCAAAAAATATAGATAAAAAGAAGCCCACAGAAAGTAATCCACTTCTCTTAATGGAAGTAATATCAGTTATAATTTGGGTAATATATTCGTGTGCATTATCGGGTAAGACGCTTTTTAAATTGCGATCAATGACTAATACATAATCCTGGACTATCGGTATATGGGGAAGAAGAGTGAACAAAAAAATAATGGTCGGGAAAATAGCAATAAAAAGACTAAAAGCGATTGAATTAGCCCTCATAGTCAAATTGTCCTTTTGGGCTTCGTCGTAGATAAATTTTGCGATATAATATATCGGGACACCTGAAAATCCTGGAGCAGCATACATTTTAGTCCAGTCCACTATCTGCTTTAGAATAGGTAGGTTTACTATCCAAGTTTTCAAATATTGAATATATTTTTTCAAAAATGTTGTTTTATAATCTGAACCATCCAATCTGGGCAAGATACCCGGGAATTGTTTTCCATATCAATAAAAAATAATTTGACGACGGCGGTATGAATTAATTGCTGTTGTTCATTATGAATGTCCGTTTCAAAAGTAATCATTTTAGAAGGCACTTCTTTGATAAAAGTACTTATTTTTAAAATCTCATCATATTTGGCTGGAAATCTAAACCTAGATTCTAATGAAACGACAGGTAACATAATTTTATGGGTGCTTTCCAACTCTTTATAAGAGATTCCGACGCTACGCATTGTCTCCACTCTGCCAATTTCATATAATTTAGCATAATTACCATAATAAAAATACCCCATCATATCTGTATCGCCATACGTCACTCTATACGTAAAATTATGCTGGATCATTTTTACGTCTTACTTCTTAAAATTGGGCATGTCATACAATG
>JBATMZ010000048.1:0-15381 GCA_049290115.1 Saprospiraceae bacterium | reverse complement strand
CGCCTACTTTTGATATAGACGAAGAAGCATTACGTATTGGTAGTGGTATGATGGCATGGGTGGCGATGAATAGAGTGGCGGGACTTTGATTTATTTTGAATTTCAAAAGAAGTTTTGATCTTAGTTTGTTATTTCCTTCACCAGTGGACTTAATCTAGGGGAGTGTTACCATTAAATGTCTGTTACGATGACAGCTCCTTTTTGGAGGGGTATGTCATATTCTCCTTAGATTATAACCTGTTTACCATAAGTAATATTCTCATAAATAGGTAAACTTTCATGGTTGTCAAATCATGTATACATTTTAACAGCTCCTTTTTTGTACGGATACTGCCTAATCAAATAATGAAAAACACAGACTTATTGTGGTAGAATCTAAAAGATGAATAGTGATTTATTCTACGTTTTGATTATGTAATCTTTATGTGCTGTTCAAAATATTTTAACAACTCAAAATAGTAGTCTTTGAAAAACTCAAGAATTTTTCTAGTATTTTATAACTGAAGGTGTTGCCTTACGTTATCTGTGAACCATTCTTAGTTTTCGAATAATGCTCATTTGACAATTTGAGATAGGAACAATTGGTAGCAACTCATCAAAATATACAGCATCAATTTTGTCCATTATACGAAAGATAAAAATCAACTTTAATGTAATATAAATAAACTTAAACGTTTTTGGACATTTGCTATTCGTTGCTCGATAATTTATTGATCATTCCATTAAAGATAAACCCGTGAAAAGGAAAAACGGCGTACCAATATAATCTACCTACCAAACCAAGGGGTCTGAATGTGGCAGTTTGCTTAAGCTGATTATCCACCAACTTAAATTCCAGCCATGCCTCACCAGGTAGTTTCATTTCGGCAAAAAGTAGCAGCCTAGATTCTTCCTTGTCAGCATACAATACACGCCAAAAATCGAGTGCATCACCTACAGAAATATTTGTCTGATTGGTTCTGCCCCTTCTAAGTCCAACACCACCAAACATTTTATCTAAAAAGCCTCTGATTTGCCATAGCCAATTGCCATAATACCAACCATTTTCTCCCCCTATACTCCAGATTTTATGAAGTGTTTTTTCTTTATTTTGTATTGGTCGAATGCGTGTATCCTTATAACATCCAAATGAAGGTACGTTTATAAATTCTGACACATTGATAGAAATACCGCTACTAGAGTAAGCATCTTTCCAGCTAGAAATAATTTCATTGTTTTCAATTTTATCAAACGCTTTTTTGACCGCTTCTTTGTAGGAGATGGTTACTATATTAAGCAATTTATTTATGTCATTGTTGCGACAAACGACTTCTACCTTCATGCTGTCAACAAGCGATCTTGCCAGTTTGTAAGAGGTGGATGTTACAAAATACAACCAATAAGATGATAATCTAGGTGTCATTACAGGAACTATCCAGATTTTTCTAGACAAATTCCGCACTTCTGCAATGGTTAGAAGCATGTCTTTATAAGTAGGAATATCTTCACATCCGATATCAAAATCACGATCATATACATCCTCTCTACCTATTGATTTGATTAAAAACTGAAGTACATCTGAAACACCGATAGGTTGGCATTTTGTCAATAACCATTTTGGCGTGATCATGACAGGTAATTTTTCGACCAGATCGCGCATAATTTCGAAAGAAGCACTTCCGGAACCAACAATGATTCCAGCACGTAAAGTGGTCAGGTGATACCGACCGTTTTTAAGCTCCTCTTCAACATTTTTTCTTGAAAGCAGATGTTTTGATAATTTAGATTCGTTGATAATACCACTGAGGAAAATCACTTGTGTGACTTTTGTTTTATCAAGGGCTTCTCTAAAATTAATGGCCGCTTTTTTTTCCAGATTGTTGTAATCCTCAGATGAAGCCATAGAATGTACTAAATAATAGGCTACATCGATATCTTCGGGAATTTGATTTAGTGATTGCCGGTCAAGTAAATCTATTTCAAGTACAGTTATAGCATGTACTAAAGACTGAGGAGGATTAAATCTACTTTTATCCCTTACGCAACAGACTACCTGATGACCCTCTTGAATCAACAATGGGAGTAAACGTTTGCCAATATATCCTGTTGCTCCAGTTAAAAGTATTTTCATTGTTTTACGTAACATTAAAATAGAATTTTGGTTGAAAACTTTTTATCCGTTCTACAATAATATAGTCATGGAAAATTTTGGTTCCATAAATAAAGTCTTTGATTTAGTTTTCTAAACCAAAAACAGACATAAAAATCACCACACACGACAAACAAATAAATGAGATATGTTGCCATATTTCAGCAAGTTCCGCCATGGATTGAATAGCACTTAGGAAGATAGACAGAATGAGGATATGTCCTGTCCAGAAAGGGTAGTATTTGGTTTTAATAACAGAAATTCCAAACAAAATATAACCCAACAAAGAACAAATTCCAAAAATCTGAAACCCTGGATTTTGGTTTAAAAAAGCAGAAAAGGTTTGCACAGGCGAGTTTAAAATCATAAGAGAGACAGGCGTAAACCCTATAAATGATACAATAAGTAGTATAGTCCCAACTAAACTTAATGTATTCTTATGGGGTGATTGCGCCAAATGTAATCCCCAAAACCCTAGTGCAATTATGGGATGCCAAAAAGTAGTAATCCAAAGACTTAAAGGAGTGGAACCATGAAGGGAATCCATTTCAAGAAATTCTGAAAAGATCCATAACCCGGCACCTACTATAGCAGAATAAAGAAAATATTTCATTTTTTCAAAATAGAATAAAAGACAACTCCTAGTAAGCAAATATACCGAAAACATGTTGAATGTAGTGCAACAATCATCTTATTGTTTTTGTGACAAAAAAAATTGTATACCATCCCAACAATTTTATAGTTATGCAGCGGAATATCTAAGCCTAGATTCATCTAACTATAAACGTTTTTTAGAGGTGTTTTTTTCATACTATTATCCGACAACTTTCTTGCTAAATTCATTTTTAAGGCATTGTTCTATACTTAAAATCAAGAAGGACTTCATATCCATTACACTTTTGCTTTCAAATTTCTTTATGTTTTTTCTAATGTAATTATTTTGTTTCGTGGTCCATTAAACGCTTTCATTTACGGAACTTTTTGAAAAATTAGACCGTTTTACGACGATTTTTTAATATTTTGTTTAACATTTATACCCATAAATTTAAACAATATTAAAATTATGCGGTTAGGGTCACATTAATTATTTAACCATAAAAAAATAAATATGAAATTCAGCAAATTATTTTTCCTTCCCATCTTATTGGGTATTTTTTTTACTTCTTGTACCGATGAAGATACTGATCAAAAAACCATTGTAGATCTCGTCATTGAAAATCCGGATTTTAGTATTTTGGAGGCGGCCGTTATTCACGCAGGAGTTGCCGATGCACTGAAAAGCAATTCTATCACAGTATTTGCACCGACCAATGAAGCGTTTAAAACGATTGGTATAAATTCTGAGGCGGACATTACTGCTTTGGATAAAAGTACAGTTGCATCCATCCTCACCTATCATGTAGTACCGTCGTTGGTTCCTTCTACTGCTATTGCAACCAAAGACAATGACGAAGTGACCATGCTTGATGGTGGTAAAGCATTTATTACCAAAAACGCTACAGGAGTTTCAGTGAATGGTTCCAAAGTAACTTCAGCTGACGTAAAAGCGGAAAATGGAGCTATTGTACATATCATAGACGGTGTCATGATTAACGAACAGCGAAATATAGTTTCTATCGCACAAGCCTACCCAGAATTGTCATTTCTTGTAGCAGCAGTATTACGAGCTAATGAGGGTTCTACCAAAGTAGTTGACGTATTGTCCTCTGCAGGACCATTTACAGTTTTTGCGCCAACTAATGCAGCTTTTCAAGCAGCTGGTTTTCCTACGATAGCTTCAATACAACAAGCTAATCCTGATGTTTTGGCAAATATTTTAACGTACCATGTTATCAGTGCTCGGGTATATTCCACAAATCTAACTACAGGAAATGTTCCTACTGCCCAAGGTGGTAATGTAGCGATCAATGCTTCTACCGGTACCGTAAAAGGAAACGGTAATATGACACCTTCCAACATTGTGAATGTCAATATTCCTGCTAGTAATGGTGTGGTTCATTTAATTAATGCAGTGCTTTTACCTTAATCTTCTGTTGTTTAATTATATATCAATCGACATGGCTTACCAGGAAACTGGTAAGCCTTTTTTATGTTGAAAAAGACATAATCTATTTTTCTTTGAGGTAATGGTAATAGCGTGATATAAAGTTGGACACAAAAAAGAAAAAGGTAACGGGCTTTTTTTTGGTAAAATCCAAACATTTGGGTTCTTTTCTTTTTTCTATTTTTCGATTAGGATTAACATTTGTTTCATCAAAAGTAAATGATTTAGTTGAAAATTACTTTCGGTTTAACACAAAGTTTTGCAAAAGCCCAATGCCTTGATATGATACCTATTCCCCCTATTTTTATATACATTGTTTGCGTTTATTTTATTTACAACACATTATAAATAAAAAGAAATTGTCCATATAATACAAAAAGTAACGAAACTTAAATAAGTTGTTGGGTGAAATCTACGAATAATTGTCCAGTCATAAATGAAAAGGGAAACAAAAAAAGAAGACCAAGTACCAAAGATAGTAATGTCCCAACTTAGATCTGAAATGAGGATTGAATCAAGATTTGTACGTGCCATTATCCTACTCAAAATTGGTCCTAACATAAAAAAGGATGCGACAAGCATTAGTCTTTTATGATAATCTACCTTTTTTCTTTTCAAATATGCAAAGCTCACCAATATGGCAAACCCCATCATTAAAAATCTATTTGCCTTGACCATTGGCTCCATAATTGTCCAACCTTTGAAAACAACCACAAATATGTATAAGGTTGTAACGAATACACCAATAGCGGCAATTAAACCAGCAATACCAAAACTGGTGTGCGCTTTGTTATTTCCTTTTCTAATAAAATTGGTTTGAATAAGAAGAATAATAAACCATGCAAAACAAAATAAACCATGGATAATATATTTTGGGTCGCTGTTACTTTTTTGAGCAACATCTGTAATCAAGTTGTCACTGAAGGCTACTATGGAAAAAATAAGTAATATGCTACTAACGACTAAAAAATAATGTTTTTTCATATAAGGTAACGATTTGTTATGTTTATTCTACAAAACACAAAGCTTCTTATTGCATGGTGACGGTAGCAAATATCAGTTAATATTTCATAAATTTCTTTTTTTGCATAATAGTTAACTAGAAAAAAGTGAAGTGTGTTTCCAAAAAGGATTCTGTAGTCAATGTATTTGTTGAGGTTTTTGGGCATTATTCTTTAATCAATTCTTCTTCAATTTCTTTATTGATATCTCTACTTTTAATACTACAATTCATCTATAATCAAGATAGCTAAATATAAAAAATAGTTTTGAAACAATGTTTTGCTGTATCAAGTAGTTTTAGGAAAGACAATCATTTTTTGAGAACTTTAAAGTTTATTTATGTTTAAGACTATCCGATGTACAACACTTTTAGTGGTATTACTGCCTTTTTTATTTTGCTTTTCTTCATGTCTGGATGATTTTGATCCTTTTTCCGACCTGAAAGGAAGTAGAGCTGATATAAGAAATATGCTCAAAGCGGAAGATATTACACAACGAAAAAGTATTGATTCAGACAATTTTACATTTATATCTAAAACAGGTGTTGTAGTCACAGCAAAACCAAATTCGTTTGCATACATTGACGGCACCATAGCAAGTGGTATGATTGATTTTGAGATGATTGAGTTGTTTACTAAGTCAGATATCTTGCGATATGGTATACCGACCCAGACCAAGGAGGCAATATTGGCTTCTGATGGAGAGTTTTTATTTAAAGCTTTTCAGAATGGTCAACCTCTAAACTTAACCGAAGGAAAAGTATTAAAATTGTTTGTGCCTAATCCAAAACCAAATCCAGAAATGGAATTATTTGACGGGGTTGAAGATTTGTGGTGGAAAACAAATAATACAGATAACTTTCGAGTCATTAGAGACGAAGATGTGATTAAAGGATATCTATTTTCCATTGAAAGATTAAAATGGGTTAATATAGATTACTTCACAAAGTTTAATCTGCCACTCACACCGATTACTATTAGTTTGCCCGACGGTTATCAACAGGATAAAATTTCTATGTGGATGGTGTTCAGAGATTTAGATGTTGTCCTTCCTGCTAGTGTAAAAAATTTGCCTATAGGACAAGTCGTATCCATAGTATGTATAGCTGCTGAAGATACGAACACTTTTAGGATGGATATTAAAGAAGTCACTATTGAGGAGGACTTGAAAGTAAATTTAGACCCAAAAGAAGCATCCGCCGCTACGATCAAAAAACGATTGAGTGAACTGGATTAGAAGTAAAAAATCGATTCGTTTTAGTTTGGTTGTTGGAATATTCACTTTTTACGTTTGGTATTCATTTATTACGGTTTTTTAATTCATTTTTATTTTCAGTTCCAATTCTCCGCCAAATCCAAGTTTCATAATTTTTTCTAGCGTTGAAAGCCTTGTTTCTTTGACACTGTTCTCAATTTTTGAAATATAAGATTTCGGTGTTCCATCTTTATCTGCTAGTTCTTGATGCGTTAAGCCCTTCTTCAACCTTTCTTCTTGAAGCAATACTGCCATACCTTCAAATGGATGTCAAAGCTTTCTATAAAATAAGAAAGGGCGTCGAAAACTTGTTTTGGATTTCTGGTAGGTTGTAAACATTTTAGGATAATTTCAAGAACTTTTCAATAAAATCTACGAAGCTAAGGGGTATTAGTTTTTCATTCTTTTCCCATAAACCCAGATAAGAAAAAGATACCTGGTTGTCACTAAGAGGTACAATCCTGGCATTGGTTATGGCTACTTGAAGGGAATATATTATGAGTAATTGAATGACGTGATCGGGTTTTTGACAAGGTAGCTGAATATTGACATTAAAAACCTTGTTTTTCAATCCGTTTAGCAACGTAGAGTATTGATGTTCATAATAGACAATACAGTGGGTGTTTTGAATATCCTAAAACATAGTCAAGTATACTTCTTTGAATTGACCTGTCAATTTTTCAATCGAACCCAGTAAGGGAGAATTGGAGAGAGCGACCCTGAAAGACGGTGCGCAGCGGACAACCTGATTTACTGGCTACACGGCACACGGCATTAAAAGGCCAAGATATAAAACCGGACGCTGATAAGAAACAGGAGAAGCAGGAGTGGTGAAGCGAAGCGAAAATTCCAAAAATCCTGAAAGGAAAAGGCATAAAGTAGTGATGCTCTGCTTCTGTGGCGGATGAAGTCGTATTAGCGATAATACCCAAGAGAGTAGCTGTAATGACCCTATGAGCGAAGGACTTCACATAGTGGGTATTGGTAAAGTATTACAAGTTCAAAAGTCGATGATTTTACTTGTCAAACACAACCCAAAAGGGTTGCACTAAAAAGAACCGCATGAATCGAGAAGTTCACGTATGGTTCTGTGAGAGTTTTAGGAGTGAAATTCCCCTTTACCTACTCGACTTATCTTGTTTTTTTTTATTTAAAAATTCAATTGATTTTTCAAGTACAGGGTCTTTGCCCTTCAGATAATCAGATAGAGTTATCTCTACTAATATATCTGGAATAATTCCAGTACCTACAAATTCTCTTCCATCAGGATATGTATCTTGTTTGGTGCAAACCCTTGCCTGCCCACCACCAGGTAAAATAAAATGATAAGGCTGTCCTGTACTACCGTAGGTGGGACTGCCAATTATGGTAAAATGAGGTTGATTGTTGGCATATATTAGAAAGTCTTCGGCCGCAGATGCAGTATTATGACCAATTAACACAACGGTAGGTATAACTATTCTTTTTTCTTTTGTTTCTAATTCTCTTATCGAATTTGGGAAATCATAATAGTACTCTCCAATATAATTTAAATAAGCTTTTTTGTAATCTTCATGTATTATAGTATCTTGAGGTTTTGTCGTTTCTCCCCATGCCTTATAAGTAGAAATGTGATTTCTAGTTCTACTTTTAATTCCTAATACTTCTTTGTTAGGAATAAGGTGTTTGAGAATTTCTAACCCATAATCGCCATTACCTCCTCCATTTTTTCTGAGGTCGATAATTAAAGCTTTTGCCTTATAAAGTTCAGGAAGTTTTGTAATAAATAGGGAGTCTATGGTTTGGTCACGAAATGAATTTAAGGCAAGATATGCTACCTGATTTTTTAGCCATTTAAAATCAATCAAATTGTTAGAATTATCCATAATTGGAAATATTTCCGTTTCATTACATTTGGAATGTTTAACTATTAATTCAATAGTCTCTGCTTCTGGTTTTTTAATTTTTAATTTATATTGCTCACCCTCAAAACCTTGAAGCATCAATATTGTTGCCTCATCTTCGAGACCGTGACTTGTGGATGATGAAATGAAGGGAGAAACAAATTGGGCTAAATATTCCTTTGTGGAAAGTCCATTAACTGAAATAATTTCACTCCCTGGTGGGATGATATTTTTCTTTGACGGATTGACAAAAGTTATTATGGCCCTATGTTCAATATTTTCTATGAAAATTCTGTATTCACCAAAACCAGTTCTCATAAACTTAGATTGTATCTCGTTTGGAAAATCAATGTTTGTATGTCCGTCCTTAAGAGTGGCGCAGAATTTTTTTAGTAATCTATAATATTCATAGTCATTCTCTGTTTTTTGTACCTCATCAATAAGAGAGAGATACGTGCTGTCCCATTTTTCTTTATTTATTTTATTCAGATAAACAAAATTATAATTTACTTCTTGCCAAAATTTTGAAAGACCATACACTTTTTCTGCAGAAGTAATTTTACTTGAAGTTTGTCCAAAGACATTAACAACACATAATAAAAGGATAGGTAAAATTTTTTTTCTCATGATTGAGTTTTGTTTTAATTGTTGATAACGTCCAAGGCTATTTGATGTTTTTGGCGTTAGCCAAAATATCATTATAGCCATTGTGTGTGCCTTGAATGGCAAATGTACAACTCAGTAATGAGAAGTACAAACTGTTTAAAGAAACAGTTGGTCTGGAGAGTGAACGTCTCTTATATGCTGGTGTAACGCCTAGAAGTATTGGCAAGCTACAAGGTGGTTTGGAGTGATCCAAGTACTGAAGCCCGCCTGCACACGATTCGGGCAGGTAAATAGGACAACAAAAGTTGGTACTGACGAAGAGAAATGCGTAGCAGTCATATAGAAGGCATGTCAGGTTGGGTAGGATGACAGACCGACCCCGAAGGGTGAAGTACGACAGTACTTCAAGGGATGGAACCGCGAAATCGGGTTGGAAGCCATATTGACGCCCGAAGTTTTGATACCTGATGAGTAGATTCGGCAGCGATTGACTGAAAGATATTTGTCTTACCGAGAGGACTGAACGGTGCGCAGCAAAATCGTGATATGAAATCACGATTTAGTGAGGGAACTGTTAACCACGGCTTGCAGCTAGGGATTAACATATTTTTAAAAAGTAACAGAGAAGTCAGTCCCGCAGCATTGCGGGATCATAGTACCCATAGCAACGAGTCTGGGATGGAGCAAAGCATACCTAGTAGGTTTCACATTGGGGAAGGACTGAAGGTATTTCTCCAAGAAATTCGAATAGGAAAGACTTTCTTAACGAATTCTTAAAGAAATGGATAACCTAAACAGGTGAAAAGAGCTTTTAGGTGATGATTTACGAACCGCCATATACGAGACCAGTACGGACTGTGGTGTGAGAGGCGCACCGTGGGCAATATTACTCACGGCCGCCTACTCGATTGGTTGCCGTATTTTTTATTTATACTTATGTTTTGGTTCCCATATTAGTCTTAAAAATGAACTTAATCTTTCATTTTCTCTACTTACTGGAATTCCCGCCACAATTCCAATCAATAAGTTGTCGGCAATTCCTAAACGCATTTGAGGTCGAATTGTCATATCAAAGTCTTTATCGTCAAATGTTTTGTTGAATTCAACACCTATAAAGTTTCGTGTACCTGTAATCATATAATGAAAACTTGTATTGATGTCATATGTAGTATGAAACTTGTCAGTGTTAAAATTCTGTTCAATCATTGGACCTGTATAAACCAATGAATGAAAGTTGTTCCCTCAACGTTTTGCAACCACAAAAAACGGATTATATACATTTCCTTTAATGAAAGGACTTCCAAAATTTCTAAAATCCGAGAGTTCAAATTCGTTGATATATCCAATTGCCATTGAAGTAGCTATTGGTTCACTTACAAAGAATGACCATTGGGTTGCTATTTTAATACTATTTAATCTATTTGAAGGAATTGAATCTTTTTCTATTCCACTTTGAGGTGCATAAAAAGTAAAAGGTAATTCGACTTCTAAACCCAATCTGTCAATAGGTGCCCATTCATATTCAATAAGAGCTTCGTAAGCATCAAATTTTAAATTATCCTTTAATCCTAAACCTATATTCCACTCTTTTTCACCTTTTCGTGCTCCCAAATCACGTATAAGGTCAATATATAGTGGTTCAGCGTGTAAAACCTTGTCAGGTTCTTTGTGGTCTTCTATTTGATGGATATAAATACTGTCTTTTTCACTCTTTGTAATTTGAGCATTTGAATATATTGTAGATGCCGATAAAATAATCAGCATCAAGAATGTTTTTATTTTCATTTTTAATTTGTTTTTTAAGCATTATGAGATTGTCCACCACTATTTTAAGTGGTAGGAATTTGTCACGTAGTAAAACAAATCAAACTTTAGGTGGCGGAATGTCAAGCTTTTGAAATCCCTTTGTCAAAAAGGCGTTATTATCAGGAAAATTTCGGCTAGCTGTTACTATGATTTGATGATTTAAGGGTTCTTCCTTAATGTAATGAGTTGTTAAATCAATTTTAACATTGGTCTTTTTATTGTGGTCTTCGGTATCATTGTCATCATATTCCTTAAAAGCATATTCATAACCTAAAAACTTTTCAACAACAATTTCAACGATGCTTTCTTGGTCGTTAATTAATAAATCTTCAGGAATATGTTCGGGGTTGGGGTCTGCAGAATCAACACTTATGTTGAGCAGAAAGAGTCCCATCAGTCCCCAAAGGATTTTGATAAATACGCTATTTCTTATTTGACTAAGCACAGATCAAAGTTAACGATGTTTTGACGGTTTTCTTATATTGCTACCAACTTAGTTATACCTACGACAAAAATATATTTTTTGAATTAAACGCTTCGTTTTTTGTCGGTTTTCTTAATTTATTATGATGTGGACATCATAAGATTAAACAATAAAAATAAACTTATTGTCGACAATATCCAAAAAATATAATTTATTTAAAGGGTAATTCCTAACTTCTTCTTAGTGTGGTTGCTTCCAGAGTACGTTTTTTGTAGGATTAATAACAATTTTTGTTCAACGGCAAACTGCATGTCTAGTATTATATTTAGCACCATTATCCATTGTCAAAAAAGAAGGAAATAAATGGAGGTAAAAGTCCAGAAAAAGAAAAGATAGGTTATCTACGTTTTGAATATTTATGTACCCTTACATTGTAATACAAAAATATCAAAAGAAACGGAATATACAAAATATTGAACATAAACCTATAGTACTGAAAACCTGCTGCCTTAAGTTCTACCCAACCCCCAACCCCTTCCCTTGAAAAAGTAGGGGGGGAGCAGCAGTTTAAAGGAAGGATATGACTAAAAAAAGTCCATCAAAAAACTAAAACTTTAACGTACGACAACTTAATCACCCCTCTATTTTAAGTGAAGGGCAGGGGGAGAGTAAAAGCTATATACGATTTTGTCTTTGCTTCAAAATCTCCAGATTGAAAACTATTCTAGTTATTTCACCGCTCTATGTTTTGATTCATAAATTCTGATGAAAAGTGAGCCTGCTACTGGTATGATAAAAAATATACGACTGTTTATTGCAAAAGTTATAAGCTTTGACTTCCCCAATCATAACGATGACGCTACATTTATATAAACATTGTTCACTAAAATGAAGAACACTGAAGATTGACTTTAGTAAGACAAATTTATATTTTGCTTGCAAAAGTATTTCTTTCTCTCTCTCCAGGGTTGGGGCAAACAAAAAAGAAATAAGGTTCAATCTTCCGCAAAACAAGAGACTTTGACTTACACCATCGGAACTTTGATTCGTTGTGTATCTTCCAACAATAAATATGCTACTATTTTAGGTCGATTCACGGGTGAAATGGAGCTTTTCAATTGTTTTTTAGGCCGATTTTAATATAAAATGATCGATTATAAGAGGGTGTTTTATCCAGTTTAGGCAAAAAAGGAGGGTATAACATTTGAATATTTTTCATACCTTTCCTTTTTTAATATATTATGTGGTAAATTATGTCTCTTATTTTGCGACCATGGAAAATGTCAGATTTAGATAGTTTGATTTCAAATGCCAATAACCCTTTGATTGCTCAATTTATGACCGATCAGTTTCCTTTCCCATATACCCAGGCAAACGGTAAAAAATTTATAAAGTATGCATCTACAGCAGATCCCATCCACATTTTTGCCATCGAAGTGGATTCTTATGCCGTTGGCGGTATAGGTATTCATCCCGGACAAGACATCATGCGCAAAAATGCCGAATTAGGTTATTGGCTGGGAGAAGAATATTGGGGTAAGGGTATCATCAGTCAGGCTGTAAATCAAATGGTCACTTTTGCTTTTAAAACTTTTGACATAGATCGAGTTTTTGCCAGACCTTTTGGTACCAATATGGCGTCTCAAAAGGTCTTGGAAAAAAATGGTTTTATCCTAGAAGGGAGGTTCAATGACGTGATTTTTAAGAATGGGGAATATCTCGACGAACTAATCTACGCTGTCAGAAGAAATCAGTGGAAATAAAAAATAATTCTAAATGAAAGTAGGGATTACAGGAGGTATGGGCTCTGGAAAAACAACAGTTTGTCAGATTTTTGAAGAATTAAATATTCCTGTTTATTACGCAGATACGGAAGCCAAAAAATTAATGACAAAAAACAAGAGTGTTAAGTCTGAGATAAAAAAATTATTATCAGCTGATTCCTACTTTCGAAATGGTCGTCCAAATCGACCTTTTATTTCTTCTAAAGTGTTTTCCAATAAAGCCCTTTTAGACAAGTTAAATCAAATCATCCACCCTGCTGTTCATGATGATTTTGACTTGTTTTATCAACAACACAATAAGACAGCCCCCTTTGTTTTAAATGAAGCAGCTTTGCTTGTCGAAAATGGCTCTTACCATAGATTTGATGCCCTCATCGTCGTGACCTGTCCTGAATCGATTAGAATCGAAAGAATCATGAAACGGGATAAAGTTGGTAAGGATATCGTCCTTCGTCGTTTAGAAAATCAATTGCCCGAAGAGGCAAAAATAAAACACGCTAGCTATATAATTGATAATGATGGCCAACATCCACTCCTTCCTCAAGTTTGGAAAATCTACCAAACTTTACTAAAAATGAATAAATAAACTTGTTTATTTTTCGTTTTGAATGAAGATTTTTAGTTCGGGGAGAGCCTCAACTTTGTAAGGAAATAGTAGTTTGTCTAGTGGTTTTCCTTTGAAATAAGGTATTATCGTAGCCTTTATGTTATGTTGTCTTGATAGCTCATTTTTAAATTGGACAGCATCAAGATACTTTTCAAATTGGCCCAACATATAATGGTTCATTTCTTGATTTCCGACTTTTTCAATGTAAATATCGTCATAAATATTTAACACTTCACTTCGATACATTTGTTGGGATTGTGCAATCAACAACCTAAAAACAAAGGTATCTTCCAAGGTACGAAATCGGGCATATCTTTCGTCCCTAAATGATGCTGAAATACCAAAATCTTCTTGTACCACTTCGATATCTGAAGTTATAGGTATGAGGTCAAAATCAATCCTTTTATTGTTTCTTTCTGCGATATTGGACTTGATGCCGTTGATATAGGGTGTTGCCAACGGAAAGGAAGAGCCACACGCCTTCAAGGTTATTCTCTCCGAATCAATTCCTTTTTGCAAAAGAAAGTCCCGTACTGTTTCCAGTCTTTTTAGCGAAAGATATAAGTCCATATCTCTTGAAGTTTCCTGAAAACTGTGACAATACATTGTAAGTTTAGTGTCGGGATAAATCAACATATTTTCCGCCAGCAACAATAATTGCATAGCATTGGGTTGAGATAAAACATCATCATTTGAAGAATAATAAAGCGACCTCAGACGTATCTCTTTTTTTAATCTAGGTTTAGGTGTCATTTGCTCTATCGTAACCAAATTAGCAAGAGAAGTGTCCAGAAAGTTTGGCCATTCAGCAAAAAGTAATTGCTCGATGATTTGTTCTTTAAAATAAGCCAAATAGAGGTCTGTTTTTCCAAATCCTCCTGGTTTATTGCTGGTAAATACACCGTTCATACCATCAGGTGAAAGGATGAAATGATTTTCATCCCACGACGAATTGACGGGTAAGCCGAGGTTTACAGGATTTTTCCACGACCATTTTTCTACATCAAATTCAAGTAAAAATATATCATAACCACCCAGTCCATCCAATCTATTGGAAGAGAAATACAACATATTGCCTCCCTTAGTAAAATATGGAGAAATGTCATCAAATTTTGAATTTACTTCTGAGCCAAGATTTACGGGATTCTGCCAAAAACCATTTATTTTTTTACTATAAAATAAATCGTAGCCTCCAAAACCTGGGAGGTGAGAAGAAGTAAAAAACAGTAAGCTATCATTGAAGAAAAATAAATCCTTGTCTCCTTTGTCTCCTTGGATGGGTAAGTCTACTTTAATGGGTAATTTTTCATTATAATATTCTACACTAAAGGTATCCGCATAGAAGTCATATTTTTTTTGATCCAGACTAACACTATAAAATAGGATGTTTCCTTCGCTATTAAAGTCGGTTACCATGTCGTGTTTGGCTGTATTGAGCAAGGGTAAAAAAGTGGTAGGATTTGTCCAGTTGCCCTCGATAAAATCACTGTAATACATATCGGCAAAATAATGACCATCTTCCTCATTGATTAGACCTAAATCATTGCGTTTTCCTCCGGTACTTCCTTGTCGATTGGAAGAAAAATAAATACGATCTTGATAATTTGGGCTGTATACAGGCCTCATTTCCCAACCAGAAGAATTAATTGCGTTTCCTGCATTTTCAACAAAAGCTAATTGGGAATTCCTTAATAATTGTTGGGCTTTGCCGCACCGCTTTATTTCTTGGATAGCGGGTAAAAAATCAGGATGATCGGGTTTGATGAGGCTAACAAATTTTTTTAACATTCGGGCGCTCTCTTGATATTTTTCTTGTTTGCCTAAACACAATCCTACATATTTC
>JBATMZ010000047.1:0-2290 GCA_049290115.1 Saprospiraceae bacterium | reverse complement strand
GGCCAATGACTGTGGCAAAGGGCGCCACGAGGGAGTGGATCCATGCCGACATATAATCACTACGCTTCTGTCGCGAATCTGCTGTCGAAGCCGGAATGGCTACAGGCGGTCGAGTGGGAGGTCGTTTATTACGGCACCAGTGAAATCCGCCTCGAATACGAGCCGGGCGTCGTCATCCGGTTGAAGTCAACGGCAGGAAACCTGCAGCTCAACGGGCTCGGTGAGCCGACACAGGGAACCATCACCTCCATCGAGATCGGAACGGCTGACGGCAGCGCCACCTATGAAACCATAGAGGGCCTGTCGTTGTCGCTGACCTCCTTCTTTGCCAACATTCCCGATGCATCCGGCTTTGTGCTGAACGGAACGGTTGACCATGAGATCTACGAGTCCAACCTCGATCTCTATGACTTTTATGGTGGGTCGGACAGTTGGGACGCCAACGGTCGGGACGGTATCCGGTTTAATCTTCTGCTGGACCAGTTCCAGACCGTGTACGGGGGAAGCCTTTATGGCGATACGGTCAGTTACCGTTTTGACGAGAACGGTGAGGTGAACCAGACAGCGGTTTTCATCGACCTCGAAAATACCGGTAACGGAGGCACTATCAACACCTTCGAAGCAGCCTATGAAAGCCGTGTGCTGTTTGCCACAAGTGGCGCGCCCATAGCTTCACTGTTCGGCATCAACAACGCACAGGGCGGCGGCGGCAATGACATCATCATCGGCCGGCCCTGGTGGGGTAATACGTCCTGGAGTCCGGTCCCAAATAGCTACATCCAGGGCCGCTCGGGGAGCACGGTTCACGGCTTTGGCGGCGACGATATCCTGAGCAATGCGCTTTCCGCCTTTGGCGGGGATGGGCATGATCTCATCCTTCTCGCCGACTACGGCGAATTCGTCACTTGGGATGAAGGGGTGATAGAGAACTTCGCCGATGGTGGAACAGGCAACGATACATTTCTCCTGACGACCTCCGAGAGTGTCGGCGCGGCAACCCTCCTGATGAACATCACGGGCGGGTCAGGCATCGACACGATCGCATTTTCCGATCCGCGAGGTCCGGGATATGGTCTCGAGCATACTTTCCAGGTGATCGTGGCCATGAATCCCGACGGCAGCGGCACGGTGACCTATCAGAATGCGAATACGAGTGACTATTTCACCGCCGATTTCACAAGTATCGAGAATGTCACCACCAGCAACGGGGCCGATCAGATCGATGGTTCGAACGAGAACAATGTTCTTAACGGCATGGGCTCAATCGACATCATCCAGGGCTTTGGCGGCAACGATACCATTATCGGCGGCGCCGGCGGCGACTTCCTGTCGGGCGGATCCGGCATCGACACGTTGAGCTACGAGACTTCCGCCTCGGGTGTTTCCGTCAATCTGCATGCCTTGACTTTCTCCGGCGGTGATGCCGCAGGAGACCAGTTGCTTGCAAGTGATTTCGAGAACCTGACCGGCAGCGAGCATGACGACACATTGACGGGCACGAACGGCGACAATGTCATCACGGGCCTTGGTGGCAACAACACGCTGAACGGTCTGGGCGGCAACGACACGATCTTCGGCGGCAACCTGGATGACACCATTGACGGCGGCGACGGCAATGACATCATCAACACCGGCAACGCCTATTTTGGCACTGCGCTCTTCACGACACCGGTTGTCACGGGCACTGAGGGCAACACGTCCCCCGGAACTGCCTACGACATCAATCCCTGGTTTGTGCAGGATGTCGGAGCCGGTGACGAGGTGCCGGAGGCCATAGTCAACGTCACCAGCGGGCCCGGAAACGGCTTCCAGTATTTCGTTTTCACCGCCGATGAGACGACAACGCAAATCCTCTTCCAATTGCAGAATATTTCCGGAGGCAATCTTATTTTCCGGATCACCCTGCCGAGTGGAGCTGTGTTTTCTACGGGTCTGCCGGTGGCCCAGATCAATACCCCAGAAGCCGGCGACTACGTGATTGAAGTGATTGATTCCTTTGCTGCCGATCCGGTGCCGGTCAATGCCAGCTATGATTTGCACGTCGTGGCGGAGGGATTTCAGCCGACACTCATCCACGGAAGCGATATCGCGCATGGGGGTATTGGCAACGACACGATCACGGCGGGCGATGGCGACGACCAACTCTTCGGTGATGCCGGCGACGACTGGCTGCAGGGCGCCGGCGGTGCCGACACGCTGAATGGCGGCGCCGACAGTGACTGGTTCGTGTTCGACGGTGCGGTTTCCAACGCCGGCGACGTGATCGAGGACCGGCAGGCGGCCGACGTGA
>JBATMZ010000046.1:0-57931 GCA_049290115.1 Saprospiraceae bacterium | reverse complement strand
CCCGCATTCTTTTATTCGTAAAAGAGTTTCCCGACAATTTTCCATTTTTATTCTCTTTAAACTCTACATGATAAATGGGAAAAGGGAACTTTTTAATGTCGATCGATTTAAAATACTCGCCTGAAGCTAGGTTTAAGAGTACTTTGTTTTGGTGATACTTCAAAGAGTCGGCAAGTGATGTTGTGATCTTTTGACGCCAAAAAGAATATAGGTTTGTTGAATCTTTAACAACAAAGCTCGATCCCATCTCCAACCTATAATTACTGATTAGGTCCATTGGCTTTAATACCCCAAATAAACCCGACAAAATAATTAAATGTTCCTGGGCGAAACGAATCTCGTCTTCTGAAAACGATTCCGCCTGTAAACCTAGGTATACATCACCTTTATAAGATAATATGGCTGGGTGTGCAGTTTCTTTAGATAATGATTTAGGAAAAGATGCATACATCAATTTTATTTCCTTAGTCAGTTTATCACTGGTCATCATTAGTTTTTGTAATTCATCTAATTTCATTTTTTGTAGCCTCTTTACCAATCTAAAACTGTCTTTTTCAAAAAAAGGGAAGGTTGTATGTTTACCTTGATATTCTCCCAATTGGTTTTTCATAGTCTTCGATGGTGAAATGATAATGAGCATTTTTTTCCAATACCAATACAAAGTAGGCATCAATTGTTCATAGAAATCAATCATTTTCAATGTAACATCTAATTAATCTTTTAAAATTGAATAATCTTGAATCATTTTTCGAGTTTACATTTTTATATTTACTTATTTTATATATGAATATTTTGGATATTTTTTTATATATCTAAAATTTTATCATAAATTCGTGTTTTACAATGTATTACTAATCATTTTTCTAATCTACATTGCGTTATGAAAATACATCACCTTTCTATTCCTACCTCCATGGTGTTTTTACTTTTTGGAAGTATATTTACTGGTTTTTCACAATCAAAATCAACCCCTTTTTCTTCGGAAGACTTATCTCGGTTTGCCTCCATTTATATCGAAACACAAAAAATGGGAAACAGCATTGATGTAGAAATTATTTCATTATTGCAAGAATACAACGTTTCCTACGGTCGATATAAAGAAATTCTGACCAAAAAAATAGAAGGTATTGAAACGACCTCATTTTCAGATAATGAGTTAAAATTTTTTGAGGCCATTAAATTAAAAAATGATTCTTTAACATCCAGAGTTGAATCCTTAGAAAAACTAAGATGCCAAGAAATGAAAATGGAGCCAGAGATATATTTCACTATAAAAAAAGAATTTTTAGCCTCTCCAAGTTTCCAAAACCATGTGTACCCTTATTTTGAAAAGGTATTATCACAAGACGATCAGGACTGAAATTATCCCACCACTTTTGTCTCAAAAAAATCGAAAAGATGAATTTCCTGACAAGAAAGTATCTCTACCTAGCATTGATAATTTTTTTTCAGTTAGATATGTTTTCTCAACCTTTAGCTGACAGATACCACAGTCAAGTTTTTACCCAATGGTCAGAAACGACAAATATTACATTTAGCACTGGGGTACCTCGCCCAAATCCTGGAGGTGGGTTTTACGAGTGGGTAACAGGCTATCCACTCAATGTAAAGGAATACCAAACAACAACTATCAATCTGAAAATGAATATTTTCCAACCCGTTGGAGACACGTTATCTAAGCGGCCTGTTATCATAATTGCTTTTGGTGGTGGATTTTTATCTGGAAGTAAAGACCATTGGAGTATTCGTTTACTTGCACAAGAACTGGCAAAACGTGGATTTGTTACTGCCGTGATTGACTACCGTTTGGGTATGAACATATTTAACGCACAATTAGCCATGAGATCAGTCTATCGAGGACTTCAAGATGGGAGGTCCGCCGTACGGTTTTTTAAAGCAGATGCAGCGGGTCCAAATACTTACAAAGTTGACGCTGAGAATATATTTCTAGGGGGACACAGCTCGGGGGGATTTATTGCATTACATAATGCCTATCTTGATCGTGATACACTTAGACCGGCTTCAACACGAGTTTGGACGCAAAATGGAAATCAAATACCTGACCTTATGTCTCTAGATAGTGTTGGAAACAATCGACAATATAATGGTAGAGCAAAGGCAATTTTTAGCTTGGCCGGTGCCTTGGGTTATACAGAATACATTGAAGAAAATACGGAACCTATTGTAACCATGTTTCATAGTACGGATGATGAAACAGTTCCTTATGAATCAGGAGAGCCGTTTAGCAATTTATTATGGCTCGTAGTAGGGTCTAATTTGCCAGAGGTATTTGGTAGTCATCCCATTTCTATTCAAGCTTCTTCCGTTGGGTTACAACACGAATTACACACCTATTCAAGTAGAGGTCATGGCGTGCATGAAAATGGTAGTAGTGCCTTATATACCGACATAGTCCCATCCATATCCAATTGGTTTTTTACTCAATTATTGAAGCCAAAACCTATATCTTTACTGGGTTTAACAACAATTTGTGATGATCAACTGGTACAAGAATACACCGTTCGCCAAGATTCAGGTGCCTACTATGATTGGCAATTAATCGGTGGCAATTTTGTATTTCATTCACCATATTCGAATAAAGTTTCTGTACTATGGAATGAAAATGCCCCTGTCAAAACATTGAGTGTGACACCTTATAGTTATCATAGAGCACGGGGTGATGCCGACACAATTACAGTAACAATTTTACCAAGAGTTAATAATACTTGGGTAGGGTCTTCTGGGTCTTGGTCGACAATAGATTCTTGGAGTTTGGAGAGCCTCCCTAATGTGTGTCACAATGTTATATTTCCAAATCAATTCGACGGAATGCTTGATATAACCCTAGATAGTATTCAGACTACACATATAAGTCAATTGTATTTGGGGCACCAAAACAATCTTCAGATTTTGTCTCCTCTATCTATTTCAAATGCATCGGGAATGGAAATTGATGGCCATCTTTCGATTTTGGATACCGTAAGTATAACCGAAATTTACGACGAAGAAAAAATCAATTTACTTGTAAATGGTCAAGTCGAAATAAATCCATTGGGTGTACTTTTATTGGCAATACCGAATGTACAAGCCTTGAAAGTAGGCCCAACAGGTTTTATTCTAAATCATGGTAAATTGGATATATTTTCTACCATTTCACCTAACAACAATAAGGATTTGCATGTAGAAGGTATTGTTGAAAATTTAGGTACTATGACCATATCAAACCCTACGGGAAGTCATATGAAAACTAGTGGAACTGGCCTCTTAGAAAATAAGGCCATTTTGAATGTTAAAAAAGATTAATCTCTATTTCCACTGAAACGTCTCTAACATTTTTTCAATATCCTGACGAACAAACCGGAGGACAGGTGCCGTCGAATCAGGATTTACTTTAGCATTAAAGTACAGCGAACCCCGGAAAAAATGTTTTGATCCGTCGGTTACATAAAATTGTAGTGGCATTGCTACCGGACCATCAATATCAAAAAACAAACCCTGGACACCGTATTTATTTTCAATCTTGGATTCTTTGCGAGCATTGGCTTTTACATTATGTTTACTTGCAATGGTAAAAGCATCATTGACCATTTTATCAATGGTATTACTTCCAGTGATTTCAACATAATTACAATGAATAGAAGCATTTAAAGTGTCCATTCTAAGATCAAACCAACAATTTGAAACTACTTTATCCTGAAAAAAAAGAGTATCCCTTCTAATAAAACCATACGTTGGATATTCAAAAGTAAAAGGACAAGCATTTGATTCGTAAAGGGTGTATGATTTTTGAGGGTAGTTTACTTTTGGGTACATTCTAGACTTTGGGGTAATGTTTTCTTCACCACAAGATGACATGAAAAGTAAGGTAGGTAAAAGAAATGCAAAATATAAAAAATTTCGACTCATGATTTTGACTTAATCATTATATAAGAACCTGTTCGATCAAAACGCTTATCCTTTCAATCCTTCGTTTGGAAGTAGCATCCACTCTTAAGGTAATATGGTTGTGGCTCATTTCCTGACCAACTTCTGGAATAGCCCCAAATTTTTCTAAGAAAATACCTGCTACCGAATCAGTGTCGGTTTTGATTTCATCAAAAAAACTTGTTGAGATACCTACTACACGACAAACATCCTTAAGTAATGTTTTACCGTCAAAAATAAAGTGTGATTCACTTATCTTTTTATAATCAACATCTTCATCATTGTCAAATTCGTCCTTGATGTCTCCCACTACTTCTTCCATGATATCTTCTAAAGTAGCAATACCAGCACTTCCTCCGTATTCATCTACTACAATAGCCATATGTGTTTTTTTGATTTGAAATTCACGTAAAAGTTCGTCAATTTTTTTAGATTCGGGAACAAACAATACATTATTTCTGATGAGTTTTTGCCATTCAAAATTTTCATCTTTGTCTAAGTGCTCTAAGATATCTTTTACGTATAATATCCCTAATATTTCGTCAAAGTCATCCTTAAAAACTGGAAGTCTCGAATAACCCGAATCTTTGACAATCTTTAGTAATTCTTTAAAATTATCACGCACATCTACCGCCACAACGTCTGTCCTTGTATGCATTATTTGTCTTGCTGATGTATCTCCAAAACTAACAATTCCTTTCAAAATATCGGCTTCTTGTGTTGCATTTTCAGTATTGGTTACAATAAGATCGATGGCCGTATCTATGTCTTCTTTGGATGTATGATTATTGTGGGTATTTATACGAGCTTCAATAAATTTAGACATTTTTACGAGGGAGGAGCTAATCGGTCTAAACAAATAATCCATCACAGCCAATGGACCTACCATAATACGGAGAATAGCATGTTTATTGTACGTGGCTATCATTTTAGGTCCTGCTTCTCCAAATATGAGTAAAATAAACGTCACACCAATAATGGTGATCATAAAATTAAGCACATCACTGATATCAGAAGCCAAAATTGCTCCTTGAAATAAATGGGTCGTCAGCCATTCACCGGCGTTAAGTAGTAATTGATCCCCAAGCGCTATTTTTAAAATATTGTCTGCAATTAATATGATTCCAATATTGACTAGATTATTGGCAATTAATATAACCGCTAAGAGGTTTCTAGGTTTAGCTTTTAAATCCAAAACCTTTTTGGCATGAGCACTCTTTTCACTTTCAAGTGCTTTTACTTCATTGATGTCAAGAGAAAAAAAGGCAACTTCCGAAGCAGAAATTAAACCAGAGCATATTAATAGAATTCCGAAAACTATTAATAAAAAAGGCATTTGCTCAGACATTTGTAATACAAAAGTCAATGAGAAATATAATAGTTCGGGAGGAGGTTCTAAGTCCAATACATAAGTTTTAATTAAACTACATTTGTAGTTATTAACATGAATTAAAATGGAAGGCCATCGTCATCACCCTGTGAAGTATCATCTTTTTTCGTTGGATTTGATGTATCGCGCTCCATTTGACCTAAGCCCTTTTCTCCACTTGATTCCCTCTTATCCAAAAGTTGCACATTAGAAGCCACTACTTCAGCAACGGTTCTTTCCAAACCTTCTTTATCCTGATATTTCCTATACGTCATTTTACCTTCGATAAAAACGAGGCTTCCTTTTTTTAGTTCCCTTTCAGATTTTTCAGCCAAATATCTCCAAACGACAACGTTGTGCCAATCGGTAACACTTTGCCACTGATCATTTCTATCTTTAAAGTTTTCGTGGGTGGCTAATGAAAAAGTACCAACTTTTGCCCCATTTTCAAGGGTTCTAATTTCTGGATCTCTACCTAAATTTCCTATCAAGGTTATCTTGTTAAACATGATAATTGATTTTAAATAATTTTAAATCAGCCACAAAGATATAGAAAAAACAAGATATGAAGTACGAGAGACTCCACTATTTGTTAATATGTTTGTTTAATTCTGGTGGCATTAGATAATTTTTGACTTCAGAAACTTTATTAATATTACCGGCAAAGTATAACTTTTTACTTCAGTCAAATTTACTTTAAAGTATTTGGTTTGAGTTTTTGTGCCATGAAATTCAGTCCGAATATCGTAAAAATGAAAATGTATTTTTTGATGCGTTAATAATTGGTGGTGTTTTTCTACTGAATGCAAATGTGGGCTACTAACCTCTATTCCCATTTCCTTTAGTGCGGAAACTATAGAATTCATGTCCAAACTAAGGTCATCCTCTTTTTCCAGAAGTGGAAATTGGAATAACAATCTCCATATATCTTTTTCGTTGCGTTGACTAAGCAAGGTCGTTTTTTGTTTTGGGTCGGTCAAAACAAAATAATGAAAATACCGTTCTTTCTTTTCCATTTTGATTTTCTTAGCTGGAATACTCGCCACTATATTTTTAAGCAAAGAAATACATCGATGTTGAAAAGTACAAGTTGGGCAATTGGGGTTGGATGGGGTACAGACCAATGCGCCATAATTCATCAAAGCCTGATTAAAAGACGAAGGGAGGGTTTTCTGAATTGCTTGATGTAAAAAATGGTAGATTTGTTGTTTTGTTTTTTGATTTTGACTTGGAGTTTCAATAGCTAGAAGTCGACTTACAACCCTCAAAACATTTCCATCAAGTACAGGCGTTGGTACTTCGAATGCAAATCCAGCAATTGCAGCCGCTGTATAAGGTCCAATCCCTGGCAACTTAAGTAAATCATCATACGTCTTTGGGAAATGTCCGTTGTATTGACCAACAATAACGTTGGCGGTTTTTATGATATTTCGTATACGAGCATAGTAACCAAGTCCCTCCCAATATTTAATAATTTCCGTTTCATCAGCAGCGTACAAAGTATGGATTGTAGGAAATCGTTGGATAAATCTTTGATAATATGCCCAGCCTTGGGCTACTCGGGTTTGTTGTAGAATGATTTCAGAAATCCAAATTTGATACGGATCCTTTGTCTCCAACCAAGGCATAGGCCTAGGATTTTTTTTATGCCATTGTATAAGGTCATAAGCAAAATCTTCAGGCTTGATCGGCGTGTCATGATATTTATTCACTGACCTTACATTCCCCGAAAGGGATATATTATAAATTATGTGAAAACTTAAGCAGAAATAGAGCGAACTAAAGAGTAGTCACCATAACTATCTTTAATCATTTCTTTTAAGGCTTTACGGGCAAAAAAGATTCTACTTTTGACGGTACCCAAAGGTAAGCTAAAAATATCGGCAATTTCTTGATATTTAAACCCTTCGTAGTGCATAACAAACGGAACCCTAATGTTCTCTTCCAGAGAATCGATCATGGCATGTAGTTCTTGCATCAACAAGTTTTTATTCGCATCATTTTCAATCCCCGAACTACCTGAATTTAAGAAATATAAATTGTCCGTAGAATCAATTATAGTGTTGGTTTTGACTTTCTTTCGATAATTATTAATGAAAATATTTTTCATAATTGTGAAAGTCCAAGCCTTAAAATTAGTTTCTGGTTTGAATTTATCTCTATTGGTTATAACCCTGAAGGCCGTTTCTTGATACAAATCTTTGGCATCTTCAGTATTTTTTGTAAGATTATATGCAAAAGCGTTGAGAGAATCCGCTAAAAATTCAAATTTTTGATTAAACTCTATGATAGACATAGTTGGACAATTTTTGTTGTCACAAATATATGTATATGTTTATGAATTAAACAAAAAAATATAGACAAAAACCCAATATTAAATATTCTTTAACACTTCTTGATTAGGCAGAAATTGCCCTCATCGTGTTGAGGTCACCATAACTCTTTTTCAGCATGGCCTTTAACTCTCTGCGAGCAAAAAAGATTCGGCTTTTTACTGTCCCAAGCGGCAAATTAAATTTCTCTGCAATTTCAGTATACTTAAATCCTTCGTAATGCATCAAAAACGGAATTCTAATAGACTCGTCCAATTGGTCGATCATCCTTGTCAATTCTTTCATCAAAATATTTTTTGCAGCGTCATTATGAACACTTTCTCCCGAATCCAAAAAATATTGATTATCAGTATGATCTAAAAAAGTATTGGACTTTACCTTTTTTCTGTAGTTGTTGATAAATATGTTTTTCATAATGGTAAAAGTCCATGCTTTAAAATTGGTGTCCACTTTAAATTTGTCCTTGTTGTTTAACGCTCTAAACGCTGTTTCCTGATACAAATCTCTTGCATCTTCTGTATTTTTAGTCAGATTGTAGGCAAAAGCATGAAGTGCATCCGTCAAGTACTCTAAGTTTGATTTGAATTCTAATGTAGACATATTGAGTTAATTTGTTACAACAAAGATATAATTTGTTTAACTTTAAAACAAATTTGCTTAAACAAAAAAACATAGTTTAACAAAATTTTAATATATAGTACGACCACTTCAGTCAACAACTACCACAGATTACTTAATAAAACCCTTGATTAAGCCATATTGTAAAAGAATCATCGTCTTCGCATCCTTTATCGCACCATTGTCTAACCATAGTTTCACTTCATCATACGTAGGTTGTACTATTTCTATTTCTTCGAATTCTTCCATATTCCCACCTCCTGAACTGATTTTCATTGTTTCGTCATACCTTCCCACATACAAATGAATTTTTTCCATATGTGCCCCGGGGGTCGCATAAACTTCACCAATTTTTGTAACACTTTGCAATCTATATCCAGTTTCTTCTTCAACTTCTTTTATAATAGCCTTCTCGGGAAAGCTGTTATCCAACATACCCGCACAACATTCTATCAGAAAGCCTGTTTCATCTCCGTTGGTAACTGCGGCCAATCTATATTGACGAACCAGCAATAATTTTTTATCAACTTCATTGTATAATAAGATCGCAGCACCATCTCCACTATTGTATATTTCCCGTCTCAATCTAATGATTTGACCATTCTCAAAACGGTAGTCGATCCAAAATTCTGATAAAGTTGACCACCCGCTATACAATACTTTTTGAGATACAATTTTAACCTTATTCAACAAATCCACTGTAGAAACTTTTTATGAAAGCCAAACATAGTTAGATTATGTGGAATTAAAAAGGACTTGATTCGTGATCTTTCCCTAAATATTTCAAAAGAAACAAAAAAAGGCCTGTCGAGCTAACGGCAGACCTTTTTACGTTGACAAACAAATCTATTTAAAAACTACAGGTATGGTATATACCGTATTGTAGTTCAATTCGCTTATGGAAATTTTCTGGTAGTTTAACACATTTTTAATCAATTTGTCATAATCCGCATTATTGGTCGATAATACGATAATTTCATTTTGCGCATTGACCAAAAAGGAAATATTAATTTTTGATCCTTTTTCAATATCCAAAACTTTTCCAACTTCCATCAACATTTTCTGTATTTGAATTCCTTCAGGATTTCTAAAAGAATTTGAAGAAGATGCGTGGCCAAATGAAGAAATCAATGCCAATCCAACAACAAACAAAACACTTTTTACACTTTTCATGATCTAAATATTTAAGGTTAATAATAATAAAATCTACGAATAAAATACATTTTAACATTTCCATAACATACTACTTTACAGCATGTTATAATGCAATGGCATAATACTCTTTACAAAAATATAGACGTAAAAAAGTAAATTTTAGTTGTATGAAGTATATCAAATAATGTGAAATTTCTACCAACAACAAAAAAAGAAGGACGAAAGAAGGAATCTATGGAGATGACAGTTCAAAATCCAACCAAGTAATAATTTTCATAAAAAGGAAATAAAAAAGCCCACCTGAAGTTATCCAGATGGGCCATTTTAAGTTGCCGGTTTTTTTTACTTTATAAAACTTGAGATGAAACCATAATGTAGGTAACTAAAATACAAAGTATAAACAAAGCTAATACAAAACGGGCATCCTTAAAAAGGATTTCGTCTTTAAATGAAAACATACGAGTTTGGTCTTGGTTATTAAAATTCTACTTTCTGTATCCTGGCTTTCAGGATTTCAATATTTTGTTATCAACTGACAATACCCATAAGCCAAAAACGATACCATAACAATTTTATATAATATCAAAATTACCCTCTTTGAAGGGTTAAAAAGTAGGGTAATTTAAAACTTACATTTTATACTAAATCATAACATTCTGATTCACAATCTCTATTGAAAGTAGATTTTGAAATATATATGGGTAGAATAATATGATAATTCATACAAAATTACCCAAAATGAAATAAAATTAGAAAGTTACTTATCCAATTTTACTACATTATGGATTGCAAAAACCTGTTAAATACATCATAAGGGTTAAAAAAAGATATTTCTCTATTTAATATCATTGGATTTGACCTCTTTCGTTGTTTACAAACTTAGAATTCTTTAATTTTGTAAATTATTCGAAAAATCTACTTTTTTTATATCCAATAATTTTATTCATTTTCATGAAGCTAGTCACCTATTTACGCAAAATAAATCAAATAATTTTTTCCACCACAGCAGCAGGTTTTTATCTTTTATTGTTGGCGGCTTCTATCGGTATAGCAACTTTTATTGAAAACGATTTTGGTACAAGTTCTGCCCAAAGCCTTATTTTTAAAGCCCGATGGTTTGAAATATTATTGATGCTTCTTGGTGGTACTATCATTTCTAATATTTTTCGTTTTCGTTTTGTCCAACAAAAAAAATGGGCTTCCTTGTTATTTCATTCTGCCATTATCATTATCATATTAGGTGCAGGGATAACTAGGTATTTTGGTTTTGAGGGCATGATGCATATAAGAGAAGGTGAATCCTCACAAACTTTTTTATCCTCTGAAAATTATTTAAATTTCAAGGTATTATCCAAAAATAAAACCTATTCTTTTTCTGAACCAGTTCATTTTTCTACACTAGGTAACAACAAATTTGAAGAAATTTACCAAATAGGAAGTGACATAATTGAAACGAAAGTCGTCTCATTTTTACCCAATCCATTAGAAAACATCGTAGAAGATGAAGATGGCGTTGCTGTAATGAAAATAGTTGTAGGTGGAACAAAAGGTCGAGAAGAATTTTTTATTAAACAAGGGGACAGGGTGCACATTAATGGTGTAAATTTCAATTTTACTGATGAATTAATGCCGAATGCTTTCAATGTTAAAGTTCAGAACGATTCCCTTTATTTTTCAACGGATGAAGCAGTAACTCAAACGGTGATGGCTACGCAAAAAAAAGATACCATTCTTCCTTCTGCTTATCGGCCTTTATTACTCCGTGCATTGTATGTAAAAGGTAGTTCCGGTTTTGTCATTGGAGATTTTAGAACCAAAGCTAAGGTAGAATTTAGTTCGGGAGAAGCAAAAATGAAAAATGAGAGTGCCGCTGGTCTTCGCCTTGAAATAATAAAAAACGGAGAAAAAAAAGAATTATTCCTCATTGGACGCAAAGGAATTGAGGGCCAACCTAAAGTAGCTGATTTTGGAGATTTCGAAGTAGCGGTACATTATGGAGCGCAAAGAATTTCTGTACCTTTTAATATTGGATTGAGAGATTTTATCATGGAAAGATATCCAGGTACCAACAACCCATCTTCTTATGCCAGTGAAGTGACTTTGTCTGACAAAAATAAAGGAGTCCAGATGGATTACAGGATTTACATGAACAATATTTTAGATTATGGAGGATATCGTTTTTTCCAATCTTCCTACGATCAGGATGAGGCAGGTACCTATCTTAGTGTCAATTATGATTTCTGGGGAACATGGACATCATACATTGGATATATTTTATTGACGATTGGGATGATTATGACATTTTTTATTAAAAATAGTCGATTTTCCTTTCTAGCTAGATCATTAAAATCTTCTAAAGCGACGTATACAATACTGCTTTTTCTATGCTTTCTATTTTGGATTCCAAATGGGCATGCTCAAGATGTCTCCTTTGCTCCTAACGTCAACAAAGACGTAGCATGTGCATTTGGCAAAATGATTGTTCAAGACCATCGTGGACGATTTAAACCAATGAACACATTGTCAAGTGAAGTTTTAAGAAAAGTAGCTAAAAAAGATCAACTTTTTGGATTGAGTAGCGACCAAATATTTTTATCTATGGTCTTAGATCCTACCAAATGGGAAAAAGCACCACTCATAGACATAGGTACTCATCCAGAGATAAAAAAAATCTTAGGTGTGACAGATCGGAGAATTTCATATCGTCAGTTTTTTAACGATGAGGCACAGTACAAACTCCGGGATTATGTCAGGGAGGCCCAAGCCATGAATCCTAAAGACCAAGGTACTTTTGAGAAAGCGATAATAAAGTTGGACGAAAAAATCAATATCACAAATATGGTTTTTTCAGCTAGGTTTTTAGCCATGTTTCCAAAACCAAATGACCCGAACCATACTTGGCTTTCGCCAGCAGACATTCAAGAAATGGACTTACCCTCTACTGAATTACTGAAAGGTTATGAGGACTTTATCGCTTTAGTTAACCTACTTTCTTCCAAAGAATTAGAAGCTACTGTTGAAGATATTAACCCTTATATTATGTCTATTAGTCAACAACAAAGAAGTGCCAGCGATGAAGTTTTACCTTCCACAAGTAGGATTAAAGCCGAATTGTTATTAAATACATTCGATGTTTTTGGTCACCTCAAAAATGTCTATGCACTTATCAGTTTGTTGTTTTTAGGGTTATTTTTTTACAGTATTTTTTATCAAAAAATGAATGTTGAAAAAATTACTTTGTGGGCCTTTTGGATACTCCTTGCTTGTTTTCTATGTCAAACCATTGGCTTAGGTCTGCGCTGGTATGTATCAGGTCGAGCTCCTTGGAGTAATGGTTACGAATCAATGATCTATATATCGTGGACAACCGTTTTGGCTGGGTTAATTTTTTCAAGGAAATCCTTAGGTGGTATGGCAGCAACTACCGTTCTTGCGGCAACCATACTATTGGTAGCAGCTATGAGTTGGCTTGACCCTGAGATTACACCATTGGTTCCAGTATTAAAATCCTATTGGTTGACGATTCACGTTTCTCTCGAAGCGGGCAGTTATGGTTTTTTAATGCTAGGAGCTGTCGTTGGTATGCTTAATCTTGTCATCATGATTTTTACCAAGACTGGAAATAAAGACAGAATGAAGCAAATCATACAGGAACTGACACAAATTTCAGAAATAACCTTGTTGGGTGGGTTATTTATGGTCAGCGTTGGAACCTATTTAGGCGGTGTTTGGGCTAATGAATCTTGGGGACGATATTGGGGTTGGGATGCTAAAGAAACATGGGCATTGGTAACCATACTTGTGTATGCTTTTATTTTACATATGCGTTTTATCCCAGGTTTAAAAAGTTTATACGCTTTTAATGTAGCTTCACTCTTTGGATTTGCTACTGTCATTATGACCTATTTTGGTGTAAACTATTACCTGTCAGGTTTGCATTCATACGCGGCTGGAGATCCCGTTCCCATACCACCACAAGTATATTATACAGCCATTGTTCTTGCTATCATCAGCATTCTTGCATTATTTAATTGGAGAAAATTGTATAAATAGTATCAATTCCTGTTTTAATTTCCTCTAGGGTGACACCCGTAACATGCGGTACTTACAAACTGGTAATTGTTGACATCGTCGTGTTCTTTTGCCATTTTCCCAGCATTATTGTGCTCGTGGCAATCGATACAGCTAAACGTATTAAAATCACCAGCAATGGTGTGACAATCAATACATTGATCCCATTCACCTTTGTGGTTGCCTGAATAAATTGGAAATCTACTGTCGTGATTGGAAAAGGAGGCTGGCCTCCAACCAATAGCTAAGGTATGACATAAATTGCACTCTGTAGGAAACAATGTATGGTCTGGATTATTGGCATTGTTAAAATCATCCATGTGGCAGTTTATACAGGCTGGGTTAATAACTGAATAGATAGACGATTTGTGACACTGGGTGCAATCATTTATTTCATGTCCTTGTTCTAATGGAAAAAAGCTATGCACAATCCCTTCTCCAATCCAACCTGTTCCCGTTTGTTTGTGGCATAAAGTACAATCTTCTGGAAACCCCTGCCCTACATGATCCGGCATTTTTACTTGTGTAAAATCACTTCTATGGCAAGAAATACATTCGGGTCTAATTGGATCAAATCGAAGATTGGTTTCACTGACATGACATGCTATACAATCAAGTGAAACATGCAAACCTATCAACGGAAATGAAGTTTGTTCATGCATCAACGTAATATTTTCAACCACCCAAGACACGGAATTGTGGCATCTTGCACAATCATATCCCACCGTTTGTTGATGTATATCGTTATGACACGACAAACATCCACTTTCAGCTTTGTTAAATTCCAATGATTGGTGACAAGATCGGCATTCCAGATTTTGATGCTGACCTTTTAAAATAAAATCTGTACTATCGTGGTCAAAAGTGGATTCCAAAGCATTAAATGTCCAGTTTTCTGAATTATGGCATTTCGAACAATCGATGATAAAATTTTCACCATGGGGTGATTGGCCTTCGACTACATCAATTTTCAACAGAAAACCAACAAATAGAATAATAATTTTAAGATGCTTCATTGGAAAATAAATGTTTGGACTAGACTAAATTTACATTCCACTTGCTTCTTCCATTATAACGTCATAGCGATAACCTGCTCCAAAATCTTTATTAAGTACTATTTTCCCTTTTAAGGCTACTTTACTACCTAGTGGTATAACCATTCCAGTTGTAACGGTTAGATCGGCTTTTTTATCGCCTTGTTTACTACCATCCTGAATATGCACCCAATTTTTACCCATGATACCGTTATTGACTTTGACACATTCTCCTACAATGGTAATAATTTTTCCATCATATTTTGCCTTATTTGCAAAAAGGTCTGAAAGTTTTACGGCATCTTTCACAGCACTTATATCTGAACTTACACCAGACGAAGAAGGCGAAACAACCTGTGACGAAGTGGAACCAATCTGACCACCAGGATGTTCATCTGCAGGAATAATATTGCTCACTAAATAAAGTGTATCAAAGGTTCGATTGTATTCGCGACTTTCAAAATTCGTCTTAAGCAATCCTCCTCGGTATAAATATGTCTTCCCTTTTTCTGCCTCTATTTTGGCGGTTGCCAACCAAAACTTCCTTCCCTTTTCTTCAACCAAGAGATAGGAGTAACGTTCAGTTTGTAAGATTTCATTTACAACGACTTGATGAACATCAACATTTCCAGAATTTGTTGCTCCTACAGAATTTTGATTTAATGTAGTATTATTTATACCATTTTCTTCGACTGCCGGCGCTGAATCTTCGACAATCATTTTAGGTTTAGAGTCACAAGACCAAAACAAGATCATGATACTTAAAACAAAACCATAATATTTGATAAACATAAAATTTAATTTTTAAATCTTTGAGATAAGGTTATAAAATAACGATGCCATATTTTAGAAGGTTCCATTGTTGCTTCATAACTACATATTAATGTTGTTTTGCGAAATATGTTTACAGAAAAATTTACACCAAATATATGTTGCAATAAAGCTGACTCTGAATTAAAAAAGGAATAGTTAACATTTCGATATTGTAGTTCTGTATTTAATTTCCCTTTGAAAAAATTATCAGAAATTCTTCCCCCTATGATAGTTCCCGTAAAATAATAAGATTCCATTTGATTAAAGGAAAGTGCTATATTGGTTGATTTGCGAATAGCCCTTGAAAAATTGAAGTTGCCAACATAGTTTTTTGTTGGCTTTGTATTATTTCCTTGAAATCTATAAAAAGCAGAAGCATTCACGTTTAATCTTGGGATAGGACTATATTGAACAGACATCCTTAATCCTTGTCTGGTTTCTTGTGCCAACAATTGATCAATATACGTTTGGTAGGATTCATAATAAATAACATTTCTTCGGTTGTCGTAAGATAACGACAAAGATAAATTTTTTCTAAACCGATACCTCAAAGAGGTGTACAAACTAGTTAATTGAGGTTTGTTGGAAACTTCCCCATTTATTTTTTTAAATAAATCGAGTTCTGATGAAAAAAACAAAGAAAGGTTTTTGACAAGATTATTGTTGTGCTGAAAGTATAAAAATCGCCTGTCGGTTTTAAAATCATTTTGTTGTTCTGCTATAGCCAAGGATGTTTGTGCACTACCTTTATTACCCGTGTCATTTCTAACAAGATACAATCCCAATTGTGGTAATTTTGCATTAAAAGTAAAATTTGTAAAATCTGGTCTTGTTCCAATAAAAGTTCCTACAGCATATTTCCCAAGAAAAAATTCACCTTGCACACCATCAATAGCACCTAGATTCGCTATATTATTGTTGTTTTTTCTTCCAACCCATACCTGAAATTTTTGGTTAGGATTATATTGAACGGCCATATTAATGATTTTAAAATCATCATAAAAATCCGTAGTAGATTGATCTAGTCCATATCTGTGCCTATACGTTAGATAAGTTTGTAAGGAAAAAGCTGACTGGTGAATATTTTGAATATTTAATGACAATGAAGCCCTAATTCTTTGGAAGTTATTTTTATCATCTGGATTTATACTAGCATTTGTAGACAAAGTTAATCTGCCATTGGTTTTTTGTTTGATGATTTGATTTTTATTTATTTTATCTTCCGCAAAGGTGTCCAAAGTAGATGCAATAGGGATCGTCTCAACTTCTGAAACCAGCAAAGAGTCTTCCAATATTGGATTTTCTACAGTAGAAGGTTTAGGAATCATAAACACAACTTTTACGCCTATTTCTGGAGATATTGTAAAGAGATTTTCAGTTACACATGAAGTAGAAGATTTTTGGCGAACCACCAAAGATTTTTTTAAGTTTCCTTGATACATCCATGATAGTGTATCACCAACTTCTATGTCTCCTGTATTGGAAAACCTAACGTAAATGTTTTTTGAAGTTTTGAAGGAAACCTCGCCACTTAATTCAAAAATAGTTTCCTGGGCCATACCAAAAAAAGGAAGGAGTCCACAAAAAATAAATGTATATAAATTTTTCACTACAATGATTTAATCTTCTCCAGTTGGGTGACAGGCATAACAAGCATTGCTGACGTATTGATACCCTGGTACGTCCTCATGATCATCATCAACTTGCCCTTGATTGTCATGTTCATGGCAATCTATACAACTAAAAAGGCTATAATTATTTGGGTTTAAATGGCAGTCAGAACATAAATTCCATTCTCCTTCATGTTTACCGCTATATATTGGAAAATACATATTGTCGTGATTAAATGTGGCGGGTGTCCAAGCATTTTGTCCGTGACAAGCCGTGCAATCTGTAGGAAATTGAGCAGCTTCATGGTCTGGATTATTCGTGTTTTGATAGTCGGTCAAATGACATCCAACACATGTATTCGGAGTATTATTATAATCTCCATTGTGGCAATCGACACATTCCAAACTTAAATGGGCTCCAGCAAGTACATAATAATTACCATGAATAGGGAATGTCGCCGGTTGCCAACCCGGAACAGTAGTATGACATAAAACACAATCGTTAGGTAAGTTTAATGCAACGTGATTAGGATTCAAAGCAGAATTAAAGTCACTATTGTGGCAGTCATTACAAGTATTGGGTGTATTGTTGTAGTTACCCATATGACAAATAACACAATCATTGGCTATAGTCAAATGAGCTCCCGTCAACGGATAATAATCATTATGGTTAAAAGTTGAAGGAGTCCAAGCATCTTGTGAATGACAAAGGATACAATCTGTTGGGAATTGGTTGGCACTGTGGTTAGGATCCAAAGCTGAGTTATAATCTGCGGTATGACATCCAATACAAGTATTTGGTGTATTATTATAATCACCATTATGGCAATCGACACATTCGAGTCCAATATGTGCGCCTTGGATAATATAATAATTATCATGAATGGGGAAATTCGCTGGTTGCCAACCTGGATTGGTTGTGTGACAGGTAGCACATTCCAGTGACAAACCAAGGGCTATATGATTTGGATTAACAGTCTGGTTGTAGTCCGTTGTATGGCAACCAGAACAAGTATTGGGTGTACTAGTATAATCACCATTGTGACAGGCTATACAATCATTGGCTATAGTCAAATGAGCTCCCGTCAACGGATAATAATTATTATGATCAAAACTAGATGGAGTCCAAACATCTTGAGTGTGGCAAAGGATACATTCCATTGGAAATTGGTTGGCAATGTGGTTTGGATCCAATGCTGCATTATAATCTGTGGTATGACATCCAATACAGGTATTCGGCGTATTATTATAATCTCCATTGTGGCAAGCAGCACAATCATTGGCAATAGCTATATGGGCGCCCGCTAAAACATAATAATCATTGTGATTGGGCATTTGTGCTGGATTCCAACCTGGACTGGTATTATGACAAAGGGCACAATCTGTAGGAAAGTTTAACGAGTTATGATTTGGATTAACAGAAACATTAAAATCCTCTTGATGGCATCCTACACAAGTATTGGGCGTATTAGAATATCCTCCAATATGGCAAAGAACACATTGGTCTGCAACAGCAGCATGAGCTCCTGTCAACGGGTATACAACATCATGATTGTATAAAGCAGGCATCCAAGCATTTTGTGCATGACAAACTATACAGTTGGTAGGAAAGTTGCCTTGTTCGTGGTCTGGATTAGTAGTATTGTTATAATCATCCTGATGACATCCAAAACAAGTGTTAGGGGTATTACTATAATTTCCTTGATGACAGGCTATACAATCATTGGCTATAGCAACGTGGGCACCTTCAAAAGGGTAAATAGTATTGTGGTCAAAGCTTGATGGTATCCATGTTTGTTGATTATGACAAGATGCACAATCCATTGGAAATTGTTGAATTTCATGATCTGGATCCACCGTATTGGTAAAATCTGACATATGACAACCCACACAGGTATTAGGTGTATTATTATAATCTCCATTATGACAGGTTACACAATCATTTGCGATCGCTAAATGGGCACCTTCAATGATGTAAAAATCATTATGATTTGCCATTAAAGCGGGACTCCATCCAGGAGATGTTGTATGGCATCCTACACAATTTGTCCCCAACATTAACATGTTATGATTTGGGTTTAATGATTGATCGTAATCACTTTGGTGGCAACTTACACAATCCGAAGAGGTGCTTGCGTAATTTCCATTATGGCAAGCAATACAATTATCTTTTATCGTTATATGAGCACCTGTCAACGGCCAAAATACTGCATGATCAAATTGTGCCGGTGTCCAAGCATTTTGGGTATGACATAATACACAATCAGTGGGCAACATAGCTATTTCGTGATCGGGATCAATCGTTTCGTTATAGTCCATAGCGTGACACCCAAAACAAGTGTTGGGTGTGTTGTTATATTTACCATTATGACAAGCTACGCAGTCATTAGTTATAGCAATATGAGCTCCTTGAATGGGATAATATTGATCGTGAACAGGGAAAAGTGCAGGACTCCAGCCTGGTGTGGTGGTGTGGCAATCAATACACTCTGTAGAAATACCTAATGTCACATGATTGGGATTTAACGAAGCTTCAAAATCCGTTGTATGGCAACTTACACATGTGGTAGATGTATTATTAAATCCACTACCATGACAATCCAAACAGGCAACACCTAAGTGAGCCCCAGTCAAAGGAAATGAGGTCATGTTATGATCAAACACTAGGTCTGCATCACCTGTAGGATGACAAGCCAAACAAGCCGTACTCTGATAGATGTATCCCGGAACACCAAAATGTTCATCATCCGTTTCAGGATTTTGGTGACAAGTCGTACAAGTAAATTGTGCCCAATTTCCAGGGACATTATGACAATCGTTACATTCATTCCATTCGCCGGCATGTTTGCCACTATAAATTGGAAAATATAACCCATCATGGTCAAATGTCGACGGAGTCCAAGCCTGTTCAGAATGGCATTGAGTACAATTAATTGGAAACTGCAATATTATATGGTCTGGATTTTTTGCTTGTTCATAATCTTGATTATGGCAACCATAACATGTATTTGGTGTATTATTATAATCACCGTTATGACAAGCTATACAATCATTAGCTATCAATTGATGGGCTCCTAATAAAGTGTAATATTCATTGTGAACAGGAAATAACGCTGGTACCCAATCAGGAGAAGTTGTATGACATGTCTGACATTCTTTTTCTATACCTAAAGCATTGTGATTTGGATTAAGTGACTCATCATAATCCTTAGTGTGACAATCTATACATCGGCTGGAAGTTCCTTCAAATCCTCCTTGATGGCACAAAATACATTCTACACCTATATGCTCTCCTTCAAGTGGAAAACCTGTCATGTTGTGATCAAAAACTACATCGGCATCACCTGTTGGATGACATGCAAGACATGCATCGCTTTGGTATACGTAACCATTTACTCCTTGATGTTCTATATCAGTTTGAGGATTCATGTGACAAACAGTACAAGAAAATTGTCTCAAATCTCCAGGTGTAGTGTGGCAATCAATACAATCATTCCAATGTCCATTGTGTTTTCCAATGTATATAGGGAAATAAGAAATATCATGATCAAAAGTCGAAGGTCGCCATAAGTTTTCGTTATGACAAGTTGTACAATCCATTGAAAAATTGTATAATTGGTGATCTGGTTGTTTGGCACTATTATAGTCATCGTTGTGACAACCATAACAAGTGTTTGGTGTCTGGGTATAATTCCCATTATGGCAGGAAGCACAATCATCTCTTATCAGGTCATGGGCTCCAATTAAAGTATAATAAGTATCGTGTTCTGAAAATGCCGCAGGACTCCATCCCGGTTCTGTAGAGTGACATAAAATACAGTCTGTGCTTAAACCTAACATTTTATGGTCAGGGTTAACACTTTGGTTGAAATCCAAAGTGTGGCAAGCTATACATTCTGTTGGTGTCCCTTCGTAACCATTTTGATGACAATCGATACATTCAGCCATCCTGTGCGCTCCCGTCAATGGAAAATTAGTATCGTTGTGGTTAAATGCCATGTCGGTGTTACCTGTTGGATGACATACCAAACAAGCATTATCCTGATAACTATAACCCACTACATCCTTATGATCTTCATTGGTCTCGGGATTCATATGACAAACCGTACAGGAAAATATTTTATAATTTTCTTTTTGAATATGGCAATCCGTACAGGAAGTCCAGGCGTCTTTATGTTTACCAGAATATATTGGAAAAAACATAACATCGTGATCGAGAAAGGTAGCAGGATTCCACCCAGGGGATAGTGTGTGGCATGCAGTACAGTCATTGCCAAATCCCGACAATGTGTGATTGGGAGTACTCGCGTTTTCAAAATCTTGTTGATGACAAGCAAAACAATTTTTGGAGATATCAGAAAATAAATCGGATTTGTGACAAGCTGCGCAATCCATGATTTGGTGACCAAGTTCTAATGGGAAAAAACTATGATCAATCTGGTTTGTAGTCCAATCCTTTTCGTTAAGACTATGACAAGCTGCACAATCCGTATCAAAATTATTTTTTACGTGGTTAGGATTTAACGTGTTTATAAAATCATTTCTATGGCAATCGTAACACGTTACACCTATAGGTGAAAATCGGATATTTGTTTCGCTGATATGGCAAGCACTACAATTTACAAAAGCATGCACACCAATTAATGGAAAAGCTGTAGCTTCGTGTAGTTCAGTGATATTTTCTACGATCCATGAATTTGAATTATGACACCTACTGCAATCATTCCCAACCGTTTGTTGGTGTACGTCGTCATGACAAGATATACATGAACTTTCAGCTTGTTTGAATTCAAGGGTTTGGTGACAGGATCGGCAATCTAGTGCAGCGTGTCTTCCTTTCAATGAAAAATCTGTATTGTCGTGCGAAAAGGATGATTTTTCTGGAACGTAAGACCAATTATCAGGATGGTGACACAAAGCGCAATCCATAACAAAATCCTTTCCGTGAGGTGTTTGGGACCACCCAGATTCACTGATAAACAGGATTAATAATATTATAAATGACAATCTGAACATGCCAGTTTCCCAGTTTTATATAAAATAATACTTTGTCCATCTATAATCTCTGGTTTATGGCAAGCGTCACAAGAAACTTTTAAATGGGCACCTTCTAATATAAACCGTGCATCGTTATGATTAAATTCACTTCTTGCAAAGGTATTAAAACCATGACATCTTTTACAATCTGTTACTCCATTGGTGTCAAACTGTGTGCCGTGAACATTATTATGGCAATTAACACAAGACGGATCTATATTGCTAAATTTTTGTGTTGTCTTCCCAAAATCATCTGTAATAAAATGACATGAACGACATTGAATGGACTTATGTTTGCCTAATAATTCAAAATCTGTAAGCTTATGATCAAAGGTACTAAAAGTCCATGAATCTTCCAAGTGACAATGAGTACAATCATTATTTGGAAGAAATTTTTCATCTAAAAATCCTAAGTGAATATTTTGATGACAATCTATACATTTTTGGCCAATATCACGAAACCTCCATTCGCCTTCAAGTTGGTGACAAGCTATACACGGTGTGGCTAAATGCGCACCTTTTAATGGAAATTTGGACACATTATGTTTTTCAAAATCAAAAGAACTTTCTGTAAAGGACTCGTTTGAGTGACATGAAATACAATCTACATAAGGCGTATCCTTAAACGCTCCTTTGTGGTAGTCTTGGTGACATGCGTTACAGGTATTATGGGCTAAAGGTTCCGTCATATATTTACCCGTATGGCATTTGCGACAATCCACTTCAACATGTTTGCCCAACAATTCAAAACCAGTTTTTTGATGTTGAAATTCTTTCAATCTGTCCTTAATATTGAAGCTATTTTGTTGATGACAATCCAGACATTGATTCCCCAACTTATTCTCATGACTATCTTCATGACAAGTCAGACAGGTAATGTCAACCACATCCTTAAATTCACCAAATAAAGTTACCGTACCTTGCCGTTGATCATGGCATTTTTTACAGTCAATCACACGATGTTTCCCTTCAAGATCAAATCCCGTCAGGCTATGGTTAAATGATGGGGAATTTTTTATTTTTCGAAACGATTCTTCTGAATGGCATGACTTACAATCATTACCAAATCCGCCTCCATGAGGGTCTTTATGACAAACATTACAATTACTAAAAGGTATTCCATCAAATTTTTGAAAAGTTTTGCCATTTCGACTTTCCTTTTTATGACAGTTGATACAATCTACGTTAACATGACTACCAACCAACGGAAAACTGGTTTTCTGATGATTAAATAATGAAGCAGGTACAAATGTTTCAAAGTTATGGCAGGACGCACAATCATTGCCCAATGTTTTTTGATGGTAGTCCGAATGACACGATATACAAGTTGGGCTTAATCCAAGAAATGTATTTTTATTCTTCTTTAGAATTGTGTCATAAATATTTTCTGGTTTATGGCACTGTGCACAATCAATTACTTTGTGTTCTCCTTTTAGTTCGTATCCTGTCAAAGAATGATTAAATGTTTTCTGGTCAAAACGAATCATCTGAAAGTTAACACCATGATGTTCACTATGACAAGATATACAAGTTTTTCCTTTGATTTCTTTGGAACTGTGATAACCCTTATTTTGACTGATTCTAGCACTTAAAGCACTATGACATTCCAAACATTTTTTTTCTGAAACCTTCGCACCTAAATCATGGCAGGCAGTACAATTGGAAATTCCTTCCAAACTTGCATGGGCTTTAGATAATTTACCGGGAGAAATTTGAGCAAAAACAAATACAAAAGAAAACACACTACTTAAAATCGTACAAATGATTTTAGCATAAAATCTGTGTCGTATGAATCGGAATGTATTCATTTATTTTGATGAGATTTTAATGTGTAATTAAATCTTTTTGAAATTTGAATACCCGATTTTTCTAAGAACTGTGTTGGTAGCTCACCACCAGCAAATATATATACTAAATCATTTTCTAGAGTATGGAGCGCTCCATTTTTCAATTTAATATGAATCATTTTTTCTTCAATGGTTTGCACTTGACTCTCAAACAAAACGGTGATCCTATTTTCCGATATAGCGGTATCGATATTTTTTTGGTTTCCTGGTTTAATCCTACTAAATTTTTCACTTCTGTAGGACAAAACAACCTGATTGTCGTCTGCTAATAAGAGTGCACTTTCAATGGCAGAATCCCCTCCACCGACAACAACAATATTTTTATTTTGAATTAATTCTGGTTCCAAGAGCTTATAGGCTACTTTTTCCAATTGTTCTCCAGGCACATTTAATTTTCGCGGGGAGCCTCGTCTTCCAATGGCTAATAAAATGCGATGTGTCGAATATTCCCTTCCGTTTGTGGTTTTCACTACAAAATTATCACCCTCCTTTTGTATAATATCAACTTTTGAATTTTCGATAATCTTAATCCCTGATTTGTCAATCACTTCATTCCACAAGGTAAGTAATTCAGCTTTACTCGTTTGATACAATTTTACTTTACCATAACCTGGTAACTCCATAGGAGATGTCATCACTATTTTGGCTCTAGGAAAACTATACACCGTTCCACCCAATGTATCTTGTTCAAGTGTAATCGCTTTCAGCCCAAGTTTTTCAGCTTGCAAAGAAGCAGATATCCCCGCTGGACCAGCACCAATAATGACTAAATCAATATCAGCAACATGACTTGAAACTACGGACAATTTTATATTATCTACAGCTTGTTTTCCTTGTTCAACACTGTTTTTTATCAATCCCATGCCGCCCAATTCTCCAGCAATAAAGATACCTTTTACATTGGTTTCAAAATTTTGATTGACGTGTGGTAGATCTACCCCTCGTTTTTCTGTTCCAATTTTTAGAGAAATAGCTTCGACCGGACAAGCATGAAAACAAGCTCCATGACCAACGCACCTTGAAGCATTAATTAAAGTGGCTCTTCCATTTTGAATGCCTAAAATTTCTTTTTCAGGACAGGCAATCACACATGCACCACTCTTAATACAGTTATCCTCATTGATATATGGATAAAGGGAAACTGGTTCGTGAATCCCATCTTCTTTTGCTTGTTCTATCTTTTCAGTATTATCTTGAGATTGTTGTTTTAACTTATTTAAATACACATAGATAATAATTCCACATAGGGCAAAAGTTAAAAAATATATGAAAAATTCAATCATTTTATAATACTAAAATATCCACGTATATCCAAAGGTTATAGATACTGCAACATGAACAATCATAATCAACAACATAATAATGGCAAAAGGTAGATGAGCAACATGCCAATACCTAAAGTATTTTTGCATGGTCACTAATCCGTTTATTTTTCTATTCATCGACCTTTCTTGTCGGATGATTTTCATCAAAGACTTAATTTTCTGCTGGGGAAGTTTCTCAGATACAAGTCTGGCTTTCAATTTTCTCAATTGTTGAATATCGAATACCATTTGGCTTAAAAAACTTTTTTTACTTTCGGCATTTCCCTGCCCAAAATAATCAAAAACCAATTCCTTAATGGAGACTTCATCTTCACTTTGGTTCAAACTAACTTCCAAAGAGGATTTTATTTCATTTAATTCGGCCAAACTCAATTCTCGTCCTTGTAAAGTTCTTGGAATTTGTAAATAAATAAATCGCCCTAAAACACCACTCGCTACAACCGCAACCATACTCCAAAAACTGATGGAAACGATGCCGCCAAATTTAAATGCCGTATGAAAAAGAACCATAATCGGCCCTAACGTACACAAAAAAATATGGAATTCAAGCCAATACTTTAACACACCTATTCGAGATAACTTGCGCCATCTTTTCCGGATCATGTATCCAAAAACGCCTATTAGTATCAATAAAGTACCTATGATACCCAAACCATGTCCAAACAAGCCATTTGGCTTCAGCATTTGGTGGTCTTCGTGATAAAATCTTTCCTCCATACTTGTGACATAATAAGATGCGCCCATGACAGAAAGATATATGGTCACCAAAACAACAATGGAAACTAAAGAAAAAATATAAACGGAATGTCCTTTTATCGTCATTTAATATTTGAAACATCTAAGGTATAAAAATCTCGTGAATCATTAAATGACATATTAATGAAATTTGAAACCAAAGTACAATTAATAATTAATCTTAATAATATTACATTCTCTTGGTAATGACAACCTCAAAATTGAAAAATCCACCTTTTATCGATTAAATTGATAGAATCATCGAATTTTAATAACAATTTACCTAATAAAGCAGTTAATAAGTCAATCAAACATTACACTTATGCGAATTTTAATTTTCACCTTCTTTTTAATGATGTTACATCAAACACAAGCACAAAAAACGCCACTACTGGACAGAGATTTATTTTTTGGAAACCCTGAAATAAGTTCTGGCCAACTGAGTCCTGATGGAAAATGGATTTCTTTTATGAAAGCCCACAATGGTATTATGAATGTCTGGGTTAAAAAATTTGATGAATCCTTTGACAAAGCAAGACCTATTACCGATAGTCAAAGACCTTTATACGGATACTTTTGGACAGATGACAGCAAATTTATCCTTTATGTAAAAGATAAAGATGGAGATGAAAACATCAATATTTTTGCTGTGGATCCAAGAGCCGCTGCCGATATAGAAACTGGAGTACCTGCATCTAGGAATTTAACACCTTTAGAAGATGTTTCTGCTCAGATTTACGATGTCAGCCGAATTAATCCAGATAAAATGATGGTTGGATTAAACGGTAGAGATAAGGCTTGGCATGATTTATACGAATTGACCATTTCTACTGGTGAGTTAACATTAGTATTCGAAAATAAAGATAGAATCACAGGATATGATTTTGACTGGGATGAAAAACTAAGGGTACTTTATAGAACAGATGAAAAAGGAAATACGACCTTTCTTAGAGTAGAAGAAAACAATCAACTATCTCCTTTCTATGAAACAACGGTGACTGAATCTGCCTATATTAGTAATTGGAATGAAGATAACTCTATGGTTTACTTAGTGACCAATGTAGGAGACTTAGACAAATCCACTTTGTTCCTTATGGATCCAGTGACAAGTAAAAAAACTAAAGTAGAAAGTGATCCAGAAAACAAAGTAGATTTTGGTGGTTTGCGTGTCGATAGACACAATAGAAAAATCATAAGTACTTCTTATACATTGGACAAAACGAAATACTATTGGAGAGACAAGAGCTGGGAAGAAATGTACCATTATTTAAATTCTAAATTTCCAGGAAGAGAGGTCAATTTTCAAAGTGCTACCAAAGATTACAGCAAATTTTTGATTGCGGTAGGTGGTGATAAATATGCTTCTGAAGCTTATTTCTACGATACAAAAACAAAAGAACTTATCCATCAATATACGCCAAGGCCAAAACTTAAAGACGTTGAAAAACATCTTGCGCCTATGACTTCATTGACGTACAAGAGTAGTGACGGGTTGGAAATTCCAGCTTACCTTACCATTCCTGTAGGAAAAACAGCTAAAAACTTACCTGTCGTAGTTTTAGTGCATGGAGGACCTAAAGGACCAAGAGATTATTGGGGATATGATGCACAAGTTCAATTTTTGGCCAATAGAGGTTATGCGGTTTTGCAACCCAACTTCAGAGCCAGCGGTGGTTATGGAAAAAGTTTTCTCAATGCAGGTGATTTGCAGTGGGGAAAATTAATGCAAGATGATATTACCTATGGTGTAAAATATTTAATAGATAAAGGCATTGCCGACAAAAACAAAGTGGCTATCATGGGAGGTAGTTACGGTGGTTATGCTACTTTGGCTGGATTGGCATTCACACCAGATTTGTATGCGTGTGGTGTAGATATCGTAGGTCCAAGTAATATTTTTACTTTATTAGAATCCATTCCTCCATATTGGGAAGCTGGAAGAGCCTTTTTATACGGTATGGTCGGTGACCCAAATACAGAAGAAGGTAAAAAACTGATTCAAGAGGCAAGCCCTTTGTTTAGTGTAGATAAAATCGTCAAACCGTTGTTGATCATTCAAGGAGCCAATGACCCAAGGGTAAAACAAGCCGAAGCAGATCAAATCGTCATTGCCTTAAGGAATAAAAATAAAAAAGTAAGTTATTTGTTGGCTGGAGATGAAGGGCATGGTTTTGCCAAACCACTAAACAAAAAAGCCATGTACGCCGAGGTAGAAAAATTCCTTTCAGAGATTTTGGGCGGAAGATATCAAGAAGACATGTCAGATGAAGTCAAAGAAACCTTGACTAAATTAAATGTTGATATTAATACGGTAACCTATGAACCAAAAGCTGCCGTTTCAGTAGCGAAAAGTTTACCTGCTATAAACAATACCATCAAAGAAGGAAGTACAGAATACGATGTTACCATCGAATTTAACGGTCAAAAAATGCCTATGTCTATCACTCGAACTGTGGGCATGAAAGATGGAAATTATACGATTACAGAAGTTTCAACAGGCCCTATGGGAGAAGCGACAGACGAAGTAGTTTTAACCAATAAATTTAAGCCAGTAACTAGAACCATTAGTCAAATGGGGCAAAACATTCCTATCATTTTTGGTGAAGATAAAGCGAGCGTAGAAATGATGGGACAAAAAATGGAAATGCCTTTTACTGGCGCTTTTATGAATGACGGACCAGGATCAGACTATGTCATTGCTGGTCTTCCGTTAAAAGAAGGTTATACCCTCAATTTTGAAATGCCAGACGTCATGACAATGAAAACAAAAAAAGTGACCCTCACCGTGGTGGGAAAAGAAGATATGAACGGAATAGCTTACCACAAAGTAGCGTTGGTCAATAATGACAATGACAAAGACGTCGTTACGTATTGGATTAATCCGACAACCAAACAAGCCGACAAAATGACTCAAGTGATCCCAGCATTACAAAATGCAGTGATGACTACCGTTAAAAAATAAGTATTCATGTAATGAAATGATTTCATAAATTACAAACCCTTGGTAAATTTTTGCCAAGGGTTTTTTTATGTTTAATATTTTACGTATTTTAAAACATTCCTAGAAAACGGACATAAATATTCACTTGTCTTGTTATTAAAAGAAAATTTATGTGAATTTATGCCTAATGATAAGAGATTATGAAAGACAATTGAATTGAACTTAAAACCATTTTATACCTTTGATTTATAATTTAAAAAACCATGAATATCCAAGAAATTGACAATATTGAATTAAAATATCTTGAATTGTCAGACTATGCAGAGTTAAGAACTGCCATGATTGCTGCCTATAAAACAATGCCCAATGCATACTGGCAAGAAAGTCATATACAACTACTGCTAGAAAAATTCCCGGAAGGGCAAATCGTACTCAAAGTAAATGGCGAAATAGCTGGTTGTGCCTTATCAATCATCGTTAATTATAATAAATTTGACCACAAACATACCTACAAGGAAATTACAGCCAATTATACCTTTAATACCCACACCTATGATGGTGATGTTTTGTATGGTATCGATGTATTCATCAAACCCGAATTCAGAGGACTTCGTTTGGGTAGAAGGTTATACGATTATCGTAAGGAAATTTGCGAAAAAAGGAACTTAAAGAGTATCGTTTTTGGTGGAAGAATACCCAATTATCATCAATATGCAGACACACTAACACCTAAGGAATACATTCTCAAAGTCAAAGCGAAGGAAATAAATGACCCAGTTTTAAATTTTCAAATATCCAATGACTTTCAACCAAGCAGAATCCTTAAAGGTTATTTGGAAGGGGACGAAGCATCTAATGAATATGCAGTATTATTGGAATGGAAAAATATTTACTACGAAAAACCAAATAAAAAACTCTCGAATAACAAAAGAGTGGTTCGGTTAGGGCTGATTCAATGGCAAATGCGACCTTATACGGATATTGGTAACCTCATGCAGCAAGCAGAATATTTTATCGATACCGTGTCGGGATACAAGTCAGATTTTGCTTTGTTTCCAGAGTTCTTTAATGCCCCCTTGATGGCTAAAAACAATCATTTGTCCGAATCAAATGCCATCCGAGAACTAGCAAAATACACAGGTGAAATCGTACAAAAGTTTTCCGCACTGGCAGTATCCTACAATATCAATATCATCACAGGTAGTTTTCCAGAATTGATCGAAGAAAAATTATTTAACGTAGGATATCTTTGTAGAAGGGATGGAACCATCGAAAGGTATGAAAAAATCCATGTTACCCCCGATGAAGCCAAAGTGTGGGGTATGCAGGGTGGCAACAAACTACAGGTTTTTGATACCGACTGTGGGAAAATTGGGATTTTGATTTGTTATGATTCCGAATTTCCAGAACTGAGCAGATTGTTGGCTGATGATGGAATGGAAATATTATTTGTTCCCTTTTTGACGGATACACAAAATGGTTATTCCAGAGTAAGGCACTGTGCACAGGCTAGAGCAATTGAAAACGAGTGTTATGTTGCGATTGCTGGAAGTGTAGGCAATTTGCCCGACGTACATAACATGGATATTCAGTTTGCACAGTCCATGGTCTTTACACCTTGTGATTTTGCTTTTCCTACCAACGGCGTCAAGGCGGAAGCCACGCCCAATACCGAAATGATTTTAATAGCAGATGTGGATTTGGATTTACTTAGAGAACTGCATGAATTTGGAAGCGTCAAAAACCTAAAGGATAGGAGGAAGGATCTTTTTGAATTGAAAAGAAGGTAAGCGCCTCGTTCAAGCAACAAATTTGGACTAAGTCAATGGAAGTTTATTTTACATTGTGTTAAATATTACCTAATATTTAGACAAAAATTCAATATATTCATATATTCATCGTAATATTGCAATATAACTATGATGTTTATGATATTCTTTTAATAATTTATATTATTATTTCGGATATTATAAACTTCCGTGAATTATTCGGTCAAGTAGAATTGACTAATTTCCGTTTTCTTCATTTAATTCATTTTACAAAAAAATCAAATGGGCGTTAGTAAGGTTAAAGATTATAATCAAAATATTTTAGAATTTTCTCGTTTGACCAAAGCATTAGGACATCCTGCAAGGATGACCATTGTAGAACATTTAGCAAAATCTAACAAATGTATCACCGATCATATTGTAAATGAACTACCTCTTTCACAATCCACCGTTTCACAACATCTTCGAGAATTAAAAGCAGCCGGTTTAGTAAATGGCGAAATCGAAGGAAATGCGGTGTGTTACTGCCTCAATATAAAAGCCTTCGAAAGGTGGAATCAGTATTGTGCTCTATTATTACAAAAAATTCATCAAAATAATTGTTGTTAACCTTTAAAATTTAAACCATGATTTCAGAAGATCAAATTAAAGAAATGGTAAAGCAAAAATACAGCGAAATTGCTTTACAAGACAAAGAAAGCAATGCCGCATCTTGTTGTGGAGCAGGAGGGTGTAGCACAGAAGTTTACAACATCATGAGCGAAAGTTATGAAACCCTTGAAGGATATAATGAAGAAGCAGACCTTGGATTAGGTTGTGGCCTTCCTACGCAGTTTGCCAAAATTAAACCTGGAAATACCGTCATTGACCTAGGCAGTGGTGCTGGAAATGATTGTTTTGTAGCGAGGGCAGAAACGGGAGTAGAAGGAAAAATAATTGGCATTGATTTTACACCTGCCATGATAGATAAAGCAAGAATCAACGCTGAAAAGCTGGGTTTTAACAATGTCGAATTTAGAATGGGCGATATCGAAAATATGCCCGTTAGTGATGAAACCGCCGATGTCGTTGTCAGCAATTGTGTATTGAATCTGCTTCCGCAAAAAAAGAAGATTTTTAATGAAATTTTTAGAGTACTCAAACCTGGAGGTCACTTTAGTATTTCAGACATCGTTTTGACAGGTACCTTGCCTGATCCAATCATTCATGCGGCCGAAATGTACGCAGGATGTGTTGCTGGCGCCATTCAAAAAGAGGAATATTTGTCCTTTATTGAGGAAGCTGGATTTAAAAACGTAGTATTACAAAAAGAAAAAACCATTGACGTCCCTGATGATATTCTCCAACAATATTTAAGCCCTACTGAGATCGCTACTTATAAACAACAACCTGACATCATCAAAAGTATCACTGTGTACGCTGAAAAGCCAAAAAGCTGCTGTGGACCAGAATGCTGCTAATTTTACCAGGCTGTCACTGGATTAGACAATAAAAAGGAAATGGGCACCAATTTTTGGTCGCCTGTTTCCATATTTTTTAAAGTTACCGAAACATTATTTCTTTCTTCCTCCCCTACAATAGCCACAAAAGGAACACTGCGGTCATTGGCATATTTCATTTGTTTTTTCATCTTGACAGGCTCAGGATACATATCAGCCGAAACACCCTTTTGCCTCAACTGAAATAACCATTGGAAGGCTAATTTTTGGCTTACTTCGTCTAGGGTAACAAACAATAATTGTATATTTTTTTGAACATTATCAGGGAATAAACTCAACTCTTCCATCACGATGTAAATCCTTTCGGCACCAAAAGAAACACCGACTCCCGACATATTTGGCATACCAAAAGTCCCTGTCAAATCATCGTATCTTCCCCCACCTCCAAGGCTACCCATCTTGGTATCTGGATACGCCTTTTCGTCTAAAACCACTTCAAAAATACAACCTGTATAATAATTTAATCCTCTGGCCAGGTTAACCTGAAAAGTAATATTCGATACGCTATCTCCTACAAAATCAAACACACTTTGTATCTCTTCAATCCCTTTTTTACCCGTTTCTGACAAAACAAAAGCTTTACCAAGTGCTTCGAGATCATTAATGCTCAACAATGTCAAAACACGATTGGCCGCCGATTCAGAAATGCCTTTAGCCATCATCTCCGCAACGACTCCTTTTTGGCCAATTTTGTCCAATTTGTCAATAGCGATGGTCATCTCCATAAATAAATCAGATATACCCGACTCCTCAGCGATGCCAAACAGAATTTTACGGTTATTCACCAATATATTGACTTTCAATCCAAGTGCTTCAAAAACATCGTGGTAAATTTGTACCAACTCTGCCTCGTATATTAAAGAGTTTGAGCCAACCACATCTACGTCACATTGATAAAATTCTTGAAATCTTCCCCTTTGAGGACTATCTGCCCGCCAAACGGGTTGGATTTGATACCTTTTGAAGGGAAATACAATGTCATTTTGATGCATGACAACAAAACGAGCAAAGGGCACCGTCAAATCGTAACGCATTCCTCTTTTTGAGATAGAAGAAACCAATTTTGACGAGTTTAATGTCTCAAGTGCTTCTTTATTGGCATCTTTGAGAAAATCACCATTATTAAGTACCTTGAACAATAGTTTGTCGCCTTCTTCCCCATATTTTCCCGTAAGGGTAGCCAATAATTCCATCGTTGGCGTTTCAATAGGTACGTAACCATAAGTTGAAAAAATACGTTCTATCTTTTCGAAAATAAACTTCCTTTTGGCCACTTCGGCTGGCATAAAATCTCTGGTTCCCTTAGCAATGGAGGGCTTAGTCATAATATTATGGTGATTTTATAAAAAAATGTTGGAGCAAATACGATATTTCTATCCTATAGTTACTCCAACATTTTCTAACAATTTATGATTAAAAAAGATGACGATCAAGCCATCATTCTATTTTGGCAAATACTCGTAGGTAGCCTGTAACCCCAGTGGAATATCTAATCCCCAATAAATGAGTAAGTAGATCGACCAGCAAAGTAAAAAAGTAATAGCATAAGGTATCATAATGGAAACCAAGGTACCAATACCCGTAGATTTAACATACTTTTGGGCAAATACAACTACCAATGGAAAGTATGGCATCAAAGGCGTGATGATATTTGAACAAGAGTCTCCTACCCTATATCCTGCTTGGGTTAAGTCCGGAGAAATACCTAATTGCATCAACATAGGAACTAAAATCGGTGCCATCAATGCCCATTTTGCGGAAGCTGAACCAACAAATAAATTCACAAAAGCCGTCAAAAATATAATCCCAACGATGGTAACTTGTGGCGGTAATGCTAGACTTTTTAACCCGTCAGCACCTTTAATGGCCATCAAAGCACCAATGTTGGACTTTGAAAAAGCATCGATAAATAAAGCACAAAAGAAAGCCATGACGATGTAGTAACTCATACCATTCATCGATTTGGACATACTGTCAATCACATCTTTGCTTTTGGCAAATGTACCGGACATATAACCATAAATCACACCAGGTATTAAAAAAACAATAAAAATGATAGGAACAATAGACCGCATCAATGGCGCTTTTATGTCCGTCAATATTCCCGTTTCAGAGCGAAGAGCCGATGTCACAGGCATAGCCCATAAAGCCAATAAAACCAGCATGGCTATCATGGCCAATGTAGCGTATAAAAAGCTACTCTTTTCTTTTTTTGTCAAAGGATCCATACTTGCTTTGGGCAAATCATCAGCATTATCTAGTTGTACTGATTTTAATCTTGGCTCAATAACCTTGTCTGTCAAATACCAACCTGCTAAAATAATGAGCAAGGTGGATGAACCCGTGAAAAACCAGTTATTTAAAGGATTTAATTCAATAAGGGGATCAATAATTCTTGCCGCAGACTGGGTAAATCCTTGCAACAAAGGATCAATACCCGATGGAATTGGGTTGGCACTGAATCCTCCCGAAACTCCGGCAAATGCCGCAGCAATACCTGCCAACGGATGCCTGCCTGCTGCATAAAATATTACACCTCCAATCGGTATAACCAATACATATCCCGCATCGGTTGCCGTATGTGAAAGTATGGCAACCAGTATCAACATCGGCGTTAATAAACTTTTTGGCGTGAAGCTCAACAAGGTTTTTAAACCTGCATTGATAAATCCAGCATATTCAGCTACACCTACGCCCAACATAGCAACAAGGACTATGCCCAATGGAGCAAAACTGGTAAATGTCGTTACCATATTGGAGAAAAAAGCAGCAAACGATTGGCCAGTTAATTGGTTATTAACAACTATAGGTAATTGTGAACGAGGATCGATTTCGGTAAAAGTGACTCCAGACAACATCCACGATAAAATCCAGATGAATATCATGAGTACCAAAAACAAAATAGCTGGATCTGGCAATTTGTTACCAGCTTTTTCAATAAAATTGAGTGCCTTATTTACAAAGCCTTTTGGACGTGTTTCTTGACTCATAGATGGGTTTTGTTTTGTCTTTGAATACATTTTTAGTAAAGAAGTGTAACCGTGGTCGGACTTCTTTTAACTTGTCAGGGCTAATGTAGAAAATATTTATTTACCAAACACACATTCATCTTATTTTTTCAGTAAATCACCTCCTCCTTCTTCAAGAATTTGATTTGTACTAACCGTCATCTTGTGCAAATCGGTCATAGCATTAATACAATGGACTTTTTCGTAGTTTTGAAGTTCGGTCACATGAATATCACACTGTTGGATTTTGCCAGATTGAATTAGTTTTGCCCTTTTTGTACCTTTGAGTAATGGAGTGGCGGGCGTATAAAAACGGTTATCTTTTTCAAAAACGAGGTTGTAGTAAAAAGCATCCGTGACTAGTTCATTTTGCACAATGATGATGTCGTCTCCTTCTTTTTTTATTGAGAATAAATAGTCTAATTGTGGTCTTTCCACCCATTTGTGGGAATAGTCCAATTCATCATCTCTAACCAGGGTAAGTGTTTTTATCATTGGAAAAACATACGGTTGGAAGGTGATTTCCCTAATGATCTTGTCATATACTAATCTACATTTGTATAAATCTGTTTTCGGAATATCATGCGAACGGATAACTTTGGATAAGGATATTTTGGTAGCACAACCAAATAGAGCCCTCCTTGTATGATCAAATCGAGCTTGATGGACAGACAAATTGTAGAGCCGCCCGTTTAATACTTTGATGGATTCAACCAATAGGGACATATACTTTATCTATCATTTCACGGTATTCGGCTTCACAATCACTCAAAGCGGTGATGCCACAACCACTTCTAAAATACAATTGGTCTTCTGTTTGTTCTATGTAGCGAATCATAACAGCACTGTCTAAATTTTTTCCATCAAAATGGCCCATGATACCGCTATAATATCCTCTTTTAGTTTTTTCGGCTGCTTGGATAATGTCTACTGTTTTTTTCTTTGGTGCCCCAGAAATACTTCCAGCTGGTAGAAGCGCAATCAATATATCTCCTAAGTTCTCGTGAAAATCTGCAGGCATCTTTCCTTCTATATGTGAACTCGTTTGGTAAAGTCTTTTGTCGATGGTTTTGATTAAGTCGAGGTATCGAAACGAAACGACATTTACTTGTTCGGAAACGATACCCAAGTCATTGCGAATCAAATCTACGATGGTATAATGTTCCGCCAGTTCTTTTTTGTCGGCCATCAAAATTTCTTTTGCGTTAGGAATATCCGCTTCAATAGTTCCTTTCATCGGGTGGGAAGAGATGATGCCGTCTTTAATCTTTATAAACGCTTCTGGTGAAAAAACGATAAACTCATCCTTATAGTACAATTTGTATTTAGCCCTCGACTTATTGAATAATTGGAGTAAGCTATAATTTGTTTTGATGGGAGTCGGAAAAGTTAGGTTTGTCAAAAATGAATTTCCATAATTCAATTCCTTTTGTACATATTCAAAAGCCACACGATACTCCTCAAGGGGCATGGGAGATTTTTCGAAGTTGATTGGCGGAAGGCTGGGTGCTGCGGTTAAGTGGTAGTTATTGATATTTTCGAACTTAAATTTTATTTTTTGTTCATCGACCTCCGATAAAGGTATCATGACAGGTTTTTCCATTTCAAAATCTATGAGGAATAGAAAAGGAATACGATTTCTACCTAAATCGTTCATTTTCTGCACAAAAGACCCCAACTTGGTTTCGGAAAAAATCATAAAAAAATTACATGATGACCTGGCAAAAGTAAGTCATCAATGAATCATTACCATTTTTTTGATAAAATAATTTTCTACATCGCGTTGGATGACGGCATAATATAAACCAGGAAGTACGTGGGGTATGTTGACCGAATTAATCCCTGGAGAAATAATATGCGAAAAAACACTTCTACCCATGATATCTAAAAACTGAATTTTCGCTCTTTCTTCTTCTAATGAAGGTAACCATTCGATATAAATAGTTTGCTCTGATTGTATGGCTGAAGGATATATCTTCAATGTTTCAGCACTATTTTTAATACGAACAGCTCGAGTAGAAGAATAGCTAAATTGTCCGTCATGGTCAATCATTTTGAGTCTATAATATTGGTTACCAAATCCTGGAGAGTAGTCATTAAATTCGTAATTGGTTAATTGACTTGAATGACCAGAAGCGGATCTCACTCCAATAGTTTGAAAATGTACACCGTCAGGACTATGTTCCACTTCATAATAAGCTGTATTATACTCATTGGCCGATTGCCAAAATAAAAGTACCACATTATCTTCTGTGTAATCGGCAGAAAAATCGGTTAGTACCACAGGTAGAGAAGGTGAAGATTGAAAAGCGCCACTATTGATCCAGTCTCTGATTCGAGCGATATCTACATAGGGCATTTCGGGTCCATCGAAAGGCATTTTTTGTCCACAAAGACCAGATTCTCCGACTATTTTTTGGTATAAAAAACTTTGTTGATGATCGAATGGTACCACGATAGGTTGCGGGCAATTAGATTGACTAGGTTTTTGAAACAGCGTTTGGTGTGTGTTAAATTTCCATTCGCCTGTATTTTGATGGCAGGACTGACATTGATTGATTTGCAAAATTTGTTTGACCTCATCAAAGGTAGGAATACAAAATTCGGGTGCGCCTACCAGTATCCAGGTTTCTATTGCAAGCAAGTCCCTTGACGAAATAGCTTCGGCACCTAGCGGCATATTGTAACCACAAAGAGTAGAACCTTCATTTAACTTATCAACCAACAAACTTGCAGAAGGGCTGCCGGCTTGTACAATTGGGCCACATTGTCCCAATGCTGTCATCGCTTTGTAGGTATCAAAATGCCATAATTTGCTGCTATTTCCATTAAAATGGCAGTTTTGGCACTTGTTATTCTCTAAAATATTTTTAATATCTTGGTATTGGTAATGCAGTAGATTGGCCGTTTCGCACGATTGGGCGTGGGATTGTATTCCCATAAAAAGGGAAAGGAAACAAAGTATAAACGTCAATTTTTTCAAACTACATAACATTCAGAATATAAAGTTACTTCAATTTATATGCCTTAAGGCACTTTTGCCCTATATTTTTTTGAAAAACGGTTGTAATGTCAAGTGTTGGGCAAAAAATATAAAGAGAAAATTGGCTTTTTGGAATGAGTTGAAACCTATTATAATTGATGGCGGGTTAATAGTTAGTGGAATCATCACAGTCATCCAAGTACTGCTGATTCAACACTAACCCTAGGCTTTAGACTGGGGTTGGAATTTGTCAGTATTTTGGCTTTAGCCAAAACATTAAAAGATCAATATTATTGGCCTAAAGCCTGAAAATTTCTTCTTTTTGAAGAATGGGCAAAAACCCATTCCAATGGATGTACTACATACAATGGATGTACTACCTGTACCCGATCCAAACAAACAATAATCCTACTACCAAACTCATCATCACATACACCGCCGCCATCATCGGAAAACCTGTTTTGAGTAAGGTTAATACTTCCCAACTGAAAGTAGAAAAGGTTGAAAAGCCACCACAAAAGCCCGTGATGAGCAACCAATAGCCTATGGATTCGTTGGGAGGAAGGTAAACGAGTTTTTTAAGGGCCAATCCTAGGATAAAACAACTCAACAAATTGGCTAAAAAGGTGGGCCAAGGAAATGTTTTGAGCGGCAAATTAATAAACCATAAAGTAAAAGCATAACGCAACATACTACCCAGTCCTCCTCCTAAAAATATCCACAAAAAAGCTTTCATTCAGGCGAATTGACTCTTTTGCTTTTGGCCAACCTAGACACAAATTCTGACAAAATAAAAGCGGCCAACAACAATACCCCTAACAAGGCAAGGTTGCCAATTGGCTGTAATTGTATGGCTAATAAAATAAATAATACATTGGTCACAAATAAAATAGCCGTCGCTCTAGTGTGGGTCATACCTATGTCGATCAACAAATGATGGATGTGTAATCTGTCCGGGTTAAAAGGTGATTTACCATTCAAAACCCGGATAACAAATACCCTCAATGTATCAAATAATGGTAATATCAAAATGGCAACGGCCATCGATGGTGCTGCTTTAAATGTATAGGGCGAACCGGGAATTTCATTGTGCAATTCGATAAACTGAATGGCTAAAATCGAACATACCATGCCCAGTAGTAAGGCACCCGTATCACCCATAAATATTTTGGCGGGCGTAATATTGTATCGCAAAAATGCGACGATAGAACCACAAAGCGCAAAGGCAACAATCGAAATTTCTACACTATCCACTAAGTAAAACCAATATCCAAGCGTAGCTGAAATTAACAATCCTAAACTGCCCGACAAACCATTGATACCGTCTATTAGATTAAAGGCATTGATAATGACAATAATCGTAAAAATAGATAATACAACACTAGCCCATTCCGGCAAGGCAAAAATGCCAAAAATACCATACAAACTGGTGAGTTTTACATTGGCTTTAAATACCAAAATGGCAGCTGCAAAAAGTTCTCCAATAAATTTTTTTGACGGGGACATGGGGTCAATATCGTCTTTGGCACCTATCAAAAAAATGATGATGAAGGCACATAATATATACTGCAAATCTCCAAAATAATTAAAGGGAGTCCACATAATAATGGAAAACAACATGCCCGCAAAAATACCTATTCCACCTAAGGAAGGGGTACTTTCTTTGTGCGATCTTCGTTCTCCTGGTTCGTCGACCAAATGTTTTTTTATCGCGATATGAATAATCGACGGTATGGCAAGATAAGTCAGCGCAAAAGAAGTTATAAAAGCCAAAATGATATCATACATACCAGAAACCGTTTAATTTCGACCACTTTGAAATTTTATTCATTCGAAAAATGGAAGTTTATATGCACAAAAGTAATCATATTTTCTGTAAGACAATATAGGTTTGGGGAATTAGTGTGTTTAACAAAAATGTAAACTTATTTTAGGACGGGACACGTCACGATAATTATTTGAAAGTCAAATTTTTATGACTCTTTTATCCCTTACCCAAAAGGGCGTTCGCCAGAAAAATTGAAATTTGGCAATGACATTCATGAAGAATACTAAACTAATTAAAGACAACTTAGTATTTCTTTTTTCCTTTAAGGGCAGAGGAAAAAAAAGAAATAAGGGTCATTCCATAACAAAATCAAAATCTTTAGCAAACAGAATTAAACTAGTCAGACTAAATATTCATTCCTCCGTTACTTTTTTATTCTACCTTCTATTTTTTGATCTTCGCTCACTAAAATGAAGAAGGCCGGAAACAGGTTTCAAAACCAATTGAGACGTGATCACTTCATTGGGTTTTAATTTTTTTTATCTAAAACCTTCTCTAATAAATTCAACATCAGTTCAACACCTAACGAGAATGAATGAAAAATCGGAATAGCGTATGATATAAATTATTTACTTTTGCCTTTTATCTTCAATCATGAAAAAAATAAAATCAATCTGGTCTCTTTTTGTCGATGCAATAAAGGGAAAAGAACACGAATACACCAAAGGGAATATCAATAAAGCCATTTTTTTATTGGCTATACCTATGATATTAGAGCTTTCTCTAGAAAGTGTATTTGCCTTGGTCGATATGTTTTTTGTTGGGAAACTAGGTTCCTCAGCGATAGCCATCGTAGGATACACTGAAGCCATGTCAACGTTGATATATTCAGTTGCCATCGGCCTTAGTACAGCCGTTACAGCTATGATTGCTCGTAGAGTAGGAGAAAAAAACCATGAAGATGCTAATATCGTGGCCGTCCAAGCCTTAATTTTGTCGTTTTTTCTTTCCTTAATTGTTTCGATCATCGGCATCGTGTATTCGAAGGAATTGTTGTTGTTTATGGGTGCCACGGATGCGATCGCCGAACAAGGAAAAGGCTTTATGACCATCATGTTTGGAAGTAATCAGGTCATCATGTTTTTATTTCTCATCAATGGGATTTTTAGAGGTGCCGGAAATGCAGCTATTGCTATGCAAAGTTTGTGGATAGCCAGTATTCTCAACATAGTCCTAGACCCTATATTTATTTATGGAGTAGGTACCTGGGATGGTTTTGGCTTGGAAGGTGCTGCCATCGCCACGGTGATCGGTAGGGGAAGTGGCGTATTGTATCAACTTTACCATATGTTTTGGGGCAATGGAATCATTAAGTTAAGCAAGTCTTCGTTTAAGTTTGATTTCCCCGTCATCAAAGGATTAACCAACTTAGCGTGGCCAGCTACTTTTCAATTTGTAATTGCGTCTGGAAGTTGGATTGTATTGACCAAGCTTGTGGCAGACATCGGCGGTGCTGAAGCATCTGCTGGTTATCAAATAGCCATTAGAAATGTGGTATTTTTTATCCTTCCTGCCTGGGGCTTAAGCAATGCTGCCGCTACATTGGTAGGACAAAATTTGGGCGCAAATCAAGTGCACCGAGCTGAAAAAAGTGTTTTGATGGCTACCGCACTCAACGCCATATTTATGTCTTTTGTGATGTTGTTTTTTGTACTCCTTACAGAACCAATCATCAGGTTTTTTACGCAAGAGGAAGCCGTCATCGCTCATGGTGTCGAGGCATTAAGTATCATAGGCTCTGGATTTATTTTTTATGGTATTGGTATGGTTGTAATTCAATCCTTAAATGGTGCGGGAGATACAAAAACACCCACCTGGGTTAATTTTATAGGCTTTTGGTTGTTTCAAATACCGTTCGCCTATGTTGCTTCCACTTATTTTAACGGTGGAGTGACGAGTATTTTTGCTGCTATACCTTTGGCAGAAACATTTATTGCCATTTTAGCTTGGGTCATTTTTAAAAGAGGACATTGGAAAACGATTAAAATCTAGGTATGAAAGATTTCCAAACATTTTATGAATCCATTTTACAAGACCCTGTAACTCACATTCCGCTCAAATTTGATCAAAAAGAACATTGTTTTTTATCGAATAATGGTGATTTTTTTTCCATAGTAAATACTATCCCCATTATATTACCAAAAGAAACCGAAACAATAAAAGATACCTCTGCTTTTGACTACTATAACCATTATAAAGAGGATGCAATTCAATTTGATTACTTTGAAGAATACGAACATCCAGCTTCTAGGTTTGAACAAAATATGTTGCATCAGTACATAGCTTCCAAAGTTCATAAAAGTACCCAAACTATTCTGGATATCGGTTGTGGAAATGGTTGGGCAGCTGATATGTTTTTACCCATGGGAAAAACCGTCATTTCCACAGATATTGCTATGACTAATCCCTTAAAGGCAATAGAAAAATATCCTTCGCCCCAACATTTTGGCTTGGTGGCAGACGCCTTACATTTACCCATTCAAGATGAATCCATAGATATCGTTATTGCTGCAGAAATCATGGAACACCTTGTCGATCCACAGAAGTTTGTTCAAAATGTATACCGTGTTATCCGTCCAGGAGGTAAAATATTAATCACTACTCCTTACCATGAAAAACTAGAGTTCTCCCTATGTATTCATTGCAATCAACCGACACCAAGGCACGCTCATTTACATAGTTTTCACGAAAAAAATATCCTTCATTTGATGCCAAAAGGATGTTTGTTTTCTACGAATATTTTTATGAATAAATATTTATTGAAAGCAAATACACATGTATTATTGAAGTATGGTTCTTTTTCCTTTTGGAAAACAATGGATCAGTGGGCTGAAAAACTAAAACCTGACGCCCTTCGATTTTTAATAGAAATCACAAAACCTCAAACATAAAAGGTGGAAAAGTTTTCACTTCACCACCTTCTCTTTAACCACTACTTCTATCTTTTATAAATCTAGTTTCTTGACGGAATTTGTTCTATAAAATAATTAAAATTCGGTAGTTGGCTTGGGTTAAGATTATAGTTTTTTGCTTGCATTTCTAATAAAAAAGCATCGTTATTATTGCCTGTAAAGGTCACTACACTATTCATATCAAAATCACCTTGGTAATATCCTGGCGCATATCCCGAACCAGTAAAATCTTGTTCGTAAAATGCGGTAGTTAAATCATCATTGGGAATGGCAAATTTTATTTTGCAATCAGCATTAAAATCTCCAGCCCAAAGCGCTTTGTAAGCTTGTATTGCATCTGTCTTTTGAGACATGTTTACAAAATTTAAACCATCTACTTTTTGTGTGCCAAAGTCAAATAATTGGGTCATATGCGCTGTAAAATCAATTAACTGGCTTGACGTAACTATTTTTGACATGGCTCCTAAATGATTTCTATGGCGAATGGCAACATAAAACGTTTCATCGACCAAATCAGGAAACCAAACATCGCTTATTCCGTCGAGGTCTACAAGGTCTCCATCTCGCTGTATAAGGCAAGATCGGGTGGTAATAACCCTACTCGAATTGTCTGCTTTTCTAATTTCGACAAAAATCCAATCGACAATGGCATTTTCTCCACTGACACCAAAAACTTCATCTGGGTTTGTGATGGTGCTTAATTCATCATTCAGCCCCGCACCTACATGTGCATTAGCCATTTTCAAATCAACATCACTAATAATCGTTTTGTATGGATCAGATACGGGTAGATAATTCAAATTATTATAAGGACTAACCCTCAAATTGTCTCTCATAAGTGGTCGACCATCGTCACTAACCGAATTACCGTTGTTGATTAACGCCCCTTCTAAATACGCTCTAATTTTTAATCTCTGGCCGCTTTCATTGTTTTGGCTCCATGCCGACACCGAAAACAGCATACATGCTACAATAATACATTTTGAAAATTGCATTGTTAGTTATTTTGAGTTCTATAAAGTTTCACCTACGTTACAACCTCAACATATGATGAAAAAGCAAATATACAAACTCTTATTAACTATTTTAGTAATATATAAAAAATATTTTACATATTATTATTAATCCTGGGTTGGGAATTTATTAGGGAAGGGAATATACGATGATATTAATAAACTAAAAAACAAACATTACTGTTTGGATTCAGGTGGAGACAAGATAAAACAGCCCTCACATTTGCCAGGTTCAACGATTATAAACCCTTGTTTTTCAATGTTTTTTAGCAGTATTTCTAAGTCATCCGTCAAATCAAGTTCGATAAATTCTTTCGTCTTAATCTTTCGTTTTTTATTAAACTTCAATTTCTTTTTGTAGGTTTTTTGAAGATAGTTGACTACGTCCGTCATTCTATATGTTGAGGAAGAATTTTTATCATCCGTTGACACTACAGCTTCTTCTTCAAGTTTTGACTTTTCCTTTTCTTCTCTTTCTTTAGTTGTATAAGTATAATTGGTCAATTGGGTTGTTGTTCCATGGATATCCGTATGAAACAATTCACCGCGACTATACGCCAATTTTTCGCCTTTTTTAATGTCAAATCTCGATGCTTTATCTGAAGGTTTTGACACTTTTACACTTCCTTCGTACACACTTACTAAAACTTCACCATCCTGTTTACCCACCGTAAAAATAGTGCCCGTCATGGTCGTTTCAATAGGTAAAGTTGCAACGATAAATGGTAGTTGATCGTTTTTAACCACGTTAAAAGTGGCCGAACCTTTTTCTAAAATCACTCTTCGAACAACGATATCCTCTTGTCTAATGGGATAGGTCAATATAGTGTTTTGTGCCAACTCGATCGTTGAACCATCAAACAAAGTGATTTTGTCGGTATTATTTTTTGTTATGGCAGTTTCTACAAAATGAACGGGCTGTGTCATCAAACTAAAGGCTACTATCAAAACCACAAAAATGGCCGCATATTTCAGGACAGAAACCCAACTCATTTGAAGTCCTTCTTCGCCTCTCTTAATGCTTTCTTTAGCAGACTCATTTCTTACTCTTGATTCTATAAAAGTATTCAACGCTTCATCAACGTCAAAATGGCGATAATCCCGAAGGCCTAAACCTTCGTTTATTTTTTTATCCATTTTATCTTCTGATTCCAAATGCATTAAAATACGCTCTTTTCTTATACGCTTAAATTCAAAACAACCACATGATTATTCAAATATATTTCGATTATTTTTTAAATTTTCTTTTATAAATGCCATTGATCTCGAAATATTATCTTCTACTGAACGCTTAGATATATTCATATATTTCGAAATTTCTTCGTAAGTTAATCCTTCAAATTTATTCAATTCGAATATTTCACGATTTTTTGGTTTCATTTGCAACATCAATTTTTGGATTTCAGCCCTAATGATATAGCTATCCAATAGCTCCTCAGATCGATCTAGTAAATTTTGTTGTACTTCTTGATTCAATTCTACCTTGCCACTATGTCTTTTATTTGCCCGAATGTAATCAATCATGGCATTTTTTGCAGATTGGTATAAAAAACCCTTCAGAGAACCATGTAAGTTTAATGAATCCTTATTCTCCCAAAGTTTGGTGAAAACATTTTGAACTACTTCTTCACTATCCTCCCAATCCTTAAGATAGGAAAATATAAAGTTAACCAAAGGATTATAAAATTCTTTGAATATCCTATGAAAATCCAAATTGTGTTGGCTCAAGGGGGTATCCGATTTTTTACGACTGATATAAAGACGAAAGATAATCCGACCTACACATATTTCAAAATATTTTTACTTAATTGTGAGCCCAAGTGCATGTTCGATGACTTGATTCATCTTCTCCACATAAACGATCTTCAAATCCTTAATATATTCTTTCGGGATTTGATCGACATTTTTTTTGTTGGCAGCGCACAAAATAACTTCTTTGATACCCGCCCTTTTAGCCGCCAAAATCTTTTCTTTAATCCCACCTACAGGTAACACTTTACCTCTTAACGTAATTTCACCTGTCATGGCGAGATGAGATTTTACCGTTTTCTTCTTGAAAGCCGAACAAATAGCCGTCAGCATGGTAATACCTGCACTAGGCCCATCTTTAGGAATAGCTCCTTCAGGTACGTGAATGTGTAAATCGTGCTCTTCAAATACATTAGGATCTAGGCCCAACGATGTACAGTGTGATTTGATATAGGTCAAAGCCGTAGAAGCCGATTCCTTCATCACATCACCAAGATTGCCTGTAAGCACCAATTTACCTTTGCCCTTACTGATACTGGCCTCAATAAATAAAATATCTCCACCTACCCTCGTCCAAGCAAGGCCAACAGCGACCCCAGAAACATCAACTTTAGAATATTCTTCTTTGTCAAATTTTTCAGGTCCAAGAGCTTCAATAACACCTTCATGATTTATTTTGACTTCGTATTTTTCATCCATAGCCACTTTTTTGGCTATGTTTCTCATCAACGCTCCTATCGTCCTGTCCAAGGATCTTACCCCAGATTCTCTAGTATAGTTTTGTATGATAAATTCTACAGTGCTTTTGCTTAAAGTAACATCTTTTTTCTTCAGGCCATGTTCCACTAATTGTTTAGGAACTAAATGTTTGACCGCAATATCAAGTTTTTCCTCTGTAGAATATCCACTAATCTCTATGACTTCCATTCTATCCAAAAGTGCTGGTTGTATAGAACTGATGGAGTTGGCTGTGGCTATAAATAGTACTTTGGACAAATCGTAGTCCAAGTCGAGATAATTATCGTGAAAGGTTGTATTTTGTTCAGGGTCCAAAACTTCCAATAAAGCTGACGAGGGATCACCTCTAAAATCTTTTCCTAATTTGTCTATTTCATCAAAAATAAACACAGGATTTGACGTTTTAGCTTTTTTGATGGATTGTAAAATCCTTCCAGGCATAGCACCTATATAGGTTCGGCGATGTCCTCTAATTTCACTTTCATCGTGAAGACCCCCTAAAGACATCCGAATAAAATTTCTATCTAAAGCGGTGGCTATGGATTTTCCCAAGCTTGTTTTACCAACTCCTGGAGGGCCAACCAAACAAATAATAGGTGCCTTCAAGTCACCTTTCAGTTTAAGTACGGCAAGATGTTCGAGAATTCTGTTTTTTACATCCTCCAATCCAAAATGGTCTTTATCCAGGATCTTTTTAACTTTATCCAAGTCAAAATTATCTTTGGAATAATCTTGCCACGGCAATTCGAGTATAAATTCCAAATAGTTTAAAGTAACCGAATACTCTGCAATTTGTGGATTGATTCGTCTTGCTTTTTGCAGCTCTTTGTCAAAGGCATTTTTAATATCCTCTGGCCATGATTTTAGATCTGCTTTTGCTTCTAGTCGGTTAAGTTCTTCTTCCTGTGGATTACCACCCAACTCTTCCTGTATGGTTTTTAATTGTTGGTTAAGAAAGTATTCTTTTTGTTGTTTTTCCAAATCTCCCCTAACCCTATTTTCAATTTGATCCTTGATTTGAAGCAATTGTAATTCTTGATCCATCAAGCCGAGCAACATTTCTGCCTTTTCCTGGAAGTCTGTTATTTGGAGTAATTCCTGTTTTTTATCTACGCCAAGGTTCATATTTGATGAAATAAAATTCACCAAAAAACCATTATTTTTGATGTTTTGCAACATAAAATTGGCTTCTGAAGGAATGTGTGGGGAAAGTTCTATGATTTTTTTTGAATAATCCCTCACGGCGGCCATTGAAGCATTAAACTTGATATTCCTTGCTGGAATCACTTCAGCCATAATTTGGGCTTCGACCTCCATTAGTTTATCGGTTACCCGAAAAGTCCCACACTTAAATCTTTTTCGTCCTTGTAATATAGCCGTCGTATTTCCATCCGGCATTTTGAGAACTTTTATAATTTTCGCAACTGTCCCTACTTGGTGTAGGTCGTCAGGACCTGGGTTTTCATTATTAATATCTTTTTGGGTCAATACTGCAATAAACTTATCGTTTTTGTCTGCTTTTTGCAATGCTTTAATCGATTTGTCCCTACCTACCGTAATTGGAATCACTACACCAGGAAAAAGCACCGTATTTTTTAAAGCTAATACAGGTAGAAGGTTATTATATTGATCGTCAAATTGTAACTCTTCATCATTTATGGAAAAAATAGGGATACTGTCACCCTCATCTTGTACACTATCTAATTGAAATATCGATTTATCAAACATGCTATTTTTTTTGTCATTTTGTCCTCAAGCTCCCCAATGGAGCAGGACATAATTATTTTGCAATTTTTATACCACACGAGAATTAGTGTAGAAAGTTACCATTATTGATTCAAAACAGTGACAAAAAGGCAGAAAATTGGAATTTTTATTCTTTATTTGTCAGAACTCTGTGTTACAATGCCTATTTACTCAAAAATACAAAAGCTTTACAATAAATGCAACTGAAATTATAAATAATCTTAATACATTTGAGCCTGTTTTATCAGTATAAATGCAAATCAACATGTCGCAACAAGCATTCAGAGTACAAGGAAACGCCAAACTATCTGGTGAAATTATACCCCAAGGTGCAAAAAATGAAGCCCTTCAAATCATTAGTGCCGTTTTATTAACCAATAAGCCCGTGAGGATCAAAAACCTACCCGACATTCTGGATATTCAAAAACAAATTTCCCTTGTACAAGGCCTTGGTGTAAAAGTGACAAAACATAGCCAAAACGATTTTACCTTTGAAGCAGATGATATAAATATGGAACATCTTTCCAGTAAAGAATATCAAGAAAATGCGAAAAAAATTAGAGGTTCGGTTATGCTCCTCGGACCTTTGTTAACCCGTTTTAAAAAAGCTTATTTACCTAAACCTGGCGGTGACAAAATAGGGCGACGAAGGCTGGACACCCATTTTCATGGATTTCAAAAAATGGGAGCAGAATTTAGATATGACACGGATGGAGATCAATATTATATTGGTGCTGAACAATTAAAAGGCTGTTTTATCTGGATGGATGAAATATCCGTGACAGGAACGGCCAATGTATTAATGGCATCTGTATTGGCTGAAGGGAAAACTCAAATATACAACGCAGCTTGTGAACCATATATCCAACAATTATGTACACTATTAAATAAAATGGGTGCACAAATTAGCGGCATTGGTTCGAATCTTCTCGTTATTGAGGGGGTAGAAAAATTAAGTGGTGCTGAGCATACTATTTTGCCAGACATGATAGAAATCGGTAGTTTTATCGGGTTGGCGGCGATGACTCAATCTTCTATTAGAATTAAAAATGTCTCTCTTCCAAATCTGGGAATCATACCAGATACTTTCATGAAATTGGGCATTCAAATGGAATTTGATCAAGACGATATCATCATACCACAACAAGAAGTGTACGAAATCCAGAACTTTATGGATGGTTCCATTATGAATATTTACGATGCACCATGGCCTGGATTTACCCCGGATTTATTAAGTATTATACTCGTGGTATCTATTCAGGCAAAAGGCAGTATTTTAATCCACCAAAAAATGTTTGAAAGCCGACTCTTTTTTGTCGACAAACTCATCGATATGGGAGCTCAAATAATCTTGTGTGATCCGCATCGAGCAACTGTAATTGGCCTCGAAAGAAAATCAAAATTGAGAGGTATTCAAATGAGTTCGCCGGACATTAGAGCAGGTGTTTCCTTGCTTATCGCAGCCTTGTCAGCTAAAAGTGAAAGCATTATTTCTAACATCAATCAGATAGATCGAGGATATCAAAATATTGATGGAAGGTTAAATGCTTTGGGTGCTCAAATAGAGCGTTTTGACATATAACCTTTTTTATCAATAAGGACTTTGATATTTGGGATTTGTATTAAATTCTGTGTCTTCAAAGGTTTTGATAAATGCTTTTAAGCACATAAGCTCAAATGCCGTAAAGTTTCTTTTTGCCATATCGTTCATGAGTGGATCCCTATTTGGAGAACTCTCTCCCCCACTAGAATAGTGTCCTAAAACTTCATCAAATGTGGCCAAACTTCCATCGTGCATATACGGGCCAGTAAAAAAGATATTTCGTAAGGTGGGCGCTTTCATTTTTCCATTATCAAAGGGAGCCATAGTCACTACGCCTCTTCCTAAATCAGCAAATGAATTTAAATTGTCTGCATACTGCATACCATTGTTAAAATAATCATCTGACGTCGCCATAGGTGCGTTATGGCAATGACTACATTCAGCATCTTTGATATCCGGATCGTCATCAAAAAACATTTTCTGACCAAATAATTCAAAGTCATTAAACTGGGCTAACCCTTTTTGAACTAAGTCATATTTTGAGTCTTGTGAAATTAAAATTCTTTCAAACTGGGCTATGGCTTTTACGGCCAATTCCTTGGTAATTTCTTCCTTACTATTAATGCCAAAGGCTTCTCTAAACATTTGCGGATAACGAGGATGAATCTTAAGATCATGAACCACGTTTGACCAAGTATTATTCATTTCCAATGGATCTTCTACAGGCTTTAACGCTTGATCTTCTAAAGACACAGCTCGCCCATCCCAAAAAAACCCATTTTTAGTAAACCCTATATTGATCAAAGACATCGAATTCCGTTTACCTCTTTTGCCATCCACACCCAAACTGGCAGATCTTCCATCTGTAAATGCTAGTGAAGGGTCATGACAACTAGCACAGCTAATCGTACTATCAATCGACAAAATAGGATCATAAAACAAAAACCGGCCTAACTCAACACCTTTCTCGGTCATTGGATTGTCGGCAGGTATTGGCATCGGTGGAAAGTGACCCGGCAATTCTAATACATAAGCTTTAGGGTCAAATGAAATATGTGACAAATCACCTTTTATATCCCTTTCACAAGAATACATTAAAAGGAATGCCCCAAAAAATAAGAAAAAATAAACTTGCTGCTTCATCATTCAGTATCTTTATTTTATTCAACAGCAAATGCCAATTTCAAGTTCGCCAAAACACCTCTTTTAATCTCAGATACCGTATGATTCATATCAACATTATTAAACCAATTGGTATAATCTGCCAATAATGTATACGTGAGATTGGTTCCTTTTGTATTGGTTATATCTTTAGGTAATATTAGAAACACTGAATCGTCATTTAAATAAAAATCCAGCGTCAATGTATCTTTAAATTCTGTTCCTTTTACAATCTTAACAAATCCCCAGGTTTTATTGCCGATACTGTCTCTTAGAAATAAACTATCGGAGAGTATGTGTGTATCGGGGACTTGGATAGAAGTGGCATTGCTCAAAGAATTTTCAAACCCTACTAACAATTGTATACTGTGGAAGTGTCCGTACTGTCTGATTTCATTGACAGAATAATCAAACACATCAGGCCTTATGAATGTTACATGGTCAGGAACTTCCATGTTCTGTTGTTGATATTGATATTCAAATTTATTTATCCCCGTTAAAATTTCATTGGTGGTAAAAACTGGAAAAATATCTGACAAATAATAACCAAAGTCAAGTAATTTATAGGCTTGGTTTAAGTCATTTGTAATGGTATCATTAGGAGAATAAAAGGCCTCATTTAATCTGTGTTTAATTGTAATTTTTAGTTCTGGATTAGTACAACAAGCGGCACAGGGGTCATCGGCATTTGGGTTAAAATTGGCTGAAAAGGTATCCAAACATCCTTCAACTCTTTTATAGCAAGAAGAAAAAAATAAAAGCAAACTGAAAAGAAGAACAAATCGATACATAAGTGTAAAACGGTCCATTAAAAAAAATGTTATGGAAAAGAAAAAAATTACTTGTTTATGACTTTCTCATGACTTCTTCTTTATAAATTTTATCAACGATTTGTTTGACCTGGGCAGAAAATTCTTTTTCCATTATCCAAGAATAATAATTTTTTTCAATTAAAAATACCTCTTTGACTGGTTGGCCGATATATTTTCCAAAGTTAAAAACCACCTCTCTTTTTGCATTGTATTTAAGCCTTTGCGTTACATCGAGCATATCTTCATTATTGGTAAATTCAGCTAAAGCAGTCATATCATTTTTAATAGGTTGTTCCAATATATTTCCGTCACCATCTTCATAGTTGGTATTTTCGTACATTACGATTTGTCCTTTTAAAACATCAATAGTCGCTTTTACATCTGCCATAGCATCATGGGAATCTATCATATCATCTTTACAATAATATTTAAATGCCGCTCTGAGTGTACGAGGTTCCATTTTATAAAATATTTTTTGTACATCAATCAATTTCCTGCCATCCAAAGTAAATTTTAAACCTATTCTATGAAATTCTTCCAATAACATAGGAATATCAAACCGATCTGAATTATAACCTGCAAGGTCTGAATCTCCTATAAAATCATAAATTTCTTGTCCTACTTGCTGAAAACTAGGTTTGTTTTTGAGCATCTGAGGTGTAATACCATGAACAGCAATTGCTTCTTCGGAGATTGGAATGCCAGGGTTGATATAAAACATTTTTTCTTCTGGTTCTGTGGTGCTTTTTAAATATTTGATCATCGCAATTTGGATGATTTTATCCTTCATGATGTTTAACCCTGTTGCTTCGACATCAAAAAAAACAATATTCTTCTCTACTTTGAATTGTACATCGACGTACTTTTCCATGATTATTCTTTATTTAGTATAAATTGATTAAATCCTTTGGTCATTTTAAATTCAAAAATACCATCTCCTTCCAAATCATAAATAAAACAAGCTTCCAGACCTTTAATGTTTTCACATAAAGCCATGGCTCTGTCCAATCCCAAAACCATAAAAGCGGTTGCATAAGCATCAGAAGTCATACAATCTTCTGCAATGACAGTTGTACTCAGTATATCTGTTGGCCGGTTTAATCCAGTAAAAGGATCGACAATATGGGCAAATTTTTCCCCTTTACTTTCGTAAAAATTACGGTAATTACCGCTAGTAGCCATACTAACATTAGAAACACTCAATAACAATTCGACTTCAGTCAATGTCGCATTTTCTGATGGTCTACTAATGCCTACTACCCATGACTCATTTTTATCATTTACCCCTTTTGTAACTAATTCACCTCCAATTTCAACCAGATAATTTTGAATATTATTCTCTGCTAAAAATTTAGCAACCAGATCAACTCCATATCCTTTAGCAATGGCACTAAAGTCTATTTTTGCCTCTCGAATTTTTTTAAAAACACACATCCTTTTATTTAGAGAATCTAAGGATATCATAATAGAATCAAATTGAATAGTTGGCAATGTTTTTCGAATAAAACTAGTATCGACTTCATCCATTTTACTGCTTTTTTCATACCCAAATCCGTAGTAATTTACTAGGGGCATGATGGCAGGATTAAAACTTCCACTAGTGGTCTGATGTACTTCTTTGCTTTTATTAAAAACAATAGAAAAATGTGGGTCATTGGACACTTCAAAACAAAATGAATCCTTTGAGAGGTTAAATTTTGAAATCGTAGATTCCTTTATATAAGTACTCATAGACATATTGACGGCTAATAAAATGCTATCAATTTGAGATTGGCGTATTAACTTTTTTTTGTCTTCAAAGGTAATTTTATAATATGTTCCCATGGTTTTACCTTCATATGTAATATATGTAATGTCAGGTTGACAGCGCATCAATAAGACCGTACCAACAAAAATAAGGGTAAAATATTTCATTTTCATATATAGCAAAACTTAACGGAACAAGTGTTAACCTAAATGTAAGCTCAAAAGTACATTGCTTTGATGACAATCAAAACAAAGCATCCTCAAAAAACCATTAATCGTAAGACAAAAAAAAGCATGTGGTTCCGACGCCACATGCTTTGGGAATTTTTTAGCTATGTCTTTTATAACCTAAAAACTCGAGAATGCTTCTTTTTTATTATATGTAAAAATATGATAATTAATCTATAATAACCAATTTTCGTTGGATTTGTTCATCATCTACATCAATGCGTACAGTGTACATTCCAGAAGGAATACCTTGAAGATCGATCACCTCATTATAAAATCCTTTTTCAATGAGCGCAGAAGATTTTATTAACCTAACTAAAGAACCTGCATTATCTATAATTTGAATGGTGACTGTTGCATCTGATGAAAGAGACATGACCAAATTCGTCAAAGATTTAGCTGGGTTAGGATAGATATCCATAGATGTTTTCTCTAAATTTGACAAACGAACTTCATTACTATAGGTAAACTTACCATCAAAATCTATTTGTTTTATGCGGTATGTGTATAATCCTGCAGCACTAACATCATTGTCCAAAGCACTATAATCTTCCCGTTTTGAAGAATATCCCTTCGCTGGTATTGTTCCTGACAATGGTGAAAATTCTTTTTCATTTTGTCTTTTCCTCTCTAGAACATAATGCGAAGTATTAACTTCTCTAGCTGTAGCCCAAGTTATCAAGTGATGGTTATTTTCTTTTTTACCATTCACAAACAACCAATCTACAGGCAAAACTCCTTGAACAATACCGAAGTCAATGTCCATATTGGCCATAGTAGGTTCCATTTCAAACTGACGTGTTGTACGACTTCCGAAACTTCCATCTACGTCACTATCTTCATTGTCTTGACCAGCCCTTGGAAGTGTAGGAACATACCCACTATAATCTGAAGGAAGCTCAAATCTAAAATAGACATTTCCTCTCTCTAGGTATTCCATTTCATAATTTCCATTATGATCTGTAATAGCTGTCTTTAATACAGCGTTGGTTACGACGTCTCGTGCCTCAACAAAAGCACCTTCAACTCTTGGCTCATTTCCTTCTTGGATTCCATTAATATTTTGATCAATCCATACAGTATTCCCTGTGACGGCCATTGGATAAAATCCAAAACCAAGGTCACATTTCATTTGTCCACTAGAGACGTTAAAAGTCGTTGTGGTCATCTGTCCATTAGCATTGGTAAGGTCACTATCTCGGTTAGGATCACCTCCTATATTCGGTCTAACTCTAACTAAACCAAGGGGAGGCATGTCTACATGTACGTAATAAGTTCCCGGTGGAACACAGAATTTCCAATATCCATCTTCTGAAGGAGTACCTGGTTTGTGACCTGTGTACGTCGAATCAAATAATTGCCAAACACCTTGAACTCTTTTAAATATATTTACGCTCAGACCATTGATACCATTTTCGAAACCATCTCTGATATCATTTTTATTAAAATCGTACCAAACAACCTCTCCGATAGGAATACAAGTATAATAACCAGCATCCCATGACATATCTCTTTCACCTGAAATTAAAGTCGTTGTGGCCGTAGTATTTGGTCCATTACTACCATCTACATCATTGTCCAAAAAGTCGTTAAAGCCCACATTGTGTAAAGTCAAATCAAAACCTGCAGGTTGTTCAAAACGAACATAATAGTCACCTGGATACAACCAATCAAATAAGTATCGACCATTCACATCAGTGTAAGTTACACCATACGCTGTTCCATCAGCTTTGAATAATTCTACTTTGAGACCTTCCATTCCTGGTTCGCCTGGAGTTTGGATTCCATCGCCATTCAAATCATGCCAAACTAAATCTCCTATGGCTGCTAAAAACAGCAAACCCGCGTCATAGGTGCTATCAAAAGTGCCCGCTTGTAGATATAGACATGGGCCTAAACCGTTGATGCTAACATCACTATCTAATTCATCATTACCTCCTTGATCTTGGAGTGTAAACTGACAGCCAGCGCCTATGCCGCTAATATCAAATTTGATCTGATAATTTCCTGGCAATAAATTATCAAAGAAATAAAATCCATCAGCGTCAGTTAAGGCCGTTTTTAAAGTATTCCCAGCACAATCTTGTAATCTAACAATAACTTTTTGAATGCCTGGTTCTCCAATTTCTTGAATACCATTTCCATTTAAATCTTTCCAAACAGTGTCTCCAAGACCTCCAACAACTAGAATTTTTTCAGGATCGTGATCATCTTCATCTTCATTGAAGTTTGGTCCTCTTCCATCAACAATATTATCCCATGGGTCATCAGGTAAAACCACATTTTCATAAGTAGCGTTAGTATTTGGTTGACTGTCTGCATCATCATTTCTGTTGTTGCCTTGGGTATCCATGGCAGATCCAATTTCTCCGTAATTATACCAATCTTCAATAGCCGGGTTTGCATCTAAAGCTACTTCAAGATTTAGGACAAGTTCAATGGATTGCCCTGGTTGAAGAACGGAACCTATATTATAAGTAAGTAACCCATCTACCAAAGGTGTTGGTGCATTTACCATCGTCCATCCTAGGTTTACCCCACCATTAAATATAAAACCACTTCTTATGTAATCATTTACGATAATATTGGTAGCAGGTACATTCCCCTGATTAAATATTGTCAGTCTAAATGTTGCCATTTGACCAATCATGTAAGGTCCTCTATCATCGACTAATTTTCTCAACGCCAAGTCGAATACTTGAATCTTATGTGGATCCTGATCATCTTCATCACCATTCTGATTATTGATGGTATTGTCCGTTCCACTGACTACTCCATTGAAGTCGGGCACTCCGCCCCCATCATTTCCTTGGTTTGTATCTGGATTACTATCAATATCGAGTCCTGCGATACCTGTAGAAACGTCGATTGCCGTTGTAATCTCAGTAAAATTTGTCCATGCATTTTCTGGAACATTGTAACAAGGAATTACTCTTAAATCCAATAATATAGTTGTACTTTGACCAGGGTTTAAGATATAATTTAATGTTGAAGTAATCCTACCTGGAGCTGCTACAGACCATTGGGTATTGTTTGGTAATGAGCCATCAAATTCCAACCCACAAGGGACGTAATCTGATAAAACTATGGTTCCAGCCGCATTATTACCTTGGTTAAATACTTCGATACTATAAGTAGCAATTTGACCATAGCTATAGCTAGGTAGGGCAGTAACTATGGTTTTGGTCAATGCAAGGTCAAAAATTGAAGGTCCTGCTGGGTCGTGATCATCCTCATCTTCACCAACAGTAGGTCCTCCTCCTGTGATTACATTATCATTACTACTATTAGGTAAAACATTGTTTTCTTCAGCCGTATTGCTATTTGGATTACTGTCTGCGTCAAATCCAGGACCTTGCGGTCCATTTGCGGAAGCAACTTCACTATAATTGATCCATTCGTTTTCACCACCACTTGTCTGAAGTAATGTCAAATGTAATGGCATAACTACCATACCACCTGGAGGAATTATACCTGGCACGTTAAGCTGAATTGTAGGTGAAATACCTGTCCAACCGTTATTTGGAGCAAATCCGTAACCTGCTGGCAAATAATCATTAATGACTATATTTGAAGCTGCAACATTTCCCTGATTGTGTATTTCAATATTAAATACATGCGTTTGATTATAATTATATGGAGGATTTGTGGTTAATGTTTTTCTTAAAGCAAGGTCAAATATTTCTACCAATACTTCATCATCATCGTCTTCACTTCCACCTGATGGGCCGTTGCCTGGATCACTATCGGGATCCTCATTACTGACATCATTACCACCATCATCATCCATCGACATCACTTCAGCAAAATTAGTCCATGCTGAAGCAGGATTATTGAAGCAAGGTTGTAAACTAACGTCCATAACTAAGGTTCTTGATTCGAATGGAGGAATCACACCACTATACATAGTTGTCGCTTCATTACCTACTATATTCCATGGTTGGCTTCCTCCTACATAAGTCATGCCGCATGGCAAAGCATCCCTAACTAGAATATTTGAAAGACTTCTGTTACCTTGATTGGTAAGTGTTATTAAAAACTGAATCGTCTGACCGTATTGAAATGGACCTGCTGTAATCAATGTTTTTGATAAAGCAATATCATAAATATCTGGTGCTGCCGGGTCGTGATCATCTTCATCTTGTCCTGCATTAGGTCCTAGTCCAAGGATATTATTATCATCAGGATCACCTGGCAATACTGGGTTGTCATTACTAACGTTGGTGTCCGCTACACTATCTGCATCGTCATTTCTATTATTACCCTGATCATCTTGTGTCGCACTTACCTCTGAGTAATTATTCCATGATGTAGGTATACTTCCCGTCAATAACGTCAACTCTAATGTCAATGTCGTGGATTGCCCAGGTAATAGGATCGATCC
>JBATMZ010000045.1:0-2250 GCA_049290115.1 Saprospiraceae bacterium | reverse complement strand
GCGGGATACTCACCAAAATGAGGTTCGTAAATGCCATTTTCATGTCCGGGCATCTCCTGAAATCCTGCATGGCTGTCTACGAACAAATCAAAACCATTTATTTGTTTGAAAAAAGGATTTCCTTTGCCGGGCCATGCATAGATCGCTTCAATCACTTTATCAATTTTGCCATCCAAATAATCTTCTTTGTGAGCCAAAATTTCTTCACCTGTAACTTTAAATATTTTGTTCCAGTTTTTCGCGTTGATATAATTTTCTTCATCTGTTCCATCCATCCATGGACCCGGAACATATCCACAATCATTATTGCCTTTGTAAAGCAATACATTTGTTAGTAAATTTCCTGCAGAGTCATAGGCTCCAAACCATAACCCTGTCTCATATATTGTACCTGGAGTATCATAGGATTTATACGGAACTTTAAATCCTGCTTCCTGATAAAGTTGAAAATTCATGCCTTTGTTACGTATAGCCGCACGTATGTTATTTGCATGTAGCAATTCTACTTTATCCTCTAAATTGCAAATTGACTGACAATTGACACTAAGTGAAATTAACAATAAGCCTGCTATAATTATTGAAGTTTTCATAGTAAAAAAAATTAGTTGGTTATCAGTAATATAAACGAAAAAAAACATAAAATATGGTATTGGTTTTGGTATTTTTTTTCAAAAAATTATTGATTGTTTGAATTTAGCATTGTTCCAATCAGTTTCAGATAGTTTTTGCCTTTCATTTTAAATATTTAAGTCGTATTATTGTAGTAAAACAAAATCCAAATACATATTTAAAAACATATAATAATATCATTTTTCTTTCCTCATTTTCATTAAAATTTGTATCTTTGCATTTTTATTTTAAAATCTAAAAATAATATAATATGAAAAAAATAGCGATCAATGGTTTTGGAAGAATAGGAAGACTGACTTTCAGAGCTTTATTGGAAAAAAAGGATGTTGAAGTAGTAGCGATCAACGATTTGACAGACAATTACACTCTGGCTCACCTGTTGAAATACGATTCAGTTCATGGTAAATTCAATGGAACAGTAGTGGCTGATGAAAATTACCTGACTATCAACGGAAAAAAGATCAAAGCATTTGCTGAAAGGGATCCTGCCAATCTTCCATGGAAAGAATTGGGTGTTGATGTTGTAGCTGAATGTACAGGGGTTTTTAGAAAGCGTGATCTGCTCAACAAACACATTCAGGCAGGTGCTAAAAAAGTGGTTTTAAGTGTACCTTCAGATAAACCCGAAGATGTAGATGTTACTATTGTTCTGGGGGTAAATGATGAAAAATTGAAACCCGAACACAAACTTGTTTCCAATGCATCATGTACTACCAACTGTCTGGCGCCTATTGGCAAAGTGCTGAACGATAATTTCGGCATCGAATTTGGTTTGATGAATACAATACATTCATATACCAACGACCAGATAATTCTCGATGCACCTCATAAGGATCTTCGTCGTGCAAGAGCTGCTGCAGTTTCTATCATTCCTACTTCTACAGGAGCTGCCAAGGCTATAGGACTGGTAATTCCCGAGCTGGAAGGAAAACTCCATGGACTTGCTATGAGAGTTCCTACTCCCGACGGTTCTGTAGTAGATCTGACGGTTAAATTAAAGAAAAATACAAGTGTTGATGAGGTCAATGCCGCTATGAAAGCCGCAGCAGAAGGACCTATGAAGGGAATTTTGAAATATGAGACCGATCCGATCGTTAGCGTTGATATTATTGGAAGCACTTATTCTTCAATTTTTGATTCAAAACTGACTATGGAGAAAGGAGGAAACCTGATAAAAGTGATTTCCTGGTACGACAATGAATATGGTTATTCTCAAAGGCTTGCCGATTTGGCTGAAAGAATGGCATAATAAAAATGTAAAATAAATGATAGCCCGGAATATGTCAATTTCGGGCTATTCTCTATAATAAAAGCAATAAAACAAATTCAGATGAAATCAAATTTTAAAAATCAAAAAGTTCTTGTCAGGGTTGACTTCAATGTGCCGATGACGAGCGATCATAAAGTATCGGATAATACCCGTATCGTAAAGGCAATGCCTACCTTGAATTATATACTCGACAATGGAGGAAGCCTGATACTGATCTCCCATCTTGGAAGGCCTACAAAAAGTCTGGATGAGAACGGAAATATAAATGTTGAGAAATTCACATTGAGGTATATGATCCCTGAACTTGAAGCACAGTTTGGTAAAAAAGTTGATTTTGCCGCTGATTGTAT
>JBATMZ010000044.1:0-2065 GCA_049290115.1 Saprospiraceae bacterium | reverse complement strand
AAGATGGTCCGGCCGTGACTGAACGGCTTGATACTGGGCTCCGGGATGATCTCGAGGCTTTCGCCCGCCGCGAGCCTGAAAAGGCAGCGGCGCTTTGGGCGGACCACAGCGACGCGGTCCCGCCCGGGCCGACATTGCGCGCGGCGGTGCAAGCCCGAGAGGAAGTGGCGGATCGAGAGGCGGCCGCGTATCAGGATGCCCTTGCCGAAAAGCCACCCATCATCGCCACGGGCGACTGGGTCACGACCGATGCAAATGTCGAACTGCGGCCCGTGGCAATTGCAACCGACCGAGGAATTCACACGGGCTACGAGGCAAATATGCCGGGACGGGAGAATGAACTCACGTATTCGGAGCGCACTTTCCCGAATTCCCGCGAGGCTCTGCGCCACGCCTATGATTTCTATGAAGGTGGCGAAGACGGGCTCGAGCTGGCGGTAAAGCGCGCGGCGGAAATGGACAGCGAATTGGTGGACGAACCCGACCGCGGGCCGGAAGGGCTTGTCCTTGAGCATCGACCACAGCCCGAGTTTGCCCGCCCAGAGACCGCGATCTACGCGGGCGATGATGCGCAACTTGTGCTGACCCTCGGTCGGGACAATGAAAAAACCCGCGATCTGGCCGAGCGACTCGTCGCCGATCCGGAGTTTCGGAAGGTCGTTGCCGAGCATATCCCTGATGCTGAAGCCACGCTCGGCACCGGTCGCTTTGTCGACGGCGAAGGCTCCGCCGGGTTTCTGCCCGATGAGCTTTTGGCCGTCACCTCCTATGGTCGTGATGGCGGTGCCGATGTTCTCGCGAAGTTTCCCGATGAAGGGCCGCTCAGCGAAGCCTTGGCCAAGCATCTCGCGCAAAGCCCGGTGATGGCAGCCTATGTCGAAGAAGAACGGCAGCGGAGCGATTTTGAGGCTGATCCGGCGCGGGCAATCTCGGCCTGGGTGGCGCAATCGACAGCCCAGATCGACCGATTGCCGCCAGACCGACAAGACGACCTGCGATCCGAAATGCAGGGCATCGCCAAGGAAGCTGCAGCAGCCTTTGGGCTGGATCGGCAGCAGGCGGAAATCGAAGCCCCGCCCCGTTCGACACTGTATAGCACCACCATCGGCGCGAACACGTTGGCGATTGCCGGGGCCGAGAACAATCTCGACGAGAGCAGCGCCAAAATGCTGAGCGCTACTTTGAGCCTCCGCGCGAACATCGCTGGGATCGATTTCAAAAAGCTTGAGACGCGACTCGAAACTGGGGCCGCCAATGCACGCGAAGAAGAGTCTTGGGTGAAATCCGATATTGCCGATGTCGCCAAGCGGCATGGCTTTGATCTCAGCAGCGCCCAAGGTCGCAGTTCGGCGGCCGAGCGGGTGGATCGTTTCTACGAGCGCGCCGCCGAATTGATCCAGTCCGCCCGCAGCATTGAAGTGACCCATGGACCTGACCCGCTCGTCGAGGCTTTGGGTTCACTGGCGCGCGTCCATGCCAGCCAGGGATCCGTCGCCTTCCGAAATGAAAATCAGGCGCGGGATTTCTCGGAAGAAATGAAGGAGCGCTATGGGGCGACGGTGTTGAAGGACATCGCCGCAGGCCGGACCGAAGCACTGGCCAAGGACGTTCCGGATCCGGCCGCTCGGGCGGCGATGGCAGTGGCCGTCGTCTCGGCTGCCAAGGAGCATCCCTCGCTTGGTCTCAGCGCGCATGAAGCCGAGGCGGCGGAACGCAAAATGGTGGCACAAGCGGCGGCGCGACCGCCCGAACACGCGCGGGCACATGCTCATGATCGCAATCAGGACCGGGAGTTTTGATCTTGCAACGCATTTCTCTGTTGCTTCCTCTTGGCCTTACGTCCGGCTTGCTGGTCGGCCTCATCGCCGGGGGCCTTGTCCTCAACCTGATCCTTGGCCGCGATCCGAATGCAACCGGCATCTTTGTCCTGATCGCCGAGTTCCCCGGCTTTGCCCGGTTGACCTCCGTGCCTTGGGTCCTGCCTTGGCAGATCGTCGGCGCATCAACCGTGATCTTCACGATTGCCGCAGTCGCCATGACCTTCCGCCAACAGCTGACCGAATAC